>NZ_JAGYHC010000001.1:3359464-4031357 GCF_019837165.1 Virgibacillus sp. NKC19-3
CTTCAACTAAGCCGATAATGTCGTCTGCATGCTTGAAAATGGATGGATTTGCGTCAAGTGCATCACTATTACCTCGACCGCGCAGATCCACAGCAATGAAACGGTAATCACCTTTGAATTTTTCCGCATAATAATGCATATTTTTATACGTTCCTGTTAATCCGTGAATCGCAATAATGGGGTCCTTTTTACCTGGATAATCAGTAACTTGAATCATTTTTCCATTGATTATTTTTTTATAGAATGCCATCCGAAAGACACCTCATTTCTTTAGTTCGTAATAAGTATAAAATTATATCATCCGTACAAATATTGTATTATTGATCATGCAATTCGTGGAAGCTTAAAACAAAGACTGATTTAAACTGCATCAAAAATAAGAAACTTCCAGAAACGAACTTCCTTCAAACTATGCCGGGATGCTCGCTGTCAATAATCCCAAAAGTAATACTTCCGATATTTATTGATCACTTGCCCCTAGCTTCTTTGCTGAATTAACATGAAGTGCAATTCCTTTCTCATACCGTTCTGCCACATTAATGCCAACAAGTACCAATTCCTTTAATTTCCTCGGAACGATTCCATCCTTTAAAATCGAAGTCCTTAAATTTCCGTATTGCCTTAAAACATCAGGAGCATTTCTTTTCATAATATCAACCCAATCGGCCTTCACATCACCGGCTTCTTCTTTAAAATAGGCAATCACTTCTTCCACGTTCTGGAAATCACCCACCTCATATGATTGTTCTGAATCTGCCATTTCATTACTGTTGCTATATTTCTTTGCATATTGAATAGCCTTAATACCTTCAAACCATGCCGGGATACCCCTTGATAAAATACATGGAGTAAGAATTTCAGCTAACTCAGACATTTGCTCCTAAATTAATGGCTCTTTTTGCATGATTCAATAGGTCTTTTTCATACCGGCGTGCGGCATTTATACCAACAAGTATTAATTCTTTTTCCTTTTTAGAAATATTTTCCTCTTTCATTACTTCATTCCATAGATTTGTATAATACTCAAGCACCTTCGGATGGTAATCATTCATTTTTTGCACCCATTCAGGAATTTCCCCGTAGATATCTTTTAAATAGGCCATCTATCCATAAGAACTCTCCCTCTATGTTAAAATTCATCCACAAAGGCAATTGCTCGCACCGGTGACGCGGTAGCATTTTTCATTTTTATTGGCAACGCTTGAAATTGAAATCGCCTTTGTTTCGGCAATTTTTCAAGGTTTATAAGGTTTTCTACAATGTACATATTTTTTCCAAGCACTTCCATATGAACTTCACGCTTCATATTGTCATTTACATCAATATTGGGCAGATCAAGCCCAACAGTTTTCACTTTCTTGTTTGTCAGCCATTCTCCGGCACTTTTAGCAAATGATTTAGCTTCATCAAAATTTTCATCTCCCCATGTGCCCTTTCGTGTGCGGACAAGGACAATATCGTTTTCTCGAACTTGAATTCCTTGTTTCTCTTCCGCACTTTTCATCATCGCATCAGTAACTGCCTCATCCTGGCTTTTAAAGTCAGATACATCCAAGAATACAGCTTCTCCCATTGTATTATCCAGTGTCATATCACTAGCTGTTTCACCACCTTCAATAAAATGAACAGGTGCATCAATATGGGTGCCGCTATGGTCAGAGAAGGTGATCAATCGTGATTCGAATCCCTTACATGGCGAAATATAACGATGCCCGGAATTTTCAAATGTCGAATGTTCCTTTATTTCAAAAGGTGGATGACTCTTAAACGATTGCAGTCCGTCATAAAGTTCCAACGTTAGATCAATGAGTTTCATATCATTCCCTCCAATTTTTATGCATTCATCTTCAACACAATCTTACCGGCAGCTTTATCCATTGCCGCATCAAACGCTTCTTTCGCACGTTCAATACCATAACTTCCTGTCACAAGCCTCTCAAACGGAAAGGCGTCGTCAGTTGCATATTCGAGTGTTCGTTTGAATGTATCCCAAGTAATACCATAGCTTCCTCGAACTTGTATCTCACCTCTCACAATCTGATCCATTTCAAGCGAGAATGTATTGGTGGAAATACCAACTAATACAAGTTGACCACCTTTTTTCAGCACCTTTGCTGCGTTTCCCGGAACCGAATGATGGCCGGAACAGTCAAATACCACGTCATAGCCGTTATTCCAGCCCAGTAAATCATTAACGAGATTATCAGATGTCACAAGTGTATGATGTACGCCTATTTCTTCAGCTTTTTCAAGCCGTTTTTCGTCACCTGGAACACCTGCCATGATAATGTTCTCTGCCCTTAAACCAACTAATAGGCTTGCTACACTTAACCCGATTGGTCCAGGTCCAAAAATAATTACTTTTTTACCAGCTATTGTCCCCGCTTTATCAACTGCCGTCAGCCCAACAGCTATTGCTTCTGATACAGCAGCGACATTGTCCGAAACGTCATCTGAAATAGGGACTACGTTCTTTTCCGGAACAGCGATAAATTCTGCCATCCCTCCATTTTGTCTAAATCCATATTGCAACGATAATGGTGCTCTTTTGGACACAAAGAAATTATTATTATCACATCGATTTTCTTCCCCACGCTTACAATATTCACATTCACCACAAGGGACATACGGATTTATGACAACCCTTTGTCCTTGCAAGGTGTTATGACTTGTTTCGACAACAGTTCCGGTAATCTCATGGCCTAAGGTGAGTGGGTAAGGAATCCAATCATAACCTGCGTGACCGGCGTACATATGCACGTCACTGCCACAAATACCGACACTGCTCACGTTAACTAAAACTTCCCCATTCTGAACTGATGGTTTCGGTAATTCTTTTATCGACAACTCGTAAGGTGCTTCATTATATTTCATAACTGCTTTCATTGTACACACACTCCTTCTTTATCTAAATTTGTCTGCCGTTATCCTAGAAATCCCCAAAGCAGGAAGATTGTACAATGTACAACCCCAAGCCAAAGCATAATAACAACCATATAGCCCATAACCGCTTTTAATGGTAGCTTGGAAATTGCCAGTACGGGCAGGATCCAGAATGGCTGAACCATATTATTCCATGCGTCCCCTAGCATGACGGCCATTGATGTTTGCTGTATGGAGGCTCCTAAATTCTGAGCAGCCTCAACCATGATTGGACCTTGAACTGCCCATTGACCGCCACCAGATGGCGCCAGTATGTTGACTACAAACGCTGAAATGAGACTCCAGAATGGTAGAGTCGCTTCTGTTGAAATACTTACAAACCAACTTGAAAACGCCGTAATTAAACCAGACCCAACTAAAATACCCATAATACCAGCATAAAATGGATATTGTAGGACGATACCTGCAACTGTCTTAATACCATCAGATACCGCAGACAAATAGTGAGCTGGCGTTCCCATTAATAAGATGCCTAGAAAAAGCATCGTAAAGTTAACGGTGTTTAGACCTAAAGAACCACCTTGAATAAAATGGGTTATAACATAAATCATGCCTAAGATACCAATGCTTACACCAATTATCCTGCTGTTATTCATGCGGCTGGCAAATGTTTTTTCTTCTGTACTCGCAGTCTCTGCCATACCTTCAGATTCAACTTCTTTTACAATTTTAGGATCGATCTCGATGATGTCATCCTTGTTCTTTGGGTGAAGTCTGGCATTTAAAATCGGCAGTGTAATGAGAATGACCAGTGTTGATATAATCATAGGTAGAGAGAAAATGGTTTCACTCATCGGTACAACTCCAATTTGCTCTTCCAGAAAATGACCAGGTGTAGCGATTGTTACTGGAACTGTACCAGATATACCTGATCCATATAGGGCAAATCCACTATATCCCGCAGCGATAATCAACGGATAGTGTACACCTCTAACCTTTATTGCGAGTTTTTGTGCAACAATACCACCAATAATCAAGCCAAATCCCCAGTTTAATAGACTTCCGATGCCACCGAATAATGTGGCTGTGATGATAGCAGTCGTTGGTCTTTTGATACCTGATATTGATTTATCGATGCCTTTATCAACTGTTGGTGTTTTGGCTAAAACATAACCTGTCAATAAAACCAATGCCATTTGCATCGTAAAATCTAACAAATCCCAAAATCCGTCGCCCCAATATGAAGTTGTTTCGAGAAATCCAGATCCTTGTATAGTCATAGCCAAAAAGATAGCTACGATTGTTAATCCGATGGCAATTACAAATGGATCAGGCAGGTACTTATTAACCATACTTGTAAAAAAGTTTGTCATTTTCTTCAAGTTAATCCCCCCTTGTTTTGTTTTGTGAGATTAATTGGATGAGCTCCAGTAATTTTTCGTCCTTTTCTTTAATAGAGTTTTTATAATCAACTTTATCCCAATCGTAAAACCCTTTCTTTTCCTTAAGGCCTGTTTCACCCTTATCTATCTTTTCTTTTAGCAAGGGAGATGGAGCAGAAGAATTATTCAAATCTTTATATAAGTAAGATGCAATATCATAATGAACATTCAGTCCATTGATATCGCGTTGTTCAATTGGTCCGGTTAACACCATACGAAGACCAATGCTCCATTTCACAACGGTATCAATATCTTCGGCTGACGCGACACCTGATTCAAGAAGTGATATAGCCTCTCTGGAAATCGCATGCTGAAGCCGATTTCCAATAAAACCCGGAATTTCCTTTTTCAATAGAACTGGCCTTTTCCCCAATTCTTCCAGTCCATCCATTACAAAATTAGTAACTATTTCTGAAGTCTTCTCACCTTTAACAACTTCTACCAACGGTACGATTGCTGCCGGAGTAAAAAAATGAGTGCCAATTAAACGCTCCGGGTGTTTTAATACTGAAGCGATTTCAGAAATGGATAAACCCGATGTGTTAGTGGCAAAAATTGTAGTATTATTACATTTCTCCTCTAATTCAGCAAAAATCTTCTGTTTTAATGGCATTTTTTCCGGAATAGCTTCAATAACAAGATCAGTAGAAATTTCACCCGTTAATGTTTGAATTGTTTTAAGGTTCGAAATGCAGTCATCTTTCCTTGTTGAAATAAAATCTTTTTCTTCTAATTCCTCTATCTGTCTTTCAATTGAGGATATGGCATCTTTCATAACGCTTTCATCCTCTTCAACAAACAAAACGTTTACATTTCTTTGCAAAAAATACTGTGTTATGCTCCTCCCCATCGTACCTGCCCCTATTACCGTAACTGTTTCAATCATTCTCTAACTCCCCCGCTCAATAAGAATGCACATACAAGCATATTTAAATAACGCTTGCATAATTTTGTAATTTGTTGTACTATATACGTACAAAAAGTTATATTATGTACAAATTATAACATAGGAGGTAATAAAAATGTCAATAGTAGAAAGATCAAATAATTTGAAGGAATCCCAAGATCATATTCAGTCATTGGAAAAGGGGTTGAAGGTCATTCAAATTTTTTCGGAGCAGATTCCAACACTTACAACCAGTGAGGCTTCCAAAAGAACCGGTTATAGCAGGCCAACTACACGTCGCATTCTCCTCACCCTAGAGCGTCTCGGATTTGCAGAATCCAAAAATGGTGTATTTTCATTAACAGCTCATGCTCTAACATTAGGTTATGCATATCTTTCTTCACAGAATATGTGGAATATTGCCCAACCATTTATGCAGGAATTTGTTAAACAAACAGGTGAATCCAGTTCAATTGCTGTACTCGATGGAACAGATATAATATATGTAGCCCGAGTTCCAACTAAACGCATTATGACGATAACGTTAAATGTCGGCTCACGTTTACCTGCATATGCTACGTCTATGGGACATATTCTCCTCGCTCATTTGTCACAAGAAGAATTCAATAAATATATAGAGAAGGTAAAATTAGATAAACTAACGGATAATACATTAACAACAAAAGAAGAATTAATAGCTGAATTGAAACAGGTACGTAAAAGAGGATGGGCAGGTGTCGAGCAACAACTGGAAGAAGGGCTTCGATCTATAGCAGTTCCCATTCGAAATGCGGAAGGTACAGTATTTGCAGCCCTCAACTGTTCCGCACATGCAGGGCGGATAAGTAATGAAAAACTAAAAGATGAGTACCTTCCATTGTTATTTAAAGCTGCAGACAAAATCAGCAAAGGGATTGCAACTTCTCTAACTATTGAGCAACCATAGAACGAATGAATATCTGTTGTTTTAGGTATTGTTGCTGTTATTTATTAGGAAATAACTAATCTTGTTCCTTGATACGGTGTGAATGAAAGGTCACACGATATTTTTTCCTTTTACTTTTTCGTTTAAGCGTTTTGTAAGCGACAAATAAAATACACATAGGAATCAAACGCCTTCCGTGCGATAACCTTCATAGAAATGAATTGGGGGGTTATGCGATGACTTTAAAAGACAAAAGAATAGAATGGAAAGCAAGATACGACGCTTGGGAAGAAAGCGAACAAAATGTAGCTGAATGGTGTCGCGACCAGGAAATCCAAGCCCATCAAATATATTACTGGGTGCAGCGATTCGAAGGAAAAGAGAACTCTTTATCAAATATTGTCGTAAACAATAGGAAAATTTAGAAGCGTTCTTAGAGGATGGCCAATTGGAGATCGGTAACAATCGAGCAGAACGATCCATCAAGCCTTTTGTGCTTGGAAGGAAAGCTGGCTTTTAAGCAATACCGCAATACTCACACAATCCAGAGCGATTATCTATAGTCTTGTAGAGACGGCTAAGAAAAATGGACTGAACCCATTTAATTATTTTAGCTACCTGTTCGAGGAACTGCCCAATATGGATACAACTTATAAAGAGCAATTGGCTCAATTCCTGCCATGGTCTGCAACACTCCCTGAAGAATGTCGCGAATAAGTCTAAATAAAATATACACGAGATCCCCATCTGAATACAGGTGGGGATTATTTGACGCTTACCTTTTTTCTAACTTATTTTTGCCGTAATTGGGAAAAACCCACCGCCCTACTTAACGCATAGACACCAGCACTCTTGGTATACACCTCATCGTCTATCAAGTTGCACATGGTTTGAACAATTCGGCTTTTCATATTGGTTAAAATTAATGTGTATTTAATTCTTCTAATAGGACTTGCATAGAAGGTTGCTGTTTTTCCATAGGATCACCTCTCTCAATATTTTTTGTGGTAAATACAACATTTGTACTTATAAGCGTACAAATATTGGTTATATTATATAGTACGCTTATAAGTACAGTCAACATTTAATATTGAAATGAGGAAAAAACTTGGTAAAAGTAGAGATTCTGTTAAATGAATTACTAAATCGATATAACTTAAGCATAAACCAGCTGCATTTGCTGACCGGAATTCGCCGGGCAACTCTTAGTGAACTGGCGAGTGGCAAACGACAACGAGTTCAGCTGGAGCATATTGAAAAAATTGCTGATGCGTTAGAGATTGATGATATTAATGAGATAATTACACTTAGGAAGAATGATGATGAGGTTTAAAACCTTTTATAGAGGGAGAGCATCAAAATATAAAAATATATCTTCTAGTATGTCTAGAGAAAAGGGGGATATGTCGCATGACAACAATATATATAATGAACCAATGTAAACACCGCCTAATTAACAGCCTAATTTTCGGAAAAATAAGGATATTTGCTTGAGGGCAATTTATAGCCTTGAAACAGTCTATATTGTTAGAAAAAAGTGATTACAGTCAACTAAATATCGCCTTGGCAGTTTTTTACCGAGAATGAACAAAGGATGTATCAAATTTATTCACCAAATTTTTTAAATATGGTATAATTGTACTAACAATAATCTCATCTTTGACACCTAAAACCGCCATAAGTGTTGTATAATCAACATTCATGGCGGTATTTTAGATGGCAAAAACTGCGTACTATTTTCCTTTTTTAGTTTGCTTAAAAATTTTTTTCATATTTTTTGGGCAACGATCTCGAAATCAGTTCTGAAGCCAAATGTATCATGCAATGCATCCGTGACTTTTGTTCGAGTAAATGTCGGTATGTACCCTTCTCCGTCCAATTCGCGTATGTTCATTTTCCTCAATGTACTGATTAAATCAGGGCAAGTAAAGCGTTCATCCAATTTTTTCTCCAAAATACGGTACATCAATAAGGATAAAAAACATGTTAAAAAGTGTGCTTTGATTCTCGTTTCTCTTTGTAAATAAACAGGTCGTGCTTGAAATTCATTCTTTAATATCCTGAACGTTTCCTCAATTTCCCATCTCCCTTGGTTAATTTTGATAATTTCCTCAATCGGTGAATCCAGATTTGTACATACCGCATAAAATCCATCATACATGCCTAAAGTGAAACATTCTCTATCTCTATAATAGTTTGAAAGAAATACCCCATTATCTTAACTTTTCCGATTATAAGGGTGAGGAAGACTGTTGAAGCACAACCGAATTATGGCAGCTAAAGGGGTGCGGAAAATATTTCCTCTCCACTTGATACCATACATGGGATTGTTTTAAATAAGGATGATTTATTAAGACGAGGTTTATTGCTTTTCTCAACTATTAAAAAGTCGAAAAAAGTACCTCAAAGTTTTTCTAACTTCTGAGGTACTTTGTATCAAGACAATTTCACGTTCCCACCCTGTACCTGCACAACTTGTGAAGCAGCATCATTTCCCCATGTACATGCCGTTTCGATAGATTGTCCATCAAGTAAAGCTGTGATAAAAGCTCCAATATGTGTATCACCTGCCCCTATAGTATCAATTAAGGGAACATCTTTCCCGTTGCAAATTTGGGATATATTATCCTGTACAAATAATGTACCTTCTCCGCCCAGTGTAACTACAACGGGGTTATTTGTTTGCTGATGGATCATCTTTGCCCCTGCTTCTATATTATCAAGTCCACTTAGAGATAAAAGCTCCTCCCGGTTACAGTGAACAATAGTGTCCAATTTTAACAACGCTTTCAAATCTTCCTCATTTATGTTACTTACTCGCGGAGAAGGATCAAAGATAATAGCTGTTTCCTTACTTTTATTCTGCAACTGTTCGAGCAATACGTTTGCAGAGTTGCCTTCAAACGTATACCCAGACAAATAAATATAATCATAGATACTAAAATCTACTTTCTCAAACCATTCTTCCTTCCAGCTGTTTTCTATACCTGGAACAGTAAGAAATGTGCGTTCTCCATTAGCCTCTACCATAGATAAACACCAACCATTGTCTCCATTCAGGTTATGCATTAGCGGAGCATGATCGTCTGCGTTCATTTGTTCTTTTATATGTGCAGCATTGGGACCGTTACCAATCGGTATCATTAAATCGTAAGAGGCATTTAATTGTTTTAGTATATTTCCAACATTATATGCACAGCCACCTACGATCACTTCTTGAGATTTGGAAAATACATCTTCGCCACTAACAGGAAGTCTTGGTATATTGACAACGATATCAATAACAGCACTGCCAATAACTAATACCTTTTTTTCGCTATTTATCCTTCTGACACCTAAGTGTTGTTTTTTTGGCATTTCTCACCCTCCTGTAATTGTTGTTTATTACGGTGAACATTTGTTATATAGTACAGGCCTCCGCTAATAATAAATGTCACCAACATATCAAAGCTGGAATTGATAAATATGGTGAATATTAAACCAACGATAACACCAGCTATCCAACTTACAACGCCACCAATGTTAATAGAATTGTAACGCACGTCCTCTAACAGCTTAGGATCATACCCTTGTTTACGTCGCAGAAAAATATAATCTACCATGAAAATAGAGACCCAAGCAGCTAAACCAATACCTAAAATCCCTAAAAATGCTTCAAAATAGCCTAGGAAGTCTTTGGAGACAATAAGAACATAAAGCGGTATCAAAGTAATTATAACAGCATGTATGGTAATCGCAGTAGATTCTTTGATAGCCAAATTAAAGGTGCTCATAATCAATCTCGATGACTTTAAACCAATAAAACACATTGGAGTAAGTCCGCCAAGTGCGGCAAAAAGATAAATAATTGTCATCCATTCAGGTAATATTTCACTAATAAGCAGGATGGGATTTTCAGCATTAGCTAGTTCAGGTGCTGCTGTTGCCAGTAAAATTCCTGTGCTGATAATGACAAATAGAGGGATAAAAGCACCGAATGTTACATTACCAATAATTGCTGATGATTTATTACTTCTTTTTTGGAAACGACTGTAATCTGCAGAAGCGTTTGTCCAAGTTAGCCCTGTACCAACAATAACAAATGCAAGCGCAGGAAAGAATCCTGTTAACCAAGGTCCTGAACTCATAGCAAAGAGAGAATTCCAGTCTGTTTCAGGTATTAACATAAGAATAACCAACAAAGTCAGTGCACCAAATACATAGGTGAAAAACGTCTGGATAGATACAAGTGTTTCATGAGAGAACAAGCTGGAAGCTACAATCAACCCTGCAAAAATCACTAAACTGATGAGTATGAGTAAATTATTCGTGCTGATACCGAATGCACTAAATAAAGCTAATAAGGTTAATGTTCCTGTTGATACATTTACGGATAGCCATCCGACCTGTCCTGCCCAGCCAATTAATGCAGGAATATGATTTCCTTTAAATCCATATGCCGCCCTGGAAAGTATAAAGGTTATCGCACCAGTATCTCTTCCAGCAAGACTTGCATAGCCGACCAGAAGAAAAGACAAGGGGCCTAGAATAGCTATCAATATAGACTGTGTAAAACTTAATCCATACCCGATAATAAGTGCTCCATAAACAATCCCCAAAATCCCCATATTTGCTGCAAACCAAATAAAAAATAAATCTCTTGGCTTACCTGTTTTTTCTTCATCAGTCAAAAAAATTTTCTCTTTATTCTCCATATATATCTCCCCTATCTAAGAAATCTCTTCCTTTTAATAGTTTGGAAGCGTATTTCTGTAAATGGACATGGTTATTTTGATCAATGATATCAATCCATACGGTGTCGAGCGCTTTATATCCAGATTTTGCACCACATATGGCGGTTGCCATCGCCCCAATAGTATCGGTATCTCCACCTATATTTGCACAAAAAAGAGCACAATGATGTGGGTCTTTACAATAATAAGCAATAGCTAATGCTGCAGGCACAGATTCATTTGTTGCTGTTCCACAGCCGATAACATCATAGATTTGCTGTGCAAATGTTTCTTCATCATCTTTGTGTTTTTCGGCAAACTGTAATCCTAACTTTAATCGTTCTGAAATAGATGCAGAGAATGTTTCTTCGCCTTCTTCCAAGGCAAGATCATATAGTTCATTTGTTAATGCCATTATATCTTCCCAGCTTTTATCTTCTGTTGCTAAACAAACTGCATATGCGATCATACTCGCACCTGCGATTGCGATATCACTGGCATGTGTAGGTTGACTTACTTTACGAACATATTTAATTAAACTATTTTTTTGTGTGCTGGAAAAAAGTGTACCTATCGGAGCGATTCTCATAGCCGCTCCATTTGTTAACGCTTTCTTTGTGTATATAGATGGATCATTTCCTGTCTTAATCGCATTCAGGGCTGCTTTGGAACTGGGGCCAAGTATGTTGTTATCAAATGCATCTGTTTCATTGGCCCACTTTATTAACTCTTCTGCGATTAATTTGTTTGAAGGCTCAAAGTTATTTTTATTTAATGCATCAATGATAAGCAATCCCTGCGATGTATCATCTGTAAACTGTCCTTTTGTAAAGTTACAAGCTACATCATTTTCTGCTGGACCGTCTAGAAAAGTGGTGATTTGTCCAAAAAAATCTTTTACTTTACGTCTGCTCCATAATTCGGAAGGCATGCCTAATGCGTCTCCTATAGCTAGACCATACAAAGTTCCTAAAATTTTATCGTTCATTTAACCATCTCCCTTAACTTATACACTCATACGTATGAGTTATTTCAAGTATAAGATGTGCTTTCCTCATTGTCAATTATATTTATTGGAAAAATCTTTTCACCTTTCTGCTAGCTTTAAAAGATAAAAGAGTATCTAAAATCCAGTGTCCCATATGGATAAAGTATACGATAAAAAACCAATGACTTTTATCTGTTATATAACTAACAATTAACAGTCATTGGTCTTCGACAATGAGATATGAAACGAGGGAGTATAATAACATGTTTCCCCAATGATATTAATCATGAATATATTGAGAGAGTTTGAAATTAAAATTTGGACTGTATATAATGTTGATGCGTTCAATTTCAATGTTGCTTTCTGTTAAAACAACACCGTAACTTTGTAATAAAGGTTTTCTTTCTTTCATTTCAAGCCGATTATATATGAGAGGTGTACCTGAAATAGGCTCTATATTTAGATTGGCATAATGTGGATAAGTGTTATACACTTTACGCATTAGCTCGTAAAGTGACGTACTGGAAAAGTCGTAAGTTTCTAAGTTTGGAAATAGCTTCAAAGGCAAATGAGAAGTATCGATTGTCATCCAACTAGTTATATCATCATCTGATTGCAACCCTCTTAAACGAACCAGTTTTAAAAAATACGAGTCGTCTTTTACATATGTTTCTTTTTCTAAAACCTCTGTAACCGGCTTTTGATTATGATCTCGAGCTATATCTGAAAAACTTTGAAAATTCCAAACGGTATCTTTTGTCTCGCGTAACCTGACAAAAGTCCCTTTGCCATGAACCTGCTGAACAAGCCCTTCTTGCTTAAGCTCAGCAATTGCTTTTCGAATAGTAGTTCTGGTAATTTGATATTGTTTCATCAATTGTGTTTCGGATGGAAGAAGATCCATTTCTTTAAATTCCCCATTTAAAATTTGTGAACGTAATAAACGTTTTAGTTGAACATATAATGGAATAGCATCATCTTTGTTTAACATTATTATCTCCTATATTTTTTTAGCTACCAAGGCAGCCTTATTTCCTATCACGTAATACGTAACCATAAGAATGATACAGTATTTACCCATTCTATTTTATGGAACAAAACATTTAAGAAACAACGTCATAATTTGTATTAACTTTATAGTTTCGTATCACCTTACCAATATCTTGTTTACTTTTAATGGAGTTGTTCATTATTTCACTTCGATTAATAAAATCATTAATACCCTTTAAATTAACATTACATATTAAAACTATCCTAAAATATAACCAGCGTCGATACCTATCATCAATCGTTTCCTTAAAACTCAGCCGCATAAAAAGATCTTCATATGAAGACACACGAAGAATAAATACATATAAGGCTTTACTGTTAAAGAAAATATAATAAACAAAAATCCAGAACGCTATTGCCAACTCTCTGTTTGTGGAATATGTATATTTTTCATCCTGATTTTGGGATAAGGAATTATCTGACGCTTACCGACCTACCATTCACGTAACAATCTATTCTAGTGATGATATATTTTGACATTACAATTTTATTCCCAACACTTCCATCATATTAAATAAATCAGTATAGTTTACATTTAAATCCAAGCAAAGATTTGGAATCTTAGGTTTTGACATGGGTTGTCCACCGTTAAAGAGACGTAATTTTTCAAAAGAAATAACCGTGTAACCGTAAACTTTTGCTGTCGCTATCAATCAAGGGTCTGCTATGTCTTCTCTGCCACCCCATTCTATAAACGGCCTTTTCACTGTATTTTTCATTGATGTACAAATGGTTTATAATGTTTTGGTATTCGTTCACTATTTCTTGTTTGTTAGTTGATAATACGTCACCTTTAAAATCATTCTCAAACCATAACTGTATATCATCTTTGTCACTTTCCTTATCTCTGGGACAAACTTCTTTATTAATTTTGTCAATCGTCTTAATGCAACCTTTTTGGGCTATGTCATTAATTTGTTTCCAGTAGCTTGGAGCGACTGAAAATCGATAGTATTCTTTACTAGGAGTAAGAAAAGCATTTGCATCTATTAGAAATATATTGTTGTTATTCAAATCTTCATCTTACTCCTTTCAAACGCTCAGATAAGTCTTCAAAAACCCCTCTTCCAACACCTGCTAGCCTATAAGCATCTGTGTACAGCGTTTTTCCACTTTCTACACTTGAGATTAAGGTCACAAGAAAGGTTTTGTCCAAACGAGACAATGCATTGTTTATAGAGTTTCCCCCAGATCCTGTTTGCTTTTGCATCTTTTCAAAATTTCGTTGAGTTATGTTTTCAACTTCTTTATATTTCTCATTATTAATAAATCCTTGATCTAACGCTTTTCTGGCAATAACTAATGGACTTACTTTAAAATGATCTGCCACACATGTTATTTTTTCAATTTCATGCTCGATGTCTTTATAAGTTTTATTCCATTCATTGATAAACCTCTTAGTAGGTGCTATGATCTCACTAGCCACCTTATTGTACAAAGTTTCGATAGGGCTGGTATATTTATTTCTGTGTTTCAAATCATCGTTATATAGAGAGTTACGCCCAAAAAAGATATGGACAAGCTCATGTAATAAAGAGAAAGTTTTCCCACTATTGGAATCTCCAATATTTATAAATATTAACGGCACATATTCATCAACAAGTGTAAAAGCTCTAAATTCATTAATATTGAGTGGTCTGTGCGTATTATTTAACGCTATTCCGCTTTGCATAACAATAATACCATACGTGCTGAGCTTCTCTCTCAATAAGGAATAGGTGGACTTTTTACTGTTAGCCATTTCGTACCAGTTTTCTTCTACATTTAAAACTTCTCTGATATAAGCAGCGATTTGTAAATGATTATCATCTTTATCAGGATTTAAAGCGCCAACAAAATTTAACTTATCTCTGCCTTCCTCAATAAAGCTCTCCCGCAGCCATTCTTGTTTACGTTCCATATCTTCAATCGTGTCAATAAGTTCCCTACTGGGATTGTGAATTGCAGCAGTATCAACTGTTCGGAACTCCAATAGTGGCATATCTTCCTTGAATGGAGTTTTGATGAGTAAATAACCGAGGGGAACACTGAGAAACCTGCTTAAATCGTTTAATTGATTAAAGGTTGGATCTAATTCATGATTAAGCCATTTATGCAAGTTTTTAAAACGGTTTTTAACCTCTTCCAAGTCTTTCCCTGATTTAGAAATAGCATCTAGAATCACTTTTGGCTCAATCTTTAATCGAATAACACTCATTGTATCCCCTCCTTCAATAATAGTATGTATGAAGCAAGTATATTGTAACACAGTTAAGCCTCATCATTCATCACATTTGGGAAAAATCAAACTTCTCATTTGGTGCTACTGTCATAAAAGTTATTTCCCCTCCATCCTAGCTATGTGAAAACAGAGTCATAAGGCGACTGGATTTTTTTCGTATCCCCCACTTATTTATTAACCGGTAAATTACGATGCTTCTCACAATTTGTCGCATCGACCTCCCTTCGTTTGCGTACAGTTCATGGTAACCATCTCTCCTTTTCCCACTTGTTTGTATACAAGGGAGATTATCAAATTCATTGGCCAGATTTTCAATGAACATGGTGGTCGATTTTAAACATCATATACCTCTGCTACTACAGGTCCATGTTTCCAGGCAATTAATTTTTCTTTGAAAGGGGGCTTTATCAAATCCCTTAACACAATCCTCGTAGAAGAAGTAAATAACTTTTGAAATTTTAAATGCGTACATTCAAGCTTCGATGTGACGAAATTTGCTATATTGAAAGAGGTTGTATCATCATCAGAAATAAAGCGGATAAACGATCAAACTTATTAACAGGAAACACACCTTCAAAAAATTGTCATACTCTACAACTGGTTCCCATGTCTTAGCGTCAATTTTTTACATAATGGAAATTACCAGCCTGATTTATTCATAGCTTCATGATATGCCCTTTGGTGATCCCGTAATAACAGTACTTTTACGTGTTAACGCTAATTATCCAAAAAGTGGAATTAAAATAAACGAAAAAGAGCCCAACTTTTGGTAATGTAATAAGTGACTACACTAAACATACTAAGGGGCTCCTTCTATAACTGCCAGTGTAAACGAAAAATCGATGAGCTTAATAAACGTGTGAAAGTAAATTTTGACGGCGGTGATTTAACAGGTGATGCTTGTATTTTGTTACATCAGGAATTTAATGATGTTATTATGCAAAAGATCTATCAAAATGCTGGGACTAGCTAATGGAGCTTAAAGACTTATATTTCCGCTTAACGATCCGCCAAACGCGGCTCCTGCTCATCGTGTGGATAAACCACCATCCGCGGTGAAGGAATACTAATACCCTGTTCAAATAAATCCTCTTTTACTTCTTTACGGATTGCTCTAGCGCCAGCCCACTGCATAACCGGGACGGTTTCCGCCCGGATACGTAATACATAGTTCGATAATTCAAGTGCTTGTACACCGTTAATAACGGGGGTTCCCACAAACATATCGTATTTTTCCGGCAGGGATTGTAACGTTTCTTCTATCATGTTCTCAATTTGTATAATATTTGATTCATATGGCACATTGACCTCCACCATTGCAAAACCATTCGTTGCGGAATAATTGGTTACAATATCAATGTTACCGTTAGGAATGACATAGGTTTGTCCGTAATAACTTCTTAATTGTGTGACACGCAGGCCGATAGCTACTACATCCCCCTCGATTGCGCCTATTTCAATATAATCGCCTACTGAAAATTGATCCTCAAAGATAATGAAAAATCCGCCAATCACATCCCGAACAAGACTTTGAGCACCAAAGCCGATGGCCAGCCCAGCAACTCCTGCTCCGGCAAGCATTGTTTTGATTGGCACATTGAATGTATCCAGTATCATCATAATGGCAATAAACATAATGCCATAGGAAAGAACACTGTTTAACAAATTTTTAAGGGTCTGTTCTCTTCGATTCGTCGACAGTTTGACCGGCATATTTCTTCTCTCTTTAAAAATCGCATTGATTACTTTCTTTCCCACGTTTTTAAGTACAAAAGCAAAAATAATGATAACAGCGATTCTCAGTGCCGTTTTCCCTATCCATACCCACAAGGTTGCGCTCGTTATGTAGTCAAACAGGACATAAAAATTATCGGACAGCCAATTCATCCTATCTCTCCTTTTCCGTTATTATTACTTCCTCTATGAGAAAAATAGCTCAGGCTTCTTTGGTAATAGATGTGTATATAGAATAACTTTACCTACATAAAGCAACATTGCGATGTCATTTCCACAATGCTTCTATGCCACATACTCAGCAGGAATGGTAGAATATAAGTTATACCTGACTGAAACGATATTCTTTATACGTATTGTATTTATTTTAACACAAAATAAGAAGGGAGACGGGAAATACTGGCGTAATTTTCACCACCCTTCCGTTTTAGGATTTGCATTGTAATTCCATTTGAATGATATGTGATCGTCATAGCCTGTCCCTCTTCCTCATAATAATGGATAGGGAAAGGAGTTAAATCTATGGGGTTATTTCGGGAGTTTCGTCAGTTTGCCATGAAAGGAAATGCAGTTGATATTGGGGTTGGTGTCGTCTTAGGTGCTGCATTTAGCGGACTCATTGATTCGCTAGTGAAAGACATACTCTTGCCCCCAATTGGCTTACTATATTCGAAAGTAAATTTTCAGGACCATTATATCAGTCTGGATGGTACAACTTATCCATCATTGGAACAAGCGAAAGAAGCAGGTGCCGCCACCATCAATTACGGGCTGTTTATAACTGCATTCATACGCTTTATGCTTATTTTATTCGTCGTTTTTCTGGTTATCAGACAAATAAACCGCTGGAAAAAACCACACCAGCACCCGAGTGATTCGATGACGAAAAAAGAATGTCCCTATTGCCGTACACCGATCCCAACATTAGCAACAATTTGCCCAAACTGTTCCTCTGTATTGGACAAACAAGAGTCTATACGAAAGGCCGGGCCGAAGTGGCGGATGAAGTGAGGGGAAGAGTTTAGTTAGTTTTCTCACCAATGATCAATTAATGAGGCAATTCCTTTGATTTGTTATTGTTGATAATTGCATATGTGGGTTTGACATTTATATTTATAACTCTACCAATTCAATATTTCCTCTGTAGTTTTTTTCTGGTAATCAATAATTTTTATTAAGACATCAATTTGATCCTTGTCGATTTTTTGTCTTTTAATTTATTTGACATCGTATTCAGTAGAGGAGCGCTACTTTTCCAATTATGACTATACTCATATAAAATATCGTTTAGATAGCAAGATTAGTATCCCCCCTGCTTAATCAGAGGGGGGATACTAACCTTATTTCTGATCTTCAATCAAGGAATCAGCACTTTCTTTAAGTGTTTGATATGCTTGACCATTAATCAGGTCCTCATTTTTTTGATAAAGCAACAGATTATTGAATCCTTTCATATGTTTGCTTACCTTTTCTGAGGCATTTTCCTTTTCATAATGTTCTACAGCCTGTAAGTGAAGTTTTAAATCATGTACAGCCTCATCGTTCTTAATGTCATTTGCATCATCAAGTTGCCAGAGCTGCGTTTGGATATAATCAGTATCGATCTCTTCCGGCACATATAGTTTTATATCATCAATAGTAGCTGCTCCCTCATAGTGCGTTAAATGAGGATCCCCAAGGATAAAGTAATCCGGATAGGCTGAGTCCTCCGGCCACATATTTTCCTCTTTGTATTCGCCATTCGGAGTGTCACGGCTCCATGTGCGATTGAACTCTCCATTATATTGGTCGGGCCTGTTGTTATAATGCCAAATGGGTTCGTCACCCTCAACAAAGTCACGATGATAGCGTAAGTTTTTTTCTCCTGCATGTAGGAAATTGCCTGACATCTCCATGGTATATCCTGTTTTATCACGCTCAATCGCAAATGTATAATCTTCATCCGGCATTAATTCCGGCTGAATTTCAGCTGCGGAAACAATATCACCTGTATGATTTCCACATTCAGTTTCTATTAGGAAATCCGTATAGGGATAATCATGATCTTTAAATTCATCTCCGTTCATGAACAGGGCATTAATCCCATTTTGGGTGCTTTTGCTGGAATTATAATTGTACAAATCACCTGATCCCGGATCACAAACGGAATAAGCGTCACCTTCTGGACCATTTACATTATATGCGTCCATATTAACTTTGCGGTGACTATGAATATGCGCGTTATTATGGGGAGCAGGGTTATTATAATCTAAAATAGACAGGAAATAATAACCATTTGCGCTGCGGACGTCACCAAAATTTGAGTTTCCGGGTTCATCCGGGCCTGAAAAAGCATCTGGATCTGTGGCCCATGGATAGTTCGTTTTAACTCCTTCTGTATCATACCCGTTTATTTTCCCGTCATATTCAAACGAGCCGTCCCGCTGTCCACCGAAGTCAATTGTTTTCAGCTTGTATTCAATGCGGTATTCCGGAGGAAGCGGATCCGTGGAACGAATGATCCCTCCACCGCTGTGATCATCTTCGTCTAGTTTGGCTGCGCGGTTGCCATCAGGCATAGTAACATTATCAAATGTTACAGGATTATCCGGTTCTCCTTTCTTGTCATAATCCCGCACTGCCAATTCAGCAGTAAGCCAGTCATCTTCACCAAATGAAACTCGTTTACGCATCAACCAAAAACTATCTAATTTCCTCTCAAAGTCGTCTCCACCTAAAGCATGAAAATACGCTCCGTCATCACCTAGTCCATCGGTTACTTTCCATGGGCTGTCTTCCCCGTATTCATCACGAACCCAATCGGCATCATTAACATCGAGATCCTCACTGAAATCCTCATGATGTTTGAGTTTCCATTCCGATGTATCCTTATCGGCGTCATTGCTATCATCCCTAGAGTCAGCAGCCATTCCCGTTCCGGGGACTTGCAATAAAATAGTAAAGGCAAGTAAAGCAGATACGGAAATCATGAAAAACATCCTGTACATCCTAGCACTCCCTTTCATAATTTTGGGTGTAATTTGGAATCAACTGCGGTTAACCTAAACGAAAGTTCATCGGAAGCTAATCGCTGCTGAGTTTTTCTCTGCTTGTACGCATCAATGTTTAGTACGCATCTCCTCTTCCTTGTCTCCCTGTTCGATGCTAAACGTCCATTTCAGTTCAATCTTCTCTCTTGGGAGCTGTTTTTACCCTCGTCATTATCCATGAAATGAAGCTTGACACAGCTCATTTAACGTATCGAACTTGTCTGCTGTCTTTTTAACTTCATACGGACACTCCTGTCCTGTAAAAATATATATTTTTCTACGGTTTAAAACCGTGACAAACTATGTCCACGGGGTAGAAGTTTTTTTAATCGCTGCTTGCACCTTCCTTAAGTTATCCACGCCAGTTGTATGCAACCATTGATAGTACGCATTACTTCCTTCGCTGGCAAACGACTCCACACCATCCTTCCAAATAGCCCGCCCACATAAGCTACCGCTGAATTTTGCACCAGCCTCTTTAGCAAAATAAAGCGTTTCTATAAACTGGTCGTTTGTTACTCCACCGCTTAAATAAATAAACGGAATGCGGCTCTTTTCCGAACTATTGCGATATAACTCCGCAGCTGCTTCTTTACTATAAACAGGATCATAGTTATCATATTGTTCATATCCCTCAATATGAAAAATAAATACCGGAACCTCAACTTTCAATACATCAATACCGTATATTTCTTTAGAGAATTCCTCCATAAAGTAATCCACAATTGACGGTTTCTGCTTGGCGAACTCCGTTCCCTTGGATGCAAGCCCTTCGGCACTATAGGAAACCGGTTCTAAAATAAACAGGATATCATTTTGCTTACACTCATCTCCAACCCGTTTGATCATTGTTTTTTTCATTTGGTTAATATACTCATCTTCCTGATAGTCGTAATAGACGAGTAACTTAATAGCGTTTGCGCCAGCTGCTACTAAATCCTTCACTGCATAATAATCAACTAAATTTGGTAAACGGCCTTTTTCAGTTGCGTCATAACCTGTTTTTTCATAAGCCATGATAAGCCCTACATTATCGTTTAATTTCGCCGCCGCATCCCAGCCATATTCTGGATCGAGAAGAAGCGAGGATGATTGATTACCCAGTACATCGCTGACACCTTGTTTAAATTTCCGCAGGCCATTTTCGTACGTAATGTTATCATTAAACGACCCTATCAATTTGCCCAGCGATCCACGCTGATCCATGGCGGTCGCCAGAATAATATGATTGTCATCAGAAATAAGCTCAAGTCCA
The DNA here is from genome assembly GCF_019837165.1 of Virgibacillus sp. NKC19-3. NCBI lineage: Bacteria > Bacillati > Bacillota > Bacilli > Caryophanales > Bacillaceae > Virgibacillus > Virgibacillus saliphilus. Next base: position 3,380,590 of record NZ_JAGYHC010000001.1, read on the forward strand.
TGCTGTTTTCCTGGTGATAAAGTCATTTTGAATACCTCCTGTTCTATGTTATTCCAGTAATGTAACGCCGATTTGTTTCTTACACCAGTCAATATTTTCCGGATTGATGTGGCCTGTTTTTGCTTCCATCGTATTTAAAACACCCATAGCCATTCCAAATTTGATCCATTCCTTTCCAATTAAACCACGCGAGAGACCTGCTGCGAATCCGGCAATAACTGAATCACCCGAACCAACCGGATTCACCGCCTGAATAGCTGGTGTCGATGCACGATAAATATGCTCATTCTGTTTTATCAAGGACCCACGCGCACCAAGGGTTACGACAATATGAGGGACATTCATCAATAGAGGATCGTTTAATACATTTATAATCTGCTTTTCATCATCAAGGGGTCTACCCGCAAATTCAGCTAACTCCTGTGCATTTGGTTTAATCAAAAAAGGCTTGTGTTCTCCTTGCAGTGTCTTTTTTAGTAATTTGCCATTCGTATCCAAGAAAACTGGAACTTTGTGTTGATTAGCTATACCTATCATTTTCTGATAAAAATTATCCGGTAACCCTTGCGGTAAACTACCAGAAATCGTGACTATGCCCATTTGTTCAATTTGATATGTGAATTGGTCGAGGAATTGTTGTGCTTCCTCCGCCGCGATCATTGGACCGCTTTCCAATATTTCTGTTTGTTTCCCTTCATGGATGACTGCAATGCAGTTTCGTGTTTCACCATCGATTGTCGTAAAAAAATCACGAATTTCAAGATTTCTAAGCTGCCTACGAATAAAATCTCCTAAACTACCACCTAAAAATCCGGAAACAGCCACTTCTTCGTTCAATTGCTGCAAAACCCGGCTCACATTCAATCCTTTTCCACCAGCCGTTTTTGACGTACCTTCAGCCCGATTTACTTGATCAATACTAAATTGTTCAAGCTTATAACTAATGTCGACGGATGGATTGAGTGTCATCGCTAAAATCATTTTTACACCACCTGCAATGTTAGGATATTGATCTGTCAAAGAAAAAACTAACCACTATACCTTTCATGGGGATATGTTTTGTATACAAGGACAAGGGCCCAAATCCTTGTCCCATTTACGGATACCATACTATGCAAATTCCGGATTTTCAGAGATGAGATAACGATTTCTTAACCAAGTTCGATCACGCTAAGTCAGACCTTAAAACGAAATCCCTGTATTGGGCGATCCGCTCCATTTTGTTTCGCCTTCGACGGTAACGGATTTTACATTTAAATCGTTATTTAATACGATATAGTCAGCTAGTTTCCCTTTTGCTATGCTGCCAAGTTTATTATTCAGTCTAAGGCTTTTTGCTGGGGATAAAGAAGCTCGATGCCAGACTTCATGTAATGGTAGATTGCTCCACTTATGAAGATTACGGACTCCGTCAATTAGTTTAAGTGTACTTCCCGCGAGAGATCCATTCTCCATTTTGGCAATTCCGTCTTTCATTACGACAGGAAATTCCCCCAGCATATATTTGCCATCCGGCTGTAAACCAGCACTCATACAATCGGTGATCAAGATTAGTTTATTTCCTTTCACGTTTGCTGCAAACGTTGCGACACTTGGATGCACATGATGTCCATCACAAATCAATTCAGCAAAAGCTCGCTCATCAGTAAGTGCAGCGCCAACGACTCCCGGTTCTCGGTGATGCAGTCCTGTCATACCATTGAACAAATGCACATAGTCACGTGCCCCAGCGTCAATTCCAGCAACACAACAATCAAAACTTGCATCTGTATGCGCAATACTTGCTAACACACCATCTCGTGTCATTTGTTGGATGAATTCTAGTGAGTCATTTCGTTCCGGTGCTAACGCAATTTTAACAACCGAATTACCCGCAATCTGTTGCCAGTGTTGAAATTCTTGATAGTCTGGATCACGGAAGTAATCAGGATTTTGGGCTCCCTTGTGCTTTTCGGTAAAATATGGCCCTTCAAGGAATATCCCTTCCGATTTTGCACCGGAAAGCCCTTGTACTGTTGCACTCCGAATAGCTTTAATAGCCGTATCCAAGTCTGTCTTACTAGATGTTAATGTTGTCGGTAAGAATCGAGTTACTCCTAGCGGAAGAATAGCCTTAGAAATCTCATTTACAGCTTCTTCGGTTCCATCCATGATGTCGTATCCATTCGCTCCATGGATGTGTGTATCAAACAGCCCAGGAGCAATCGTATAACCGGACCAGTCAATAACGTTAGCGCTAACTGGCACCGTATTAACGAAGGAACCGAAACGGTCATTTACAATCTCTAAGTAACCACCGGTTTTTTCTCCATTCTCTAGCAAATAACGATCCGCCTTAATATAATAATTCATGATATATGCTTCCTTTACTAACTAAGTTTTATATCACTAAAAAAGGGATTTAGCCTTTTTTATTTTATGATTCATTGGATTGCTTTTTCTTACGAGCGAAATATACACTCACAAGAATGAATACGATGATAGCAAGCACAAGTCCAACTATTGGGATATCTAACTTAAAAAATAGTTTGATCAATGTCATTACAACGATTCCATCCGGTACAAGGAATGCCAAGCCTTCCACACCGTAGATTTCTAGTCCGAATAACGGATAAAAAAGTGCAACCGGAATAGTTAATATCAAGCCATAGACAATTCCTGATATTATTGCTCCTCGTCGGCCACCAAGGGTATTACCAAATATGCCTGCTATACCGCCGGTGAAAAATCCGCCAATGATCGAAGGCAAGGGAACAACACCACCGAAAGTTGTTGACACAAACATTCCAATAATCATCCCTACCACAGCGAAAATAAATCCTAACATTAAAGCATTTGGCGCATAGGCAAAGAATATCGGAGCATCTAGTGCTGGTTTAGCACCAGGAACTAACTTTAAAGCAATTCCTCTAAACGCTGGAACAATTTCTCCTAAAAACATTCTGACACCCTGCAGTAATACGAGGACACCAGCAGCAAATCCTAAAGCGCTTAAGAAGCTGAATACCAGATAATTTTGGCCACCAGCAAGAGGTCCTACGACATCTGGCCCTGCCGCGATAGCCGTCACTAAATAAATAATGAGCATGACGAGGGAAACAGATACAGCGGTGTCTTTAAAGAAACTTAGCTTTTCGGGTAGTTGAATATCCTCGCTACTTTTTTCCTTATTGCCGAACAATTTACCAACATAAGCAGATGCGACAACACCAGTGGTTGTTAAATGGCCATAAGCAAGTTGATTGTTTCCAGTAAGCTTTCGCACAATTGGCTGGGATATTGCTGGCAAAAGTAGATATACCATCCCTGCAATAATTGATCCAAAAATAATCCCATGTGTTTCAGAAACACCCAAATCATGAAAAGCCCACGCTAAAAATCCAGCAGTTATCCATAACATATGACCTGTTAGAAAGATATACTTAAATGGTGTGATACGAGCTAATAAAATGTTAATTAAGAAACCAAACAAAAGTATAAACGATGTCATTCTACCAATTTCAGCAACATTTGATATCAATTCAGCTACGACAGCTTCATCCACAGGTACAACACCATTTAAATTAAATGCTTCAGTGAACATTGCCGAAAACGGTTCCAAATTTTCAGCAATAAGTCCAGTTCCCGCTGTCAGAATGAGTATACCTAATATCGTTTTAGATGTCCCCTTTACGACTTCTGTCAGCTCTTTTCTTTGCAACAGCAGGCCTAATAAAGCGACAATGCCTAGCGTAATAGCTGGTTCAGTTAAAAGATCCGCAATTCCTTTTATCATGGGTTATCACTCCCTTGAAAAACTCTATTACTTCGGAATCCCTTACAAATAATTTTACAATTTTTTACTTACGACAAACGATCAAGGCAGATTGGATTATTTAATCACTCATGTTTTTAAGTTGATTTAATAATTTCTCCCGAATTTCTTCTGTGTTTGTCAGATCATCAATAAATATCTTCGGGCTACTAATACCTTCCAATGTGGATTCTAAATCGGCTGATGCTATGACTAAATCCGGGTTGCCACCTTTGGCAGACCCTGCATCATTTGCATTGACATCTGCTTTAATCCCCTTCTCATTTAAAATGTCGTCCACTGTCATTTTCAACATTAAACTTGTTCCAAATCCCATCCCACAAACCGTCATAATATTCATTCATAACGCCTCCTTAATTTTATAAACATGTGATTCGATTTCTATAATTTTCAATATGCTTTCGGTTAATATCATCCCCTTTGTCGAGATTTGAGCTTACATATATCGGCGGCTCTATTCCTTTTTTATCTAGATTTTCAATAACTTGCACTACAATTGATTGAAGGATCGTAAATCCAATAATGGAAGATGTTGGACCAAATTTCGAGTCTACGCTGGATAATTGCATGATGGCATCGCCGGATTCACCATGGTTATCTAAAACGACATCTGCTAATTCGTATAATTTTTCCCCTCCTTTAGAACGTGAATTAACTTCCTTAGAAAAAGACAACGATGTCAAGGCAATAACTTTCATCCCTTTTTTCTTCGCCTCAATAGCCATTTCGATCGGAACCGGATTTCTCCCTGATGTGGAAACAATCAGCATGACATCTCCAGGATACGTCACTTCTTCTTCTAAGAGAATCTTTGCAAGCCCCTCCTGCCGCTCTGAAAAAGTGCTGACTGGCGCAGATGGGGATAAGGAAAGACTTGGCGCTAAAATTGCATTCACAGGAACAAGTCCGCCTGCGCGGTAAAAAAGCTCCATAGCATACATTTGAGAGTGACCACATCCAAACACATGAAGAACTCCATCATTTTCGATAGCGCTTGCAATAATATTGGCCGCATCTACAATGTGATTCGACTCTTTCTCCGATACCTCATTCAACATATTTTGTATTTCTGAAAAATAATCTTTAAATAACATTTTGTATTTAATTCTCCTCTCTTAGTTTTTTGTTGATCATATTTAATACGCGATCAACATTTTCTTCAGTTCGAATCATTTCTAAAAGCTGCTTATCTTGTAAAACCCGCATCAATTCAGCCATTAAATTTAAGTGTGTATTATGATCAACTGCCCCTAATGCAAATACTAAATCCACTGGGTCCTTGTTTCCAGCTCCAAAATCCACTGGATTTTCTAAGGTAATCATAGTTAAACCAATTTCTTTCACCCCCTCCTCAGGTCTAGCATGAAATAATGCAATCCCAGGCGCAATGACAATGTAAGGACCATATTCATATACACCGTCGATCATGCTTTGAATATACCTTTCTTCAACGATATTATTTTCCAAAAGCAGTTCCCCGGCTTTTTGCCCAGCTTCCTGCCAATTTTCCACGTGAACTTGTAGAGAAATGGTAGACGAACTTAACAAACTTTCAAGCATATTAATCTTCCCCCATGTAATCGTATATCGTAACACCCTGTACAACCCGATTGATTTGGCCATCGGGACTCGGATTATCAGGGGTAATTCCTAGCTGCAATGATTTTTTCAACGCTAATACTTGTGCAACAATAATAGCTGGAAGGGCTACATGGAAATCATTTATTAAATCGTTCGCGTCATTGTTAATTGATATAACCCAGTCGGCCAATTCAGCAATCTCTGAGTCATTTTTGTCTGTAATAGCCACAACTTTAGCACCAGATATATCCCCCGAAAGCTCCCGAAGCATATCTACATCGTATTTACGTGTGTAAGGATTGTTTGATAGGAAAATCACAACAAGGGACTTAGCATTTAAAATTGATTTTGGACCGTGACGGAAGCCGAGTGATGATTCATGGACAGCGACTACTTTTCCTGCAGTTAATTCAAGCATTTTTAATGCAGCTTCATGAGTTAATTGACCCAATATTCCTGAACCCAAATAAATAATTCGCTCAAAATCCATTTTGAGAATGTCATTAATTTTTTCCGGCAATGATTCAATCAGTTTTTCTGCATGACCGAGAATATTTTTGTCCAAATCGTTCGATGTAAATAACGTATACGCAGTTATTAGCATACAGGTAAAACTGCTTGTCATCGCAAGCCCTTTGTCGTGAGCATCATCTGGCATCAGAATAGTTACTGAGTTTTTATCGTTCTTTGTGTCCTTGGCCAACTGTCCATCTTGATTGCAAGTTATAACTACTTGATAAAAATGATCAACTATCTGTTCACCGAGCGCTACAGCTGCAACGCTTTCCGGACTATTACCCGAACGTGCAAAAGACACCATGATAGTCGGTATATCTTTTTGTAAATATTCTTCGGGGTTTGAAACAATATTTGTTGTGGGAACTGAATCAAATTGGACATTTGCATTATTTTCTTTTCGCAATAACGGTACAAGTATATCTCCAATAAATGCCGATGTTCCTGCCCCTGACAATATCACACGGACATGTTCATGTTTTTTATAAATCGATTCTATAAAATTAGTTAGTTCTTCTTTTTGATCAAAGAGCGAAGAAACAAGCTCTTTCCAAACAACAGGCTGCTGGTAGATTTCAGAAGTAGTATTAATTGCACTATTCTTTTGTAATTCCTCAGATGTCATATTAAACATGTTTCACCCTCCAATAAATTAGTTGCTGTGGTTATGTCGTTATAACCACTTGCGTTAAAAAAAACGCTATTCCTTTTTAAACCTGAAATCAAGTTAATTCTACGGTATAATCAAATTTATCACCACGGGCTACACTAATAGTATATTCTATTAATTTATCATCTTGATAAGCAAAACGTTTAATCAGCATTGCCGGATGATCTGCAGGTAAGTTCAAGTGCTCTCCCTCTTTTTCGCGTATAGTGGTAGCGGAGAACTGTTCAACTGCTTTTGTGACACCAATTTGATAATCCTGAAGAAAAATGTCGTACATTGGACGTTCTTTTAAGTCCTTTTCTGTTAAGTAAGGAAATATCTTTTTAGGAATATATGATGTTTCGTACATTAAGGGTTCGTTATCAGCCAATCGCAGACGTACAATTTGAAAAGCTTCATCCAAGGGCGCCAAATTCATTTTGTTTGCAAATCGTTCATCTAATGCAATTTCTCGAAATGAAAGTACTTGGGTGGTTGGCGTTTTTCCCATTTTTTGCATTTCCTCTGTAAAACTATACAACTTAACAAGATTTTGATTATAGCTAATTGGCGATACGAAGGTCCCTTTACCATGCAATTTGTAGATATAACCTTCCCGTTCAAGTTCCTGCAATGCTTGCCTCACCGTTATACGGCTAAGATCATAAATATCACATAATTCTCTTTCTGAAGGCAGTTTTTCGTGTACAAGTAATTTTTCAGTATCTATTTTTTTGATTAAATCGTCCATTAATTGCAAGTATAATGGTATCTTACTCGTCTTATCCAAATCTAGTTTCCACCTACTTTCTCAACCCAATCATTGCCTTGATAAACTATTATGTGGTTATTACCAGTTGTTATTAATAATTGTAACGCATGTTTAAATATATGTAAAGGATTACAATTACATTTTTCTTAATTACGGTTTGCAAAGCAACAGTAGAGGAATTGCACTTTTAAGAACTATGAAAATATTTCTTTATAGTTTGATGCTTACGATGTATATCACACATGCTGGAGGAAGGATTTCTTCCCTGATTTCAAAACTGCCTGGTTGAAGTCCGAAAAACCATTTGCCCTAATTCCTATAGCGCCACCTTCAGCTGCCACAATAGCCATCTTCTTCATGTATTCAGATCCATGTAAAGTTCATTTTCTAACGCTTGGCATGATACCACTAACCCTCCATTTAGTTGACTCAACAAAATATATCTATCTCTTTAGTGAACTTATATGTTTCGATAATTATTCGCGATATTCTTATAAAGAAATTCAAAAACCCATTCAACCTTAAACTTTAGCAGCAATTAGAATGTTATTTTTCTAAGGATCTACATTTTCTGCTTTATTGATAACACTTTGTAGACTAATGTTGTAAAGTAACACATTATCTCAGCCACTCTTTTTCAAAATAATTCGGACTGAAAATCCGTAATAATCCCCCGTCGTGAAAATAAATAATAGAAAGAAGCAATCTCCTTTCTATTTACTTACAGTCACAACAAACAAACCAGCGTTTGTAAAATCGTAAATTAAGAAACTGCCTTAATACCATGCAAATCATTTTTTACACTACTTCAGGAAGAGGGATGACCTAGATTACTATTTAAACCTGATAAGTTTCGATGAATGCCATTTTCAAACTTTATTTTTATATTTTCGTATGAATTTCATAATTCCTAGACCTTGCGCGGTAAGGACTTTGAAATCTAAATAAGTACCTCTCCAAATCTTTATAATGGTAGTTGAACAAAAAACCAAAAGATTGGGAGGGTACTTCCTATTACCATTATTCGTCAATCAAGTCTATTTGGCATTCAAGAATTATATGACATGAAACCTACCCAAAAGTACGAAGCCATTTTTTAGCGATAGATTTAGATGCGATTTATCATAAAGTAACCAAAAAGTCAAGACTTGGCACACCGGAAGAGCAGAATTATGCATCCATGATTATTTCCACTTTTGTACAATATGTGGAGCGTATTCCCATGATCAAGAATCTTATTAACGTCTTCATGATGATATAGTGTTTAAGCTCAATTGTGGATTGAGTATTGCGGAGGGATAGAGCCAGCTGTGTAAAGTTTTGAGCCACCATTTGCGGAAAAAAGAGCCACTAGAGCAGGATATTGGTGGAAGATTAAACTTTATACCTCTCCATGTTAAATTCATTCATGTCGCTGAATAGATATCTCCACGTAAATTAATTTTTAAAATTTCCCTTAGCTATAATTTTATCTCTTATTGATCCTTTTTACATTTTGTACTGCATGTATATGCCGCTTCTACACTTACAAAAAATCAATATACTTATTTACTAATGACTTGTTGAAGTTGTTTACCCGATTCATCATAGTAATAAAAACCTTTACCGGTCTTAACTCCATAATTGCCGGATTCAACAACCTTTTTCAGTAGTGGACAAGGGCGATATTTGGAATCTTGAAATCCATTATAAAGACCTTCCATTGTTGCTAAAAGTACATCCAATCCAACAAAATCAGCAAGGGTAAGAGGCCCCATCCGATGATTTGCTCCCAATTTCATTGCCTCATCTATATCTTTAGGTTCAGCACCTTCCATTACACAATATACTGCTTCATTAACCATCGGAACAAGAAGACGATTAACAAGAAAGCCTGGGTAGTCCTGACACCGAACAGGGGCTTTTCCAATACTATATGCAAAGTCAAACATAGCCTCCATTGTAGTTTTATCTGTAATAATTGATGGGACGACTTCTACAAGTTTCATAACAGGTACAGGATAGAAATAATGAAAGCCAATGACTTTTTCAGGTCGCTGTGTTACCGATCCAATTGCTGCAATAGAAAGACCAGATGTGTTAGAAGCTAATATTGTTTGTTTATCTACATATTGATCCATTTGAGCAAAAACCTTTTTTTTGATCTCTAACTCCTCAGGAACAGCTTCGATTACCAGATCAACTCCCTTTATATGTTCAATATCACTATTTATAGTAATGTTTTTTAAGGCCAGCTCTTTTTCATTATCGGTAATCTTTTGTTTTTTTACTTTTACATTCAGTTGCTTTTCTATATTGCCAATTGCTTCATTTGCTTTTGATTCATTTATTTCTATTAACATTACACTTTTTCCAGACTCAGCAGCATTTTGAGCAATACCCGCTCCCATCAGACCGCCACCTACGATCGCCATACTTTCAAGTGACATATATTCTCCCCCTTTTTAATGAAGCAACCTCTTATATTATATGTTATTATTTTATTCCCATTTTAATATGGAAAAGGTGAGATAGAATTCAGTCTCACCTTCATCCATTATCAACATCTTTCAAATAGTGTTGAGATACCTTGTCCTCCACCTATACACATTGTAACAATACCTTTATCTAAGTTAGATCGATGCATTTCATGCATAATTTTAACTGTTAAAATAGTCCCCGTTGCTCCCACTGGATGGCCTAAACTGATTGCACCACCATTAACATTAACTTTATTTGGATCAAGATTTAAATCTCTCATAACGGCACAAGACTGAGAAGCAAAAGCTTCATTCAATTCAAAAGTATCAATCTCATCTAAATCAAAGTCTAATTTTTTTGCTAATTTTTCAGTTGATAATTTTGGGGCGTATCCCATAACATCAGGTCCGTTCCCAGCTACCGCAAAGCCTTTTATTTTTAATAAAGGCTTAATCCCCAACTCTTCTGCTTTTTCTTTTGACATAAGCACTACTGAAGCTGCACCATCATTAATTCCAGAAGAATTTGCTGGAGTAACTGTACCTTCCTTCTTAAAAGCAGGTTTCATTTTACTTAGCTTTTCCATCGTAAGTCCTTCTCTTGGATGCTCATCCGTATCTACAATTGTTATATTTCCTTTTCTGTCTTTTAACTCAATAGGAACTATTTCATCTTTAAATTTCCCTTCTTTAATTGCTTTAACAGCTCTCTCTTGACTCTTAATGGAAAACTCATCTTGTTCCTCCCTCGAAATACGGTATCTTTCTGCTACATTTTCACCTGTAACACCATTATGATATGGCCCACTTGGCCAGGTTAAAATGGATAATACTCCATCTTCAAGCTCTCCATGACCCATTTTATACCCAAAACGAGCCTCCTTTACATAATACGGTAATTGAGACATATTTTCGGTTCCACACGATACTACTACATCTGCATTCCCAGTTTGGATTTGCATCATACCATCTACAATGGATTGCATTCCAGAACCACATTGTCTATTAACAGAATAAGCTGTCGTTTCCTCTGGTAAATCAGACTTAAGTGAAACAACCCTACCTATAAAACCATTTTCAGCAATCTGACCTACATTACCGATAATTAATTCATCTACATTTTTAGATTCTATCCCCGCTCTTTTCACAGACTCTTTTACTGCATATGCTGCTAAGTCAGTCGCGTGTACATCTTTCAATCCTCCACCAAACTTTCCAATTGGAGTTCTTGCTCCAGACACAACGACTACTTCCTTTAAATTACTCATTTTTTCATTCCCCTTTTTAAAATTTAAATAGTGAATGATCCTGAACTAGAGGACCATTCCTCCACCTACATTGATAACTTCACCAGTTATATAGGAAGCTTCATCTGAAGCTAAAAATGAGATCATATTTCCTACATCGGAGGGGGTTCCTGCTCTACCCATTGGAATTTTGGAAATCATTTGCTCCCAAACCTCATCTGGCACACCTCTTGTCATGTCCGTATCAATGAACCCTGGACAAATCGCATTGCATGTAATATTATTTTTAGCTAATTCTTTTGCAGCTGTTTTTGTCAGTCCTACCACTCCTGCTTTTGATGCTGCATAGTTTGATTGGCCAAAGTTTCCTAACCAGCTGGCAGATGAAATAGAGATAATTCTACCAGTTCCTTTTTCTTTCATTCGTATAGCCGCTTCTTGCGTACACAAAAATGTTCCAGTTAAGTTAACATCAATTACTTGCTGCCATTGTTCCATAGACATTTTATGAAGTGTAGAATCTTTATTAATCCCCGCATTGTTAACCAAAATGTCTACCGTTCCAAACTCATCAGTTACATAGTTAAAAAGATTTTTAACTTCATCTTGTTTTGCAATATTAGCTGCATAAGAAGTTATACTATATCTCTGATCAGAAAACGCTTTAACTACTTCCCTACAAGCTTCTTCATTTAGATCAACGATAACTACCTTTGCCCCCTCATTAGATAGTTTTTCCGCTATACCTTTACCAAGTCCTCTTGCAGCACCTGTAACAATAGCAACTTTATCTGATAATCTACCCATTTTTCATTCCCCCACTGTAATAAATATTTAAATATGAGCTACTAAGGGCTTTACTATCTAAATTCATTTATATAGCAAAATTAAATTAATTACCCATAAAATCTTGTAACCCAAATGGCCCATTTAGAAATAGTTTCTCATCCATTGTTTTTAAATTTTCACTAATAACAGGCTTAAAGTCCATCATATCTAGAATATCTTTTTGTAAATCAACTCCAGGGGCAATTTCGATTAGCATAACACCCTCTTTAACTAACTTAAACACAGCCCTTTCTGTAACAAAAAAGACATCCTGGCCTTTTTCTCTGGCTAATTTTCCATTAAACGAGATCTGTGAAACGTTAGAAACCATTTTCTTTATAGAACCTTCTTGTTCTATATGAATTTTGTTACCTTTGAAGCCAACCTTCGCTTTACCAGTACTAAACGTCGCACAAAAGACAACTTTTTTGGCATTTTGTGTAATATCGATAAATCCGCCGGCACCTGTACATAAAGGACCCATTTTAGTTGCATTGACATTTCCTTCCCCATCAAGCTCACCCGCTCCCATAAAGGTAATATCTACGCCAGCTCCATTATAATAATCCATTTGCTGATCATGAGTAATCATTGCATACACATTTTGTCCAATTCCAAAGTCTACCCCACCTGCTTGCACACCACCATATATGCCTGACTCAACGGTGATCATAATATCGTCTGAAATAGCTTCTTCATTTGCGATATTACCGACAACATCATTAGGTATTCCTGTCCCTAAATTGATAACATCACCTTTATTTATTTCAAACATAGCCCGTCTGCCAATAAACTTTCGAGTATTCATTTCCAATGGTTTGATGGAATTCACAGGAAACCTAAGATCCCCCGAATAGGATGGGTCATAGTACCAAGAAGAAGTTTGCTTATGATCTTCATACGGATTATCACAAACCACTATCGCATCAACAAAGACTCCAGGAACAACAACGTCTTTCGGATGAAGATTGCCTGTTTCCGCTACACGTTTCACTTGCACAATAACTTTTCCGCCAAATCTTTTCGTAGCAAGTACAGTGGGTAACACTTCAAGTTTCATGGCTTCGTCTTCCATCGTAATATTACCCATTTCATCTGCAGTAGTTCCACGAATAATACAAGCATCTAACGGTATTTTTCTGTAAAACATATATACTTCATTGTCATATTCAATTGTTTCGGAAATATCATCTAGTTTTTTGGTCCTCTCGTTCATTTTTCCACCCTCAATACGAGGATCAACAAATGTACCAAGCCCTACCTTGCTCATTTTACCTGGAAGCCCACTAGCCATTGACCTGTATAACTGTGCTAGTTGACCTTGTGGAAGGCAATAGGCATCAACTTTATTTTCAGCAATCATTTCCATCCATTTGGGTTGAAGCCCCCAATGAGATCCAATAATTTTCGTCACTAATCCTTCGTGAGCAAAATGTTGGATCCCATTTTTTCGATCACTTTGACCAGCTGAATGTACTAATGTTAAATCTTTTGGATGCCCAGTTTCTAAGAAACTATTCTCAATCACTTTTAAAATAGCCTCTGAAGAACTGATTAAAGTCATCCCAACAGTTGAAACTGTATCTCCATCTTGTATCAAATTTGTAACTTCACTAGCCTTTATAAAATTAGCTTCCATTGAATTCACTCCTTTTGTTTTTCTAAATAACTTCTTATTTCTTTTTTATCTATTTTTCCATTCGCAGTTTTAAGTATTTCATCAACAAAATGATACTCAGTAGGGGTCTCGTAGCTCGCCAGTTTATTTTTTAAAACTAATTTAATAGATGCCTCATCAACAAGGTGGCCTTCTTTTATCGAAATCACTGCAACAGGTACTTCTCCGTATACATAATCTTTCACTCCCACTACAGCAACCTCACTTATCCCATCTATCTGATAAATAGCATTTTCAATATCAATACTGAAAATCTTTTCCCCACCTCTATTAATTAGATCTTTTTTTCTGTCTACTACATAAAGGTAACCTTCTTTATTTATATATCCAATATCTCCTGTTTTCAGCCACTTATCTCCCGTAATTAAATCAGATTTTTGGTTATAATATTCTTCAATTACATTTGTCCCCCTCACCCAAATCTCACCTGTTTTACCACGTTTTGATTCATAACCAGAATCATCTACTATTTTAATAGATAATCCCGGAATAGGTTGACCTGATGAACCGATATATTCACTTACCGAAACATCAGATGGAAAAATGGTAGCTGGTGAAGTAGTTTCCGATAACCCATAGACAGTTCTAAAAGACATCTGTGGTAACCATTCTTTTAATTCCTTTATCATTTCAGCAGGCATATTACTACTACCGCAAGCCAAGGTTTTCAAACTTGATAGGTTAGGATGCAAACCTTTTTCCTTTAACATTAATGTAAAAATGGTAGGTGAGGCATGATAAAATGTAATATTAAATGTAGATATATCTGATAATAGTTGATTGACATCAAAGAATTTATGGACACGAACGGTACCTTTACACTTCAGGAACAATGATAATGTCGCAATTAAACCTGTTACATTGTAAATAGGAGTTGCTAATATTGTAGAATCGCTTTCATTAAGATCTAAAATTTTATGATACGCTACTATCGCATGTTGAACATTAAAATTTCTAATAACGACTCCTTTGCTGAATGTGGTCGTGCCTGACGTAAACATGATAATCGCTACATCTTCTATCGATCCACTATCTTCCGTTTCTACTTCGGGGTATCCATTAAGAAAATGAAAAGCATATCCATTTGAGGTATCTTGGGATTCACAAATAATTACATGGCATCTTTTATTCTCGTATTTTCTAACCCATGGAAAATATTTCTCGTCAACAATAAGCAGATCACAATTACTTTTCTCAATTAGTGCACATATTTCTGGCTCTTTAAATTTAGTTGGAAAAGGAATGATCGTTACCCCTAATTTTTGAGCGGCTAAGAAAGAAATAATAAATTCTATCGAATTAAATAACAACAATCCAATATGCTTTCCTCTTTCAATCTTATACTTATCTGTTAAATAGGAAGATAGTTTATCAGTCATTTTCAGCAATTCAACGTAAGTATAAGATCTGCCATTCGCATCGATTATTCCTACTTTATTCGGAACTTCGATTACATTTTCTTTTAAGACATGATACATATTCCTTTTTAGATCATTAAACGTGTCATATTCCCTATTATTAAACTTCCTTGTCACTAAATCTTTTGTAATATGTTCTTTCCAAAGGACATTTCCAGAAACCATATTCTCTCCCTCCCACCTATACATTATATAACCAATTTTCACAAGGTGGCTATCCTTACTTTTTTATAATGCTATTTTTTTATAAGATTGAAGGTCTTCATTCTCGTTAGCCACGTAAGCATCTTCATATAAAGAAGTTAACATTTCTATGAATGTATGTTCACTTTCAGCTAATTCTTCAGGGGTTGTTGATAAAGAAGCAACAACCATTCTCCCTGTCTGTTCTGAATAAAAAAGTACTTGCAAGACCTTAACCAATTCTTCTTTACCCAAAATTCGGTAAATACTATGATTAGCAACAAATTCATTTTTCAGGAGATAGGCATTCCTGTTATCAACGGTGCACTTTATTTTTTCGATAATTTTATACCTATCTTTACGACGACTTCTTTTTTCTTTATTTTGAAACTGTTTCTCTAATTCATCAACGTAATCATCTATATTTATGTCCTCTTTCATATTTGCCCATCTAATCGATAAAGAAGCTGCTGACTTTTTAGATACGGTTACCTTATCTATTTTTATTAAACCTTCGTCAAAGGTAAATTTGTTATTTGGATTAATAAACACCTGCCAATCTCTCGGATGGCGAATACCAATACCATATATATTTAACGGTATAAAATTATTCATTACTTACCCCTCTCTTTTATTCAACGCTGATAGTGAAGAATCTACCGCAGAGTTCATTTCGGTACCAGCATTTATAATAGAATCTACTCTTACAATGTATTTATTAATTACTTCTTTTGGAACTTTCGTTACTAAACTTATTCCAATGTATGCAGCCGTGTTGGCAAGTAAAGCCCATGCTAAGGCAGAAAATCCAAATGGTGGTGCAACAAAGAATGTAAACATTGTTGTTACTACTAACCCCAAAATCGTACCAGCAAATGCCCCTTCTTTCGTTCCCCTTTTCCAAAATAACCCGCCTACTGTAGCAGGAAGAATTTGAGCAAAAAATGGTGATGAAAGCTCGTATGCGTAATCAACAATGTATGCTGGCCTTAAACCAACAATAATTAACGTTAAAAACATCAAAATAACAAGTAAGACTCGACCAAAATAAACTACTTTTCTAGGTTCAACGCCTTTTCCCTTCAATTCATAAGCATGACGAACATAAACATCCCGAGACCCGATAGCGCTTGCAGATAAAAGTAGGGAATCCGCTGTCGAAACTCCGAAAGCAAACAAACACAATAATGATAAAAAAGAAATAATAGGTGGCGCGTATTCAGTAGACAGTACAGATATAATACTATCCGTATCAGCAAAGTTTGGTCCTAAAATAGCTGGAGCTAAAATTGCACCAATAATTGCAATTAAGAAGTAAACGAATACATAAGCTACGGGTAACGACCACGCCATAGTTCTAAAGGTATCCTTACTTGCGGCAACGTACATCCTCATAAAAATATGAGGCCAAACTACGGTCGCTATTGCACCAGTTAATACGTTAGATAAAGTGCCTTGCCAGTTAAATGTTCCATTTGGTCCTGGATGTGATAATATAGGTGCCGACTCTGGATCATTTAAAATTATACCTACCGCTTGTGCAAATCCACCATTTGGAAAATAAGTTATGGTTAAATAAACAACTAAAACGATTAACGTTCCTGCACCTAGCATAAAGTGAAAAGCATCCATCCATGCTACCGATTTCAATCCACCGCCAATAATATGCAATGAAACAACGATCGTCGCAAATCCGACAGCTAAAATATAAGGAAACATCCCGTCTGTTGTTACAGCAGCCGCATCACCAATAGCTATAAGCTGCATAGCTACGTAAGGGACAATAAATAAAATTAAAATAGCTGCTACCAATAACCCATACCCATCTGAATTATAACGTGATCTAAGAAAATCAACAGGAGTAGTGAAACCGTATTCTTTTCCTAAAATCCAAAGACGATAACCGATAACAACAAAAAGTAAGCCTGCAACCATTCCACCAGTATTTGAAAGGTATCCTATTCCTTCTCTGTAAATAGCTGCCGGAACCCCGTAAAAGGCTAATGCAGAAAATACAGAGATTGCAGTGGTAGCCAATAATACAAACGGGTTTAATCCACGGTCAGCTGTAAAAAATGCCTCAGAAGATTTACTCGTTTGTTTAAATGATTTAAATCCATGATATACAAGTACAGCCCCATAAATTAATATTCCTATAGTTATTAATATATTTGCATTCATCTTACGCCTCTCCCTCCTTACTCATCGTACTTCACATGTCTCTGAGTTTTGAAAAAATAATTGAAATAAATCCCCCAAACAAAGGCCGCTACTAGTGGTGTCGCAAATAATAAGATCAATTGCAAAGGGATCCACCCAAACAATACCGGATTAGGTACGTAAGGTAATAAAATCCAGTCAAACGTAAAATAAATAACGTTAAAAAGAATAAAAAGCACTTTCACCTTCATACTCATACCAGTTCCTCCTCAATTTTGAATTGTTTATTATTTAATGTAAATGCCCTGATCACTTTTTCTCCTGCATTTTCAATAAGTTCATTAACATCTTCCATGGCCTCGTTCAGGCTCATTGGTTTATTGATAATGTCTATCACAAGATCAATCCCATGATTATACACATCGATAATATTAGCTCCTTCACTTCCAACTACAGCAACAACAGGGATTTTGTATTGTTTAGCGATTTTCGCAACCCCAAGCGGAGCCTTTCCCTGTACGGATTGAAAATCCATTTTTCCTTCACCCGTTATTACTAAATCTGCACTTTTCATATATTTCTCTAACTTAATCATTTTTAACACTTTATCTATCCCTGAATATATTTCTGCTTCACAAAAAGCTATTAATCCTGCTCCCAGCCCCCCAGCAGCTCCTGCACCTTCATTATCTATAATGTCAATGTTCAATTGTTCCTCTAATATTTTACCGTATCTACTTAACAGTTGATCTAATTTTTCCACATCCTCATCTGAAGCGCCCTTTTGTGGACCGTATACATATGAAGCTCCGTTTTTTCCACACAGAGGATTTGTCACATCAGAGAATACAGTAATTTTCGTATCCTTTATTCTTCTGTCTATATTTGAAGCATCAATGTACTCTATGCTCTCTAGCGCCTCAGCTCCGAAACCGATTTCTTTATGATTTCTATCTTTAAAGGAGACGCCCAAGGCTTGAGCCATGCCAACCCCGGCATCGTTTGTAGCACTACCACCAATTCCAACAAAGATTTCTTTCACGCCATAATCTAAAGCTGCTTTAATTAACTCTCCAGTCCCATAGGTTGTCGTTTTAAAAGGATTTTTATCTTCATTTTTTATTAGTGTAAGTCCTGATGCCTCTGCCATAGCTATTACTGCAATATCGCTTTCCATTACCCCAAATTCTGCTGTAACCTTTTCACCTAAGGGGTTTGTAACTTGTTTTGTTAAATATTTGCCATTTAATGCGGTGACTAATGCATCAACTGTTCCCTCACCTCCATCAGCAAGTGGAAGTTTTGTTATAATAGCCGATGGCTCTACCCTCTTTATTCCTTTTTCAATAAATTCTGCTACTTCAAAAGAAGTTGCACTACCTTTAAAAGAATCAGCAGCAATAATAATATTCAATTCATCACATCCATTCCAAATATAAGGAAACACTTTTCTTAATATTTAACAACATTACTAGACTGAAACTCAACTAACACTAGCCGATTATATCTAATAAAAATTCAACTAGATAATTACCCATGAAAGTAAGCGCTTTATTTTTGATGTATCTTATTATAAATTCTATACACTTCATTTTCTATGTATTACGAGCTAAAAAAGCAGAATTAAAAATTGGTCTATTTGTTATATATAACAAATAGACCAATTTTTAATCTCCGTTTATTTTGTCATCAACAAAAATGCTATTTTTAAAACAACAAAATCCTGGTATTTTCTCATATCATATCCTGTTTTATGAAACAACCGATTTAACCTATATTGTAAAGTATTTTTATGAATGAACAGTGAATCAGAAATTAGTTTGATAGATCCATCAAATTTTGTGAAAAGAAAAATAATTTCACTATACTCTTTAATATCTTTGTCTTCTAGATTGCCTACTATCTTTTTGCAAAATTCAGTTCCGACATTTTGGGCAACGTTTTCTACTATCAGTTCTATATCCATATCATTATAAAAGTTTATATTTTTTTCTTCCGTTGCTAAAGCCCAATTTAAAGCAACACGTGCTTTTTTATATGATCCTTTTACCTTTTGGAGTTCTTCTTCAACGGTTCCTATCCCAAATTTAATGTTTAATCCATATTCTGTTTGTACAACATGATGAATATCTCTCAATGTAGATTCCATGCTTTCCCATGAAATCTTTTGCAAAATCATAATAATATTATTCTTGTTTTGCATCATCAAATCCTCAGCACGATTCATCATTTTATAATCAAATAGATTCAAAATCTTATCTTTTTCTTGAAATACATGATTACTTTCACCTAAGATTTCCGAAATAACGACTACTCTAGGAACCTTCTGCTTTATATTAAAAACTTTTATTCGACTCAAGAAACTACTGTCATTCTTATCTTCATCATTAAATAAAAGTTCCTCTATAATCATACGCTGATTTTCTTTTTCCTTATTTCGTAAATTTGTTATATAAGCATCATTAATCAGTAGTTCGGTCATTCTTTTAATAATTTGGCCGTATTTTTCTACTTCATGCTTCTCTCCAGTAATCCCAATAACTCCTACGATCCTATTTTCAAAGTATAATGGTAAATTGATGCCTTTGCGGGCTCCTGCATACTCTCCATCATATCGAATTATCAGATTATCCTTCGTATCCCTAACCTTTTTCCCACCACCGTGAAAGGCTCCTACACGATTAATATTGGTACTGGCAATTATTATTCCATCCGTGTTTATATAATTGATATCCTGATTTATAATTTCCTTCATATCTGAAACTATTGTTTGCGCTAACTTTGTTGAAATATCCATAGATTTTATTCTCCCTTAGAGGAATATTGACTTTCTTTTGCATTATAAAGCCCTTAAAATTATATTTTCAACTGAAGTCATGCTCCAATTGAACTGTCCATAACTCATTCACAATTTTATTATACATGAATCAAATATGATGGATACAGAATAAACTAACGATAGAAGCTGCTCCAAAAGGTCATCATTTTCACCTTTTAGAACAGCCTCAGAATTTACCCTTTGACTAAGTTACTGATTATCAACTATTCTTCTTAAAAATATTAAAAACCAAACCGCCCTACATGTACATACTCAACACCTTCAAGTGACAGATCCCTCTTTATCGGCTCATTTCTTTGACTAAAGTTCTATTAGAAGGCTTCCCAGTTTTTTCGTACGGTCGCCAATCTGCCTCGCCGCTTATTTCACAGTTTCCCATTAGTATTTTTTCACCTGCGGATCTTTCGATTTTCCGCATCTCCTTCAGACACGCCTCACGACAATGACATAGATTAGGCTTCTTGGGTTGTATGAGCATCACCAGGTAAGGTTTTTTTACCTTCAGGGCGTCTCTGTTCTGCGTTTCTACATACCGTTTTACTTCGTAACGTGTACAATACCACATAATAAAGTTACGTTCCACGCTAACCGAGTGAAACAGGGCGACTGCCTGTCGCACAAAAAGATACTCCGAAATTCGAAGTACCCCTTCTCTGTAAATGACTCGAAAAAATCCTCGTCCATCCTTCTTTTTTAACGATTCACATGTGCAAAGATACCATCTGTCGCTGACATACCAATAATCACACATGCCCACATCAGCTTGTAAGCCTCTACAATATTATTAGTAGTGAATTTGATCGTTGTTGGACTTATTAATTGAACTAATGGAATTGTAGTGGTCATTAAAGCTTGGCTTGTAAGTTTAAAATCAAGTTCAAATGTAACAGATCCATCAAGCTTAAATGGCTCAATTTGTTTAGCCTTCTTAATAGCAGCTTCAGCTTTTTCACGAATAATCTTCTGACTTATCTCAGGTGGCAAGATCTCTGCTGCCAAACGGTCAATCCCATGCTTCACAACAGCTGCTTCAACATCTGGAAGTGTTTCCTGCACTTCTTTACAGTAAGCATCATCTCCAGAGATAAACACTGCTGGTACACCAAAATGACCAGCAACTCTTGTATTCATTTCTGTCTCACCTACTATAGTATCGTTTATTTTTATTTCTGATAGTGACGTGCTGGATAACGAATGGTTGATACCGGTACGTTCTGACCCATTTGCCGTCCATGGTGACCTACAAACATTATCGCATCAAAGGAGTCATCGAGCCCTTCTAGTTGACACATCACTCGATTACTTCCAGATGTCAGGCGCGCACGCTTATCTAAATACTCTATATAGATATTGGACATATTCGCATGACCATCCGCTACGATCACCTCGGTTGCTCCACCTTTAAATGCACCATCAATTGCCGCATTTACATCTCCTGTCATTAACTTACGAAACCGTTGATATTCACTCTCTTTGGTTAATTGAACGTTAGTTGCTACACAAGAAATCCCTTCCATATCTGCTGAAATAAATACTTTCATGTTGTTCTTCTCCTCGACCAACCATATCTCTTACAACTCGACAAGTGGTCAGTATTGAATCATGATGACATTATAGAGCTAAGCAATCATTTTGAATGGGTTGCTCATAAAGCTCAGTTGCGAGAACGAAATGAAAATAGATAAATGGAATAAATTTATAATTCCCTTCCCTTTTAAATACCCCCGATTACTACTTAATAATTAATCGACTGTAGGGTTATGCCACATAAGAAAGACAAAAATCTGCCGGATACATAATATCATCGGCAGATTTAACGTATTTCTATTTCCATAAAACAGTCTATCTTACAAAACTCCGTTTTCTAAATTAATCCTCCACAAGTTCCGTAAAAAATGGATAATACTTCAATATTTCCCCATAGGTCCCGGAATCCTTAATTGGCAAGCAATTATCCCTGTCAACACATCGAGAATGTGTAATCGTGTTAGCGATATCCAAAACGACCCGATCCTTTTTGCGAAAATAAGAGTGGCATACCGGGCATCTAATAAGATTCATGAATGATCGTCAGCTCCTTTATAACGGTTATAATAATTTATCTTTTCCCTCTAATATCTACTGGACTTATACATGTAATTTTTAATACTTATTTCACGAAAAAATATCAATCAACTGCCCCATTTTCCTGCTCTCTGTTATTTTTACACATTAGATCAATCATGGGGTAGCGAATCGTATAATTGAAAGATTAAAGGTCCCTTAAAGTAAGCATTCTCTATCTCTAAAATAGCCTCATTATCTTAACTTTTTTCGATTATAAGAGTGAGTAAGACTGTTGAAGCACAGCCGAATTATGGCAGCTAAAGAGTTGCAGTCAGAAAAAATTTCCTCTCCACTTGAGGTAAAAGCATTAACCATATGAATAATACAGTATTTTCCTATCCTTTTTTATGAAACAAGTTGCAGAGTAATCGTTACTTCATCTCATTGTTTTAATACATCCATCATACTATAATTATGTTACTTTTTGGCAAAAAGTGTCTAGTTTTATCTATCCAAATAAAACACGGAGTATCGCTTGTTTAACGAGCGCTCTTGCCATTCCTCTATATTCTCTACCATTGCTTCCATAATATTGCTTACCGTCTCTGCTGAGTATGATGAAGCCAGCATATGTTCAATCATTTTTTAAGTTCATCTAATTGATTCATAAAATCTTTTTGGTTTATACTTTAGAGTTATACTGCCCTCCGCCAAAATCCGTAGATTCACTACATTAAAATTCATTAAAAATCCTTACTTCAAATTGTTCACTCTTTGACAATTCTCTTATAAGGCTGCTATCAAATTCATCATCAATTATCTTGTTTATATAAATGCAATCCAGCTCACTTAATGGAAGATTGGTTAGTTCCTCTAGCTGATCTCTGCTTTTATATTTATCAATAAATATTTCTTTAATTTTGACATGGTGGGTCTCCAATTGTTTTATCAACTTATTTATATTTTCAATAGCTTTTTCTTGTTTTTCATTTTTATTTAACTGATAATATATTGCTACGTCGACCATTGTAAATACACGTCCTTTGTATGTCATTATATCGGAAACTAGATATTTTAACACAAATCCGACTCATTGTTGATATTTTTTGCTATAATTATCATATGAAGACAATCGGGAGTGAGAAACATGTACAGATTTATAGATTTATTCGCTGGAATAGGTGGAATCAGACTAGCATTTGAACCATATGGTGACTGCGTTTTTTCATCAGAGTGGGACATGAAAGCGCAGGAAACGTATTTTGCAAACTTTAAAGAAAAACCAGTTGGAGATATAAGACAAGTTAATGCAAACGATATTCCTGATCACGAAATATTATTGGCTGGTTTTCCCTGCCAGCCGTTCTCTTTAGCAGGAGTAAGTAAGAAGAAGAGTTTAGGAATGAAACACGGATTCCTTGATGAAACGCAAGGAACATTATTTTTTGATATTGCAAGAATAATTAAAGAAAAAGAACCACAGGCATTTTTACTCGAAAACGTAAAAAACCTTAGAAGTCATGACAAAGGTAAAACATTTAAGGTGATCAAAAAGGTGCTGGAAAAAGAACTAGGCTATACTATATATGATAAAGTACTTAATGCTAAAGGATTAGTTCCACAAAATAGAGAACGTATTTATATTGTAGGTTTTAAAAAGCCATTGAAATTCGATTTTCCAGAGATTCCAGAGGAAGGACCACCATTAAAAACTATCTTGGAAGAGAGTGTTGATGAAAAATACACATTGTCGGATAAATTATGGAATTACTTACAAACCTATAAAGAGAAACATAGCAAAAAAGGAAATGGTTTTGGATATGGAATTGCTGATTTAAAT
This sequence comes from Virgibacillus sp. NKC19-3, assembly GCF_019837165.1. Classification (NCBI taxonomy): domain Bacteria; kingdom Bacillati; phylum Bacillota; class Bacilli; order Caryophanales; family Bacillaceae; genus Virgibacillus; species Virgibacillus saliphilus. Next base: position 3,404,620 of record NZ_JAGYHC010000001.1, read on the forward strand.
TCTCATAGCAGAACATTATCGGCTCGGTACCATAAAGATGGAAGTGAGATTTTAATATCACAAGGTAAAAATAAAAATCCTAGACGATTAACTCCTAAAGAATGTGCTCGATTGCAAGGATTTCCTAAAACGTTTAAGATTGAAGTAAGCGACACGGCTGCCTATAAACAATTTGGTAATAGTGTTGCTGTCCCCGTTGTAGAAAGAATAGCCCAAAATATAGTATATGCCATCGAACGGGATGATACAATTGAAAACGAGGAGGGGCAAGCCGAGCATGCAAAATAACTTGGAAAATCTAACAAGTGCAATTGAGGCGGCCAGACAAAGTGGTCGCTTTTTTTGTAAGTTTTTATCTCCTAATGATTCAGGGGTGAACGGTTCACATCAAGATGGTGTCTACCTTAGCATAAAATCATGGGATATCTTTTTTAATGATATTCCAATTCCACAAACAGGTATTGAAGATAGGCATGTAAAGATACATATAGACGATTGGAAAGAATTTGATAGTAGAATTGTATATTATACCTCTAAGAAAGAATTTAGAATCACCCGTTTCTGGTCAAATGCTCCATATGATCGTAACGAAACAGTTGGCGCATTGATTATTTTTATACCACTGTCAGAGGAAGATTACAAAATTCATATTTTCAACACTGAAGATGAAATTGAAGAGTTCACACAAACATTTAATTTATCATTGGCGGATAATTTCAATGTCTACCATGAAGATGACGAGATTGTTGTTGAAGAAACATTTGAAGACAAAGTACATGAATTAGTAGCAGGATATCAAGACTTCCCTCAGACTTCGGTGATGGCCGAAATATCCAGAAGGGTATTCATGGATTACCACAACAAAAAGAAAATACAACCTGATAAAGACCTAATTAATTGGGTAGACACGGAATATACAGTTTTTAGATTAATAGAACTAGAAGTATATAAAGATAAACTCGTTAAACCGTTTGGAGAATTACAACCGCTTCTTGACTTTGCTAGTAGTGCCTTAAACAGAAGAAAAAGCCGTGCAGGTCGAAGCCTAGAACATCATGTTAATTATATTTTTACTGATATTGGATTACCCTTCGATAATCCGGGACGAACAGAGGGAAGTAAGAAGCCGGACTTCTTACTTCCTTCAACTGATGATTATCAGAACCCTGACTTTGAAGAGAATAACTTAATCTTACTCGGTGCCAAAACAACATGTAAAGATAGATGGAGACAGGTACTAAACGAAGGCGAAAGAGTAACACATAAGTATTTATTAACACTTCAACAAGGGATATCTGAAAACCAACTAGAAGAAATGGAAAATGCAAATTTACAACTAGTTGTTCCAAAACCCTACCATAAGCAATATCCAAAATCATATCAAAGTAAATTATGGGCAGTCAGCCAATTTATAGATTTTGCGAGAGAAAAATATATATAAACTTCCCCGCCCCCCGCGGGTTTTTTATTTTGACTTTTCAATAAACTCTGAAATATTATAAATTACTTTATTCAAGTCTTCCTTTACTTCATGCTCCCATATTCGCATGAGGTTCCAACCCTTTTCATTGTAGTAGTCATTCACTTCCCTATCCCGCTGAACGTTACTATTTAGTTTTCTCTCCCAAAATTCTCTGTTTGTACTTGGTAAATTTCCATGCAGAGGGCATTGGTGAAAAAAGCAAGAGTCAATAAAGATAACTGTTTTATATTTCTTTATTGAGATATCAGGTTTCCCCTTTAAATCTTTTATGTTCCTGCGGAAACGATACCCTTTATTCCATAGTTCCCTGCTGACAATCGACTCTAGTTTAGAAACAGACTTAATTGCCTTCATATTCTTCCTTCTTTGTTCCTTCGTTAAGTTATCGGTCATATTCTCACCTCTAAATTAATACTTCCCTTTTAAATTGTAAATCAACGATAAAACATTATACAGTGCTGGATTATAGAAAATTAAAGTTCTAAAAAATGATACCAAAAAGTTAAAGTCTGTGACTGTTATATCTGCTATATGTTTGGATGTTCGAAAGGTTATACTTGGATCTCCAACTAAAATGGGCATTCCAATTGGAACCAACCTTCAGTAGTATCTTTGAATCAAGGTAACGTCATGAGCCCTGTGACAATAATTTTTATAATATTGATGTTTTACAATTTGATATATCTTAGGGTCAATAAAATGTCTTCTGTAAATAATAATTATCAACTTTTTTCTGAAATGTCCTACTTTTTTTGTAAACAATAGCACCATTTATGGAGAAAACATTAAAAAGAAAAATAACAACTACAAATAATACTAAAATGAAGGGAAATGAAACAGATATGGAAAAAACGCAAATGATTTAGTTCTTTGCGTTTAATAAATTTTAGCATTTATATTTTCAGCATCGCCCCTTTCTTACGGAAGAATGTTTTTGTAACAGAAATATACTTCATTAATAACTTACTTTGTTTATGGCAAACTAATAATGTAGGTATTAGCATTTAATTTATGCACACTTTCCAATTCAAGCATTCCTTCCTCACTAAATAACTTGATAGTGTGCCACTTTATTCCATATATAAATTAAGTGAGCTAATTGGCTATAAACTTCACTTGATACATCAGATAAGCATGTATATGCTTTTAGCACGCAAGAAAGCAAAAGAACGAGAAAGACAAAAATCTGACGAATACATAATATCATCGGCAGATTTTTAACGAGCTTTTATTTTTCTAAATCAAGCTATCTCCCACATTTTATTTCTCTAAGATTACTCCTCAACACTCTCTATAAAAAATGGATAATACTTCAATATTTCTTCATAGATCCCAGTTTATCATTCTCCGCGAATATTTACTAAATTTTCTTATACATAAATAATTATTTACCGGCAAATTAAAATTTTCTATTACTTGTTTCACAAAAGAAACACAAATCAACCCCTGCTCTATAACCAAACATACTCCAACTCTTCACCGTTTTAACCGACACACCCTCTTGTTCCGCAATCTCCTTCTACCGACATTTTCTTGGTCACGAAGTACTTCACTCATTTTCGCTGATTCCCGGTCAGCGCCTTGTGAAAGCCCTTTCAAAAAATGCGATAAAAATCGTGAGGATCTTCAAGCTTTATGAATGAATAGACAGTAGTACCATTTTACAGGTAATTGCCATCATTTCTATCTCTTTCCTGTTCCTACGAATAGGTTGATTCTTTTTCTCTCGTTTGCTTTAGGTATTGATTAATTATATGGCTCTGAATGGTGTAATTAAAATAGGTTGCAAGCAGGCCATTATCAGGCTGGTATTTCTCGTAGGGATTCCACATGGCAACTAATCCATGGGGGTAGAATTCTTGTTGAGGATCTATGATGTTCATTTTGTGGATCTGGTAATAAACTCTGCGCTCATTTTGTTTGTAAATTTCTTCAAATGTCATTTTTTCATTAGTCATTAACCATACTCCTCCTAGTCTAAAAAGCTCCGCTGATTAGGCATTCAATATGTATTTACCCTTACCCATCATATATGCTTGTTCTGATTATACAATTCTCTTAACCTCCCTCTATTTACCTAGTAATAAAGAACTATTTTTAGTTTAATTTAAAATTGGTAACATTTGGCTAAACCGCCCAATTTGTCTGTTATTTATTTTTCAGTGAAATAAAACCTCCCATTTTGTCCGGTTTTCTATTTTCCTAATGAAATCATGATATTTTACGCGAAAGAGAGCGTGATGCATGATGGAAGGTTATCCAAAGCGGTTAGAAAACCTCCGGGAGAAAAAGGATTTAACGATGAGGGAAATAAGTAGGAAGTTTGGATTTTCGGAAGACACCTATGGAAAATGGGAAAGAGGAGAGAGAATCCCTACCTTCGAAACCATGATGAAGCTGGCAGAATTACATCATGTTTCACTGGATTATCTCGCTTATGGCAAGGAATTTCAACAAAGTAAGGAAGAGCAGGAAAAGCAGAAAGCCTTCAACAACTGGATCAATGCCTTTAACATACATAAGATAGATGCTTCCATCCTTATGAAAAAAGAAATCCCCTTGATATTAACAAAAGAAGACTTGATGAATCTGCTTAAAAACCTTGAATGGACGGTGGAGCAAAGAGTACGGGAATAAAAAACGCAAGGGATCCAATGCTCCAATTCCCCTACCTGAAATAGAATAAGGAGCAGATTCACCGCCCCCGCCCCCTCTTTTGCCCCTTATTTTTTCGTAAATTCTCCATCGGCTGTTATGCTATTACCTGCCAGATGTAATTGTCGGTTGCAATGATTATCTTTCTATATTTACACATGGAGATCCGATCAAAAAGCCTTTTGAAACGATTGCCATATCATAATCCTCTGACGAATTAACCCCTAAAGCAATTACACTTTTAAACCAGCTCAGACTTAAGGGGAAAGGCTTTGCCCTTCGTTTGCCCTCAGCTCTTGATTCCATTCCAAAATTGCTGATGTCAAAGCAGAGACAAGACGAAGAAAAACGGAAAGGGGAAAAACCGAGTATCTTTGATCGTTTCATAAGCTTTTCTTGTTACATAAATGATATAGTAAGTAGCATTAGTTTTATTATCTAAGTTCATTTAAGAACTTATGAGACACATATTCTACAGACCAAATCTATTAGGAGAAAGGTGATCAATTTCATAATGTGTCTTATTATTTATGACAAGATCCTTTGCAATTTCTCCCATTGCTGGTGATTGTGAAAATCCTTGGCCTGAAAATCCACATACCAAAACAATGTTCCTATTGACTTTTGGTACCCCTACAATTGGAAGTCCATCAGTTGTAAAACCTTCCATAAATGGATTAATTCTTATTGGGTCGGGATTTAGGTTTGGAAGTAGCTTTTTAACAGACTCCCTTACTCCCAAAACATCCTTTACTGCGACATTTTTATCAAATAAGTCAGCATCTTTAATTTCTACTTTTTTTGAGTTATCACTTACTCTTACCATTCTTCCATCCATGGCTGGAGTGCCTTGTATATGGAACCCTTCACTCGATCGTGAAAAATTGGGAAACTTACTTTCTGCAAATTCTTCTGGTTTTTCTGGCATGAACCATGTCATCATTAAACGATATACAGAGAATACATCATTCAAACTTGGAACCAATTTATTAGCCCACGGTCCAGTTGTAATAACAACCTTACCCACTCTATAAGTATGTTCTTCGGCATGAATTGTAACGCCTTGAGAATCTGCTAGAAGTTCATTGACCGGGGTATAAGAATAAATTCTTGCCCCCAATGATTGAGCATGATTGACGGCAGAAATTACTGTTTGTTCTGGACGAAGAATACCACCTTGTTCATCCTTTATCATGGCTTCTCCCTGTAATAAATGATGTTGTGGGTAACTTTTCATAGCCTGTTTGCCCTCTAATACTTCATGTGCTAAATTATATTTTTCAATACTGTACATTACGTTTTTCATACGGTCGGAATTCATATCTCCTATATCCAAAGATCCACTGTTTGACAATAATTTCTGATTCGTCTTCTGTTCTAGCTCTCGGAACTTACTATACGACGCCTTTATGAAAGGAGTTTCTTCCACAAAAGGAGATGCAATTCTAAAACGCCTAGACCCACCGCCATATGCGGAACGATCATGTCCAATCCCAAATTGTTCAAAGCCTAACACCGATACACCTTGACTGGCAAGCTGCCATATTGTCATACTTCCCATTGTCCCTAATCCAATAACAGCCACATCAGCATCCATACTATTTCTCCTCTTATTTATTAATTTTCAAATAATAAAATTTAGAACAAGACACTCCAAAGAACTGTATAAATATACAAAACCTTATATACTCCTTTATACGTTTGGTTGTGAACGTCAAGTGTAATTGAACGTTTTCTGCTAATTAATTTTGAACACTTTTTGCTTGTTCATCCTCATTCATTTCTTCACCGAAAACAGATTTAATAGGTAAAGGAAAATGACATGCCACTTGATGATTTTCACCAACTTCTTGAAGGACTGGTTCCTCTAATTTACATTTTTCTTGAGCATAAGGACATCTCTTTTGAAACCTACATCCACCAGATATGTTAATAGGATTTGGATTATCGCCTTCCAGTATATTTAATCCTTCTTTATCCCTTTGTAAAGGGTCAGGTATTGGCACAGCATTTATTAACCCATCAGTGTAAGGATGTCTTGGTTCTGTATTAATCTTTTGTTTTGTAGTAAGTTCAACAACTTTACCTAAATACATTACAGCTATACGATCACTTATATGTTTTACTGCTGGTATTCCATGAGCTATAAAGACATAGGTTAGATTATATTCCTTTTGTAAATTTGACAGGAGGTTTAGTATTTGCGCCTGAATAGATACATCTAATGAAGAGACAGGTTCGTCACAGACTATTACTTTTGGCTCTAATACAACTGCCCTTGCAATGCAAATTCTTTGTTTTTGACCTCCACTAAATTCATGGGGATACCTTTGCGCGTGTGATTTATCTAAACCCACCTCAGTTAATACATTATATATTTTGTTTTTTAATTCTTTTTTAGACATTGCTTCATGAGTAATTAAAGGTTCAGCAATAATATCAAAAACCTTCATTCCAGGATTTAATGAAGACACCGGGTCTTGGAAGATCATTTGTATATTTTTCCTTGTACCCCGTATTTCCTTTTCTTTTAAGCTAGTTAAATCAGTACCATTATAAATCACCTTTCCCTCTGTAGGTTCTAGTAATTGCATAATGAGATTCCCTAGGGTTGATTTGCCACACCCCGATTCACCAACAATACCTAAAGTTTCCCCTTCATTAACTGATAAGTCTATTCCATCCACTGCATGTAAATACTGCTTGTCTGAACTAAACCAGCTTTTGGTTAAATGAAAATGTTTTTTCAATCCTTTAATTTCAAGTATACTTCTTTCTTCATTGTCAATTTTATTCATGCAATGTTACCTCCTCCATTTCCTTATATAGCCAACATTTCACCGAATTTGTTCTGTCAAAATGAAACATAGGGGGTTCACTAGTTTTACATTCACTTGTTGCAAATTCACATCTAGGATGAAAAGAACATCCTTTTGGTAATTTGTCAGGTGGTGGAACAGCTCCTTTTATCGACTCTAATTTATCCGTGATCTTATTAATATTAGGAGTACTGTTTAAAAGACCTTTTGTATAAGGGTGTTTTGGACTATTAAATACTGAATATACATCTCCTTCTTCTACAATCTTTCCTGCGTACATAACTAAAACACGATCTGCTATTGTCGCTACAACTCCAATGTCATGTGTGATCATAAGTATTGCAGTATTATTTTCCCTTATTAAATCTTTCATCAATCTTAGTATTTGAGCTTGTATTGTTACATCTAAAGCTGTTGTAGGTTCATCTGCAATTAACAATTTAGGGTTACAAGACAACGCCATTGCTATCATAACCCTTTGCCTCATACCACCACTTAGGAAATGAGGATACATGTTAAATGCTTGTCTTGGATTTGGTATCCCAACTTTCTCTAATGCATGTATGGTTTTTTCTTTAGCTTCCTTCTTACTCAAATTCTGATGAGCTAGAATGGACTCATTTATCTGATGTCCAATGGTAAAAACAGGATTTAACGAGGTTAATGGCTCTTGAAATATCATTGACATTTCATTACCTCTAATGTTTAAAAATGCTTTCTCGGAAGTCTTTAACAAATCTTTATCTTCAAATATTATTTCCCCATTTTTGACTTTGCCAGGGGATTCAACAAGACCCATTATAGATAAAGAAGTGACACTTTTGCCAGAACCTGACTCCCCAACCAAAGCAACAGTTTCCCCTTTGTTAACACTAAAACTAACATTATCTACAGAGGGGATTTCACCTTTTTTAGAGGAAAAATAAGTTTTTAAACCTTTTACATCTAATAGAATATTACTCATGCTAATTCGTCCCCTTCTTTTTATTATCGCTTGCTAAAATATCTAGGATCAAGCACATCTCGTAACCAATCTCCCAAAAAAATAATCCCTAATACTGTTATTGTAATTGCTAGCCCTGGAAAAGTGGCAATCCACCATCCCGTAGCAAGATAATCTCTACCACTATTTAACATCATTCCCCAGGATATATCAGGTGGCTGAATACCAATTCCTAAAAAACTTAATGAAGCTTCCAATATAATAGTAGTTGCAACGTTTAAAGTAGCTAAGACAATAAAAGTAGAAAATACATTCGGTAGTACATGTTTCATTAATATCAAGTTATTCTTAACTCCTATAGATTTAGCTGCTTTTACATATTCCTTTTCCCTTATACTTAACACCTCACCGCGTATAATACGTGCATATTGCACCCAGGTAGTAGCACCTATAACAAATATTAGCGTAAATATACCAGGAGTAAATATGGTTAATATCACAATAATGAACAATATATTAGGTATAGACAAAAATGCATCTACTAAACGCATAAGTATTTTGTCTATTAACCCTCCATAATAGCCTGCAACCAATCCTATGAATAACCCAATTATTCCAGCAACAAAGACTGAAAAAACACCTACCAATAAAGATATTCTTGTTCCATAGATAATTCTACTTAATAAGTCCCTACCTAGGTTATCTGTCCCAAGTATATGTTCTATACTTCCACCCTCGCTCCAAACAGGTGGCACTAATACATCAGATGGATAAGTTTGTGTTGGATCATATGGAGATAGAACGTGAGCAAGTAAGGCAGTGAATATAATAAAAAATACTATTATTATTCCAACTATTCCTGTCTTGCTCTTAAACAGATAATAAAACCATCTGTTATAAGACTTTAACTTTTTTTCACGATGTTCATCATTAATCTCAGTTTGTTTGTCTATCGAGAACAACATATTCACCCCTTTGAATATTTAATTGTAGGGTCAACAACCCTATAAATCACATCTGCAAATAGATTCATTAAAATCACTAAAAAAGCTACAACGAAAATCGATGCTTGTACTATGGCCATATCCCTAGCGTAAACTGCCTGAACTAAAAGTTGCCCTAGCCCCGGCCAAGCAAAAACGGTTTCGGTAATTAGTGCACCACCAATCACTGTGGATGTTTGTAATGCCAGAATAGTTATAACTGGATTAAGTCCATTTTTTAACGCATGTTTGTAAATAACAATATATTTTCTTAGTCCTTTGCTTTTAGCAGTTCTTATATAATCTTGACTGAGAATATCAATCATTTTAGACCTCAGTAATCTTGTCATTTCAGATGCTATTCCAGTTCCCATAGTAATAGCGGGTAATACAATATGAGCATAAGTCCCTCGGCCTGATACTGGAAAGACTTGATATGTAACTGATAATAATAATATCAACATAATACCTAGCCAAAAATTAGGCATCGCTTTACCTAGTACAGAACCACCAGTTATAAATACATCTAAAACAGAATTTCTTTTAGTAGCAGACCAGACCCCAAGAGGAACGGAAATGAGCAATGCTACCAATAAGGAAAAAAAGGCTAATTCAAATGTCGCTGGTAACCTATCCAAAACAATCGGAAGAGCTTCTGCATTATATCTCCATGACTCCCCAAAACTTCCTTGTAATAGATCTCCAATGTACCTAAAATATTGTAGAATAAACGGATCATTTAACCCCAACGACGTTCTTAGCGCCTCTATATCATTTTGTGTTGCACCGTCAGGTAACATTAAAGCTACCGGGTCACCCGCGATATACACTAATACAAATACAACTGAGGACACTATAAAAAGAACTAACATTACTTCGAAAAGCTTTTTAAATAGAAAAACTCTCATAAGCAAGTCTCACCACCAATAAATTAATCAATATAAATTTTTAATTCCTTTTGTAAGCGAATTTAAAGTAGAAAGGTAGTATTAAAAAACTCCAATGACTATTGAAATACTATCTTTCTAGATTATTTAGTTATAACTTTCCTAATTCACTTTTTCTATGTCATTAAATCTTATTTCATCGTTGATATACGGAGTTAGAGATATTGATAAATTAGTACCATAATTAGCCATTTCCGAATATAGTAATATTTGCGGTCTTTCTTCAGCAATAATTTCCTGGATTTTTTGATATTGTTTTTCCCGTTCATCAGAATCCATGTTGGAATTAGCAGAATCAAACAGTTCATCTACCTCACTATTACTATAATCCATGAGACGAATAGCATCATCTGAATGAAAATGATTTAGAGAATACGACGCATCCATCATAGGATCACCTAAACCAATGAGCATTAACTCTTCATTTTCTGCTGACGAATAAGCATTAGAAAGGCTACTAGACTCCATCATTTGTAGATTAACCTTTATACCTACTTCGGATAACATATTTGCTATCATTTCAGCAACTTCACTATCCATTAAATATCTTCCTTGTGGTGATTGTAATGTTAGTTCTAATTCAGAATCTGAGTAATCAGACTCCTCCAAAAGTTGTTTAGCACGTTCAGGATCATATACAAGAGTATTTTGCAATTCAGGGTTTGCACCAAATGAAGCATCAACAACTCGAGTTCTAAGCGGAATTCCAGACCCTTGAAGTATTTGATTTGTTAATACTTCCTTGTTAATAGCTAAGTCAATGGCTTCACGTACCTTTGGATCGCTTGTAATATAATTTTCTCCTGTGCGAGCAATAAGTGTCATTACCCTTGAAGTGGGAGATTTAATAATAGTCAAATCTTCATCATCATTAACTCTATCCCATTCACTTGGAGGAACATTCATAATCATATCTACACCACCAGCTAATAACTCGGAAACTCTGGTGGAGCTTTCAGGAATGGAACGTATGACAACTTCATTCCAAGTTATATCTCCACCGAAGTATTCTTCGTTCTCTTCTAACACAACACGGTCATCTTTTATCCAATTTACGTATTTATATGGACCAGAACCAACAGGATTTTCGCCAAATTCCTCCCAACCAACTTCTTCTATATAACTTTTAGGTAAAATGTCGCTTCCACTTTTTGATAATAAAGTAAGCAATGTTGGCGAAGGTCCATTAGTCTTAATTTCAAATTCTAATTCATCAATTACATTTACATCATCGATCACTGGTCCAAAATATACGTTTTCTGATACCTCATCATCTTTTGCTACTCTATTAAGAGTAAACTCTACATCTTCAGCTGTAAGTGGATCACCGTTATGGAATGTAACTCCCTCTTTTAACTTAAAATACCATGTGTTTTCATTAACCATTTCGTAATCTTCAACTAACTCCGGAACTATTTCCATACTCTCTGGATTATCACGTTTAAATAAACGATTAAACATGTTTCTTAAAATGACATCTGAAGGAGTATGTCTATTATCTCCAGTGTCAAAGGATTGTAAGTCAGCACCCTGAGCAATTGTTAAAGTATTGTCATCATTAGTGTTTTCATCTGCTGTATTTGTAACATCACTGTTACTACAACCAAATATTACTAATGCTGTAAACAGGACAAGAAAAAATCGTTTTTTCCTCATATTAGCCCTCCCTTTATATAAAATAGATTCCTAAAAAGTTTTTAGACTTAATTGTCATGCTCTTCTTTGCAAAAAGAATAAAAAACAGAACAGAAAATCACCACCTCTTTCAAGCCGAATTTCCAGTAAAAAGTTGGGAATCACTTCAGTCTATAAATTCCATGAAATTATATTGAAATCGCTTTCAAAATAATTAAAAATACACATCCATACACTTCTTCTCTTACCTCTATTATTGCTAAAACGTTATTTGATTTTTAGTTTTTCCCTCCCCCTTCCCCCTTCCCCCTTCCCTATCTATTTTCACTCATTATAAACAACTAATTGTTGTATGTCAATATATTTTACAACATTTTATTGTTATTAGGCGATTTTCCAACTTCTTATTGTATAATTTTTAGTAGAAGGGGTACAAGGAGAATCAATATGGAGATTTTTAGAGAAAGACTAAAAGATGTTCGTATAGAAAGCGGCTACAAACAAGAAGAAATGGCACAAGTATTAAACGTATCTACTAGCGGGTATGGTTATTATGAACAAGGAAGAAATGAGCCATCTTTAGAAACCATTCAAAAAGTAGCCGCTACATTTGATATCTCTGCAGATTATTTATTTGGAATAATTGATAATCCGACCCCCATCCTATGGAGTTAACTATTTCAGAGGATCTGTCCTTAAATGAAGCTGAAATAGCAGTAATACGGAAAATGAAAGAGACTAATTACTTGATGAACTAAGCGAGGAACCAAATGAAAATATTGAGCGCCTTATTAGGTATTGGAAGTTTATAAAATCGGAACTAAACAAGTGAACCCCCCTGTAAATAGTTGAGTTAACTACTTACAAGGGGGCTATTCATTTTCATGAATCAAGACAACCTGTTTTCAATCAGCTTAATATATCTAAATTAATTGAGAGCATTATAAAAGAATCTCTAAATGGATCCTATCCTAAAGTAGCGGTTCTATTGTGACAGATAATGGCTAAATTATCCTTTACTTCGCTCATGTTTAATAAATTGCCAATATCGATGAAGTCTATCAACGTTATTTGATGGATCTTCACTTAATTCTTCCAATAATCCTGTATCCTTCAACTTTTGTAATGTGTCCATTTCTGCATTAGACAAATTGATTGTATCAGACACCGAATAATATACGGGGTTTTCACGTGTATGACTTAATCCAAGTAAATAATCTGTAGATACATTAAAGATTTTCGCTATGTTCATTAAAGTTTCCAACGAAGGTTCATTTCGCCCTTGTTCATAATATCCATACGCACTCGAAGAAAGGTTTACTTTTTCACCCATTTCTTTTTGATCTAGCTGAAGTTCATCACGTAGATCTTTAAGACGCTCACTTAACAAATACATATATAATACCCTCCCTACTATGAGGGAAGTATACAATCATATGTTTTTGTGATAGCTTAATACAACAATAAATCTAGTAATTAGTTTTGCACAAGTTTATGTTGTTAACACCTCTGATTTCACCTTCTCATTCAGCAGTTGCGGATAAAGGATATTCGTATTACTAACAGTATAAAACTGTACCCGAAATAATGCGATAGCACTTCTTTGAAATAATAAAAAATGTCATTATTTCAATCTATTAAGTTTTAAGAAAACAAAATAATACAAAATAATACGATAGCCTGCTATAGTATAATAAAATACCTTAGCGAGGAGTTGGTTCTTTGTATAATCACTTATATAATGTAACTGCTAAACTAAAATAGTCAATTATTGCTCAATAAGATTGAACACTTTTTGCCCAGTATCTTAACCTTCCATAGTATGATAGATTAGTTAAATTTATCATCATTGGGGGAACAAAAGGTGGAAAAGTGGAAAATGTATAGTCAGGTTCACCAGTTACGAGAATTAGGTTTTTCAAAGAGTAAGATAGCTAAAAAATTAGGGATTGCTAGGGGAACCGTAAATAGTTATTTAAAAAGGGATCCAGCAGAAATGGCTGTATGGATGGCTTCTACGAAGAAAAGAACACGTAAATTAGATAAATATGAAAAAGAAATATTAAAGTGGTTAAGAGAGCACCCAGATTTATCATCAGCTCAAGTATCTGATTGGCTAGATGAAAGAATTTCTGGACTGAAAGTTGGTGAAAGTACAGTTCGTCGTCATGTAGGAGAAATACGTAAAGAATACAATATTCCTAAAACAACTAGTAAGCGAGTATATGAAGCTATTCCGGATTTACCAATGGGTTTTCAAGCACAAGTAGACTTTGGCCAATGTTGGCAAAAAAATGCTCAAGGTCAATCCGTTAAACTCTATGTAGTTGCGTTTGTCCTTTCTCATTCCAGATATAAATACATGGAATGGTTGAATCACCCTTTTACTACAAGAGATCTTATAAATGCACATGAAAATGCATTCCGTGCATTTGGCGGAAAACCGAAGGAGATGGTTTATGACCAGGATAACATTATTATCGTAAGTGAGAACAATGGGGATATTATCTATACAAAGCAATTTGAGTCCTATCGTAATGACGAGAGATTTCAGGTTTATGCTTGTCGAGGTTTTGACCCTGAAAGCAAAGGAAAGATTGAAAATGTGATTGGATTTATTAAGAAAAACTTTGCAAAGCACCGTCTGTTTACGAATTTAGATGACTGGAATGAACAAGGAAGGTTATGGCTTGAGCGCAGGGGAAACGGTAAGATGCACAATACCACAAAGAAAAGACCGGTCGAAGTTTTCCAAGAGGAAAAACAGTATCTACGACCAGTCAGGCAGCTTATCTCGGTACCAGCCAATGATAAGCAAACATATTTAAACTCAGATTCAAGTATAACAAGGGTTGTGCGAAAGGACAATACTATTTTATACAAAGCTAATCGGTACTCTGTACCGTTAGGTACGTATAGCAATTTCGGTAAGGATGTTCAATTACGAATTCAAGAAAACACACTACGTATAATTGACTCCGAAACAGGAGAAATAATTGGCGTACATGAGATTTCAAATCAAAAAGGAGCATTAATTCAAGAACGTGCTCATAAAAGGGATCGTTCAAAAGGTATACCCGCATACATCGAAAGTACGGCTGATAAATTTGAAGATAAATCATTAGCTCTACACTATTTAAAAGAGATAAAAAGTCAATATCCAAGATACGTACGAGATCAACTCCAGCTAATAAATGAGCTGTGGGAAAGGTTCCCATGGGATTATATAAACCAAGCACTCCCATTGTGTGTTGAACAAAAGTTTTATAGCGCGTCGGAATTTCATGACATGGTAAATCATTTAATAGCCCAGAGACCAGTCGAAATGCCCAAACCAGTGAGCAAAATACAAGCATTACATCACGAATCATCGCATTTATTAGATGTAAAGCCTCCCACAAGAGAGTTATCCGTATACATGGAAATCATGGAGGGAGGTGATTCTTCATGAGTTCGTATAAGGAGCTAGAAGCAATCCTTCGGACGTTACGATTCGTTGAAACGTCCGAACACTTACCGGAGCTGATAAAGAAGGCGGAAACTCAGGCCCAATCGTATACGCAATTTCTATTAGATATAATGTCTTATGAACAGAAAAGGCGGAAAGAAAGGGTAATTGAAAAACGCTTGAAATGGGCTACATTCCCTACCTATAAGACATTAGATGAATTTTCATTACGCGAACAACCGTCTTTAAAGAAAATACAATTCCATCAACTAACTGATTTAACATGGTTAGATCAACTTTACAATCTAATTCTTTTAGGACCAACTGGCGTCGGCAAAACCCACCTAGCCATCGGCCTAGGAATAAAAGCAATTCACGAAGGATATAAAGTTACATTCATATCCATGGGAGAACTAATCCATGTACTGAAGACAGAAGAAATAACGCGTAAATCCCAGATACGACTAAAAAGGATTCGAAACTCTAACTTGGTAATTATAGATGATCTTATGTTTATGGCAATGGACCAACGAGAAGCGAACCTTTTCTTTCATCTGGTAAACGATTTATACAATCAATCATCGATAATATTAACATCAAATAAAGGCCCTAGTGATTGGGGTGAATTGTTAGGAGATCCAGCGATTACCGCAGCAATATTAGATAGAATCATTCATCGAGCTGAGGTAATTCAATTAGGAGGCGACAGCTATAGATTAAAACACAGAAGCTCAATATTTGATAACAAAACTGTTCAAAATTAATGAGCAAAAAGTGTTCAATTTAACTTGACGGTTACAATATAAAACTAACACAGTTTATAAAGGGTATGATTTTGTAAAAATTGATGATTTAAAACACCTACTTAAAACCCAAGGAGAAGGTAATACGATAGACTTGGAAATTGATAAAGAGTTACCCTTGGCTAAAGTCGGTGATTTGACAGATAAAATAATCCTTAAGGGGGTAGCAGAATTACTTGAAGCGTATGAATTTATTGACGCGCAAAAACTAGATATTGTTGAGAAGTTTGATAATCTAGAGTATCAAGGATTTTCGGATAAAAAACAGATTATCCTCTCTTTTTTATTAGAAGAAGGACAAGAAAAGACCACAGCTACCGGGATATACGAATTTACTAAGGATTTTTTGAAGTCTAATTTTAAATTATACGACTATGTTATGTATTGTTTAGAAAAGGATTTTAGAGACTTAGTTAGAGAAAATATTGATGAAATGCTAAATAAACATCCTGATATTTTAAAGCAATATAGATTAATACAGGATAGTAATAATACTTGGAAGATAAGAGCGATGACCTCTAGCCTTTATAAGAATTATGATAATAATGTAGTCATTTACCTAGCGATTATTTACCTTCATCAGTACGCAAAAAAACAAGGTACTGTTTTTAAACTTGAAAACGCGCAATTAAGTGATTCAGAGCTTAGACTAATTTTCCAAAATGAAGAATCGATTAATATAGATGGTTTAGGCAATTTATACGTTGGTTTATTTATATCAAATAGTGAAATCAAAGAAAAGGCTTTTACTTTTGAATTAAGATATAAGATTGTAAACGAAAATCATACTAATCAATTTGGTATGATCCCTAATATAAGTGATGCATTAGTAAATGTTCGTCATACATCCAGGGTTGAGACAATGTTCTCTAAAATGAAAGAGATAGAGCAACTAGATAATAAATTTAAGGAAACACTTGGTATGATAAAGGCAATACAAGAAATCAAAGTTCTTGATTCTAATCAAGTATATATATTATTTGAAAAAATTCTTAATGAAAAGGACCTAAGCCCAGAAACAAAGAAAAGCTTCAAAACTTATTACGATGATAATCTTGTGAATAAAACCATGGGAATTATTGACTTATTAGAGAAGACAACTGAATTCGCAGAAGACTTCGACCAAAGAATTACCTTAGAAAGAATCTATTATGGATTAATTATGGAGTTGTTAGAAAAAAAGAAGGATGACTAAAAGCAGAAAATTATGCAACAGCAATAACCTTAATACTTTAATCACTCAAATGAAAGAAGTATTACCCTAATACCCGTGGAGTTTTTTGCAAAGGTCAAATCTTTTCGAATAATGTAGTAAGCATCAAATAATCCCTACCTGTACTCAGATGAGGATTATTTGACGTTTACATTTTCAGGCATCATACCGCTCTTCCATTCTAATCTTTTGTCTCTTTTAGGCTTAATCACTTAAAACCTCCTATATAATACATTTGCACACTGTAGTGCAAGTACATTATATAGGAGGTGGCTCTAAAACATAGTCAAGGCGGTGTTGTCTCTTGTCTTTATTCAGTATTGAATGCTGGTACCATTAATGACATATAATTCACCGTATGGTTGCAAATCAACCTCTACCTCAACGTTCCTATTTAAAAATAAATCTTTGAATGTCATTTATCTTAATCCCCCGTAGTTACTTTTTAGCAGTTAATAGACTCCTTGATCAATAACACTGCGGGAACTTCATATCACAATAAAACAGGTGGCCCTCTAATGAACTTCCCTTCCCCCTGCACCAGTTAAGTCATTTGGTTTAACCTTCTTCTCTTCCAATTCGATCAATGCCACTACTTCCAGCAACGCATAAACAGCATCACTCTTGGTATACACCTCGTCATCGATCAAATTGCACATGGTCTGAACGATCCGACTTTTCATATCGGTTAAAATTAAGGATGTGTTTAATTCTTCTAACAGGATTTGCATAGTAGATTCCTGTTTTTCCATAGGATCATCTCTCTCAATATTTTTTGTGGTAATACAAAATTCGTACTTATAGGCGTACAATTATTGGTTATATTATATAGTACGCTTATAAGTACAGTCAACCTTTAATATTGAAATGAGGAAAAAACTTGGTAAAAGTAGAGATTCTGTTAAATGAGTTACTAAACCGATATAACTTAAGCATAAACCAGCTGCATTTGTTAACCGGCATTCGCCGGGCTACTCTCAGTGAACTGGCGAGTGGCAAAAGACAACGAGTTCAGCTGGAGCATATTGAAAAAATTGCTGGTGCATTAGAGATTGGGGATATTAATGAGATTATTACACTTAGGAAGATTGATGATGGTTACTGCCACTAAATCTTACCAATAATGACATGGTCTTTACCGCTCTTATTAAAGAATAACTAGACAACGCCAAGATGCCTACTATGGCTTAGTATTGGGCTGGAGTGATTATTTCCAATCTATTGGGGACATATGATACATGTCCCTCTATTATGATTAAACTGAGCCGAATGCGCAAGCGGCTTCCTCACCGATTGCGGATAGCTATAAGTATTTTTGTTTATAAAACGAAAAAGTGGCACCCTCATCCCCGCAAATTGAACGATAGGGCCACTTTTTTAATCATTTACTGAGTATTGTCCTAGTCTTTTTTATATAGATAGTAAATCAATCGTATACTTTAAGTTTTTAAGAAGTTTAATTGATCATACATTAAATAGCCATCTCGTTGAAGCCTTGCAACGACTATACCAGGTAATATCTGTTGTGTCTCAGCAAATTTCTCGATATTCATTCTATCAAATTTTTGGTGTTCAATAAATTTTTTATAATCTTCAATGTCGATAAAGAAATCACGCGCGAATTCATTTGCTTCTCCTTCTTTAGTAGAAATTTCCTTTAATTCTAATTCATCCTCAAAGCTAATTATTGGTGTATCAGTTGTTATATAATGATATAGGAGGTGGCCAATTTCATGCATTAAAGCAAACCACACGTGGTCGTGAGTTTTAAATCTCCCACTTAAGAAAATTGCTGGATGTTTTCTGTAAGTTGTTAAAGCCCCTCTAACTTTACTATTTGTTATAGCATCACAGAAAACCAGATATACACCCAGCCTATTAAGCAATTTTCTCGCGCTTTTTATTGAACTTTCATAATCACTATCTAGAGCAATTTTTTTAAATTTAGACAGAGATTTCATCAATTTTTCTTTATTGTAACTAATTTCATCTATATCCTTATTTTGTATCTCCACTTCTTCTCTAGCTAAATTAAGCCAAATAGCAATTGCTTCTTTTTCTCCTCCATCTTCCATAAAGTCTATGCTAAGATCGGAGTAAACTGCTTCAAATTGTTCAAAATCACTTATTCTTAAAAGTTTTAGCATTTCATCTGCTTGCTTGGATAAACTCCAATCTAAACCATTAAAAATGGCATTAAAATTAAATCGCTTTGACAGTTTTTCCAATTGATCATTAGTATAAGTTTCTAATTTAGCTTCTTCTCTTTTTTTGAATTCTCTATACTTAATTTCATAATTTAACCAATAAGAAGCAGGGGCATCTTGAATGACATTTTCTAACTTTATGGCAACGTCTTCAGTTAGCCTACTTTTACCACTTATTATATTAGAGAAATGTTTTTCGCTAGAACCTATTCTTTTAGCACATTCTTTTTGACTCATTCCTAATTCATCAAGATATTCTTTAATGATCGAGCCTGTAGGTACAATAAATTCTTTACTCAAAAATGTTCCTCCTTTCTTAATGATAATCTTCAATTTTTATTATTTCAACATGATTTATAATTGCTGCATCAATTTTAGTATTTTCATGATTAGGTTTAAGGACAATACGGACATTTTTTGCAACATCAATTCCCCAGCAATTTTCGTAGTTCCCTACTAGTTTATGCCTACGTGGTGGGGGAATATGCGGGATTTCAGCTAAGTTATTTGCTGCTCTTAATTCAGATAATCTATTTTGTAATTTTTGATAATAAGGAGTGTAGTGCTTTTTTATTAATCGTTCATTGGTTAGAATTCTTTCTAATTTCTTTTTGGAATAAGAGATCTTCATTTTCTACCCCCTTTCACAAGTATAACTATAGATACACTATCATAAATTAACCTCAAAGGTCAATTTTAAAAGATTGGACTAACTATAATTTAAGGTATATAATATTTTAAAAAGGGGGTGGAGGAATGTTGAATGTGGATAAGAAGGGTGAGTATTTTGAAATAGGGAAATTTTTATCTAATAAATATTCGACTTCTTTTAGTAATGCAACTATTGAAAATGAGATGTTTGAACAATTTGATCAGAAGTTTTTAAATGATTTTAATGAGACTGATTTAAGTCCTCGAGAATTTATTAATAATTTCATTTTACTTCATTATCCAAACGAAACAGCTATTAAATCTACATTTTTAAATAATGTTTTGTTTAAATCGAATAATCATGTATCTATCTTTGAATTAAAAGTAGGCAGCAGCAGAATAGATTTATGTAAAATAAACGGGAAAAGTATCGCCTTTGAAATAAAAACAGAGTTAGATACTCCAACACGTTTATCTCAACAAATGTATGATTATTTAAGGGTATTCGATGAAGTATTTTTAATTTGTTCAGTGAATAATTATTCTAGAATGCTGCCTTACTTACCTGATGAGTGTGGAACCTATACATATTATATTACTAATACTGGTAAATACATTTTCAAAAAAAGGAGAAATGCACTTAAATCGGGGTTAATATCACCTTATTATCAATTATCCGCGTTAACAAAGAAAGATTTAAGTATCTTTTTCAATTGTACCTATCTAGAAAAGAAAAATAGTATGATTGATTGGATAATTGCTAAAAAAACATCAAGGGAAATTAACAAGTTATTTAAGGAATGTCTCAAAAATAAGTTTCAAGATAAATGGAGTTTTTTGATGAATCACAGATCTGAAATATTAGAAATCGATTATCAATGGTTTTACAAAAACCCGTTATCTCCAAAAATAGTATACCTTTAAGGTATACTATTTTGTCGCTTGCTGATGAATATATCGGGTTAAATTTATATTGTTCCAGTCTTTCCAACTTCCGAATGTGCCTTTCATATGGTTAATTCTTTCAATTGCTGGACAATCGTTGTCAATATCTAAAATATGTTTGTGATTCAAGATATTCTCTGCCACATATTTATAACCCCTTACCCCCATACTTGTATCTGTATTTACAACTGAGAAAAAAGCATTACGTTCTTTTGAAAAAATTAATCCTAAGGCAGACCCGGTACCATTACTACCAGAGGATTGGGGCAAATCATCTTTCAATCCACCGAAATCTCCAAACCCATTTAATTCATAATCGAGATATGCAGTAGCCACATCATTATTGATTATTTTAGTAAATACGAGATTATCAAAATCCTTATTTCGTTTATCCACTGGTCGAGGTGAGTTAAGTAAAACTTTGACTGCGCCCGTATTTAAATCTTGGAATTCTTCCAATTCTAGTTGTTTGGAATCGTGGCTTTTACTTCTTAAATCTAACATAATGAAATCATTTTCAGTAAGGTTATCTTCAATGAAATCATTGTATTCGTCAAAACAATCTACTGTTACTCTAAGACATATTGAGGAGTTACTATTACGCAATTCGGATATTAAATTATCTAAATCAAACTCACTAATTTCAAGCCCACTTTTGATAGAAATGACAGGTATTAAATTATTATAGTTTCCCAAATCTAATAACCGACTTCTATAAGAAGAGAAATCTCTGCTTAGCTGTAGAGATAACTTAATATTATTATAATCTAATTTTTTTCTGTCATACTCATCTATAGTAAATCTAAAAAAATCTATGAAGGCATATTTATTATTAATTTTTTCTTGAATAAACTGTAAGGTTATAATATCTTTATCTTCTGGTGGAAGCTTGATTTTAGTTCTTATTTTGTTATTCGGTTTTAATTCGTAAAGAATATCTCCAGTAATAGGATCTTTTTTAAATCTATCTTCATGCTCATCTTTAAAAATTTCTATTAATGGAATTATTGAATCATTAAAATAGGGATTCATTTTATTTAAAACCCTCATTTCTTCTTGTCTGTTTTTCATAATAGGAATATACATTGATTATTTCTCCTTATTTGAAGACATAATTTATTTTTTATTGAACTAAACAAATAATCTAACCAAATTGAATAAAAATATATAGTCTGTAAGTAAATTTACTATATTCCTTCTCTAATACATTCAGCATCAAACATACTTCAGGGTGTTTGAGTCTGGTTTAATGCACCAGTCTCTTTGGCTTTATCTGGATGCTTTATTACCTTGTCCGACGCTGAATTATGGTCTCTTCTTATGACATTTTTAATCACTCCAATCTAAAAACAAAATAATGCTCCATTTCTTCTTTATTCAACATAAACTGAGTCAATTCCTGCTAATTTTTAAAGAACTTTTAAAAGACTATTTTCTGAACGAGGAATAAGGATCTCACGATCCCTTAAATTCACTTCACCCCATAATACCCCACATACCACTCAGCAAATCTCTCCAACCCTTCCTCAATCGAAGTCTCCGGCTTAAACCCAACAGCTTCCTGCAACAGCGTCGTAGACGCATATGTAGCCGGCACATCTCCTGGCTTAATCGGCTCAAATTCTTTCTTAAACTCTACTTCCTTACCCAGCGCCTTACTCAAGGCCTGTTCCAGGGCTCCGATAAAGGTCATTAACCGCTCTGGGCTATTGTTGCCAATATTAAACACCTTGTGAGCCACGCCATCCTCTCCATTCGGCGGAACACTTACCAGTCGCTCAATACCAGTAATAATATCATCTATATAGGTAAAATCCCGATACAAGTCATTCTCAAAATCCCCATTATTAAATATCTTAATCGGCTCCCCAGTAAAATATTTATCCGTAAAACCGAAATACGCCATATCCGGACGTCCCATCGGCCCATACACCGTAAAGAAACGAAGCCCAGTCGCTGGAATCTTATATAAATGACTATACGTATGAGCCATCAATTCATTCGACTTCTTCGTCGATGCATATAGCGACACCGGGTTATCGACAAAATCTGTCTCTTCAAAAGGCACTTTTTTATTCGCTCCATATACGGAACTGGACGAAGCATAGATAAGATGATCGACCGGATAATGCCTGCATGCTTCCAGGATATTATAGAAGCCAATCAAATTACTTTGGATATAGGCATCCGGATTTTCAATAGAATACCGCACGCCTGCTTGTGCTGCAAGATTCACCACAACATCTGGCTTATATTCCTCAAAAACTTCCATAAGCCCATCTTTCTCCGCAATATCCGCTTTAATAAATGTAAAATTATCGTAAGGCGTAAGTTGTTCCAGTCGCGTTTCTTTCAGTCTCACATCATAGTAGTCATTGACATTATCAAGACCTACCACCCGACAATTCCGGTCGAGTAACCGTTTGGCTAGAAAAGATCCAATAAATCCGGCCGCACCGGTTACAAGATACGTTTTACTTGAATCAGGAGTTTTGATATTCATTCTGCTTTGACACCTTCCTGCTTGCTACACTTGTAGATTCTCTTCCGACAGAGTGATATTCCACGCCTGCCTCTTCCATCTTGGATACTTCATGAATATTTCTTCCGTCATATACCAACGGAGTTCGCATTAAATCTTTATACATCTCAGGAGTTACTGCTTTGATCTCTCCCCACTCTGTGAATACAAAGCATACATTAGCATCCTGCAGTGCCTGTTCCACGTTAGAGACATAGGTGATCGTTCCATTGCCATTTCTGCCCTCCGGATAGAACTTAGCAAAGTTATCCGCACCTACAGGATCATACGCATAAATGTCAGCGCCTTTCTCCAACAGCAATGGAATATTCTCTAATGAAGGTGCTTCTCTTAAATCATCCGTTCCTGGTTTAAATGTTAACCCGAGTACAGCTACCTTCAGCCCGCTAAATGTAATGAGTCGCTTGCTGGCTTTTTGATATAACCTAGTCTTTTGTTCTTTATTTACATCAATAGCAGCCTTCACTGTTTTAAGCTCATAGCCGTTCTGTCTAGCAATATTCTCTAATGCTTTGGTATCTTTCGGAAAACATGATCCACCAAAGCCAATACCTGCATTTAAAAATTTGCTTCCAATACGGTCATCAAAGCTCATTCCTCTTGCAACATCCTGAATATCCGCGCCAACTAATTCGGAAAGATTAGCAAGATCATTCATGTAGGAGATTTTCAGTGCAAGGAAGTCGTTAGATGCATACTTAATCATTTCAGCCGACCTTCTATTAACAGATACAATCGGCAAGTTGAAAGGTTCATAGATATTCATCAGGCGTTCCTCTGCCCACTTGCTTTCTGTACCAATAATGATTCTGGCTGCATACAATGTATCATGTACAGCTGACCCTTGAGCCAAAAACTCTGGGTTTGAAGCTACCTCCACGTTTACATCGTTAACCAGGAAGTCCTGGATAAACTGTTCCACCTTATCATTGGTTCCAATTGGTACGGTAGACTTCACAACGATAAGACAATCATTTTCCACCGATTCCGCAATTTGTCTTGCAACGGTCGCTATGTAAGATAGATTTGCCGAACCGTCTGCTTGTTCTGGTGTACCAACGCCTATAAAAATAGCGTCTGCACCCTTGTAAGCTGATTCATAGTCTGTCGTATAGTCCAATCTCCCCGCAGCATAATTTTTCTGCATTAATTCTTCCAGCCCTTTTTCAAAAATAGGAGAAACACCAGATTTCATTACGTTTACTTTTTCTTCGTCTATATCAACACAGGTTACTTGATGTCCCATCTCCGCGGCTGTCACCCCGGTTACTAGGCCTACATAACCTGTGCCGGCTACTGCTATTTTGTGCATTTGGATCACTCCTTGTAACTATTCATCTATTAGATCCTTTACTATGGATCGCCTTCCCTGCACTTATCAACAAAAAAGACAACAATTACTTTAATCGTTTTTTCAATCTATTCCAGTTGCCTTTTATTTTCATCCGTAACGTTGGGGTAGGAACTCTTCTCCCCAATCCTTCCTCTCTTGTGTATTTACAAGGGTTACACATTCCACAAGGTTGATCGTATATTGGAGAGTGGCAAAACCACGTTTCTTCCATGATCTGTTTAAATCCGCTAATACTGGCCTGTTCCTGCATATCAAGTTTAGTCATATCTAATAGCGGAAAATGATAATAGGAAAATATACCCAAGTCTTGGTCACTCAGATATTCCTTGAGTTTATAAAATCTATCATTATTGTTATCAACAAGATCAACATCATTTTTTATAAATCCTTCTACTGTATCATCAGTATGAACGCATAATTCTAGATCGTTAATTCCTAATGAATTTGTATATCGGGCAAGCCAGTCATATTGGGCACCCAAATGTGATCTATCAGCTAGTCTGCGATAGGACTTTGTTATGTTGGAATTATCGGATATATCCTTTTTCCTAATATCGATCCGTTCCATAATTCTACAAGAAGCTGATTCATCCATTTCTTTTATCATATCAATGATACGGTCCATCGTTTTAAATTCCATGTAAGTTGATGGTCTATTTTCATCAATTATATAATAAGGTTGTATATTTACTTTTTTATTTAACACTAAATCCAGTACCCTAAATGTTGAATCCCAGCCGCCAGTCCATAACACTTTTTTTAGCATCTATATCCCCTGCTCCCTACTTCAAATCTACATATCAATCAGCAAATGCCTGTAAGCCATTTAGTAGTTTTCGAATCCCTCTTTAAAAATAACCAAAATGCAATCATACTCAATATTAGGTTTTATATCGATTTAGCCCCTGTTCCCATATTAGTGGAATTTAGCAAATACTCATCAAGCTTTTTAAAATGATTTTTTGAATTTTTTGCTTGTACAGATACATCCACAGAATTTGTTTCCATACATTCATATACATCTATAGGCTTTAAAGAATTAATTTCTTTTAAGTCGATATATGAGCCTTGAAAACCAATATCTTTCATTACATTATTCATCTTTTTACTATACGAAACCGGAAATACTGGTTTATTAAATACCCATCCCAGTATCATAGAATGAAACCTTGTAGCTATTACGTACGAAGATGACGCGATTATATCCAATGCTTCCTCCATATTATATTTATAATAGTATTTCGCAACATTATCAAAAATCTCTTCAGGTAGTTTTTGGAGAATTTCTTCAACCGCTTCCTGATCACCTTCCTTCTCACAAAATGACATCAATGTTACCTGATATCCCATATTTACGAAATATATAGTTATATCCTTAATTTTTTGGTAGTAAATTTCATCATAGTTATGTAAGTTTTTTCTAAAAGAAGGTTTTATAACTGAGATAACAATATGTTTTTTTATTGAAACTGACCGTTTTCTATTTAATTGAAATACTATATCGTCTGCCACACGGACATTAGGTAAGTCTTTAAATAATCCATAAGAGTACTTATCTCTAAAACATATATCTGTATACTTCTTAAAAAGTTCATAATGCTCAGTAAAAAATTGCTGGTTTTGAAAAGGCCCAAAATTTGACCCTAAAACATAAAATGGTTTTCCTTTTATCTTTTGTTTATAATTTGGTATCCCAGTCCAATTATCTTTCTGAATAAATATAGAGCCTCCGACATGTACGATAGCATCACATTTTCTAGCAATTATATTACGAATAGAAAAATCTATCTTTAACTTTCTCAAACCATAATTAAGCAATCTCATAAAAAAATTGTTACTCGAGTAGATAGAAACATTCCTAAACGACTTAAAATTATGTTTATATTCACGGGGCGCATAAAGAAAAAATTGTGTCTTAGGATATCTTTCACATAATAACTTAATAAATAAATCATCACCTAAATTAAAATTTGTATAAGCATATATCATTACTTTTTTTTGCATTGAATCACCTTTACCAAAATAGTAATTACTCTTTTTTACTTGTAAATTTAGAAAGCTTCTAGCTTTTATCTTTCTATCTTTGCAAACCTATTACTTATATTTAATGTTATTATAAATAGACAAATGTTTAATACTAGACTTGATATACCAAATAGTCCTACCGCTACAATATCACTATTAAAGAAATAGAAACCTATCACAAGAGCTAAACAGCGAGTAGCCACAAGTATTATAGTATATAGCAAATGAAATCGCTGAGCATTCAAAACAGGCATTGACCTAACACTTGGTTTGTTCATAAACACTGCAAAAGATGTAAGAGCAATCCACCTTGCATAGTCACCTGCAACATCCCAGCCTGAACCAAATACAAATTCAAACAACCAAGGGCCAAATATAATTACAGCTCCAAAAGGGATAACGCCTATAGCCCCAAGTGATAATGTAGCCTTTGTTATTAAGCGGCTTATATCCTCCCCATTGTTTGCTCCTTCAGATATACGAGGGTAAAACACATCTCCTATTGACTGTCCTATCAGTCTTGAAGGTAATCCTAATACTGTCCTCCCTATACTATAAAAACCAGCTGATGCTGGACCAAAAAAAGTCGTTAGTAGAAGGATAGGTAAACTTTCTGAAAAAGCCCCTAAAAGGACTTGGGGTGATCTATATGTTGGAAAATCTCTGTATTTTTTAGCAAGTTCTTTTATAGACGAAAACTCTTCTTCCTGTGGTTCCATTTCATTCTTATAATCAGTCTTTCTCGCAAACATAATCATCATAAATGCTTTTATACCGTTGCCAATTGCTTGCAAAACAACTAAAACAGTGGCTGTAGGATAAATTAGGCCAATTCCGGCTTTACTTCCATTTGTAACTAATGATTGCAAAAAACTCGCTTTTGCATTAATTGAAAACTGGTTTGTCCGAATGAGCCATTGCTCGCACACTTGCATAATTCCAGCAAATATAATTACCAATGGCATTAAATATAGGAAAGGAGCAATCTCCTCTAGCTGAAAAACATTGACGATCTTATCATTAAAAAACAATAAGATTACAGTTGTAATTGCTGCAATAGCTAAAGTGATATACAAAGATAATTTTATTAAACCTTTTGCATTCTTATCACTCTTCGGTAAGACAATTGCTATAGGATAAGTCAATGCTGCAACTGGGATAATGATCTGTGTCAAAGCAGTAAATGTTCCCATTATACCAAATGCTTCCGGGCCGTATAGCCTTGTTATGATAGGTGATAAAGCCATGGTTACAGCCTGAGCTCCAGCTGTCCCGGTAGCCATGATGAATACATTTCTTACAAATTTTGATTTTATTAGTTTTTTAAAGATATTTCCCATATGCAATCCTCGAGTTCATAGGTGTTATAGTTATAATCAACTTGTTTTATTATTTTTTATATGCTGGTTTAATATATAAATAGATCTAAAGCTTAATATATAATTTTTGAGCCATTTTTTCTTATTATATTTGGTATATTTGTACTTCCATAAAAGTTTTCTTGCTTCTTGATTATTGCTTTGTTCTATTAAATACCTTGCTTTATTTATAATTTTACTTATCATATACTCTTCAAAGTCAAAAGAGACAGGGCCGTTTTTTTTTTCTGAAATAAGGATTTCTTCAACAAATTTCATTGTTGAAGAATTATAGTCTCTTTTCTTTTTAGTTGCCATATTAGAGACATTTAAAAAATAAGTTACACATATTTTATTTACATATGCTACCTCGTAATGTAGTGCGATCCTACGCCACATATCCAAGTCTTCTCCCCTTGCTATTCCTTCAGGAAATACACCTTGTTCTTTAAAAGCATACTTAGGAATAACAACTGATGAGGCAGATAAAAGTGGAGTATTTAAAGACTCCTTAAAATAATTAACTGTTCCACTCTTATTCTTATTAAGACTACCAGCCATTTTTCTAGGCACAACCTCCCCGTTTTGATTAACAAATTCATATAAGGTACCATAAGCTCCTGCTTTAGGATATTTCATTATGAGACTATTAATAGTCTCTAAAAATAATGGTTTCCACATATCATCAGCATCTAAAAAACCAATATATTCGTATGACGCTTGCCTTATTCCATAGTTTCTAGCTGATGACACCCCATTATTTTTTTTCCTAAAAACCCTTATTCTTGAGTCTTTTACGCTTTTTGCTTTTTCATAACTAGAATCTGTTGATCCATCATCAACGACAATAATTTCAAACTCTTGATGGGTTTGCTCCAATACTGAATTTATAGCTCTTTTCACATACCGTTCCTTGTTGTACAAGGGTATAATTACAGAAAAATTCATGTAGCCTTTTCCTCCATCTATCAATATTCAAAGTGATATTTTGACTTAATCATATAATCATATAGGGGGATTTAATAGCATTTGTTAAATCGGTAATCACCATAACTTTTTCAAACCTTTAAGCGAGGATTATCAGGAAGCCTAATCAAGTCTCCTATTTTCCTATTCCATTCAGGAGGATCAAATGTACCAAAACCACTCTGGGGGAAGAATGTAAGCTCTCCAAAATATATTTTTCCATTAACATAATATAAATCAACTCGAACAAAAGGGAATTCTTGCGACAGTTTCTTAGCTAGTTCCAACATTTCCCCGTAACGATCCGGCTCCTGAATAGTTACAGTAGAGTGAGGGAGTCTTTGCAATCCAGTGAATTCCATATGGTTCCATTCTGTATCAAAAAAGTCAATTGTGCCTTCGCTTCCTTCAGATCCCCTATCTCTAATAACCTGGCAATACCTAGGAGTCCCATTAAAACAGTATATTTTATAATCTGTTAATGATGTTTCTCCTTCTCCTTCAGACAAAAATCTTTCACAAATAATCCGAGGTTTAATATTTTTATAAACCCACTCTCGAGTATTCCAAAAATAATTAACCTTAAACCACTTTCTTAATTCTTTAAATTGTGCTTTCCAATCTACTGCATTTTTATCCTTACAAACAAAATTATAACCAGAACTGTGTGTTGCTTTTAAAATAAATGAGTTAGGTAGTTTATTTAGGTTAATTTCCTCTACCGAATTATATACATCATATAACTCATTTAAAAATTCACTACCTATTTTTTTATCTACCATATTTCGAACTTCATATTTATCAGCACATATCTTTGCCGAGGAATTGTGCCAATAAAGTTTCAACCACTGTAATTTATCACTAAATTCAGTTGGGTTCTTCAAATTCACTTCTTTACCTACGCGTTTCTTATAATATTTTTTTATAAATTTTTTATCTGAAAAGTTGTACTTATAATAAATATAGCGTACAACACCTATCTTTTTTAAAGTGTTTTTTATTTTTGACATTTTATGTCCTTTCTATTGCGAATGTGGTTAAATCCAAATATAAGGAATCGTCTGATGATAGTTTAGAATAATAATATTATAGGTGAACCACCCTATAAAATATAATACAATTAAAAAACTATAAAATAACTTTCCATACTTATCGTTTTGAACTTTTACGATTGCAGAAAGAATAAAAACTTGCATCATTTCATAATAAATAGCAATTCTGCTTATATTTTCTCCCAAATAACCATAATACTCCAAAATTAAGCTTAAAAAGTAAATTATAACTAGTTTATACATAGAGTTATTAATTTTAAGTTTCTTCAGGTTAACTAATATAATTATAATAACAGGTAATTTTAATATAATGTTCCCAATACCAAAATCATTAAATTCCAAATGGTAATTATTATAGGAAGAGAAAGTCTCAAAACTGGCTATAAACGGTAGTAATTTTGGTGCCAAAATAACTGATAAGGTAAAACCAACGACAGCGATAATCTTTTTAATAAAATCGAGATTTTTTATTCTAGTGTTAACTATCAAGTAAACTGGCAAAAATATTGATGCAGTATAGTGAAAACTAGTTGCAATTAAGATAGTTAACAAAAATTTAACAGGTCTTTTTTCAATAGTTGGTTTGACAGATAACATTAAAACAGCCGCCGCTAAAGACTGCCTTACCATATTAAAGCTTGGATTATATAGAGTGCATAACAATATTAAAGCAGCAACACTCATACTTATTTTATTTTTACTATCGTAAATTGCTTTAAAATTTAACACCCAAATTAATAGTGATGAAACTATGAATAAATACTTTACATCATTAAATATTAGCTCCACTAAATGATTTAAGGCTATCCAACCTAATTCATATCTAGTGTTTAAAACATTATCAATAATATTGCTAGTAGTTAATTCAAAGTATATTCTTTCATAACTTAAGAAGTCAGTTCCAATACCATATCTGAACCCTGATACTAATACTGGTAAAAGGATAGCACTCCAAAAAATAATTTTATATAAACGTACTGAGTTTACCTTTTTTTTAATACCTTCGGATAAAAACACTATAATTGCAGTAAATATAACTATAAAATAGTATAAAAAATATGACTGGACTATACTCATGGAAATCTCCCTACAACCTCAAAATTAAAGGATCATTTTAGAACTCAGTAACTGCTATTAATCACAGTATCCCATTCTTTAATAATATTATCTTTATCAAAGTCTTCTAGTCTCTGTTTTGACAGTCTTCTATATTGCACCAATAAATCGTCATCTTTAAACAAATTAATTATCGAATCAGCTAAGATTGACTCTTCATAAGACAGTTTGTCGCTAGCTCTATACATTTCTCCGTCGCAAGTCGGTACTAATATACCATAGTCAGCATAATTTATTCCTTTTATTTCAGGTTGATCAATTCTTAGTTCAGGGCACAAAATTTCTCTTGGACCAGACTCACAATCAGACGAAATCACCGGGACGCCACAAACCATTGCTTCGCATAGTGCATTAGGAAATCCCTCATATAATGAAGGAAATACATAAATATCGGAAACTGAAATATATTTAAAAGGATTACTTTGAAATCCTAAAAAATGTACGTCTTCATAAACACCTAATTCCTTTGATAAATTTTCTAAATACTTTTCTAAGTGACCCTCTCCTAATATGACTAATTTAATATCAGGAATCACATTTTTAACTTTTTTAAATGCCCACAACAGATGCCATTGACCTTTTTGCTCTGTTAGTCTACCGGCAGTAATAATGACTGGATGGTTAAATATTTCCTTGTATTCATTATCAATAGTTTTATTTGCGAGTTTAGTAATATGACTAATGTCGTAAAAATTATTAATGACTTTTAATTTCCCTTCAGATATTCCAAAGTTATCAATTAAATCTTTTTTTATTGCATCTGATACAGGAACAATCATATCCGCTTTGTTATAAGCATACTTAATTATATTTTTATAAAGGAAACGTTGAAATCTAGATGAATCTTTCAAAATAAAATTCCTAATAGATAAAATAACTCTATCATTCTTTTTTGTAAGTATATTTAATAGACCTGCACTTAATTGAAAACTTACTGTTACATCTATCTGCTTGTTTTTTTTAATTTTTTTAATTAAATAAATACGCTTTGCAAAGTTAAATAACTTTCTAAATATACCACTGTTGCCTTTTGTACGTAGATCCAATATCTCCCCTTTAAAAGAATAACCGATTTTACTAGCATCATAAGCTATTATATTCTTATTATATATTTCATCCGACAAGTGTATTGACAAATTAGAAACCACTCTTGCCACACCTGTTTCATGCATTTTTTGAACTAGTAATGACAAATTATTCTGCATACATTAAACTCCTTCTCTACTCTTTCCAATTTTACCCATCGGATAAAAGTCAATGTATTTTTTTATGAATTTCATCCAGCAATTTAATTGAGCCATTTCCATAGTATTCAACGAACTTGCCTCTGAACGCTCTAACTGTTTGCATAACTTCTTCATAAGGCTTATTTCGTATCAAATCTAACAATTCATCTTCTGAAATTGAACCACCTGGAAGTTCTTTTCGTATATCAAAGTAAATACCACGCTTTGAGGCATATTCATCGTAATCATAAGCGTAACAGTACATAGGCTTATCTAAAATAGAATAGTCAAAAAATGTACTTGAATAGTCAGATACCAGTATATCTGAGGCAATCATTAAATCATTCAGATCGTGATAATTTGACATATCGTAAACAAAATCTGAGTTTGCAATTATATTATCCGATTTTACCACCTTTGAATGAGCCCTATATAGAACTACATAATTGTCCCCTAAAAAATCTTTCCACTTTTTAAAGTCTACTATTTTACTCATGAAATTATCCTGCCAATCTCTATAAGTAGGGCAATATAATATCACTTTTTTTTCATGTGGAATATTAAATTTTCCCTTAATTTCTACTTGTTTAGTCCGATCAGCGCTAGATAATATATCATTTCTTGGTAATCCACTGCGTACAAGGTTCCCCTCCTGCATATTAAAAGCTCGCTCAAATATCTTAACATCAAACTCACCTTGAACAGAGATGGCGTCATACTGGGTCCTTTCATACAAATTAGAAATCTCTTCACCAAGTTTTTTTATTGGTGTCCCATGCCATGTACACAAAAAATATGTATTCTTATCTTTATAATTAAGTCTACGCTCAATTGGTGCATTTGATATCCAAACCCGAGCTTTTAAAGAGATTAGAAAGTATTCTAAAGTACCATTCTTTATAAGTTTTGCATTGCCAGGAATATCAATGTTTTTTGGATTTTTAAACGCCCAGACAAATTCACAGTTTTTAAATCTTTGATCTTTAATCATAGCTTCGTAAATGGCCTTTGGACTGTCGTTGTAATACTTGCCACCAAAGCTTACGAATAGTATTAAATTCTCTTGAGTTCTAACGAATAATTTCAATATATTAAGAATCAAAGTACCTATATAATAATATATACTATTAATGACTTTGGAAGACCTTAAAAACATATTAGCTTTTGCCCCTATTTTTTTCACAATTTTCACTTCACTCCAATATTTGCTAAAATGAAACACAGTGTATTATTTCACTATTATTATGTGTCATTCCTATTTGGTGATTTTCCGTATTTCCTCCATATAAGCATTAACGACAATCTGACGATCAAATTCTCTTTCCATTTTTCTTCTACCTTCTAAACCCATTTTTGCCATTTTCTTGTGAGAATGACTCAAAAATATCTCAATTTTCTCTATAAGATCACTACTATTTTCTTGTTCAACAATATAACCGTTCACACCATCGTCAACAATTTCCCTGCAACCACTACGATCAGTTGTAATGATCGGTCGCCCACTTGCTGTACTTTCCAACAAGACATTGGACATGCCTTCAGGATAGAACGTCGGATGAATAGTGCAATGTGACTTGCCTAAAAACTTTCTTACATCCCTTTGCATCCCATGATACTGAATAATGTTATTGTTATGTAACCTTTTTAATGTTTCATTATAATTCTCTTCACAAAAACCCAAGATATGAAAACGAGTATAGGGATATTTT
The DNA here is from genome assembly GCF_019837165.1 of Virgibacillus sp. NKC19-3. Taxonomy (NCBI): domain Bacteria; kingdom Bacillati; phylum Bacillota; class Bacilli; order Caryophanales; family Bacillaceae; genus Virgibacillus; species Virgibacillus saliphilus. The sequence continues at coordinate 3,438,700 of NZ_JAGYHC010000001.1, forward strand.
TTTCTAATATGTTCGGCAGCTTTTAGATATTGATCGATACCTTTTTCCTTCATGACTCTTGAAATAAAAATGAATTCGACTGTCGAATTCTTCGGATACTCTAATAAGGAAAAATGATTTAGATTAACCCCTGAACCTGGGACTATTTCATGCTTCCTAATAGCTATATTGCGATCAATAAAAAATTGCTGATTTTCCTTGTTCTGAAAAAAGACTTTGGAAATATTTTTAAAAGCTATTTTATATAGGGCAACCGACACTTTTTGAATTAAACCTCCATTTTCCATAGCTGTCCCTAGACCTGTAATGTTTGCAATATACGGTATCTTTAAACTTTTTGCTGCCATGCCACCATATATATTTGGCTTGATTGTATAAGTCAGCACGATATCCGGTCTGTTATCCTCCATAATCCTTTTATAATACCTAAGAAGCTTCCATTCTTGAAGAAGATTCAACCCATGCCTATTTACATCTGCTTCTATATAATGACATCCCATTTTGACCAAATCATCGATTCTTTCACCATACGGTGAAGATATATAAACTTCATAGCCTTCACTTAATAAACGTTCGACTAATTCGAGTCTGAAGTTGTATATGACGACATCATGATTGACCAATATAAGTACTTTATTTGAACTCAACATTATTCCCTGCTTTCAGTATACTGTATCGAACTTTTTAAATCTCTTATTCGATAGCTTTCTTTATATTGACTTATTTTTTTGTCATAGAACAAATTTCCAAACACCTTATTAACAATAACAACCTTTTGCAACATCAAACGCAACGCTGGATTAAATAGTTTTACAAGTTTTATATTTTTTCCATGCACTTCCGAAATCAATTTAACCATTTCACTCGTTTTAACATACTCCTTGTTCTGAGGAAAAAACAAGCCGCTTTCCTCATTATCAATCATAAGTCTCATGAACTCACAAAGATTATCAATATGTAACATACTCCGTTGATTATCAATATCAGGAAAGATCAGAAGCTTTTGGGCTGCTTTTGCTAGTTTTGGATAATTACCTTTCGATCCCTTGCCATATATCATTGGCGGCCTGATGATAACCACTTTAAACGCCTCGTCACTTAAAGGATCAATTCCCTTTTCAGCCTGCAGTTTACTATTCCCGTAAAAATCACGAGGCTTAGGAATGGTATTTTCATCAATAACGCCATTTTTACCTGCAGCTTCCCCATACACAATGATGCTGCTCATGAAAATGAACTGTGTAACACCATCTGCTTTAGCCTTTTTTGCTACTTCAATCGTTAGGTCACGATTGATCTGATAATATTTTTCCTCCATCTTGGTATCTTTAGAAACATGAGCAATCCCAGCAACATGAACAACTGTATCATACTGAGAAAAATCCATCTCTCTCCAAGCATCATCTCTCAAGCTAATTTTATCTATAGAATAGCTATCTGGATCCTTTGCCAGCCACGCTTCCAAACTATTGCCAACATAACTGTTAACGCCTGTGATCAATATATATTTCACTTTGATACAGTCTCCTTGTCACTTGCAGCTTCTTCGCCACCCTTTGCTCCTGTTCCACCCTCGACGACACCATCACTTTTTACGACACTAATAAATGTTCCAATAAAGCATTTTACATCGAACCAGAAGCCGATACTTTTCACATATTCGCCATCCAGCTGAGCTTTCACATCAATAGGAAGTTCGTCTCTTCCCTTAATCTGCGCCCAACCAGTTAGACCTGGTAATATATCATTCGCACCGTATTTGTCTCTTTCTTCAATTAAATCATATTGATTCCACAATGCCGGTCTAGGGCCGATGATACTCATGCGGCCGGAAAGAATATTCAGGATCTGGGGCAATTCATCAAGCGATGTTTTTCTTAAGAATTTGCCCATTTTGGTAATGTATATAGTTGGGTCTTTTAATAAATGAGTTGGTGTATCTTTGGGTGTATCAATCTTCATGGTACGGAATTTCAATAGACTAAAGTGCGTTTTATTTATTCCAACCCTTTTTTGTTTGAATAAGACCGGCCCTTTGGAATCAAGCTTTATACCAATAATAAGAATCAGAAAAACGGGTGATAATACAATCAGGCCAAGTAACGAGAGTACAATATCTATGATTCGTTTCATTCTTAAGTACATATTACGACTCTCCTTAACCTAATAGATTTAACTTCTCACCTTTTGTTCCGCAGCCAACTGATTAACCAATTCTGCTACTTGCTCCCCTATTTCCTCATTTTGCAAAGCAAACTCCAAATTCGTTCGAATGAAACCTAACTTCTCGCCAACATCATAGCGTTTGCCTTCAAAGTCATACGCATAGACCTTTTGCAAGTCATTCAATTGCTGAATCGCATCTGTTAGCTGAATCTCGCCCCCTGCACCGATTTGATGCTTTTCTAGATAATGGAAGATTTCCGGCGTGAACACGTAACGTCCCATGATTGCCAGATTAGAAGGAGCAGTTCCCGGTTTTGGCTTTTCCACGAAGTCTTTGACTTGATAGCGTCTGCCTTCCATCGTACTTGGATCGACAATCCCATATCGATGGGTTTCCTCTTTCGGTACTTGTTGCACACCGACAACGGAACTCTCGGTTTCTTCATATTGCTCGATTAATTGGCGGAGCCCGGGTGTTTCCGCTTTGACAATATCATCCCCTAGTAATACGGCAAATGGTTCATCTCCAATAAACTTACGGGCACACCATACAGCATGGCCGAGTCCTTGTGGTTCTTTTTGCCGAATAAAGTGAAGATCGACGTTAGAGGCGTAATTCACCTTTTCTAGTAGATCGTACTTCTCTTTTTTCATAAGGGTTTCTTCTAATTCGACGTTATGATCAAAATGGTCCTCAATCGCACGCTTCCCCTTCCCGGTAACAATAATAATATCCTCAATACCGGATTCAATCGCTTCTTCCACAATATATTGGATCGTCGGCTTATCTACAATGGGCAACATTTCTTTCGGCATGGCTTTGGTTACTGGCAGAAATCTGGTGCCCAAGCCAGCTGCCGGGATAATCGCCTTTTTCACTGTTTTCACGTGTATAACCTCCATTAAAATTCTAATATGTATCTACCTGTGCATTTACGACCCCTGCACAGCCATTGCGGTCCGTTCCGCATAAACAATCTTCATCAAGGCATCTTTCAAATCTTCCTGCGTGTAATTATGAAACTGCGCAATCAAGTCAACGAGCACGCCCGGGTCAACCTCGACCGTCCGTCCAACATAAATTTTTTCATAAACTTCACCGGGCAGCACTTCATCTTCTCCAAGGAGTTCTTCATACAATTTCTCGCCAGGACGAATGCCTGCGAATTGGATCGGAATCTCTTTCTCTGTGTAGCCCGATAGTTTAATAAGGTTGCGGGCTAGGTCAACAATTTTGACCGGTTCGCCCATATCCAGAACGAAGATTTCGCCGCCTTTGGCAAGTGTCCCTGCCTGGATAACGAGTCGAGATGCTTCCGGAATCGTCATGAAATAGCGCGTCATGTTTGGATCGGTTACGGTGACCGGACCGCCCTTTTCAATTTGTTTTTTAAATAGCGGAATAACACTGCCGCGACTGCCGAGCACATTGCCAAATCTCACCGCAACGAATTTTGTTTTGCTGCGGCTCGCCAGATCTTGAACCACCATTTCTGCGATGCGTTTGGTGGCGCCCATGACATTTGTCGGATTAACAGCTTTGTCTGTCGATACAAGCACAAATTTGCTTATCCCGAATGTATCCGCAGCTTCTGCGACATTTTTCGTACCGATGATATTGTTTTTCACAGCTTCATGCGCATTGGCTTCCATTAACGGAACATGCTTATGTGCTGCCGCATGGTAAATAATCGCCGGCTGATGGCTGTCTACAATGTCAAAAATTCGCTGGTGATCCTGCACATCAGCGATGATGGGAATAATGTCGGTTTCGGTGTCACCATATTTTTGCTTCAGTTCCATATGAATCGTATAAATGCTGAATTCCCCGTGGCCGACGAGCAAGATTTTCGCCGGTGTGAAGCGCATGAGCTGTCTTGTTATTTCTGAGCCAATCGATCCGCCTGCACCAGTTACCATGACGGTTGTCCCTGTAACGTAATCGGATATCGCATTAATATCGAGTTCGACTGGTTCACGTCCGAGCAGATCTTCCACTTCGACATTTTTCAAGTGGCTGACAGATACCTTCCCCGTCATCAGATCTTCAATTTTCGGGATCATTTGCACCTTGGCTTTTGTTTTATTACATTGTCCGATAATTTTCTCAAGTGCGCCATTACGCAAGGACGGAATGGCGATGACAATATGCTCGATATTCATGTTTAAGGCAATCTTCGGGATGTCCTTGACTTTTCCTAAGACGGATAAATTATATAATTGCATTTTCTGTTTGCGTTCACTATCGTCGACAAATGCGACTGGGAGCAAGTCGGCATTATTTTCATTTTTCAGTTGCCGGGCGATCATGGCACCAGCTGAGCCTGCACCTACGATGAGCGTGCGTTTTTGTTTCGTTCTTTTCGTTATGTATCTGTCCCGGTAAATGCGCCACATAAAGCGCGATCCGCCAATAAGGATAATATGTAGCATCCAGGTTACGATGAGCGCTCGCTTGTATAATGCGAAGTCATTGACGAAGTACATGATAATTCCTGCAGCCACGACCGATAAAGTAACGGCTTGGACAATCGAGACTAATTCGCCCACACTCGCATAAGCCCACACCTTATTATAGAGCTTGTATAGCGCCGCGAATAAATGATGAAAGATTAATAGTGCTACCGCGCTAATAACAATGGCGCTCATGTTCAACTCATATGTGAATGGGTACACAATCCAGGAAGCGATAAATATAGCGGTGCTGACGATGATAGAATCGAGAATGATTAGTAGAGTCAGCCGCTTTCGATAATTCATCTGCGCATCTCCTTTCTTGTTCGGATTATATTGATCATAACATACATTTCAATTTTCTGATGAGATGTTTCGTCTTTGTACTATTACATTCTTGCTAACCTTTGCCCTATTCCTAATGTTTATATAGCGTTAGTAAAATGGACACAGCTATTATAATACTAAATGCCCAGTCATATTTCTAGTGACTTTTGCAAAATTTAGTCACATTTTAAATCTGGACAGTCATAAATAGGAGGCGCTCACGCATTGTACGGAAGCAATCCACGTAAATAGGCGATAACATCTTTTCGATTATGTATATTGACTTTATGGTAAATGTCACTGATATAATTTTTTATCGTACCTTCACTAAGGAAAAGCTGTTGGGCAATATGTTTATTGGTCATTTCTTTCATGATGAGATAGGCAATATCAAGCTCCCTTTCGCCCAAGTGAATATGCTGTTTGTCGAGTTCCCGCTCGAGCAACTGCTTTCTGCCATATTTAAATCCCTGTATCTTTTTCGCCAATATACGTGCTGCTTCACCGGATATGACAACCTGATCATCGTAGGCGTTACGAATCGATTGAATCAACCTAGTGGCGTCCAATTTTTTTGATAGAAAACCATCTGCACCCCAGACCATTCCCGCCACTACTAAATCCTCATCCGCAAATGAGGTCAATAAGACAATTTTCACACCTGGATAATTATCTTTAAGATGCGTGGTCGCAAGTATTCCATTAACCCGAGGCATGTAAATATCCATTAAGATAACATCAGCCTCCGATTGACTCATGAATTGTACAGCTTCCTTCCCATCTGTTGCTGTTCCAACCACCTCCATATCGTCAACACGCTCTATTAACGCACGGACCCCCTCCGCGAATAGGCGCTGATCCTCGACGAGTAAAACGCTTATCATAACGAATTGCCCCTTTTCGTTCTTCTAATGTTCACTTCCCTTTTTGTATCTTAGGGAGGTGCTGTCTCCCGTTTTGAGCGCTGACTCTCTCGATTTGGAGGTGCTGCCTCCCGGTTTGAGCGCTGAATCTCCCATTTGAACGCCGCTCCTGCTCGAGCGGGCGGTAGGAGGCAGTAGCCTCCTACGAGTGTAAAGTGCGCCCCTTGACCTTTTCTAAAATAATCCCAAAAATTTCTTTTTCCGAATTCCTTCAGGCTCCATTCGATTCACGTTCATGTTGGCCACTAACAGTTGGCTGTTTTCCATAAACATAGCAACATAGTCGTTGCCATGATTATGTTTCACATGCTCAAAGGCATCTTTCATAACGAATCCGCGTGTGGTTGTGTTATGCGCATCCGATGCAATAAAATGTGTCTGGTTCGCTTCAATCAGTTGATCTGAATATTTCTGAATGCTTTTCCCAAATTTACCAACCACACTTCCGGCAGTGACTTGTGTAAGTGCCCCTTTTCGCACAAAATCATACAGGCGTGACGGATGCTCGAGAAGTTCGCGGTTCCGTTCTGGATGCACAATAACCGGAATAAAACCTTCCACTTGGATATCAAACAATAATTGATTGGCGTATCTAGGCACATGGTCGGACGGGAATTCCACAAAAAGATACTTCGTGTCATTTAGTGCAAGAAGTTCTCCGTTACGAATGTCTTCGATCATGTCGCCATTCATCCGTACTTCTTGGCCGGCTAGCACCGTGAGCGGGATATCCTCTTTCGCAAAGAGGTCATTTAAAATAGATACATTGGTTTGGATCATTTGTCGATCGTTTTCAAATTGCCCATTTCGATGATGCGGGGTTGCGATGATGGTATCAATGCCATCATCCATGGCGGCTTTTGCCATTGCAATACTATCTGATTCCGTCTTTGCCCCGTCATCAACACCGGGCAGGATATGACTATGAATATCGATCATGGTAATCACCTCTCTAAATTAAGTTCATCCCGATAGCTTAGTAACTAGATAGTTTATCAGAGTTCACATCTTTTTTACAGTTATCCAACCTAGCCACGGATCACTTTCCGTCCCTTTATTCGGCCTGGTGGGTCCACCGTAATTGTTAGTTCGTCCAGCACTGCTTCACTATGTTGCATGAGTTGGAAAACTTTTTCCGCACCGAATTGCTTATGTACCACGTGGTACGCATCCTTCATGTAAAAAGTGCGATTATGCGGATCATGGGCGTCTGAGGCAATGAAATGGGTAAGCTTCGCATCAATAAGTCGATTCGTGAATTTCTGTACTTTCCTGCCGTATTTTCCAGCAACACTTGCGGCAGTGACTTGAGTCAATGCGCCATTTGCTACAAGATGATAAAGTACATCGGGATTTGCCCTGATTTCTTTATTCCGCTCCGGATGCACGATGATCGGCAGGTATCCGGCAATTTGCATATCAAATTGGAGCTTGGTAAAGTAATGTGGCACGTGATCATCCGGCAATTCTACAAATACATAATTACTCGTCACGTTAAGCGGCATAATGTCGCCCGCCTTCAAATCTGCTACCATATCACCATAAACACGTGTCTCCTGCCCGGATAGGATGGTGAGCGGGATTTGCTCATGCTTTAATTTTCCATTGACAAATGCCACTGCCCCTGGATAGCTTCGCCGGTATTTGTATAAGCTCCATCCTTGTGATGTGGTGTAGCGATAATATGCGTAATCCCCTCTTCTACGGCCTGCTCCGCCATTTTCAGTGTCTGGGGCAGGGATTTCGAACCATCATCTATTCCGGGTAACAGATGGCAATGAATATCAATCATACAGCTCACTTCCTTGGATTTAACCTTATTTTCAAGTCTATCGATCTGAACCGTTCTATGTAGAAGTTTTCGCAAAAAACCCTTGCCCGCAGCAAGGAGTATCATTCACATTTAATTCGCCCCATAGTAGTAATAATAATTAGACGCTTTTTTCTCCCGGTCATTCAAAACAGTGCCAAGCAATTTGGCATGCGCAGGTTCCAGCGCTTCTTTTGCCTTTGTCGCTTCTTCTATTTCCGTAAAATTACTTCGAATAACCAGCAAGGATCCGTCCACCATATCTGCCAGAATTTGTGCATCCGTTACCGCGAGCACGGGGGGCGTATCGAATATGACCAAGTCATAGGACATCGTCGCCTCTTTTAATAGAGTTTGCATTTTCTGGGAACCTAATAACTCAGACGGATTCGGGGGGATGGGACCACAAGAGATCACATCCAAGTTATCTACATCCGAGCGATTAGCCGTTTCCTGGAGGGAATTTTCCCCAACTAAAATATTGCTGAGTCCTCTTAAATTATCAAGACGGAAGGTATAATGAACGGTTGGTTTACGCAGATCGGCATCAATCAATAGTATTTTCTTCCCCTGCTGTGCATACACAACCGCCAAATTTGCCGTTGTCATGGATTTTCCCTCTCCGGGTCCGGATGACGTGACAATCATCGACTGTAAATTATCGTCGACTTGCGCAAACTGCAAATTTGTCCGAACAGTGCGATATTGCTCGGAAACTGGCGATTTCGGATTCAGTTTCGTAATCAGATGCCTTACTTTATTCGACTTAGATTGATTCTTTTTGCGTGCCATCATATCTCCCCTTTTTCGATTGATCCGACTGAAATGTAAAATGATCACTCCGGACTTCGGAATCATTTATATGCGAAATCGCACCAAGCACCGTTAATTCAAGCTGCTTTTCAATATCATCCTCTGTCGTAATCGTGTTATCCAAGTATTCCAGCAAGAAGGCTAAGCCAACACCGATCATGCCACCTAGGACAATCGCAATCGCAATGTTGAGCACTGGATTCGGCGCAACCGGTGATGGATCCGGACCTAACTCAGCCTCTGATAGAATACTAACATTATCCACATTCATAATATCCGGAATCTCATTTTGGAAGATTTCTACCGTTGTATTCGCGATTTCTACAGCTGTTTCCGGGTTTTCATCGGTCGCTGTGACTGTTACAACCTGCGAATCCTCTTCACTAGATACGTTAAGTTTATCTCCAAGCTCCGGCACCGTCTCCGTCAAGCCAAGCTCCGCAATAACCTCGTCTAAAATGGCAGGACTACCGATAATAACATTATATGTATTGATAATTTCAACATTCGACATGCTATCATTTAAATCATATTCCATTGCCTCTTCCGGTTGATTCTGATTCACAATAAACTGGGAACTGGACTCATAAGTCGGCGTCAAAATAAAGTAACTGACAACCGCCGCCAGTAAAGCAGCCCCCAATACGAATGCAACAATTAACAGCAAACGCTTTTTAATAACTTCAACTATCTCCTTCAAGGAAATCGTTTCTTCCATGATGGTACCCCCACAATTCTAGTTTATTAAACGAACAACATTTAATTTTTCGACATTACTTTCGAAAGTATAACATATACGATAAAAAATCAATATGTTTTCTCCATTTTTTCAGAGAAAATAGGGACTTTGACAGAGCATCCCTTCGGTTGAACGCGCCTAATATTACATTTAGATTACAAGTAACCTATTAGTCTATCATTTTCTTGTAATAAAAGATATACTATTGATACTTGGAAAAATAATGTAGAAATATAGGGAGCTGATTTTTGGAGTGGAGAAATTGTAAAAATGATGCGTTTTTTGTCGAGGTAATGCTAAGACAAGTGCGATGCATGTTTTACCGGAAAATTGGTTAATAGGAACAGTGCTTCTTAAAATGGAAAGAGTTGAGAAACTGAAATCTTGCTTTCCAGCCGAGAGATCGAATTTTACTTTCTCCTTCAATTGAAAAAGTCGCAGAAACCAAAATCATGCCTACCTCAATGAAATCTTAAATCGAAAAAACAACAAATCTAGGGGGAATAATTAGAATGGCCAACAAAAAGATACTTATGTCCGTAACGGCAAGTGCAGCAGTTGCATCGGCAATTTTTGCAGCAGAAGAAGCAGATGCAGCGTCACACAAAGTCCAAAGCGGTGACTCACTGTGGGCGATCGCCCAGCAGTACAGCACCAGCGTTTCCGAGTTGAAATCCATCAATAATCTGTCGGGAGACGTCATTTTCCCGAATCAGGTCATTGAAACAGAGAGTGGATCATCGTCATCCTCTTCCTCTAATTCTGGCTCTAGTTCCAGCAATAGTGCAGATACATATACGGTAAAACGTGGTGACACCCTAAGTGGCATCGCAGCTGAGCATAATGTTTCATTATCTAATTTGATGGACTGGAATAACTTGGATACAACGCTGATTTACCCGGGAAATGAACTTAAAGTGAGCAGCAGTTCAGGATCGAGTTCTGGTGGATCATCAAACGATTCATCCGATTCAAGTTCAGGCGGATCATCATCGGGTAGCAAAACGACTTACACCGTAAAATCAGGTGACACCCTATCCGGGATCGCACTAGAATACGGCGTTAGTGTTGCCAACTTGAAAAAATGGAATAACTTAAGCTCAGACGTCATCATCATCGGACAGAAACTGAGCATAAACGGAAGCTCCGGCGGCTCCGGCAGTGACTCCGGTTCCAGCGATGGCGGCGGCAGCAGTGACGGTGGCGGCTCAAGTGCACCAGGAGATGTCGACTACAATGTGGATCAGCTGATTAGCACGGCTAAAGCTCAGATAGGCGTCCCTTATGTATGGGGTGGATCCACACCAAGCGGATTCGACTGCAGCGGCTTCATCTACTACGCATACAAGCAAGCAGGCATGGACATCAGCCGCACAAGCGCCCAAGGATACTATGACAGATCATACGATGTGAGCAACCCACAAGTAGGCGACCTCGTATTCTTTGAGGGCACCTACAAAGCAGGCATTTCTCACTTAGGAATCTACTTGGGCGGCGGCGACTTCATCCAAGCAGGCACATCCACCGGCGTAACCATTTCAAATGTGAATGATTCTTATTGGAGTTCACATTTTGAAGGATATAAGCGGTTTTATTAATTGTCAGAAACGAACTCCAGTCAAGCTGGGGTTCGTTTTTAATATTGATCTGCTGTATGGCCGGTGGCGCTGTCTCCCGATTTGAAGATGCGCTCTACCGATTCAGAAGTGCGTTCTACCGATTTGATGATGCTCTCTACCGATTCAGAAGTGCGTTCTCCTGATTTGATGATGCTGTCTCCCGATTTAGAGGTGCGCTCTACCGGTTTGATGATGCTCTCTCCCGATTCAGAAGACCTCTCTCCCAATTTGATGCCCGACTCTCCCGATTTGGACCGCTTCTCTCCCGATTGAACTCCCAGCCTCCGCTTTCCGGCATCATCTCAACTTACTTCTGCACCCATCGCCGCCGGGCCTTATCATAAAATAATCCATATTCTCTCAACAGCCGTGTGGCTACATTTTTAGCATTAAATTTTAAGAATCGCATGCATTCTGAATTCGTAATCCAAGGCCTTACCAACAGAAGATAATCTGCCAAGGCAGACGTATGCGCATCACGCGATTTCTTCTGACATTTATAACAGAACCACCCAGTATGCACGCGCCTCATTCCAAGCACACCGCAGGCTGGACATTGTACTCCTGGCAATAGATGCTTTTCTTTGATGCCATGTGCCTCCAGGATGTCCTTATCAAATACGGTAGACTCCTTTCGTGTCGCATGCCCAATTTTTCTATCCTGCAAAGCAGTATGGCCTGACAGCCGTTTGTTCCGATCGATTATTTTTTTAGAAATAGTTGCTGCATGCGCGACTATCTTAGCAATTTTCTCTTTATCACCTTCTACTTTGAGTATCGTACGTGGGTCACTGATCGCGATGAAATAATGAATGGGGATGTTAGGGAAATTCCTCTCTAGAAGCCATTGTTGAAGATTGGATCGTTGGAGTTCAACTTGGGCGATGGGATGACTGAAGCCCATTTCAATTGCCCCATCGTCGCGGGTAAATTGATCAAGGATAGTATCAAAAATAATCCTTCCATTATAATTTTTTACATCAACAATCGTAATCGCCTGCTGCGTTATGACAAGGTTGTCCATCTGAAACGTTCTCTCCTGCGTCTTCAAGCAAACATCTTGCAAAATCATGTATTCATGAGGCAACCATTTTAAATGATAGTCAACGTCTAGCTCACCCTCATAGCCTTTCTTATTTTTGTTGTATTCATGCCGAACATCCGCTAGACGCGGGAAATTTGGGGGCAAGCGTGGAAGCAGCGCTTCGTACTTTTTCAGTATGCGTGGTTTGGTTCGCTTTTTTAAGATCATAAGTACCTCCTTTATTTCTATTCATCATACATGAATCCGATAAATCGTAAAATGATCAAAAAATCCATCTTTGTGGGCTGTTTTTGCATTTTCAGTCATAACTAGACTCAAAAAACCTTTTTTCCTAAAGCATATGTACAATATTCCGCCTTCATATATCCCAAAATGCAAAAGTACATTTTTTTAATTTTCTTTACACGATCGTTACGACACTTCTTCAATGAACTATGTATGGCAATATACATCGAATTTAATATATGAAGGCATATTCAACCACCTACCGAAATAGAATTTACTATCACCTATTTGGGGGAGATGCGATGAGTAATGATGCAATAACTGCAGATAAGCTAGCACGATATTATACTCTGAATAATAAAAAGAAAGAAATCGAGCAGGAAATGACTAACTTGAAAAAGGAATTCCATACTTATTTTGATAATGAAGTCGGAGTCAACAATAAGGGAGAACTGGTCGATGGCGGATATAAACTGCAGCGTCAAATTCGCAAGTCCGAGAAATTCAATGAAGAAAGAACGGTAAACCGATTGGAAGAAATGCAGATGAATGACCTGATTAAAGTCGTTCGAAAACCAGATAGCGAGAAAATAAATTCAGCTGTTAAACTGGGATTGCTGCGTGAAGAGGATTTGGACGGATGCCGGGTAACAAATTATTCAGCGGCGATTTCTGTGAAGGAAGTATGATAATGTACCAGAAGCGCCATGTACAGGCGAGCGGGAAGATGCTTCACCCAAGCAGCAGTGAGAGTTTGAAGTGTCGGCGATCGACCTAAGAGAGGTAGAGCTCGAGTTGGTAGATTGGCGCTTGTTCTCGGTAGTTTAGTGCGCGAGCGAGCAACAGAGACCTTCACTCGAGTGTCTTCTCTTTACAGGCGAGCAACAACTTGGTTTTTCTAGATTGGCACTCGAATGGGGAGGAATGACACTCGTCCTCAACAGTTGGTGCGCAAGCGAGCACCAGACTCCCCACTTGACGTTTACCCACACTTAGCAATCCAATCATTTCTACATATACTGCTCTTCAGTTACAATCACTTTTCCCAACGACGTCGTTTTGCGTTATATCTTAATGAGGATTTCTTCAATAGCCTGGTTACTGTATTTTTTGAATTAATTTGAAGCCACCACCTGCAAATCGAGTTAGTTATCCAATTATTTCCAAACAACATATAATCATCGATCGCTTGTTTATGCGCATTAGACGAACAATGATGACATTTCCTACATTGCCACTTATTATAAATCCGCTCCATGCCTAAAAATTTGCATGCCGGGCACTTCACCCCCGGGAGCAAGTCACTCATTTTCACATCATATCGTTTCATGATGTCCATATCATATTCTTTGGATTCTTTCTGTACCATTGTCCCAATTTTTCGATCGCCTAACGAGTCATGAGCTGATAATTGCTTGTTGAAGTGCATTATTTTTCGAGGAATACTAGACCCATGGGCAACCACTTTGGCTATTTTATCCTTATCGCCATCTACTTTTATAATGGTGCTTGGATCACTGATTGCGGTAAAAGCGTATATTGGGATGGTGGCAAAATTTCGCTCTTGAAGCCATTGCTGAAGATTATATCGCTGGAGTTCTGTCTGTGAAATAGGGTGGTTAAAACCTGTTTCCATTTGCCCATCATCGCGAGTAAATTGATCAAGGATCGTATCGAAAATAATCGTGCCCTGATAATTTTTCACTTCTACAATGAAAAGCGCGTTCTGAGAAAAAATAAGATTACCCATTTGAAATGTTCTATGTGAAACATGGAGGCAAATATCGCGAAGAATCAAAAACTGCTGAGGTAAAAACGCAAGATGATAATCAACCTGTATTTCACCCTCGTACCCTCTCTTTCTTTTTTGGTATTCGCGAGTCACTTCATTAAAACGCGGAAAATTTCGCTTCAGACGCGATATAAGAATTTCATATTTTTTCAGTACTAGCGGTTTCGGTCGAACTTTCATTAATTACCCTCCTTTATTATGATTACGCATAAGGTAAATCTATCATATTATATTCACGTTCTATTATTTATGCAATCATCAAAAAAATAAAAATGACGAGCTATAATAAGCTAAAAAATAAATTTTCAGCTCTATTTTTTATTTTTACACCTAAAAGACATAGGCAAAATGTAAAAATAGCGTGAGACCAATAAAATTTACATGTTACGGATTTTCTTACCAATCGGGGTTCGAGTTTGGCACTTGAGTCGACTCGTCTTAACTAATTTGCCGCTCGACTTCAAAGGATCCATGCGCGAACGAGCGAAAACATAACTCACTCGAACGGCGCTATCTCTTACTCGAGCGACAGAACTATTTTTAGATCCTGACGCTCGTGCTTAGGTCCTGTTGCTCGCATTGAATTCTCTCACGCTCGAGTTGAAAGATTTTGTGCGCAAGCGAGCACCAGCAGATCCCACTCGAGCGACAGAACCCTTTTTAACAGTTGGCGCTTGTATTCAACAAACTTATACGCTAGCTTGAGGTGCTGCCACTCATATTACTCCCTCAACATGAGATCATCCCCCCAATTCAACACCCAAAACTTCAGCCATTATTTTCGGCAAATCAGTGTTATCCAGATGGCCGGTAAAATCAGCAGCTTGTGGGCCGTATGCATAGACCGGAATATTCACGCCGGTGTGATTGGTACTTGTCCAGCCGATGGATGCTCTATCACTAATTACTTGATTGAATGCTGATGCAGCATCATCTGCATTACGAATGGTTTGAATTTCAGATTCGGACAGTTCGAAGTCTGTATATGTTCCAATAACTTCATTAATATTGGAACGATCAGAATTTAATGCGGATGCCATATGATCACCGGTTGCCGTGACATTTTTAAGAACGGATGGATCGACATTCATCTCCGGATTTTCACCCATACCGACCGTCATTCCACCTGTTTCATGGTCACCACCGACAACTACGAGTGTCTCCCTATCTTCTTCCGCAAAGGCGATGGCTTCTTCCACGGCAGCTTCAAAGGCTGCTATATCCTGCATGGCCCACGCTGCATCATTGGCATGGCCGGCCCAATCAATCTGGCTACCTTCCACCATTAGGAAAAATCCATCTTCCCCTTCTTCCAGACTACCAATGGCACTTTCTGTCATATCAGCAAGACTTGGCTCTTTTGTTTCATCGCGGTGCATTTCAGGTGCAAGCGCATCATCTGCAAATAGGCCGAGTAATTTTTCCCCTGCTTCTATATCAATTTCTGCGTCTTGCAATGCATCCCGTGTTTCCACAAATGCATAGTTTTGATCGCTCGCTTGGTCGATCAAATGATTCGATTCCTGATTGCCACCTTCCGACCCGGGCAAGAAATTATTTTTTCCACCACCCAGTAGTACATCTACTTCATTTTCCAGTAGTTGTGGCGCAATCGCTGTCTCATTATTTCGATCCTTGACATGGGAGGCAAAAGAGGCCGGCGTCGCATGCGTAATGGTAGATGTTGCTACTAATCCAGCTGCCATCCCGGACTCCTGAGAGGCTTCTAAAATTGTCTCCAGTTCCCTTTCTTCTGGATCCAGACCGATCACGCCATTATTTGTCTTGTATCCTGTAGCCATTGCCGTTCCCGCAGCTGCAGAATCCGTGATGCTAGAATCAGCGGAATGAGTAGTATACATTCCTTTCATATGCTCATCCCATACCACATCTTCTTCTTTGTACAAGCGATAATTAGTGGCATAGTCGGCATTAAAGCCATCCGGAATCATGTAAATGATATTTTTTACCTTTTGATTTTCGTTGTCATTTCCAGGTTCACTTGGTTGTCCAGACCCAACCCAACCCGGTAACCACGCAATCGTAAATAAAAATCCCGCACTCAACACAACAACGCCAACTTTTTTCAACATCCAATCTCTCCCATCTATTATTGATACAAGACAAGGATAACGTATGAATGTGAAAGAGAAGTTAATAGAAAGTTAATTGTTTATTGATTTTCACCATTACTTGGGAGAGGAACTACTTCATACTGAAATTTGTATAAATTAAGATGTGGCTTCCTTTTCGTGATGGTATCCGTCGTTTGGACGCATGCTCTCCCATTTCAGTGCGGCGCTCTCCCGATTTGAACGCATGCTTTCCCATTTCAGTGCGATGCTCTCCCGATTCAGTGCGGCGCTTTCCCGGTTTGAACGCACGCTCTCCCGATCCAGTGCGACGTTCTCCCGGTTGAATGTCTTCCTCCCGATATCCTACATCCCTATTCACTTTTTGCTAAATAAATGTATAATAATGGATACGGAAGGAGGTGAGTGGAAATGTACTGTTCCAATTGTGGAGAAGAAGTCGATCCAAATGCTCATATTTGCCCGTATTGCAGTCACCCATTACAGGACAATCAGGCAGCAGCGGTTGATACCGATAATTCGGAGGAAGTGACTTTCGAGGAAGACATGCAGCTATTTGTCGGACGTAATCATGCGTTTTATGATAAGAAATGGAAGAAAGCAGAAGAAAAAAATGGAGTTTCCTTTAATTTTGCCGCATTCTTTTTATCAGCCCTTTGGCTTGGTTATAGAAAGATGTATAAGCTCGTTCTTTACATGGCACTTCTATTTTTAGCTATTGATCTCATATTATATTTTATTGGATATGAATATGAATTTGCACGTGTAGACCCAATTGATCAAGGCATCAACATAGGTGTTGCTGTAACGCTTGGCATTTATGGTAATTATTTATATAAAAAGGAAGCCGAAAAACGCGTTCAAACGATCCGAAATACCACGACCACAACCGATGAGAAGGAAAAACAATTACAGAACAAAGGCGGGAAGGTCTGGTATGGCCCCCTACTTGCAGCACTGATTTTAATAGGTGTTTATGTCGTGCCAGCCAGTTTTTTACCTGTAAATTTCAACGTGGTTGATGAAGTCCGGTATAGCTCATTTTATGAATATCCTGACGTTGAAATTGGCGTTATGTTCGATTCTATTTTCGATAATGGGGAGTGGGATCATGTGGAAGATAACGACACCTATGACATCGTGGAATACACTGGCGTTGATTCCCAAAATGATGACATAGCCATTCAATTTCAAAGCTATCCGGATAGCGAGGAATTCGAAGTGTTTGCAGTCACCATTGATGGTATGGAATTAGATGTATTCGACATCAATTTATTCCTGGAAGATATATTCAACGAATATGATAACGTTTATTAAGGATAAAATCTCCTGCTAATTGCCAGCAGGAGATTTTATGGTTTATTTCTAGTAAAATGAAGGAAAAGACAGGATAGAAAGGATGAGTTCATTTGGAAAAAATATTTCACGTGAAAACAAACCATCACTCCGAAATGACCGATATTACATCAACCATTGAAAATTGGATCAAACAGGAAGGCATTCGTGACGGCGTTTTAATCGTTTCTTCCCAGCATACCACTGCAGGCATCACCGTTAATGAAAACGCCGACCCTGATGTGAAAACAGATATGCTTATGCGGCTTGATGAAGTATATCCATGGCATCACGCAAAGGATAAACACGGGGAAGGAAACACAGCCGCCCACCTGAAAACAAGTACAGTAGGACATGCCCAAACGCTCGTTATATCTAGTGGCAAGTTAGTACTCGGTACATGGCAAGGTGTCTATTTTTGCGAGTTTGACGGACCACGGAATCGAAAGTTTCATGTGAAGATGATGTAAGAATGCTCTAGCTCAAGATGGGCGTTTCGTTTCGGGATTGGTTTCCTAAGAGAGCTCTCTCTCATTTCGGAATGCTCTCTCCCGATTTGGAGGGCTCTCTCCTGATTTGGAGAGTTATCTCCCGTTTCGGAGTGCTCTCTCCCGATTTGAAATTCTGTCTCCCGCTTCGAAATACTCTCTCCCGATTTGAAATTCTATCTCCCGCTTCGGAGTGCTCTCTCCCGTTTCAACCTACTACTCTCCCAATTTGAATCATCACTCTCCCGATTTTGGATTGCTGTCTCCCGTTTAACCGATTGGATAATCCTCATGGGCTGCTTCAGTTTTTCATCCCCCACAATGATGAAGGTAATTTCACGATAAGAAATGGTGCATGTTTCGAGAATGAGCAATATGACCGTTTTTGCACGGTATGTTTGAGGCAATCGTAAATTACCTGTCGTTTACGACTTTTTTCCAGCGTATCCGAATATTATTGTTTTTCCATATAATAGACTATGTATCAGCAGCCCGAATACGTTGCCGATTGCAGAGATAACGATATAGATAGATGGCTGCATATGCGAAGAAAGCGATTGCTTTTTGATTGATTATGACTGTTTTCGATGTTATTATAATGGTATTGGAGGGTTGATGCGATGTTAACAGAAGAGCGACATGCATTTATTTTACAAATATTGAAGCGAAATGGAATCGTGAAATCACAGGATTTAATGAATCAACTTGAATGTTCAGAGTCAACAATTAGAAGGGATCTGAGGCAGCTGGAAGAGACGGGAGATCTCAAACGAATCCATGGCGGAGCTAAACGAATCTATCAGCTGGATGAAGAATTACCTACTTCTGAAAAATCATTCAAAAACATTCAGGAGAAGCAAATAATTGGAAAAAGGGCGACATCGCTCATTCAAGAAAACGATGTCATCTTCATGGATGCCGGAACCACAACTCTTGCTATGGTTCCCTATTTACAAGGAAAATCTATTACAGTCGTGACAAATGGGATACAGCATGCTTCCCTCCTTGCTGAGCAACAAATTGAGACCTTTCTGATCGGAGGAAAGATCAAGCATTCCACAAAAGCGATCATTGGTTCCGTTAGCTTGAATGAATTGAAAAACTATCGATTTAACCGCGTATTTTTGGGTATGAATGGCATTGATCCGGAATTTGGATGCACCACCCCTGACCCGGAGGAGGCAGCTTTAAAGCAAAGGGCACATGAGCAGGCTGCTGTCACTTATCTCCTAGCGGATCAATCCAAATGGAATAAAGTCAGTTTCGCTAAAGTTTGTGACATGGAGGAAGTAACCATTATAACAAACAACATACCCGAAAATCTGCAGTACAATAAGGAAAAAGCAACCATTTTGGAGGCGCGTAACCATGATTTATACCATAACACTGAACCCTTCCATTGATTATGTGATTCAAATTGACCAATTGAAGCTTGGCAGTTTGAATAAAATGGATAATGAAGCAAAATTTCCCGGGGGAAAAGGGATTAATGTTTCCAGAGTGCTTGATAGACTTCACTATACAAACACAGCACTAGGATTTCTTGGCGGATTTACCGGGGACTATATAGCAGAACAACTGCAGCAACAAGCAATCAACTCCGATTTCATTTCTATTAAAGGAGAAACAAGGGTCAATATTAAACTCAAATCGGACCAAGAAACGGAAATCAACAGTCATGGGCCGGATATACTGCCCGAAGAAACGGAAAAATTGCTGCAGCAACTTCAAAAAGTAACGAAACAAGATACGGTTGTTTTATCCGGGAGCACCCCGCCATCGTTACCAACAGATTACTATGAAAAACTGGTTGAGGAAATTGTCCATGCAGGAGGTGCGTTTGTTGTTGATACAACAGGAGATTCGTTAACATCTGTATTACCTTATGGACCGCTCTTGGTCAAACCGAATCTGGAGGAATTGGGAGAATTATTTCATGTGACCCTAAACAGCCGGGATGAGGTTATCCACTATGGAAAAAAACTAGTAGATCTTGGCGCTAAACATGCGATTGTTTCCATGGCTGGTGACGGAGCATTGTTGTTTACAAAAGAAGGAATTTTTCAAGGTAATAGTCCAGAAGGAGACGTTAAAAATTCAGTAGGCGCGGGCGACTCTATGATCGCGGGATTCACCGGGACGTATAACAAGACGAAAGATGCACTAGAAGCGTTCCGTATGGCCCTTGCGGCAGGTAGTGCTACAGCCTTTTCCACCGATTTGGCAACAGGTGCTTACATTCAGGAATTACGAAAGCAAATAAGTCTCACCCAAATTGCAGAAATGGATAAAAGAAAGGATGAAAACCATGAGGATCATTGATTTACTTCGAAAAGATATCATGATCATGGATTTGAAGGCACGGGACAAGTCATCTGCAATCGATGAAATGGTATCACGTCTTGAGGAGAAGCAAGCAGTCAATGACGCCGGGATATTAAAAGAAGAAATTATCAAACGGGAGGAGCAAACATCCACCGGTTTGGGTGACGGGATCGCCATGCCACATGCAAAGACAGATGCGGTTAAAGAGCCGGTGGTGCTGTTTGCAAAAAGTACAAATGGCGTCGACTATGAAGCACTTGACGGACAGCCATCGTATTTATTTTTTATGATAGCAGTCCCAGATGGCGCCAATGATACGCACTTGCAAACGTTGGCCACCCTTTCCAGAATGCTTATTGATCAAACGTTTGTTGAACAACTTAAGCAGGCTGCTACAGCGGATGAAGTGCAGGCGCTTTTTCAAAAGGAAGAAGCAGAACGGGAAGCGGCGGAAAACCAGCAAGAAGACGGAAATGAGGAAACAGAAAAACCATTTGTGGTAGCAGTCACTGCATGTCCCACAGGAATTGCCCATACCTATATGGCAGAAGATGCATTAAAGAAAAAAGCTGCAGAAATGGATGTTGATATTCGCGTGGAGACGAATGGATCAGATGGGACGAAAAACACCTTGACCACGGATGAAATCAACAAAGCGGTTGGCGTGATCATTGCCGCTGACAAGAATGTGGAAATGGCCCGTTTTGACCAAAAGCCAGTCGTGGAAGGTCCGGTCAGTGATGGGATTAATAAAGCGGAGGAATTAATTACAAAAGCGGCTAATCAGGATGCGCGCATTTTCCATGCGGAAGAGACAGACACTGAAGCGAACGATGAAGCTAAACAATCTGGTTCTGTTTGGAGGAAAATTTATAAAGATTTAATGAACGGCGTCTCTTACATGCTCCCATTTGTTGTGGGTGGCGGTATTTTGATGGCTATTTCCTTCTTATTTGAGGGTTTTCTTGGAGAAGAATCAGAACTCTTTGCGTTCTTTAATACAGTTGGTGACAATGCATTCAACTATCTGATTCCGATACTCGCTGGTTTCATTGCAATGAGTATTGCCGATAGACCTGGTTTAATGCCTGGTATGGTCGGCGGTCTGATGGCGGTTAACAGCGACGCTGGTTTTCTAGGCGGACTGGTTGCCGGTTTCCTGGCTGGTTATCTAGTTATTTTTGTAAAATGGATGTTCCGCGGATTACCAAAATCCCTAAATGGGCTAAAATCCATTTTGATTTATCCGGTAATAGGTTTATTTTTAATTGGAATATCCATGTATGTAGTTATCGGCCCTGTCTTTTCGACAATTAACACGGCAATGATGACCTTTCTTGAAAATCTTGGTACCGGGAATGCAGTGCTGGTAGGTGCGCTGCTTGGTGGCATGATGGCGATTGATATGGGTGGACCCTTTAATAAGGCTGCTTACACCTTTTCGATTGGCATGTTTACGGATACGGGAGACGGTAGTTTGATGGCTGCAGTTATGATCGGCGGTATGATTCCTCCGATTGCGATTGCGCTGGCAACGACCTTCTTTAAGCATAAATTTACGGAAGAGGAGCGGCAATCAGGGTTAACCAATTATATCATGGGACTATCTTTCATCACAGAAGGTGCAATCCCATTTGCAGCCGCTGATCCGGTTCGCGTAATTGGTTCATCCGTACTGGGTACCGTAATTGCAGGTGGCTTAACACAGCTTTGGAGCAGTACGATACCAGCCCCCCACGGCGGTATTTTCGTTATTGGACTTGACGGAATCACCTCTGCCCTGTACTTCCTGCTAGCACTTCTCATCGGCTCAGTCATATCCGGTATCACACTCGGCCTATGGAAGAAACCTAAAAATTAACGGGACACGGGGACAGGTTCATTGTCCCTCCCGTCTCCTCATTCATCGGATGACAGAAACATAGTCCCCTGGGGCGTAGGACTGGGACAGCGGACCTGTCCCCCTGTCCCAGGGCCCGCCTCTCTCCACAGCGGGAGGCGGGCTTTTTTTATATAAATTTGTGTCAATCCAGTGACAAATCAGGTAACTTTTTGTTACAATACATATAAGAAAACCCTTTCATTTGAATGATATTGGTTAGGAGATGATCAAAATGGGTGTTACCCTTATGTTTATGATGCTTGCAACATTGACGCCATTTTTATTCCTACGTTTAAATAAAAAATTATATGCTGCCATCCAATCTGTACTGTTGATAGGAATGTGGTTCTACTTTTTCGTAGCTATGTTCCAGACAGCTCCTGCTCCATTTTCTATTTCATGGATAATGTTTTACTTGAGTCTCATTGTTGCGGAAGTCGCTTGGATCATGTTTATCATAGACGAAGTCAAATTTATGGCACTTAGAAGAAGCAACCTGTATTAAACGAAAAAGGCCCCCTCACTTGTTTGTTAAGAATAAGGAGGGGGGTTTTGATTTGATATGATATTTTTGGTCTTTCGCTTTACATAAACCTATTAGATTTCATTGGTTCCATTCGATTCCTCATCAATGGTCCCCATGGTCTTCATGCTGCTCCATTTGCTCATGCTGGTGATCTCCTTCATCGTGGTCATGATCATGCGTAAAGCCAAATGACATGGTAAATAGCGAACCTGCTACAATAATACTTGCCAGTACAGCCGCATGAAACATCATATTCCAAGGTGCATGCGTTGCTCCCGACTCGATGATGTGCATAAACATAAACAACTGAATCCCCGCCTGAATCACAGCCAGCGCCATGATGGCGGCAATGATCCAATGATTCGGCAGATCGGAACCTAGCGCAGTCCACGCAGCTATGATGGTCAAGACAATGGATATCAGAAATCCAATGAGATGTTTTACCGGGAACTTGCTGGATTGTTTTTCCATATTATATCACCATCCCAATCAAATAAACACTGGTAAATATGAAAATCCAGATAACATCAAGGAAGTGCCAATACAACCCAATGATAAACACTTTTCGGCTCGTGACTGCAGTGATCCCCCGTTGCTTGAGCTGAATCAACAGGAGGATCATCCAGCCAAGCCCAAGTGCCACATGGACCCCGTGCGTACCTGCCAGTACATAAAAGGCGGACCAGAACGCACTCGATGGCAATGTTGCCCCTTCACTTACATAATGGACAAATTCATATACCTCAAAGCCCAGAAACGTCAGACCTAATACTGCGGTGATAATCAGCCAAGTCATCAAACCTTTCACTGTTCCTTCGCGCATCCGGTGAATTCCGATACCACACGTAAAGCTACTCGTTAAAAGAATGAACGTCATCACCAGCACAATGCCTGGCTCAAATAATTCCGCCGGTGTTGGCGCATCAGCCGTTCTGCCAAATAGAACGGCATATGTGGCAAATAATGTTGCAAATAACGCTATTTCAGCAGCAAGGAAAATCCAGAAACCAACAATGTTCATCTGCCCCTCATGCGACCTATATTCCAAAGGGACGGCGTTCATTTCATTTTCACTCATGCTATAACCCCCTCGCTGCGCGCTCTGTTCGTTTAATTTCATCCACATCGATATGATAGCCTTCATCATAATCGAATGAACGGATAACCATCATCACCAGCACACCGATTAAACCAATCACTGCCAAGGTAATCCACTCAAACACAAGGGCAAAACATGCAGCGAACAGAATAGCCATCATAATAATTGGCTTCCCGGTGTTATTTGGCATATGAATCGGTGCTAATTTATCCTCATCAAAGGTGGTCTCCCCTTTTTCCTTCATATCGATAAAGGCATCATGACTTTCCACATGCGGAAGGGTGGCAAAATTATATTTGGGTATTGGTGTAGGCGTCGCCCATTCCAGCGTCCGTCCATAGCCCCAGTCATCGCCATTCGTTTCTCTTTTACTGTACCGATAACTGTAATAAATACCATAAACGAAGATGGCAAAGGCGATACCCATGACAAATCCGCCAACCGTTGAGACGAAATTAAGCGTCATCCATTCCGGTCCAATGGTGAAAATCCTTCTAGCCATGCCGTCGAGCCCCAAGAAATACTGCGGGAAGAAACAAACATGGAATCCAATTAAGAATAACCAAAAGCTCCATTTCCCGATTCGTTCATTTAATTTATGTCCAAACATTTTTGGATACCAGAAAATGAGACCGGCAAAACAAGCAAACACCGTACCCGGAATCAACACATAATGGAAATGGGAAACCAAGAAGTAGGTGTTATGATACTGGTAATCGGTTGCGGCCATGCCAAGCATAACACCGGTGACTCCACCTACTGTAAAACTCGGTATGAATGCCAGGGACCATAACATTGGCACCGTGGCAGTGATTCGTGACTTATACAGGGTTGCCAGCCAATTGAATATTTTCACCCCGGTTGGTATGGCAATCATCATTGTCGTAATCGAGAATATCGAGTTGACAAATGCACCGGCACCCATCGTAAAGAAGTGGTGCACCCACACAACGAAACTTAATCCTGCAATCACAATAATCGCCCAGACCATCGCCGTGTATCCAAATAGTTGCTTTCGTGCAAAGGTTGCAATAACCTCGGAAAAGATACCAAACGCCGGTAAAATAACAATGTAAACCTCCGGATGACCCCACATCCAGAACAGATTGGCCCACATCATCGGCAGCCCTTCTCCTGTTAGTGTAAAGAACTGCGATCCAAAAATACGGTCAATCGTAAACAATGCCAAGGCCACTGTTAAGATCGGGAATGCAAAAACGATAATAAAAGATGTGATAAACGTAGACCACGTGAATATCGGCATTTTAAATAATGTCATACCAGGGGCACGCCTTCTTAAGATCGTGACCATCAGGTTAATTCCTGTAGCCAGTGTCCCGATCCCCGATAATTGCACCCCGAGCAGGTAAAAGTTGATCCCCGGCCCGGGACTCATCGCAGATCCGGCAAGCGGAGCGTAGTTTGTCCACCCGGCATCCGGTGCTCCTCCGATGACGAAGGAAAGATTAAATAGCATCGCCCCAAAGAAAAAGGACCAAAAACTAAGAGCATTTAAAAACGGAAAGGCAAAATCCCGTGCCCCAATTTGCAGGGGAACAACAATATTCATTAAACCGATTAAAAATGGCATGGCCATAAAGATAATCATGATCGTCCCATGGGTTGTAAAAACTTCATCATAGTGCTGTCCACCCAAGAAATTCATCGTCGGAAACGCCAGCTGTGTCCGCATCATTAACGCATCCGCACCTGCACGAAACAACATGGCCAGCGCACTTAATATATACATGATACCGATTTTTTTATGGTCGACGGTTGTCAGCCATTCCCGCCACAGCCATTTCCATTTTTTAAAATACGTTAACAGGAAAATAATGGCTGATGTAACGAGAACAATGGCTACCATCCCAGCATAAATTAACGGCTCACCCGTAACAAAAAATTCATCTAACTGCATGTTTTCTCACCTGCTTTCTACTTACTGTTCATGCTCTTCGCGCCAGTTCTCATCATTTTCCAGATGCAGTTGTTCCTCGTACAACTCTCTGTGACGTTCCACAGAATAATCTCGATCGTCATTGCTTCCATGATCAGCAAATGCAAGATGTGTTGAGGAGAATTCCATCTCATCCAATAAACCGGGTTTTAGCAAATCATCATACGTTTGCTGTGTTAATTCCGGTGCCTCGTCCTGGGTCGCCTCCACCCAGTCGTTGAATGCTTCTTCTTCCTGCGCGTGTACATCAAATGTCTGTCCGGTGAATCCTTCTCCCGTAAAGTTTGCATTACGTCCTTGGAAGACGCCGGTTTCGTCTGCTTGCAAATAAAGGGTATTTTCCATACCAGCCATGTTATACTTCTGCCCTCCAAGCTTCGGAATCCAGAAAGATGCCATCGAATCTGCAGAAGACAGGCGGAATTCAATCGCTCTGTCCGTCGGGATATTTAAGTAGTTCACAGTTTCAATTCCCTCTTCCGGATAACTGAAAAACCATTTCCAATCTGCGGAAGTCGCATAAATGACCAATGGCTCTTCCTCAGCACTTGACTCCGGAGGTTCCTCCAGGTCAAATATCGTACTCACCGTTGGAATCGATAATGCAGTGACGATCAATATCGGGATGACCGTCCAGACAATTTCAATCTTCATATTCCCGTGAAGACTGGGTTTGTAGTCTTCCTCTTTCCGATTCGGGTTACTGTCGCGGTATTTATATAGCATAAAAGCAAATAAGCTAAATACAACAACAATAATCCCCGTCATGAAAATAAGGGAGTATAAAATTAAATCCCTCTGGTTCGCTGCTACAGGACCTTTCGGATCAAGCACCGCCAATTGGTCACAACCGCTTAGAAATAAAGCGAAACCAACCAGTAATAAGGCCAGGCCTTTTTTATAAGAATGTCGTTTTTTCTTCATTAGAAACACTCCTGCATGAACAAAATTAACTATTTTCAGGACTCAGAATAGATCAAATCGTTTTTTAGCGTCGTCACCGATATTACAAGGAAGTAGATTCAAGTCTTATTAGAAAACGACAAGAAATGGAATGACGTTCTGATGGCTAAACTACTTAGCTATCTGACCTTCGATTGTTCATTTTTAATCTTCCATTTTATTGCCCCGAGTCCCGATTTTATTATTTTCTACTATAACCATACCCAAAATAGTAACAAATAAAGCAGACTTATCGGGACTTCTTACAATCTTTTTATATAATCTTCATATTTCCGGTACATTTTTGTAATAAAATCTTCAAATTTACATTTTATAGGAAGATTGATCTGCTAAGGTGAGTATCTAAAATAGCAGCTATTCGTTGCGAATTTTTTTAAGATTGACCGCCTTCGAAAAAATATTTAGTTGTTAACAGGAAGGCGCAATATATATATGAAGTTATGAAAAATCGGCTCTCTGCCGAAACAGAAAACCGATTTTTCATCATTTCATTTTTTCTGGTAGTGCGTGTATCGATTCGATTAACAGATTGAGCTTTGCCTCAATACGGTGGAGCAAGTAAAATGTCACCGCAATCGGAAAGCCGACATCTGTAATGAATGATAGCCATGCTTCCATTGGTGGTGCCTCCTTTCCAATCATTGTTGGGGGGGTTCTCCCGATTTGGCTTGGCGCTCTCCCGATCTGGCTTGGCGCTCTCCCGAGTTTGGATCGTGCTCTCCCGATTTGAGTTGGCGCTCTCCCGGTTTGACTTGGCGCTCTCCCGATCTGGCTTGGCGCTCTCCCGAGTTTGGATCGTGCTCTCCCGATTTGAGTTGGCGCTCTCCCGGCTTGACTTGGCGCTCTCCCGGGTTCGGACTGTGCTCTCCCGATTTGGCTTGGCTCTCTCCCGAGTTTGGATCGTGCTCTCCCTATCTGACTTGCCGCTCTCCCGAGTTAAGCCACCACCCCCGTGCCATCCAAAGCGACCTCACTCACTTTCCCTTCTATCAAAACAGACCAGTGGACGAGCCGCTGGTCATGTTTTTCACTATTTTCATTGAATGATCGCTCATGGATGATGTCAGCACTTGCATTCCTTTCACTATCCCAACTCAATGTCCTCCACGGTACGTTCAACAACACGGGCGCTTTCTTTCCTTATTACGTCACCGCCTGTTGATGTGAAGGCATTTTGCTCGATGATTTCATCCATTACAGTGTTGACTGTTTCTGGATCTACTGGCTCGATCGGATTATCTAATGCATACGTGACAATCTTATCGTCCTCGTTGCGAAATTTAAGCTCAATCTTCTTGGTCATGGTCTAACCTCCTTTCCGAAAGATTACTTGAACTCCCAATTTCGGGATTCCAATTAGTCTTCTCTAATTTCGGAGTTGTCCCTGCGCTCGATGCTGTACAAGGGACTCTCCTGCAATGCTGCAAGTCCTTCAGCGATTGGCAACAATTGATCTGCGTCTGCATCTGTTTTTACATTATTGAAGTTTTTATACTTGTACACCGGCTCCCCGGTCAAGTCATCATCACCTTCATACAGAATCAAACGCAGCGTTGAACTGACCTTATCCGCTACCGCCATGCTTATCACCTCCCTCACCCATACAATCGAACAGAAAGTAGATTTGGGGGCAAAGGACGGAGGGACAGGTCCCTTGTCCCAGCATCCGTCCATGATCTGGAATGGGAGAGGGACAATGAACCTGTCCCCCTGTCCCACTTTTGTCCTAGAAAAAATTTATGGAAAACGGACATTATCCTGTCAATCATGGTATATAATCTGTAAAATAAGGACTAAGAAATTAGGAGGAGTTCGTTGTTCGATGATCAGCCAAAAGCGTTTGAGAAATCTTTCCAAGAAAAAATTGTTTCTATATGGTGGAATCGTTTTCATTTTCCTTATTGGGATTGGCGTAGGCTATGCTGTTTATTTAGTTGACAGGACGGCTGGCACGGTAGCTGACTCACATGAGGAAGTGGGACGTGACAATGAGACATCGCCGCTTCGTGAGGGGCATGTTGATCCGGTGGAGGATAATGTTTCGGTTCTTTTTATTGGGGTGGATAGCAGCGAACAACGGGATAATGAGGAAGAAAGCCGTTCGGATGCGTTGTTGCTTGCAACCTTCAATAAGGATGATAGTACGGTGAAATTATTAAGTATTCCGAGAGATTCCTATGTTTACATTCCGGAAGTTGCTTATCAAACGAAAATCAATCATGCGCATGCGTTCGGCGGCCCGGAAGCGACGATTGAAACAGTGGAGAATTTCCTGCAGGTGCCTGTGGATTACTTTGTGCGTATAAACTTTGAAGGATTTGTTGAGGTTGTAGATACACTGGACGGAATCAAGCATGACGTGCCCTATGAATTTACAGAATCCGACTCCAATGATGACAAGGACTCGATTCATTTATATCCAGGGAAGCAAAATTTGAACGGTGAAGAAGCATTAGCCATGGCACGCACGCGAAAGCATGACAGTGATGTCGAACGTGGAAAACGGCAACAGGAGATTCTCGCAGCGATTGCCAGTAAGGCGACCTCCCCGTCTGCTGTCTTCAAACTGGATGAATTAATCACAGCTGTCGGGTCAAATATGGCAACCAATATGAAATTTAATGAAATCAGGAGCTTCTTGTCTTATGGGTTGGATGAAGAAGTTGCAATCGAAACCGTTAACCTTGATGGCGAAGGAAGTTATATGAATGATGGTGGCTGGTATTATCAAGTGGAAGAAGACAGCAGAGCCAAGACACAAACCGAGCTCAGGGAGCATCTTGATTTGCCTGAGGTGGACCATAATAGCGACTTTGCGGAGGATGAAGACGCATTTTATTAGAAGGCTATAGAGACAATTGACTTACTTCTCGACAATGGTTTTTATATAGATCGACCCGTGGACGCATGAATGTGCTTCAATCAACATAACGACGGTAGGAATACCACACTTTCTTCCTAAAAATGATGGATGGATGGCTGGGACAATGAACCTGTCCCCTTGTCCCTTTTAAGGGATCATACTCTCTTTTAAGAAGCCTGATTAGGGGCTGGTAAGGAGGGATGTCTATGGGAAATGATAAGCATGAAGGAGACAGGGAGGATGATAACCTGGTTAAAAAGACGTCTAAGGAAGTCAACGATCTCTTTGGGCATACGGTGGATACGTCCGGAAAGATCGTCAAATCGATTTCAGGTGAAGGAGGTCTAGTTGGTAAAGCGACTGATGCTTCAGGTAGAATCTTAAAAGGTACAGCTGGAAAAGCCAATGATATTATCGGGAAAACATCAGAAGCACCTGGGAAATTTTACAGGAGTGCCACAAGGCGTCATAATCAAAAGGATCATAAAGAGCAAGACCACAATGATAAATCAGATAAATAAGTTGAAAACGAGGTTGGGACAAAACAAACGTGTTTCATTAAAAAGACGAACATTATCAAACTTAGCGTAGGAAATATGCGGAGACTCCAGCGGGAGAAAAGGCATAGGTGAGACACCGAAGTGCGATAGCACAAGGGGGCACACCAGCCGCCCGCGGAAAGCGAAGTATATTTCCGAAGCGATGTATGTTCGGATTTTATTTGTTAAAAATACTTTTGTCCCAGCCTCGTTTCATTTATAAACCTAGCTATCAAACATTGCTTATTTACAAGAGCACAGCGATCTTTTTAGTTACATAAGCAGCTAAACAAAGAACATTTCGCTGCTTCTTCTTTATTTATCTTTCGGTTTATATTCCGCTTTGATGGATTTCCAAATCGATACAACCATAATTAGAAGAATGACTGTAAATGGTAAGGCTGCTGTTAGTGATGCTGTTTGCAACGCGTCCAATCCACCTGTAAATAATAACACAAGGGCAATGGCTGTAATCAGAACGCCCCAAATGATTTTGGTGACCAGGGCTGGATTTAGACTACCTTTAGACGTCATCGTTCCTAAAATATATGTTGCAGAGTCCGCAGACGTTACCATAAATGTGAAAATAAGTAATATCGAAATGATCGATAGAATGTCTGTAAAGGGCACGACACCGAGCGCTTCAAACAAGGCTACGGTGACATCTTCGTCCACAGCCTCTGCAATCTGTGTCCCATTATTTAAATCACTGTAAAGCGCCGTCCCACCAAATACGGCAATCCAGATACAGGCAATGGCGGGCGGTACAACCATCACACCTGCTACAAATTCACGGATCGTTCTACCTCTGGATACACGCGCAACAAATGCGCCTACAAATGGAGACCAAGCAATGGCCCAGGCCCAGTAAAATATCGTCCAATCGTTTACCCAGTCACCACCTGTATACGGCGTCAGACGAAGACTGTACTGAACAAAATTGGTTATATAATCGCCTAAACCAAGGACAGCAGAATTTAAAATAAATACGGTTGGCCCAAGTAAAAATACAATGACCATCACAAGCAAAGCCATCCCCAGATTAATATTGCTCAACCATTTGATTCCTCTATCCAGTCCTGTACCGGATGAAATTAAATAGCACCCCATCATGATTAGAGCTATAATAACCTGGACCCCGATATGATTCGGAATATTAAATACGGAGGCAAGTCCTCCATTCAACTGGATAAACGATAATCCAACCGTTGTCGCAACACCCATGACTGTAGCAATGACAGCCAATATATTAATCGTATTCGCTACCCCTTTGTTTTTTCCGATAACGGGTTCGATAGCAACAGAAACCAATCCACTCTTCCTTTTTCTAAATTGCAGAAAGGCAATCCCCAGTCCAGCTACCGCAAAGACAGCCCACTGACTAATTCCCCAGTGGAAAAAGGAATACCCCATTGCTACCCTAGCCGCTTCTTCTGACTGCGGCTCCAGGCCGGGAAAAGGTGTAACAAAAAAATGACTCATCGGTTCAGCGACACTCCAGAAAACAAGTGATACACCAAAGCCAGCCGAAAATAGCATACCAACCCATGTAAAAAACGGGTACTCCGGCCGTGAATCAACTGGTCCCAACCGCATTTTCCCATATTTACTGATGGAAATTCCAACTAAAAAAAGAATAATGGCAAATACAGCCAGTAAATAAAACCATCCAAAATTAGTCGTTGTGAAATCAAATAATGTCTGAGCTACGGAGCCAAATTTCGCTGGCAGGAAAGCGCCAATGATAACGAGTAATCCAAGAATCGTTGCCGAGATAAAAAATACCGGGTTTTTGTACGAGTTTTCTTTATTCATAACATATCCTTTCTGTTTAGTTTTTATGTAGATGAATGTTACACTATACCCTACACGCCAATGATTAAACATCTCAGGACACAATACTGGAGTCTATATCATCATGCTTCCCTTTTAAGAGGCACGTAAACGAGCACGGCTCCTATACCAGCCTCCCTTACCTCCTTAGTACCACTCTAAACATAAATTCAAATACCTTCAACATGCGCTTCCAGCGAAATGGCTGTTTCAGTAAACGATACAACCACTCCAGGTTTAATTTAATCCAAATTTCAGGTGCACGCTTTACTTCACCAGCCAATATATCAAAGCTGCCGCCTATCCCCATAAATAATCCTTTTCTAAATTTATCTTTATGTTTTGCGATCCACTGTTCTTGCCGAGGCAGGCCAAGCGCAACAAAAATAAGATCCGGATCTGTCTGTACGACTTGTGCAACTATTTCAGGATCATCGATATCAAAAAAACCATGATGACGACCGGCAATGCTCAATCCGGGAAATTTTTTCTTTGCCTCCGAGACAGTCTTTTCATTCACATCTTCCTTTGCCCCGAGAAAATAACAGCTTAACCCTTCTGCTTCTGCAAGCTCCAATAATTCCATCATCAGATCATAACCTGCGATCCGCTCCGGAAGTGGTTGCTTCATATATTTTGCTGCCAACAGAATTCCGGCACCATCTGGAACAACATAGTCCGCAGATTGAACAATTTGTTTGTATTCCAGATCTTCTCTCGTTTTCATAACAATTTCAGGATTAGCAGTGACCACATGACTTTTATCTTGCTGCTGTAATCGAGGAAGAAGATCCTTACGCAAAAATTCGTCTTTCGTTGTTTTCAAAATTTTTATACCCATTATTTCTGTCGAATCATGCATTTTTAAACAACCTTTCCCATCATTTCCGACATATAATTACAGAATGTAACAAACGTGTTAAAAAATGTTGTTTACGGATAAACATATTCATAGTAGAATTAAGATAGTTTGCAATAAGCAAATGTAACATGCATTTTTTATGAACACTGGAAATATGATAGCATTAAATATTTTATTTTCCTATTTAAATGTTACGAATAAAGGGAGAATTTTTATGTCTAAAAATAAGACACAAACGCGTACAGTGAAACGTAAAAAGCGCAAATTGAGAAAAAGGGCATATTTGATTTTCATACCTATACTAGTTGTATTCCTTGGTGTAGTAGGCTATGGAACTTATTTATATATTAAAGCAGACACCGTTTTATCCAATTCCTATGAAGAAGATGAAAGAGAAAAATCCGATCTGCGGGAAAGTGCAGTTGACCCGACAGAAGATAATGTTTCTGTTCTCATTATGGGGGTAGACTCAAGTGATGTTCGGGATAATGCAGAAAGTGCACGGACAGATGCGCTCATGGTCGCCACATTAAACAAAGAGGAAAACAGTGTAAAATTAGTAAGTATTCCGCGTGATACGTATGTATATATTTCGGAAGTTGGCTACGAAACCAAAATCGCCCATGCACACGCACATGGTGGAACATCCGCAACCATTGACACGGTTGAAAATCTATTAGATATTCCAATCGATTATTATACGAAATTGAATTTTGAAGCATTTGTCGATGTTGTTGATGCGATTGACGGTATAAATACAGAAGTGCCTTATGAATTAGAGGAACAAAATTCAAAAGATGAAGCGGGAGCCATTCATCTTCTTCCCGGGGAGCAGGAATTAAACGGGGAAGAAGCACTTGCCTTAGCTCGTACCAGAAAACAGGATAATGACATTGAACGTGGAAAAAGACAACAAGAAATCATTAAGGCTGTCGTTGACAAAGCCATATCCTTGGATTCTGTGCTGAAATACGATGATATTATTGAGGCTATTGGAAGTAACATGACAACGAATATGACATTTCCGGAAATGCGAAGCTTTATATCTTATGGAACAGGTGGAGCAAATCTAGACTTTGAAACAATAACACTGGAAGGTAGTGACTACCAGCCTGGAAGTGCTTATTACTGGTTACTGGATGATTATGCACTTAGTGAGACACAATCAGAGTTAAAACGTCACCTGGACATTGCAGATACAAATACTGCTTCCGAATCGGAAGAAACGTCCACAACATCAGGTAACCCCGAAAGCGCATATTAAAAGAACGAAAGCTGCTGACCGTTATAGTCAGCAGCTTTTTTATGGCTTATGCCGCAGTGCCCTGAAGAAATTCGTCAAAGGCTTAAAGTCACTGTTAATCATCTCTAGATTTTCAACCAAGAATTGTACTGCCAACAATACCACAGCAAAAATCAGGATCGAACCCCACATCGTTGTCATGGAGAAGAAGATAGCAGCGATACTAAACATTCCGCTCAATGTGTAGATAAATAAAACCGTCTGTTTATGCGTAAACCCAAGTCTTATTAAGTTGTGATGCAAATGCGCACTATCCGGACGGGAAATAGGCTGTCTATTCATATACCTTCTTACCATCGCTATAAAAGTATCTAAAATCGGAACACCCAAAATAAATATTGGGATAATAAAGGAAATAAGGGTTACACTCTTAAATCCGAGTAATGCTAATACGGAGATCATATACCCTAAAAATAAAGCTCCTGTATCCCCCATGAAGATCTTTGCCGGATGAAAATTAAACGGCAGAAATCCAACCGTACTAAAAAATAATATAAGTGCCATGGTCGCTACATACACATCACCCATCATCACTGCCAGTCCGGCAATCGTGAATAACGCTATTGATGAAACGCCTGCGGCAAGACCATCCAGGCCGTCAATGAAATTCATCGCATTGGTTACGCCTACAATCCAGAGAATCGTAATGATGGAACTAAGGAAACCAAATTCCAGCTGACCGCCAAATGGCAAGTTAATAAATTCAACTTGTAACCCGCCCCAAGACACAACGAGAATCGCTACCGCAATTTGTGTTAGAAATTTAACCTTAGGGGGTAAATCGTATATATCATCTACTATCCCCAATGTGATAATGATAAACCCACCGATCATGATAGCAATATGATATTCACTTACCGGTTGGAGAATCAAGACCCCAAATATAAAACTAGCAAAAATAGCTAGTCCACCTAATGTTGGTGTTGGATCATCATGCACTTTACGAAAATTTGGCTTATCCGTTATGTGTAACTTTTTGGAATATTTTATTACAATTTGCGTCAAGATTACTGCAAGTAGCAGACTTAAACAGGCTAAAAACGCAATGTTAACCACGCTGCCCACCTCATTTTATATAAGACCTTGTTGGATAAAATCTATTTGTCCATGCTTATGTATATATTATAAACGTTTTCAGCAAATTTCTCCACTGTAAATTTATCAGAAGCATGGGTTTTTAGATTTTTTCCTATTGCGGATAACATTCCCTTCTTATATAAACGTAATGCATCTTCCATCGCGGCGGTTAATTCCATGATATTCCCCGGCTGTACCTTCCACCCAATGGATCTATCCAAAATTAATTCTCTAACGCCTCCTACATCCGTCGAA
The DNA here is from genome assembly GCF_019837165.1 of Virgibacillus sp. NKC19-3. NCBI lineage: Bacteria > Bacillati > Bacillota > Bacilli > Caryophanales > Bacillaceae > Virgibacillus > Virgibacillus saliphilus. Next base: position 3,474,013 of record NZ_JAGYHC010000001.1, read on the forward strand.
ATAACCGGTGTATTCGCCCGGGCAGACTCCAATAACACAAGGGGAAAACTTTCACTAAATGAGGTGAGCATGGTTACATCAGCCATATGATAAAAACGGTCTGCATCATTTCGATTCCCCATAAAATGTACCTGATTCGTTATTCCAAGCATCGTTGCATAATCCATTAGTGCCTTTTTCAGAGAACCATCGCCAACCAGTAGGATATGGCATTTATGCTTTTTACTCAGAAATGCTGAAAAGGCCTCTAATGCGGTGTGATGCCCTTTCACATGTTCAAGACGCGCTACCATTAAAATGATAAAATCATCTTCTGCAAAGCCAAAATCTGACTTCTCATAAGGACGATCGATTTGCTTATGGAAATCAATGCCATTTAATGCGGTTATAATTCTCCCATCCTGCACCCCTGCATTTGTTAAACTGGTACGAAATGGCTCGGAGATAGCGATGACCCGATCTGCATGTTTTACAGCATGTATGTTTAATTTGGATAATATATTTCCATATCTTCCTTTATGGATGAAATCATGTAGCGGATGACTATGAATGGTAACGACCCATTGAAATGGGATAAGTTTACGTAATATGTTGGCATATACATTCGCTCTTGGTCCATGTGTATGTACAACGCTTATCTTTTCTCGCTTGATATAAGCTATCATTTTGTATAGGAGTGGAATACTTACTCTGGTGGCATTTGAAAAGTGGACGGTTTGTATGCCGGCGGCACTTGCCCGTTGAAATAATTCTCCTTCTTCCAATACACCCAGGACAAATTGTTCGCTTTGGTTTTGTTGGAACACCTGCAATAATCCAAGAATATGGTGCATCCCTCCTCCCGTTTCGTTTCCGGCATTTAAGTGCAATATTCTGATTATCTTCACCCTCTTGTTTACATGTTGTAGTACATCAATATGGACAAGAAAAAGGTGAAATATAATCGCATTTTGAATAGATGTGCGAAACATGTCAATAATTGTGATGAATTATTCATCACAGAAAGTGGCTAAATTCATGACAAAAACGCATAAGATTCTTGTTCTATTTATCATCATGCAGCCAATTATCGATATTCTAACCTCTCTATCAAGCATGTATACAACATTTCCCGTTTCCATTGGCGCAGTATGCAGAGCAATGATGATCATCGTTTTATTTTTTCTGTTGCTTGGATACTTTTGGAAAACAAATCATCGCATAATGTTGCTTTACATTGCTTCATTTGCAGCTATATTCCTCATGGTCATGGTGAATATAGTCTTCAAGCAAAATATGGACTGGTTTGCGGAAATGAATTTCGCCCTAAAGACTAGCTACTATCTAACCATGATTTTCGTAGCAATGGTATGGATGGATAAACGCATAAGTAATAGCATTCTATACCAAGCGTCTGTCCTCGTTAGTCTTATTGTTGGAGGAAGTTTCTGGCTGGCTATCATTACGGATACCAGTATGCACAGCTATGCTTATACAGAAATCGGTTATACCGGTTGGTTCTTTGCGGCAAATGAATTAAGTGTGACGATCGTTATTCTGTTGGGGATCATGACAGCAAAGCTCCATCATGACAAACAATGGTCTTCCTGGCTGGGGTTTATGCTGATGCTAAGTATCGTGCCCATAATCGGAACAAAGACCGCATTTTGGGGTGGCATGCTTATTGTCTTGTTTTACATGCTTTACGTACTATGGACATGTAAGTTACGGATATGGAACGATAAACACAGCTTGCTGTTATTTAGTATTGTCATTATTTTTATATGCTTCCTACCTCTATCATCCAATAGTACGCGGGGAGCTGAAGCCATTTCGAATCAAGCGCAAACTCATGTCGAGGAAACGCAAGGAAGTCATTCCTTTCTGCAGAAACTAGTAAGCTCCAGAGATCTCTATTTTCAGAATATAAAAGCGGATTTCTCCGATGCCAATGGTGTACGAAAAGTCTTTGGCCTGGGATACGCTGGTGATTACAAAGATTCACCCAAAGTCATCGAAATGGACTTCTTTGATTTGTTTTTTAGCTATGGAATTATGGGGAGTATCTTATTGCTGCTCCCCTTGTTGTATGTAGGGGTTCAAATCATGAAAACAGCATTCCCGCTGCATATGGAAAAGGCATTATTACTATTTGTAATCAGCCTCTGCTTTGGTATCGGATTGATAGCGGGACATGTTTTATTTGCACCATCTGTCATGACATACATGGCTATTCTCTTTTGTTTATCGGGGGTGGATACGTATGGATAAGTTGGTCAGTATCATCGTACCTGTATATAACGTAGAAATACAGCTTCACGATTGCATCCATAGCATTTTAAACCAAACATATACATATATTGAAGTTATCCTAGTTAATGACGGATCGACTGATTCCAGTGGGTCTATTTGCGATGATTTTGCTAAAGGCGATAATCGTGTAAACGTCATTCACCAGAAAAATGCCGGGCCGTCAGCTGCCAGGAACGCAGGAATAGATGCTGCGCTTGGTGATTATATTCAATTTGTAGACTCGGATGATTATATGGAACCTACAATGACAGAAACCCTACTTAAAGCAATGATCAGTGACGTTCAACTTGTCCTATGCGGGTATCAAACCATTAATCGGGATAACCATCACACCAAAGACTATATACCATCGAGGAAGGGTGTGTTTCAATATGTTCCTTTGATGAAACATATTGGCGAGCTTTATAAAGATGTTCTCCTCCCCTCTCCCTGTAATAAATTATATCGAGCTGCATGTATAAATCAGAAAACGATACGATTTATGGAGGGTCTTTCCGTGGGTGAAGATCTGTTATTTAATCTGGATTATCTCCAGATATGTAACAAGGTTCATGTCATTAACAATCGACTGTATTACTATTCCATTGCTGACCATAGCTCCCTATCACGCCGGTTTAATAAGGATTTATTTAAAGAACAACAGCTTATTTTCCAAAAAATGAAGGCATTTTTAATCGCGCATAATTGTTACCAAGACGAAAACAAACACTTCATCCACAGCACCCATACCAACAACATCATCCATGCGCTTGGAAACTTATTTCATGCAAATAGCACACTTACCTCGAAGGAGAAAAAGGAAAGGATACGGACGATTGTGACAGATGATTCTCTCAAGGAACATATGGCTTATTTTAACGATACGCTACAAAAACGTATCATTGGTCTGTTCATCAGAATCGAGTCCATCAACGGTATTTATATTTTTTTTAAAACAAAAAACACCATACAACAAAAGATGCATCCCCTATTTCAGGCGTTAAAAACGATCAATAACAACTAACATTCGCAAGAAGTCGTTTTCCCACGTCTAAATCCGGTTGTTTTGTGTCATCCTGCATAATAAGAGTGTCATGGAAAGAAGGGTTTCCAACATGAAAAACGTCATGCTTTATGCGTATACCTATTTCAATCTGGGTGATGATTTATTTATTAAACTCATCGCTGAGCGATATCCGGATACCCAGTTTATGTTAGTCGCACCAAAGGCATACAAACATGCCTTTAAAGAACGACACAATATTCGGATCCTACCTAGCGATACCATCATCCGTAGAGGAATCCATTTTATGTTCAAAACGATGGGCATCCTTCGTTTTTCCCGGCCATACATATCCAAAAACTGTGATGCTGCCGTTCTTATTGGCGGATCCTTGTTTATCCAGGGGCAAAATTGGAGAGAAACTATGAAAATGACCAAAGCGATGCCAATCAAAGGAAAGCCTTTTTTTCTGTTAGGTGCCAATTTCGGTCCTTTTCATGAACAAGAATTTTATCAGGAACATAAATATTTATTTCAACATTATACGGATATATGCTTTCGAGATACGTATTCCTATGAGCTATTTAACGATTTAAACCATGTTCGAGTAGCTGACGATATTGTATTTCACCTGCAAAAGCAAACAACTCAGAAAAGTCAGGACGATGGATATATTGTCATCACTGTCATCAAGCCATCCATAAGAGAAAATTTATCCGGTTATGATGCGATGTATTACACGAAGATAAAAGATATCGCGATCTATTTCATGGACAAAGGCTATCCGGTTACATTCATGTCTTTTTGTGCATTCGAGGCGGATGAGGAGGCCATCATAGAAATAATGCAGAAAATCTCTCCGAATTATGCAAGTAGAATAACAACATATGCTTATAAATATCATATAGACGAAGCATTACGCATCATTGCTCGTTCCACTTTTGTTATCGCGAGTCGATTCCATGCCATGATTCTAGGATGGGTATACCAAAAACCCGTATTCCCTATCGTTTATAGTGACAAAATGAAACACGTCATGGTAGATCTCGATTTCAACGGAAGTTATATAGACATGGATAATGTGCAGAAACTCACCGCCGAACAAGTCTACATGAGCATGGAAACCAATTCACAAGCTGTTCGTGCACAAGTTAAAAATGCAGAAAAACAGTTTGAAAAGCTGGACGCTTATCTATTGCAATAGAAAGAGGAGAATGCATTGATTATTATTTACGAACCTGAATGGATCAAGGACGGAGAAACAGGAACTTTGCGCGCTTTATTTGAGATAGATGGACATCAAGATTATTTATGGTTCGCTGTTCCAGCAGCTTATCAGGAGTACGTAACCTATGAAAGAGGGGACGCCTTTTTGGTAGGGTTACTGCTTCTAGCAATGAAAAAGGGGCAGGATATCAAGTTGCAATTCCCTGTTTCTGCACGCCTGTATTATACACTAACCCATTATCTAATCAACGCTTTACATATAGCTATGCCGAGTTTAAAGCCCATTTCAATCCTAGCTCAGGATTTGGAAAGTTCCCCAATAACAAACAGTGGAGCGGTTGGTACAGGTTTTTCCGGTGGTGTGGATTCATTTCACACCGTATATGAACACCTGCATGGCAACTGTCCGGAGCCTTTCAAATTAACACATTTTGTTTTTCATAATATTGGATCACATGGTGATTTTGGTGGGGAGGATGCCAGAAAGCTTTTTAAAGAAAGACTGCAAGCGGTAAAACCTTTTGCGGATGAGATGAAAATCGACACCATACCGATCGATTCCAATTTAAGTGAAGTTTTACATATGAACTTTGCACAAACACATACCATAAGAAATGCTGCTGCTATTCTAACCCTGCAAAAGTTATTTCGCTATTATTATTATTCATCCGGTCGGCAATTGAAGCACTTTGCGTTAAGTCCGATAAGTGGCTCCTATGACATCTTGAGTTTACCTATGCTGTCCACAGAATCGTTAACCTTTTTCTCAGCGGGATCCGGGTATAGCCGAATGGAAAAAACAGCGGAAATTTCTGGCTATGTGCCTACATACCGCTATCTCAATGTATGCACAAACGACAGCTCAATGAATTGCTCCGTATGCGTAAAATGTTTGCGTACCATGCTGACATTGGAGGTATTAGGTAAACTGCCTCTCTATAAGCACGTGTTTGATCGAAGAAAATACCAAACAAAGCGGACCAAATATATCGCTCAGGTTGTAGCCATGCGTAACAAGGATACCTATTCGAATGAAATCTACCGGAAAATGAAGGAAAACCAATTCCCCATTCCTGCTTTGTCCATCCTGTTGTCAGCCCTTTATCGGCTTAAATTTACCGGGGAGAAAATCGCACAACAAGTATGGAGCCGAAATTCGATATAAAAAGGATAGACCATTATGGCAAATGAAAATAAATTAGTAAAGAATACCTTACTCTACGCAATAGCCAACTTTGGGTCTAAATTTCTAACGTTTCTCATGCTGCCTTTATACACCCATTATTTCACTACTTCTGAATATGGGCTATGGGATCTGATTGTAACTACGTCGACGTTACTCACTCCCTTTATTACGTTTGAGTTGGTTGCTGCCGTTTACCGATGGTTGCTTGATGAAGAAAGGGAAGAGAGTAGAAAAAGTATCATAACGACCGGTGCGATAGCCATTCTTAGAAACCTTCTTATCTTTAACTTGCTCGGAGTTATCATCATCATAACGTTTCCCATTCCGTATGGCATAGAGGCACTTATTTTCATCAATGTTACCGTCGCCAGTAGTTTTTTGCAACAATGCGCACGAGGATTGGGGTATAATAAACTATTTGCCGCTTCAGGTATGATTCAAGCGGCAGTAACTGTTATTTCCATCCTCTTTTTTATATTTGTTTTAGAACTGAGGCTGGAGGCATTTTTCTATGCGTCTATTCTTGCAGGGATTAGTGTCGTAACCATTGCTTGGAAAGTCATGGGTTTTGGCAGGTATCTATCTAGTAAAACCTATTCGAAAAAAATGCTTACATCCTTTCTTCTCTATTCTGTCCCCATTATTCCAGGGGCAGTTAGCTGGTGGATCATGAGTATGTCCGATCGTTATTTTATCATTGCCTATTTAGGCATGGAGTACAATGGAATATATGCCGTCGCAAATAAAATTCCTGCCCTTCTATTGATGGTTCATACGGTTTTTTCATTGGCTTGGAAAGACAGCGCTATTGTTGCCTTTCATTCGGATGATAAGAATGAATATTATTCAACTGTTTTCCGGTACTTTTTTAGATTGATGACAACTTCTGTCATTTGTATAACCTTACTGGCAAAGCCCATTTTGGATATTGTCGTAGCTGATGCATTTTTTGATTCATGGAAATTTATCGGCATACTCTTACTGGGAACTTTATTCAGCGCTTTCTCCCAATTCTGGGGAGCGGGTTTTCACGGTGCTAAGAAAACAAACATTATATTCACAACGACCTTCGTAGGAGCTGGCATTAATGTTTTGTTTAATCTCATCTTTATAAATGTTTTGGGGTTATATACCGTCGCCATCTCCACATTCCTCGCTTTCTTTACAATGTGGGTCATTCGCGTCTTCGCCTCTACCCATTACTTTAAAATAACCATGAATAAGCGGGATCTATTCGTATTATTTCTCCTTATCATCGGTGCGACTGTAGCACCATTTGTTTTAAGTCACACGGGTGTGTTGATCAGTATTGTTATTGGCATTGCATTGTTTTTCGTCTATAATAAAGATGCGATTACACTGATACGACAAGCATCACGTAGCTTTCTACATAAATGAAGATTGCTGTTATTGATTGGAGATGATAATTTGGTACTAAATTTTGCCCACAGGGGGTCACTAACCGAAGCACCGGAAAATACAATACCCGCATTTGAAAAAGCCATTGATCGTGGTGCAAAAGGACTTGAATTGGACGTGCAGCTGACAAAAGATGATAAACTAGTTGTCAGCCATGATCATACATTCAAGCGACATAATAAAGATGTGGAAGGACGTATTAGGGATTTCAGCTTGGAGGAAATCAGGCAGATAGATGTCGGTTCATCCTTTGGTAAGCAATTCGCTGGCCTTACACTGCCTACCCTCGATGAAGTTCTCGCCATCGCACCGAACGACTTGCATCTCAATATCGAGATCAAAAATATCCCTGTCATTTATGATGGTATTGAGGAAATATTACTCGCATGTCTATCGGATAACCATCGTTTGGATCATGTTATTATATCTTCGTTTGACCATGTTGCATTAAAAAAGGTTCAAGATCAAAATGCGGATATTCCACTTGGCATGCTGTTTTATTATCGCCCTTTGAATGCTTGGGACTACGTGACACGTAGCGGACTGAACATCCGTAGTATTCATCCGCACCATGTTTATACTGATAGAAACTTTGTGGAAAATTGTAAAGCCCTGGGTTATGAAGTGTATCCGTTTACGGTGAATGCAACGGAGAGATATGCAGAGTTGCTGGATTATGGCGTGGATGGCGTGTTTTCCAATAATCCGGAGATATTTGATAAATAAAGGAGCTGGGACAAAGGTGTTTTTAACGAATAGATTCCGAATATGCATCGCTTCTAAAAATATACTTCGCGCACCTTAGGGCGGCTGGTGAGCCTCCTTGTGCGCTTCGTGTTGCAAGTGGCTTCGAGGGGCAGCACTCCTCGCAAAAAAGATTGCTATTGCACTACGGTGTCTCACCTATGCCTTCCCTCCCGCTGGAGTCTCCGCATATTTCCTACGCTAATTTTGATAATGTTCGTCTTTTTAATAAAACACTTTTGTTTTGTCCCAGACTCTTTATTTATCATCAAATTCATCTTCGATTCATGGTAGTTTGTTAGCCTTCCTTATAGATGCTTTACTTCCTTTCCATCTATCGATAACGCATCCCTTACCGCATAGTTTCTAAGCTCCATTTTCCTCCGTTTTCTGGTTATCGTTCGTATTTTGATTATCTTCATTTTCTGCATCATCGCTAACCAAATCGTTGGCAGAGTTTTTGAATTCATGTAATGTTTTCCCGGCAGCTCTTCCAATTTCCGGAAGTTTCTTAGGCCCAAAGATAATTAAGGCCAATACAATTATTAGGATTAATCCGGGGATACCAATATTTGCTATACCCACTTTATTTATCCTCCTTTTTCAATAGCATAGTTAGGTAAACTTTTTTTACCTTAGTGCTAATGTCGAATATCGAGCTATTTCTCATCATTGTTTGTGATTCAGAAACAATGATGAGATTTCATTTCTTAATCTATCTACTTTAAGGTTAATGTCTCAAAGTAGATAAAAAGGTTTTCTAGTATGTTGTATGATGCGCTTTCTTCATAACCAACCCAATTTATTTGGACGTCCGCATGTTTTTCAACCGTGACTCTATTTTATCCTGAATATCTGACAACTTATCTTCCTCCAATGCAATTATAGGCTATTCATCGGATGGTTTTGCCCATGGTTGAAATCGAACGTTCACTCTCATTTCCAAACGCATCCAGAGCGTAAACATCAAATTCATATATCGTGTTTGGCTCTAAATCACTAACTGTTATGCTTACTGGATCAGGAACAGGATCTTTATAAAACTCAGAGAAAGCAAGATATTCTTTTTCCTCCCCACCTACAGCTCGAGCGACGATTCGGTAATCATGAACAAGCAGGTTGTCCTTTGCTTGTGTTAACAAAAGTGTCAAAGTTGAATTGGTCGTCTTTGCTTTATCGACGGCAACCATTGCATTGTCTGTAAAATATGGCGGTGTTTGATCTCGATCATCTGTATAAGTATGATAATATTCGTCATAAGGCGGATATCTTAGATGGAATGGATCTCCTGTCCAATCATCTTGATGGATGTCGCGACGATAAATAATAACATCGTGATCATGCACTTCCACAATTAAAGCTTGATTTAAATAATCCCCACCGACAGGATGGTCTCCCTGAATTCTGCCGTCCTCAAGCCATAAGTCATGGCCTGTTGATGTTCCAATGGCAGTAAAATCTTTTTGGTGAATGATTCTGGGATCATCCAGAGGGTAGTGGGTATGCCCTGAGAACGAAATTGCCCGCGGGTATTTACTTAGCGTCTCATAAATAAGATCTCTGTTTTCATCGAATCCCCATTCACTTCCATATATGGTGTCTTTAATTGGTTGATGGTGAAAAACAAAAATAGGTTTATAGGGATCATCATCATGAGCTATTTGCAATTGTTCATCCAGCCATTTAATTTGCTTTTCACTGAAAGTACCTTCCGTTAATTCATCCTCCGTAGCAAGGATAATAAAGTGGTAGCCTTTGACTTTTTTATGATAATATATTGACTCCATTCCCGTTTTTGAAGAAAAAGCTCTTGGGCTTCAGGTGCAGATAACCCATTCCAATAGTCATGATTTCCTATTGCAAACATCGATACAGCCTGCGATTGTTTATTTTTATCGTATACGCTCTTGAACCGATTGTATTCCTCTTCATACCCATTATCAGTCAGATCTCCAACAGTTATAAGAGCATCCTGATTTGGTACCATCCTGTTTAATTGTTGCATCGTTTCGGTAAACTTATTCAATGTATGATCAGAGTCGCCTTGTATATGAACGTCGCTGATGACTGGAAATATTAAGTTATATGCATTCTGATTGGTATCTTGATTTGCATTCTTCCCTTTGGATGTAAGCGCTGATACCGGAATAGCATTTAATGAGCCTGTTGCTGTAACCACAAGCGCAGTACCGGCAACTTGTGATGTTCGCTTTAGAAATGTTCGACGATCTACAGTTTTATCTGCCTTTTCTAAATGAAATGGTTCTTGTGATTTTTTATGTTGAGAATCTTTTGTCATATTTATGATTCCTCCTCTATAAAATTTACATACTTGTGAAAAAACTTGTTTTACCCATTATTAGATAGCAAATGTGAATTTTTATATATTCAAACATGGTCAACTACTCTTATACCTAATTGTTTTTTTCATTAATCATATGCGGTGCTTTCGGAAGTTCGATCCCCATTTCCTCATCTTTCTGATATTTTTTGCTATTAAACGAATTAAAATCATCGACCTTCACTTCTTCATTTTCTACATCAATAAAATAACGCGTAAAATTTCCGTTATAAATAATGTTGGTTACCTTTCCCTTTAATGAGCTGGATGCATTGATTTTAATCTGCTCCGGCCGAACAAGGACGGTTGCTTCTTCTCCTGTATTCACCATTTCGCCATGTTCTTTGGTTAGCCTGTCAACTGGAAAGCGTATCGTACCTGTATCCAAATAAACCCCGTTCTCATTCTCCTGTACACGCCCGGTGAAAAAGTTTGCTTGTCCGACAAATGTCGAAACAAATTTGTTGCGGGGGTAATTGTATATCATATCGGAGCTATCAAGCTGGTGAATCACTCCTCCATTTAGAACCGCAATCCGGTCGGAAATGCTTAACGCTTCCTCCTGATCGTGGGTGACAAAAATAACCGTTAAATTAAGCTTATCCTTTATTTTTCGTATTTCTTCACGAAGCGAAATACGTAAATTGGCATCAAGATTGGATAATGGTTCATCCAGTAATAACACTTTCGGCTCAAGAACAAGACAACGTGCAATGGCTACGCGTTGCTGCTGTCCGCCACTTAATTCTGCCGGTTTCCGTTCGCCATAACCATCCAGCTCTACTTGAGATAGTGCGGTCCTAATTCGCGCATCCCGGTCTTTTTTCGGTATCTTCATTTGCTTTAATCCATAACCAACATTATCGTATACCGTCATATGGGGGAAAAGGGCATAATTTTGAAATACCATACCCGTTGACCGCTTTTCAGGCGGTTCTGCATCGATTTTTTCATTATCTAAAATAATCTCACCTGCATCCTGTTTATTGAATCCGCCTATCGTTCGTAATAGGGTTGTTTTCCCACAACCGCTGGGACCAATAAATGAAACAAGCTCACCTTGCTTGATCGAAATGGAAATATTATCTACTGCTTTCACATCATCAAAGTATTTGCATACATTTTTTAATTCCAGAAAGTTGTTTTCTGACATGTATACCCCTCCCACTTAGTAAACATTAAATACGAATTCCTGTCTTCTTTTCAACAAACTTCAACAAAGCCAGGCAAGCTAATACAATCACGATCATGATGAACGACATGGCAGATGCTAAGCCAATCTTTGCCTGTTCCGCTAAATTCAGAATATATATCGCCACAAGATTGGTGTTTGGTGAAATTAAGAAAACAACAGAACTGATGGAAACCATTGCCGTCATAAACGCATAGATAAACCCTGCTGTAAATGGCGGAACCATTAAGGGCACAATAACCTTCCAAAATGTTTTATACGGCCCTGCTCCAAGATCATTTGACGCCTCTTCCATGGACGTGTCAATCTGGTGCATTTTACTGATTGCCGCTTCCAGTCCAACACCAATTTTTCGAAATGTCATATTCAACACAAGAATCATGACCGTTCCTGTTAGGAAAAATGGCGGGCCATTGAAAATTAATACATAACCAATACCCATAACCGTCCCGGGAACTGCTAAACCGAACAACGTTAGAAACTCCAATAATTTCTTACCTGGTATTGGCTTTCTTGCAAACAAAAAGCCTTGTAGAATTCCGATTCCAGCTGCAAGTAGTGCACTGATGAACGAAACAATTAAACTTGTATAAAGCGAATCCCAACCTGTTCGATTATTAAAATGTTCAAGTGTAAACGTATTGTTTATTCCAATGATCTTTACAAATGCACCTAACACCACCATGACAAACATCAATAAGATGAAGGCAGTAAATAGACCACTAATCGTTCCAACAAAAGATTTAACCGATTTGGAAAGGGGGACACTATGTGATCCCGATTCCCCACTGATTGTGCCAACACTGCTATCTTTTAGAAAATACGTTTGAAAAATAAAAATCAATAAGCTTGGTATGATTAGGAATACCCCAAGCACCGCAGCCAACTCTAAATTATGTTGTCCAACAACAAGCAAGTAAGCTTCTGATGCCAGAAAGCGAGTTCCCCCGCCTATAATAAGAGGGTTGGAAAAATCCGCCAATGCCATTACAAAAACGAGCAAACCTGCTTTTATGATCCCGGACTTTGCTAACGGGAGCGTAATACCTCCAATTGTTCTCCACTGATTTGCGCCAAGATCCTGTGCGGCGTATTCTAAATCGGCATTCATATTCCTCATTGTACTTTCAACCAGCATATATCCAATTGGGAAATATCCAATAATTTGCGCTAATACAACTCCCCAAAACCCATAAATGCTAAACTGTCCACCAAACAATTGACTAACGTAATCCGTCACAATACCGCTTCTACCAAATAATATAATCAATGCCAATGAAAATATAAATGGCGGCGCAACCAAGGGTAATAACGCAATACCCTGAAAAGATTTTGACAAAAAACTTTTTGAGCGTGTTACATAAAGCGCGATATTGATACTTAAAAACAACACGATAACGGTTGAGATAACTGCGGATAATATACTGTTCAGCAGAGCATCCCAATAGTAGGATGCCTGGAAAAACTGTTTATAATAATCCAATGTTAATTGACCCGTTCCAATCCCAAAACTTTTTAACAAAACAGCAAATACTGGAGCAACAATAAATACTATGATTGCAACAGCAAGTATTATCGTGGCAATTGCAAACCACGGCTCGGCCCAGAATCTTCCCCAAATCGTTGAAGAAGATTTAAGCCGATTGTTTACTGGCTGTGTAGCATCCACTCATAACGCCTCCTTTTAGTGGAAATTCAAAAATTCCGGTAAAAATGACACTTCGAATTTCTTCGTTGACTTGTTTCTCCGCTGCTCGGAAAAGAAGTGCACTTTTCCTTCGTGCGATGCAGATTCAGGGAAGCATTACTTGTGCTCATGTATCTAAATGCATATATTCCGCTGCTCGAAACTGCATCGCCTCGAACTTCTCGGTCCTTTTTATCCTCCTTTTTGAACGCGCTCTTTTATGAAAAATTTTCCCGCCATTCCTTCATGATTCGATCACGATTTTCCTCGGCCCAAACCGCATCATAATCAATCAGGTAGTCTTCTATTTCTTCTGCCGTTCCTTCTATATTTGGATTTGTTACCATCGAACGATGCTCAGCAGATTTTTTCATCCCTTCTTCGGAACCGATATAATCAATGGCTTCTTCGACCAACTCCTTATTTTTTGTATCTTTGAACATCCATACCACATCCAAGTCATAGCCTACCCCTTCATTCGGTATAACAGCTTCTAATGGATATCCTTCATCAACCCGGTTGTAAACAGCTTGGTCCCAGGTTATACCAATTGCGTATTCGCCTTGAGCAGTCATTTGTGCAGGTGCATCACCTGATTTTGCGTATTGTCCAACGTTTTCATCCAGCTTTTCTAAATAGTCCCATCCTTCATCTTCTCCCATAATTTGCATAATAGTGGAGACGAACAAGTAGGATGTTCCCGATGTACCGGGGTCTGGTAGCACAATTTCGCCTTTATATTGAGGATCCAATAAATCCTCCCATGATTCCGGCTTGTCTAGCCCTTTCTCTTCCAAAATATCTGTATTGATTGCCAGCAAATTAAACCAATAAGACCATCCATACCATTTTCCGTCTTCATCTTTAAATTCATCAGGGACGTCTTCCCATGTTGGGGAATCATACGGTTCTAAATAATCTTCGTTTTCCGCTTTTAGCGCGATACTGTGCAGCATCCCCCATTGCATATCGGCTCCGAAATCGGGGGCCTCCGAATTCATCCGGCTCCATCCTTCTCCACTGGATAACCGTAATACATTCACACCAATACCCGTTTCATCTTCTAATCCTTTCACTAAATCCTGCATTTCTTCCGAATCATTATGGGTATAAACATCAATTTCGCCTTTTGCACCATTTGCTTCAGTTGCATCTTCAGAATCGCCGCATGCCGTAAGAATCAAACCGATGGTAAGAAATACAAATAGCAATAGATATTTTTTCATCCTTGATAACCTCTCCTTTTCCTATTCATAAAAATCACTTTTTTAAGCTTCTTGCAATGTAATAGCTTGATAGTCGTTTATAATATAATCCGCATCTTGTAAATGTCCCGTTTGCATCGCAGGTACCGAAACAATACCAATGCGAATCTTAACCCCGCTGTTCTTGCCAAGCATCATATCTCCATTCGAATCACCAATAATTAGCGTCTTTCGAGGATCGACATGTAACTGCTCACAAGCGTAGTCAACCATTTCCGGATATGGCTTACCTCGTTGGACAAGATCATGCCCAACAATAGTTAAAAAATAGTCCGTAATCCCTAATGCATTCAAATGCTGGACAGCCTTTTCGTAATTATCCGATGTGACGATGCCCATTTTCATTCCATGTTTTTTCGCCTGTTCCAAGAAATGGATGAGTCCTTTAATCGGTTTGACATGGTTATGAATGGGAAATGACTCCTCCAACGCTTGATGGGCATCATTGACTACCTGGTACGCTTGATTCCAAGGAACACCTTGTTGATAAAGCCCCAAAGATAGAATAGATAATAGATCTTGCAGAGATCCGATAGCTAGTGGTCCTTTCGGATCCCATGATCGATTCTCGTAAGAAAATCCCAGCGAACGGGCCAATAAACCTTTGTTACAGGAGACCTGATCGTCAATCAAATCAATAAATGCTTCTGCCCAGTGAACCCACAGTGTAAAATCAATGATCGTTCCATCTTTATCAAATAAAATACAGTCAATTTCATACGTATTTCCGTTTATCGCAACAACACTCATCATCTCGCCCCCTTTCTTAACACAAGTGTTTGTCACCCACCAATAATCATGTGCATTTGATTGGGTTATAAGTTGTGTTAATTTGTGTTTATGTGTCTATGTTTGAATATTATAAAGCAAATTACAATGAAGTCAAAATTCAAATTTATTTATTTTGCTTGATAAGTCATTAAAAAAGCTTAGGTAAAGCACCTAAGCTAAAAAATACTTGATTTTACTCTGTTATCCTGTCGAAAGTAATCGATGATGGAACATCTTACAGGATTTCAACGCCCGTATTTCGGTATTTTTCCAATACACTTTCACTGATTTTGGAATCTGTAATAATTCGATTAACCTCATCAAACGTACACGCATTTAACAGGGAGACAACATCAAATTTACTGCTGTCAGCCAACACAATTTTGCGTTGTGCGATTTCCATCATTTTCTTTTTCACCTGTAATTCACCAGCACCATAATCCGTTAACCCTTTTGTAAGGGAGACGCCACTAATACTCATAAAAAATGTATCAATATGGAATTGCGTAATAAAATCTTCCGTAAAATCCCCCACTGTACAAAGCTCCTGATTTCGTAAAATCCCCCCAGCAAAGATGATAGTGTAGTCAGGCATCTCCGACAGTTCGTTGGCTATCGTCATGGAATTGGTAAGAACCGTTAAACGCGAAAACTGTTTTTTCAGCTCTTTCGCGAATTCCGTATTGGTTGTACTGACATCCATCGCTATTGATTGCCCTTCAATGACATAGTCAATCGCCTTTTTGGCAATTTCTTGTTTTTCCTTTAAATATTTTGATTCACGTACGGTAAAGGATAATTCTCTACTGTTTATTTCCTCCAGCACGGCACCTCCATGCACACGTGTCAAAAAGCCTTGTTTTTCCAAGAACTCCAAATCTCTTCGTATTGTCTCAAATGATACATGAAAATAATTCATTAAATGAGATACTTTAACCGACTTATCCTTTCTAACCATCTTAACAATTTCGTTATGTCTCTCTTTGGCAAACAACAGCGACACCTCTTTGGAAAAGTAATGATGTTACAAGTAATACGATTAAATACAACTAAATGCAACTTATACACATTGTATACCATCCATTTATATTTTTCATCCCTTATGGAATTTTTTCATTAAAATGTAAAGAATATTTCAATATGGGGGAAAGGAGAACTTACGTGAAGAAATAGAAGAAGATGCGGGGTTACCAGAAGACCACGACGAATGGCTGAGTAAGATTGGCGGGAATCTAGCTGATATATCACAACCATAGGTGAACATTTACCCTAAATATGGTTATGATTCCTATGATCCACTTACGAAACTCCATGTGGATGACTGGCACTGTTTCCCGGTAGTAGCTACCGCTATATATTTTATCATCAATGGGAAAAGGAGACTGGGACAAAAGTGTTTTTAACAAATAAATTCCGAACATATATCGCTTCTAAAAATATACTTCGCGCACCTTAGGGCGGCTGGTGAGCCCCCTTGTGCGCTTCGTGTTGCAAGTGACTTCGAGGGGCAGCACTCCTCGCAAAAAAGATTGCTATTGCACTTCGGTGTCTCACCTATGCCTTCCCTCCCGTTGGAGTCTCCGCATATTTCCTACGCTAAGTTTGATAATGTTCGTCTTTTTTATTAAACACGTTTGTTTTGTCCCAGCCTCATGATTATTCATTGTTCTTACATTGTCTCGCATACAGTAATAGCTACAAGCCCAATAATAAAAATTCAAGCTCTAGCCCTTCTCAAAATACGCTAAAATCCCATCTACGATTCTTTGCGATGCATGACCGTCCCCATACGGATTTGACGCTTTTGCCATTTTCTCATATGCTTCGTCATCTGAAAGAAGTTCGTTTGCTAAATGAAAGATGTCTTCTTCATTCGTTCCAGCTAATTTTAATGTACCAGCATCCACTCCCTCAGGACGCTCTGTCGTATCCCGTAAAACCAATACCGGTACACCTAGTGATGGCGCCTCTTCTTGCACGCCTCCGGAATCCGTTAAAATAATATGCGCTTGAGCTGCAAAATTGTGAAAATCTACAGCACCCAATGGATCAATTAACGTAACTTTTTCATTATCACCTAATATGTTGTTGGCTGCTTGTTGTACAACCGGATTTAGATGAACAGGATAAATGACTTGAATATCCTCGTGCTCCTGGGTTAAACGTTTGATTGCGCGGAATATTTGATTCATGTTCTGCCCCAAGTTCTCACGTCGATGTGCCGTCATGAGAACCAAGCGCTTATCGCCTAATTCATCCAGAACCCGACTGGAATATGTATCCGTAATTGTTGTGTTTAATGCATCAATTGCTGTATTACCAGTTACATAAATCGTTTCTTCGGCTTTATTTTCATTTAAAAGGTTTTGCTTCGCTTTATCTGTTGGGGCAAAATGCAAGTCCGCAATGACACCTGTTAGTTGCCTATTCATCTCTTCTGGATAAGGGGAGTATTTATTCCATGTACGCAGCCCCGCTTCCACATGACCAACGATAATCTGATTATAGAAGGCAGCAAGTGAAGCGGCAAACGTTGTACTTGTATCACCGTGGACCAGTACAACATCCGGTTTTGTTTCTTTCATTATTTCATCAAGGCCGTTTAACGTACGATTCGTAATTTGAGCCAGGGTTTGATTTTGTTTCATAATGTCCAAATCATAATCCGGTTTTATACGAAAGATATCCAAGACTTGATCAAGCATTTCACGATGCTGTGCAGTCACTGTAACAATGGATTCAAATCGCTCGGATCGTTTGTTTAATTCTTTGACAAGTGGAGCCATTTTAATTGCTTCAGGTCTTGTGCCAAATACAGTCATTACTTTGATTCGTTTGATGTTCCTCACTCCCTTGCTTTTAGGTTAGAGAACAGTTTTTCTCAAGTCTATATACAGTGTAATGAATGCAAAGAACCAATGTCAATTTCTTACTAATTATAAACATTTTAATTATTTCAAGCGATTTTTAATTTTTTTAAGATAATTAGACAAAATATATGGTAAAACGTCAGGAAAGATGAATAACTAACGAATATTTATGATATCAATGTGAGATGGAACTCTGATTGGGTGATAAGATGACAGCAGTTAGTAAAGATGTAAAAATCAGTAACCTAAAAGGGATATTAATATTTTTAGTAGTTTTTGGCCATTTAATTGAAATATACAAAGATGATTACTTCGAGTTATTTGTTTTTATTTATGCTTTTCATATGCCGCTATTTATCTTCATTAGCGGATATTTAGCGAAACGAATGCGTATTAGTAAAGTTGTCAACTTCATTCTGCTTTATTTGATATTTCAAACATTTTTCAATTGGGTGTTGCACTTAACCGGGGATTATCCAAACCTACAATTTACATACGGAGAACCACATTTTCATTTATGGTATATTGTCAGTATGGGGTTTTGGTATGGTATTATTTTAATAATTACGAAACTCAATTTGAATACAGCAGGAAAATGGATAACGTTTATCATTATCTTTATCATTGGCTTTATGTCACGCTGGTATACAGATGACGTTGTCGATTTCGTACAAAAATACTATGGAAACTTTTCATCTTATACACTAAGCTATCAAAGAACTTTATCATTTTTGCCTTTCTTTTTCTTGGGATATTTTATGAATAAACAATGGCTCTCATCTATTTATCATTCTTTAAATCATAGAATTACTACAATCATGTTATTGATTATCACAATGCTTTTTACATTTTTGTATGTACAAAATGCTGATGGGTTTGAGTCTATTTTTAGAGGGAGTCATGGTATTAACAAATTCCTTGACGATAACGATGGTTTTTCAATGTATTTTCCAAAAATCATCTTTTCTTATGCTCTATCTTTTTGGCTATGCTACTTAATCATAAACTTAATACCAAATAAAGCAAGTATTTTTACAAAGTGGGGAGACAACTCATTAACTATATTTTTGTTTCACCCTATTATTGTTTTTGTTATACGTAGCACGGAATATATGACAGAGTGGGAACCAGATACAAAACTCATTGCTTTCTTGTTGGTAACGATTATTGTCACGTTTATATTGGGGTCTAACTTTTTTGAGAGGGCGACAAGATATATGTGTAATCCGTATTACTTTATTAAAAAGGTAATGAATAAATAAAATTTTCATGTGGCATAAACACTCCGAACTTTCATACTCGAAGTAAATAAAAAGAAAACCGCACCTTATTATCACATAATCAAGGTGCGGTAGAAAAAGCTATTTATAGGATGGTATATCTAAATACATTAAGGATAAGTCGAATTGTTGATAAAGATTATACATCGTGTCTATTTGTTTAGAAGCCCATCCGATATCTGTAGCATACTGATGAGACGCTTGACCATTTAAATCCATGCTTTCTGGATTCCAACGCATTTTGTAAATTGTGTTTTGACCAGACTTCACATAATTATTCCCAATAAATTTGGCACCACCCACAATTGCTTTGCGAGGTGTTGTCCAACCTTCATCATATGCCCTTTTTGCGCCACATTCTACGGCACAACCATCAAATGCTCCGACTCCATACATATTATAGACAGTTGTTCCGTTATACTTGACTCCTTGGGCTAGCTCGGATGTTCCGTTTCCAGTCTCCAGTAAAGAATGAGAGATCAAGTAAAGGTCATTCATATTATTTTTTTCACCTGCATCAATAAATGCTTGAGCTTGACCTTGTAGTGTTCCTTTTCCCTTTAAATACTTGTTTATTTCCTTAGCTGGTGTAGCACTTGGCTTTGTGAGATCAAGGAACTGAAAAATTTGTCTCGAATCATTTATGAAATTGTCCGGATCTAAATAATATAAAACATCCGACCGACTAGCATCAACCCATTGACCACTATTATATTCAATTTGATTCCATCCATTGGCTTCGTCGATAACCTTTACTTTTGTGCCCTTAGTTAGCTGTCCTACGACCTTCTTTGAAGCGTTAGGGCCAGATCGAACATTTAACACATCTGCAGTTACTTTTCCATTGTTTATATAGGCTCCAGAAACATAAGCATATGAACTATCTGTTTGTGGAGTGGTATTCATTTGGATATTCATCGCATCATTAAGTGTCAAATTGTAATCCGTATTTTTCACGATGTCATTGTCAAAAGTAATACCATCAACGTGTATATAGCCAGTTTTTGCATCCCCATTTAAAATTACAATGGCTTCATACCAGTTTTTGGTAAATTTCTTAAATTGTAATTTGCTTCCATAAGTATAACTTTTTAATACTTTTGAATCCCTGGAAGCTGAACTATAAACTCTAGTTTGGGAATCAGCCGCATATCCGTTCATAGATTTTTGTTCAGGATCTACAATTTCAACATCCTTTGTTTGGAAATAACCTGTACGTTTTTCCCCATTAACATACACGATCGCTTCAAACCATTTATCAGAATATGTTCTAAGCTGTAATATGTCTCCTTTAGAATAAGACTTAATCTTTTTAGAACTTGTTGATGTTGATTCATAGACATTCGTTGCATTTTTCAATCCAATAGCTCGCAAATGTGTCTGATTATCAGGATCTATATCGGCAACATCGTTTTTATGAATGTATCCCGTAACGGATTCTCCATTTATGATTACAATAGCCTCATACCAGTCAGAAGTAAGTGATTTATACTGCAATATATGCCCTTGCTTATAAGACTTCAAAACTTTCGAACTGGTGGAAGCACTCGAATATACATTGGTTTGATTTTTCAATGCGATACCTTTGTAGCTCGTTTGATCCTCCGGAAAGTTTTCAACATCATTTTTATGAATGTAACCCGTAATGGATTCTCCATCTATGATTACAATAGCCTCATACCAGTCAGAAGTAAGTGATCTATACTGCAATATATGCCCTTGCTTATAAGACTTCAAAACTTTCGAACTGGTGGAAGCACTCGAATATACATTAGTTTGATTTTTCGATGCGATACCTTTGTAACTCGTTTGATCCTCCGGAAAATTTTCAACATCGTTTTTATGAATGTATCCCGTAATGGATTCTCCATTTATGATTACAATGGCCTCGTACCAGTCAGAAGTAAGTGATCTATACTGCAATATATGTCCTTGTTTATAAGACTTCAAAACTTTCGAACTAGTGGAAGCACTCGAATATACATTGGTTTGATTTTTCAATGCGATACCTTTGTAACTCGTTTGATCCTCCGGAAAGTTTTCAACATCGTTTTTATGAATGTATCCCGTAATGGATTCTCCATTTATGATTACAATGGCTTCATTCCAGTTTGAATCTAGGGAACGATACAACAAAATATGTCCCTTTTTATAAGACTTTAAGATATCTGAATCAGTAGATGTATCAGAATAAACGTTAGTTGAGCTCTTTTGAGCAATACCGTTAATAAACGTTTTTCCTGAGCTTTTCTGAAGACTGTGCGTCTTTGTTTCTTCTGATTCCTCATCAGAATTATGGCTATGTTCTTCGGTGCTCCTTTTTGCATCCACACTATCGTTTGAATTTGCCCTATGTGAACCTTCATTTTCATCATCTTGTTCAGAGGTATCTGTTTCGTCAGATTGGTTTAACTGTTTATCCTCTTCTTCATCCATAATAAATTCATTAGAAACATAACCTTTTAGGGTTTCCTCATGATCTTCATCATGGTAGGAGACGTAAGAATATTCCTCGTTCTCATTCAGTACAGTAACAGATTCTCCATCTTTCATTAAATATAATATATCACTTGATTCCGAAGCTGTTGTCAATAGTTCTACCGTATCTTCCGGATCATCGGCTTGTACTACAGCGTCTTTTTCAAGCTTTTCTTCCGTATTATCTCTATCTTCTTCCTCTTCATCCACAATAAATTCGTTAGAAACATAACCTTTTAGGGTTTCCTCATGATCTTTATCATGATAGGAGACGTAAGAATATTCCTCGTCCTCATTCAGTACAGTAACAGATTCTCCATCTTCCATTAAGTATAATATATCACTTGATTCCGAAGCTGTTGCCAATAGTTCTACCGTATCTTCCGGATCATCGGCTTGTACTACAGCGTCTTTTTTAAGCTTTTCTTCCGTATTATCTCTATCTTCTTCCTCTTCATCCATAATAAATTCATTAGAAACATAGCCTTTTAAGGTTTCCTCGTGATCTTCATCATGGTAGGAGACGTAAGAATATTCCTCGTCCTCATTCAGTACAGTAACAGGTTCTCCATCTTCCATTAAGTATAATATATCACTTGATTCCGAAGCTGTTGCCAATAGTTCTATCGTACCTTCCCCATCATCGGAATGCACTACAACATCTTTAATATCCTTTTCTTTTGTGTCATCAGATGTTGCCGCCTTTATGGTAGTAGGTGCATACATTGACTGAGAAAAAACAATAAAGAAGACTAAAAAAATAAAACTAACTTTTTTAAAATTACTCACAAACCACTCCTCCATTACATTATCATTCTTAAACTACTCAGATTCCGTTTGAAGACCCTCCTCCCTAGAATTATACATACGGAGTAGATAAATAGATCTCAGATATATAATATTTCTTATACTTATCTGACTCTATAAATTGACCCGTTATTATATTATCGTATAAAACTGTAAAATTGTTAACCCTTGATACAAGGTTTTTCGACAAATAATTAACAATGAACGTATAAAATCACTATTACTGTTGATAAAATATGATATAGAAGAAAATTAAAAAGAAATAAAAGCGATTTTTTGTCGAAAATTGTTTCATTCTCGTATATAATATAAATGCTCAAAAGTGTCTTTAAAAAAGTTGAGGGGTTATTAAGCAGTGAGGGATTTAATGAAAAATGAATACCAGTCTGAAACTAATTATTCGATTCAGATATTAACATTATTTGTTTTATTGATCGTGAATACAATGGTGCGGTCTCAATTCGATATATTAAGTACTATCGGAAATCTCAGTATAAATTTAACGTTAATTTTAATGTTTATTTATTTAATAAAGGGGGTTATTAACAAAAATACATTTAATGTTAGACTGACTAATATTTACATAAGCATTTTTTTGTTTGTCGTTATTTTTAGCATTAGTTTCTTCGTTTATGATCGAGTTGATATTATATACTTCTTGAAACTAATTTTATTTTTAATGTTTATTTTAGGAACTGTAAGAATTAGGTGGAGTCCAAAATATATTAAAATAGCAGCACATCTTTTTGGAATTACATTGTTTTTTGTATTTTTGCATTGGGTTCATTTAGACTTCACAGATCATAGATTTAAAAGTATTTTCCACAACCCAAATTATCTAGGGGTTTTTCTATTTGTGATGTTGTATTTTAAAATTCTTGCTGTTAAGTACGGTAGTAAACTTGAACGTTTATATTTCTTAATTCTTATAGCTCTAAACTTTATTTTAATTTATTGCACAAATTCACGGGCTGTAATGGTAGCAGTTGCAGTGGTATTACTAGCTTGGATTTTCCTGAAGGAGTTCAGAAAATTTTTTCCATATCTATTTTTTGTGGTAGTAACTTTAAATATCGTATTTTTGATTACTTATGTTAAGTTGCATAATACAAGCTTAGGGATGTTTCTGAATGAAATTAGCCTCAAAATTATAGGTAAATCCTTTTATTCAGGAAGAAGCGTTCTGTGGGAAGAGATCTTACAAAAAGTAGAAGAAAAACCTCTTTTTGGCTATGGTTTAGGCGTAAAAGCAAGTGATATAACGTCATTCTCATTAACTGCTCATAATCAGTATCTTCAATTCATGATTGAGGAGGGAATTTTAGGGTTAGTGATCTTTTTGCTTTTATTGTATAGTATATGGAAGTTACTTATTAAAAGACTAGATCATTATCCAAGTAAGCTTTCAGCCTGCTTTTTTCTTGGTATTTTAATATACGTGAACTTCGAGTTAACATTATTTCAAAACAACTACCCCATCGCGTTCATTCAGTGGTTGATAATAGTCATTGGCATTAACTTTGAGTCAAAGACTAGAAGCGATGTCGCAGTAGAGAGTTAAGCAATAATGAAAATGATTTCTCAAAATATTTCATCGGGTAGCCTTCAATTGGTAAAATAAATAAAATGAACAGGAATAGTTGGATATTGTCAGAAACTAATTCATTCCTGCGAATGATATATTAGTTCGTATAGTATAAAATGCAAAGAGGACTTGATGCAACTAAAAGTCTGGAAAAGAACTGGTTTTTAAAAAACAATATTTTTCTAAATCAGAACCGAAAGGATTAAAAAATGTCTAATGACCTAAATAAGAGCAAAAGAATGGGATATGAGATTATTGTAACTAAAGTAAGCATGAAACAAAGTACCTTGACTTTAACAGGTGAAACCAATTTAACAACAGATTCTGCAAAAAATATGTTCCTAATGGTTAAAAAGAGGGGGACAAAGTTAATTTACCATTACCCAGTTGTCTTTAATAAAAACAATAACTGGACCGTAGAAATTGATTATAATACACATGAGTTTACCAAAGGTATTTGGGATTACTATTTAGAAATGGATGGACAAAAATTTCGCTTAAAAGTGAGCCAACCGCAAATACTGGAGAATTGTAATACATTGGTTTACATTAATCATGGTAGATCCCATGAAGCGATATGTTATGTTACAACAAAAGGCTCTTTCTCTACGAAAAATAAACCAGCCGTTATGATGTTAAACGATGTGAATGGTGAATCTGATCACCGTGGTAATGTAGTGTTACAGGGACTGATTAATCCTGAATTCAAATTTAA
Organism: Virgibacillus sp. NKC19-3; assembly: GCF_019837165.1. Taxonomy (NCBI): domain Bacteria; kingdom Bacillati; phylum Bacillota; class Bacilli; order Caryophanales; family Bacillaceae; genus Virgibacillus; species Virgibacillus saliphilus. The sequence goes on from NZ_JAGYHC010000001.1 coordinate 3,498,854, forward strand.
ACATCACTTGGCTAGCTCATTAGTTTTTGTTTTGGTGGATAGAAAAAAAGGTGAAACGCACGAGCTTCCATTTCAATTAATTGATAAATACGGCGACCATTCTGCACGTATGCTTCGAGTAAACTTGAATTTTAAAGACCCCATTTTTCAGGGTAATATGGAAACAAAACGTTGGAATTGCTATGTAAAGTTAGTTATTGATGATGTAATACATCTATTACGAGTTAAAGTAACAAACCAAGATATCAAATATTCTACAAGAGTAGATGGTGAAAGTAGTACCATTTTTCAGGTTTATTTTTATCCAACTACTTACAACAATTTGTCCATTGCTTCTACACCTTTAAAAGTAATACGAAACCTAGAACACTTTTGTTTTAATAATGAGACATTACAATTAAGTGGATACGCATATTTTGATTCTATTAACTTTGACTCTGAAAATAGCGTGGAAAGGTGTATTGAAATACGGGAAAAGGCCTCTAATAAAACAATTCGGTTTCCATTAGGTAATATGCAAAAGCCTGATTTAGTTAATAAATTTAACGATTATAGCTACTCCGGCTTCAAAGTACAAATCTCATTAAATGATATTTTGTTTCTAGGAGATGACAAGGAAAAGTCTTATGAATTTTATGTGGTTTTGAAATACGGCAACTATATAAAAACAAAGCGTTTGGGATGTGAAGATCGTACATTTTTCGTAGATAAAGCGTATGATATAGATTCCGTCAAATGTAAGAATAAAATGATTAGGAGTTATCTTTTATTTTCACGAAAAAGTAATTTAATAATGGAAACTTATACTTATTCTAAAAGAAAAAACAAATTCCTGGAAAAACAAAGAAGAGTAGAAATGATGCCTTCATCAGCCAATCATGACGTTTGGTTAATTGGCGAACTAACTGGAACGGCACAAGAGAATGGATATCATTTTTTCAAATTTTGTCGAAAGCACTACCCAGACAAAAATATTTATTACGTTATTAAAAAAGATTCACCCGACCTTCATAGAGTAAAGAAATTGGGCAACGTTATTATTTATGGTTCAATGAAGCACTTTCGAAAAGCTTCTATTGCAACAACCTTTATTGGTTCTCACGATCTCGCAAACATTTTACCAACACCTGGGATTGATTGGCCAAGTTATCAAACAGGAAAACGAATCTTTTTGCAACATGGAATACTTGGAAGAAAAAATGTACATTACTATAAGCAAAATTATCAATATCCATTTTCTATGGTTTGCGTAAGTTCCAATTCCGAATTTGAATTAGTTAAAACTAAATTAGGTTATAACGATGATGAAGTCAAAATTACTGGATTGCCACGTTTTGATTCGTTGCTAAATCGTCCGAGCGAGCAAAATTCTATCTTACTCATACCGACTTGGAGAAATTGGATAAAAGATGATGAGTCATTTTTGGAATCTGATTTTTATAAGTATTATAGGGATTTTTTAAGTGATGAAAAATTGCTAGGACTACTGAAAGAATATAATGTAACGCTAAATTTCTATATTCATTATCTGATGAATCACTTCACAAGTCATTTTGAAATAATGAATTCGAAACGTATCAATATTATTAAATTTGGCCAACAGAGTGTCCAAGATTTATTGAAACAATCGAAGTTGATGATCACGGATTATTCCTCTGTATCGTTTGATTTTAATTATATGGAAAAACCCGTTATTTTTTATCACTTCGACGTTGATAAATTTTTCAGGAGTGGGTCTCTACGACCGCTTAACGAAACATTTGTTGGAGATATTTGCGAAAATAAAAATCAATTAATTAGTACTATAGAATACTATTTTAAAAATAAATTTCGAGAAAAAGAGGTATTTAAGGATAAGAAAAAACACTTTATTTCCAAAATAGACAGTAATAATTGTAAACGAATTTATGATGCCATTAACAAGTAGATTGAATTATAGACTACAAAAGGGAATTCTTATATGTTTAATTTTTAGGTCGTTAAGGGGATAATGTACCTAAATAAACATTAACCGAAAAGAAGAATTATAAAGCACAGGCACCTCTATTTAGTATTGCAAAGATTATTTTCAAATAAAAGATCTTATTTCTAACTAAAAATGTTTTCCGTATAGAAAGGGATGTATTCTCATGAAAAGTGAAACTAAAAATATAAAAAAAGGTCATTTAAATGAATTTTTTGACTTATTACCTCGATTTTTTGCTTTAAAAGTATATACCAAACGTAATAATATAGAAGGTATATATCGCAACCTTCAAAAATTAAAACCTCTTTATAAGAGAAAAACAGCTTATTATCTTCGTTTGGCAGAGCTTGCCTATGAGTTAAAAAAATGGGAACAGTCTTTAGATTATATTAATATCGCTATTCAACTAGAAGACGACCATACATCTAAACAATATTACCTACTTAAAGCCGACTGTTTGATTCGTTTAGATGAGTCAGCTCAAGCGGCAGCAAGTTTAAACGAATATTTGTCGGCTAACCCCAATGATGCTAAAGCTTGGCATAAGTTAGCCGATCAATATAGTATACTTCACCAATGGAAGGAAGCAGCTAATAGCTTTGAATCTTATCTCAAGCAAAATCCAAAAGACTCAAGTGCCAATTTCCAATTAGCAGAAAGTTATCGTAAATTAAGGGATTGGCAGGAAGCTGAAATTAATTATAGACAATCTACGAAAAACCTTGATAACAGGCGCAATGGGCAGCCACTCGCAATTTCCTATTACAGACTGGGGTTAATGCAGCTAAAAAATAATAAGGATGAACAGGCTTTTAAATCATTTAATGAGGTTATAAGTTTAGATAAAGAATTAAACAGTGAACGTTTTGGTATAGGTGTTTTTCACGAACACTATAAACAGTGGGAATACGCTATTAAGGCATATAAAAGTCAATTACAAGAAGATGATACAGATGCAGAACTATATTTTAAATTAGCTTCATTATTAGATAAATTATACAGACCGGAACAAGCTTTACAGTATTATGAAAAGGCTTTGGAGTTAGATAAGGTTCGATCACCATGGCATTTCGCACTAGCTAGTTGTTATGAACAATTAAAGGACTATAAAAATGCGGCCAAATGGTATGAAAGTGCAATCGCTCGACAAGAAAAACATCGCCCAGGGAATTATAGACGATTGGGATTTGTTCTCGACAAACTGGGAAGGAATAAAGAATCCTTAGAGGCGTATAAAGAGGCCGAACTATTTCGTAGGCCAAGCACAATTAATGAAAAGTTATATAAGAAAAATATTACAAAACCCGAAGTTCGATATGCCACCTGTTACGAACATTATCCTTTGAATGAAAATATAATTTTATATAGAAGTTCCGGAGCTAGGTTAACAGATAACCCCTATGCGATTTTCAAATATATAATGAATGACATCAATTTTAAAGATTATATTCATGTATGGATTATAGATTCATTTAAAGTCATACCTGATGAATTAAAATCTAAGGATAATATTATTTTTGTCAAAAAGGGGTCGGATGCTTCCCGAAAATATATGGCAAGTGCTAAATATCTAATTTGCAATTCAAAATTTGAGGATTACTTTGTTCGAAGGCCTAATCAACTTTATCTTCAAACTAGTCACGGCATTTTTTACAAAACAATGGGACGTGACCAAGTGAGATCATCAATCGGATCCGCGGGAGGCACTCACAACTTGCTCCAGGCAACTCATCTTATCATGCCTAATGACTATATGGTAAAAAAGCAGCCTAGATGTTATTCAACAGAGGGTATAAATTCTGGACAAATCGCAAAAATTGGATATCCACGGATAGATACAACACTCAATGCATCAAAGACTGCTAAGCGTCAAATGGCTGTTCAATTAGGTCTTGACCCATCGAAAAAAACTGTTTTTTATGCCCCAACTTGGCGCGGTTCCTTATCCAATAAAAAAATGGATTCAACTAAACTAATTGAGGATTTAAACATGTTGGCTAAACTTGATATAAACATGGTATTTCGTGGACACACCTTTTCAAACAAGTTACTAAAGGACATAGAACTACCTAGTAATATTATCGTTCCTCCTGCAGAAATTCAGACAAACGAGCTATTAAGTATAGCTGATACACTTATTACTGATTACTCTAGCGTATTCTTTGATTTTCTTGCTACGGAACGACCAATTATTCATTACATCTATGATATAGAAGAATATAAAAAGGAACGCGGTCTAAATTTGGCAGAAAGTGAATTGCCTGGCAGCGTGGTAAAAACCAGTGATCAACTGGTTGCTGGTGTTGCGGACAGTCTTAAAAATAATAAACCCGACTCACATTACTTGGCTGCCAAAAGAAGGTTTTGTCCATATGATGATGGAAATTCAACTCAAAGAATTATAAACTGGTTCTTCTATGGAAATAGTCAAGACATCAATATTGTTAATCAGAAAGATAATACTGAATCCTGGTTGTATCTAGGTGGGATGTTGAACAATAAATCGGGAATTTTCGATCTGGTTACCAAACTAAATGAACTCAAGAAAAATGGAAATACTGTGTCTATAATATTAGAGAAAAAATTAACAAAAAATAAGGACAAACTTTCTATGTTAAAAGAACTAAGACCAGATATTAATCTTGTTCCCCATGATGGGAAAATGCTAAAAACGTTAGAAGAAGTTGCAGCAATTAATTTTTATCAACAAAATGGTTCTTTTGCCAATAAGGAGATGGAGATAACATACAAAAATTTGTTTATACGCGAAGCTAGACGTTTATTTGGAAGTAGTAAATTTGATCAAATCATTAACTTTGAAGACGACTCTTATTATTGGAGTGCATTGAATGATGTATTTCAAAACTATAATGACCAAAGAGTTTAGAAATGTAAATTAGGTATATGTTGCATATCAGTGCACAAAGTACACCTGAATTAGATTTGAAAAACATGAATACAGCCATTTTACCAGTTAGAAAGAATATTAACCCCTTAAAGGAAAACCATCTAACTAAATAGTATGGTTTTCCTTTAAGGGGTTGCTTCAGTAATATCAATAAAAATGAATTTAAGAGAAAAGAAAAAAGGCGGAAACTCGGAAATTATATCATAGTTGTCGTTAAACTTGTATGTATCCGCCACCGTGTTTTCGCACATATTCATTCGACCAATACAAAGGCTATTTCCTTGTAACAACTGATGGATTTTAAACAAAATAAAAAATAGGAGTTTTTTTAGTAAATCCTCCTATAAGATAACATCAGTTTAATTTAGCCATAAAATAACCCATTTATTCCGTTCCTTTATTTTCTAGACTAGGAATAATTACTTTGTCCACTACATTTTTGGATGATTGTCCTAAGTTATCATCAAAGAAAAACTTTACAAAAGGTGGTATCTTTTCCATTTCAAACTGCTCTTTCTTAATTGCACTAACAAGGCCTTTGCTGGTTTGAACCAAAGGTCCAGGTATAAAATTGAAATAATCATAATAAAAGTTACGTTCTTTCGTGTATGTTTCTAAATCAAACGCAAAAAAAAGCATAGGTCTGTTCAATATAGCGAATTCAAAACATACCGAGGAATAATCGGTAATTAATATATCCGTTACAAATAGTAAATCGTTTATTTCTCGATAATCGCTAAAATCAAAAAAGAAATCTGAGTATTCATAGGGAATGTTTACTTTATTTTTTACAAATGGATGAATTTTAAATAAAAATACGTAATCATCATGCAGAGCTTCATATAATGTGTCAAGCTCTAAATTCTCATAAGGATAATATGCTGTAGTTTGGCCATACCCACGAAATGTAGGAGCAAATAAAATTATTTTTTTATTTCTTAAAAAGGAGTACTTAGAATAGAAAGTTTCTTTGATGTACGATTTATATGAATCATCAAAGAAGATATCTGAACGTGGTGTTCCTGCTGCGTATACTTTATCTATGGCAATGCCAAAGCCTTCCGCGTATTTTTCTCGAACACATTCACTGCTAACAACAACTTTGGTATAATTTTTATGATCCTTGGATCTTAAAGGCAGGTTATTCAGTTTCCCCTCCCGGCTATAGCCAAATGTTTTAAATGCACCTGCTGCGTGCCAAACTTGAATTAAATCTGCCTTTTTGCGTATACGTAAAGGATATATCAGAGGGTAAAAATCATCTAGTAGAATAATCTTGGACGTAGCAAAATGATATGCCATGCGGATTAAATAAAGACAAGATTTTTTATTATCAACTCGTTTGTTTAAAAAAAGATTAATTTTTAAATTTAAGTGTCGACTTTGTAATTCGTTATACACAAAAAGCAAATTCCCATTTAATTCAGATCGGCTATCAGAGGCAAAGGATATCTTCTTTTTATTCATAGGCATAATACAAAAAAACATATAACTTAATTTAAAAAGGCGCCTTTTTAAACCAGCAATATACCGAGCGTACATAAGCTACCCTCCTTCCTCAATTAAATATCTACATCAGGATGTTGAATTAACTCATTTTTATGAAGCACGGAATCACAGCATAGCTATCCTCTCCCTCATAGACAATAGCGGGTATTTTAGTAGTCAGATCGTAACTGATAAAATAGCTGTCCGCGTTCATCTATACAGGGATGCATAGCTGTAATAAGTAATGTTATGGAGTAGTATGCGACATAATTAATATCCTTGTTTGAATGATCAATTTATAAAATAGCATCAATCCCGAAGTAATAATGTTTTATTGATCTATTCGTTCTGAAGCTTTCGCTCTAGTCTAATCAGTTCTTCTTTTTCCGGAATAAATCTTCCAATTTTAAAACTCAAATTATTATCCTTTGTGGTAAAATAAGGTGTTATCATTCGATTATTTACTATCTTAGCTTCTAAATTATCGCTAAAATCCTTCATATTTGTATTTTCCAAACTCCCTTGTAAAAAGCTATTTTCCCACTCTACGTTTATAAAAATTTTCCAAGTACCTTCAGAGAGATCCAAGTGTGAAAAGTCTATAAAAAAAGATGGCTCGTATACAAGACGGTTTACTTGGTTTATTTCACCGTAAACAAAGGATTGATTTTTGTGTTTCTGGTTTTGTAAAATCATGTAAATAGTTGGTTGGCTTGACTGATTAGGTTCTCCATCAAAAACTAGTCTGCTCTCAATATAATAGGATTGATTGCTTATCCATTTACAGTCTAACATATGGCTTGTCATATCTTTCAGTAACGTTCGTTTACTACGATTGCGTAGTATAGTTAACATCATAGAAGACCAGTTCTCTAAATAATTATCTTCACTGTACTTTTTTGAGGTAACGTAAGCGTTATAACTCATATCTTCTAATAGTGATGGTTCGGTTAACATTTTTACCATCGCATCACTTAAATCACTTATGGACCCATTATCGATAATCAAACCATTATTATTTGCAATCATTTCATTCACTAGATAGCTTGAGTCAAAAGATAAAACTGGACAACCTTTCGACAGACTTTGAAGAACATCTAAACCGTTGTTTTCATCTGCATCTAGTAATATCGAAAAAACGGATGATTGGTACTCTATCTCCATTTCCGGAACAACCCCGGTGAATTCGATATTATTTGCGAGATCTAAAGTTCTAATTAAATCCATATTTTTATGATCTATAATATCAGTTCCACAGATATTTAATAGAGCATTGGGGGTTTTGTCTACTGCTATTCTAAACGCTCGTATAACTTGCTCTAGAAGAATCATTTCATTTTGATTAACTTTTACAGTAATCTGCATTCGGTCATTTTTCATTTTTTTGTCGTAATTATTAGTGTCATTACTTTTTAAAAAAGGAGGTATTATAAAATAGTTATTACGATTACCATATTTTTCAACTGCTTCTTCCTTCTCCAAATCGGTAGAGAAAATTAATCCATCAAGTAAGGTTGGGTTTAAAAAATTGCTACTTAAGTCACGCTTTAAACATTGATTAATAAAATGAATTTTATAAGCGTAATTGTTATTGAATTCTTCTATAATTTTATATGTCTCTATCTGGTTTGTTACTATAACCGTATTCACTTTATTCACTAATAGTTCTAAAAAATATTGCCGTAACTCCTGCGAACCGGAAAAATTACCAACAACTTTCTCACTTCTATCAAATAGTAAATAAACTGGTTCATGTAATAACTCCCCTGAATTTCTTATGTTAACTTTAGAAAGATAACAACTACCATCTACACGATAGTAAATTTCATTGGATATAACACCCGACTTCAAAAAAACCCTTCGATGTAAGTAACCCTCGTTATCCAGTTCTTCAAATTTGATAAGTGATAAACTTTCATCAAAATATTCAACTAATCTTAGTACATTATTTTCATCAAATGTATATTGTTTTTTATATTTTTTTGTGAAATAGGGAGAGTGGGTTTCATCTTCCCCTTTTATTAGTGTGTAATCCTTGTTTTCCGAAGCTAGGTAAAAATTTTTTTCTTTTCCACCGTTCACATTATTGCTTCTAAAAAAATGAAACATATTCACAAAAATGTTGCTTAAACTTTCACCACAATCACCTTCAAGAACAGAAATTTTGTGGTCAAAATCATTGTCGAAATCAAAAAAAGCCACTTTTGTTTCAAACTTGCTTTTTTGTAAAAGAATTCGTCTGAATTGTGGTTCCGTCAAGTTTTCCATGTCTTCGAAAATAGATAAACATTGATCGATTAAAAAAACGTCCTTAACCATAATTAATTCTTCCTTTTAATTTATTGATAATGATTCAAGATCTGTTCCTTTTTTATTCGGTAATTATAACGAATCAAAGTGAACACATCCCATCTTTTACTCCTCTATGAAAACAAGAAGTACAGTTTCTTAAATAAAACATTATCTTTTATCCAAAATTAACCAGTCAATCACTCTGTCCGAAGCTCTCCCATCTAAAAATTCAAAGTTCAGTTCCCTGAATTTCTTAACCTTTTCAAATTCATAATCCTCTTTTTCAAGAGCCGTAATTAATTCATCAAAATTTCTTGTGATTTTTCCCGGTACAAAAGATTCAAATTCATCGTAAAAATCTCGTGCCGATATATATTCTTCTAAATCAAAAGCATAAAATATCATGGGAATATTTAATAATGAGCTTTCATAAATAGTTGATGAATAATCAGTTATCAAAACATCTGCTACAAAAAGAAGATCGTTAATTTCTCTGTAATCGGTAGCGTCTATAAGTACATCAGTAAATTCTGCTGGTATTTCCAATGCATTTTTAACCAAAAAGTGCATCTTGAATAAGATAATAGAATTGGTTTCTCTGCAATACTCAGCTAAAGCTTGAAAATTGATTTTTTGCATCGGATAATAGGCCGTTTTTGGTCCACCGCCTCTAAAAGTCGGTCCAAATACAATTACTTTTTTTACATTTTTTATTTTAGGATAAGTACCAGTAACCTTTCTTTTGGTTTTTTCCTTATATTCTTCATCAAAAAATATATCAGTTTTCGGTATTCCAGTAGCGATTACTTTATTTTCATCTATTGCAAATGCTTCAGCGTAGTAAGGTATCACATGCTTTGAACTTGTAATCGCATTTGTATAAATTCTATGATTTGTACTATCGATTTTAGGTGAAGCTGGTTTGCCAAGTCGACTATAGCCAAAGGTTTTAAAAGCTCCATTTGCATGCCAAAGTTGGATGACCTCTGTATCATCATCAAAAATTAAATCATTTACCATAGGTTGGTAATCCTCTATGAAGATTTTATCAAATGATCCCAAAAAGAAAGGCAATTTAAACTTATCAAGAAAATGGCTGCGGGACCATATGTTGGGCTTAAAAACTTTTTTTATAGTATATTCTTTATCTAGACCGCGTTCTATCATTCGATCATAAACAAATTTAAGATTTCCTCCAATTGAAGAACGAGATGCTGAGGTAAATAAGATCCTTTTGCCATTTTTTTTAACGTGGTTTTTGGCAAAAGTAAAGATACGCTCAAACAAACTAGTTCTGAAGTCAGCAAACTTTTTCTTAAAAGAAGTGCGCTTTCGTTTGTGTGAAGCTTTAGAATTGGGCGCTTGAAAAAACACATCTAGATATAGATTGTTATCTTGATTCAACTCCGTATGTACTTTGTATACTCTTTTAGGTCCGCTTTTAAAGTCTTTGCTAAATCTTTTGGGAAAAGACTTTTCTTCATAAGCTAATAAGTTATTTGCTATTGTTACATTATGTTTTTCTTCAAGAGAATTCTCTACTATTACCCACCACTTCCCATCAGGGATACGATCTCCATTATAAAGAGTAGAGACATTAATAGAGGCTGAAAATAAATGATTATCCTGTGTATATTTCACAATTGGAATTATTCTCTGATCTACATTGTTTAACAAATAAAGTTTGTAACTCTCATTTATATCTCCGGAAATTAGTCCTTCTAGTTTCAAATTAATCCTTTCCCAATTCAGTTCATGGATTGTAACCGCGAAAGAGGGAGAAGGGGTATCCATATAATTCTTCATATTATCAAATCACCTTAAGACAAAGATTGAAAAAATATAATCTTTAGTTATACAAAAGAATTATATGCACAGTTTTTACGCAAGTCAAGTCTTTAGAGTTATCCACAATTTAAAAAATTTTCTACTATTAACTTATTTTTCAAAACAAACCAATGAAAAGCATAAAAATATGGATAATATAGTCTCACATGATTCTACAATTTCTCAGCTAATTTTCAATTTTCGAGGCTGATTTTTTATGTTTTCGTTGCTAAAAGTGTTAAATTATTTTATGATTAATACGAATAAGGTCTAATTGACGTGCAAGATGAGAACACTCTGTCTTGGATAAACGTGCATTTTTCCATATTCTATCAATTATAAGTGTATCTTACTACATCTTACTACAATCGACAGGATATGTTATAGTAATACATATTAAATGATGAGGTGAATAAAATTGATTTACGCAGGTATTCTGGCAGGAGGAATAGGAAAACGTATGGGAAACGTGCCTATGCCTAAGCAGTTTTTACTGCTTAATGACAAGCCAATTATTGTTCATACGGTAGAAAAATTCGTTTTAAATAATAGCTTTGAAAAAATTATTGTAGCTACTCCAAAGGAATGGATGAATCATACCAGTGACATCTTAAAGAAATATCAGCTGGATCTTCCTAAAATTAAGGTTGTTGAAGGCGGTAACGAACGTAATGAAACGATTATGAACATTATTCACTTTATTGAAGAAGACCATTCCCTTCATGAAGAAGACATTTTGGTGACTCATGATGCAGTGCGCCCGTTTTTGACACATCGTATTATTCAGGACAATATTGATCAGGGACTTCAAAACACTGCGGTTGATACGGTAATCGAAGCAACAGATACTATTGTGGAATCAACTGACCATGATTCTATTTCCTCGATTCCTAAACGTGATCACATGTATCAAGGGCAAACTCCGCAGACATTCAATATAAAAAAAATAAAAGAAGCATATAATCTGTTAACTGAGAATGAAAAAGAGATTTTGACAGATGCTTGTAAGATCTTCTCGATTAAAGGTGAAAAAGTAAAATTAGTTTTTGGTGAAATATTCAATGTGAAAGTCACCACTCCGTATGATTTAAATGTTGCTAATGCCATCATTAAGGGGAGCTTAGATCAATGATTAATCCAGTATATCGGCTTGTTTCGCCAAGACAATTCGAAATTACGTACAAGGACAGTTCGATTATATCCGACGATGTGGTTATCAGACCGACCCACCTTTCTATTTGCGCAGCTGACCAGCGTTATTATACCGGATCTCGCGGGAAAGAAGCCATGAAAAAGAAGCTACCGATGGCTTTAATTCATGAAGCCGTTGGTGAAGTTGTTTTTGATGCTCAAGGTGAAATGCCAGTTGGTACGAAGGTAGTTATGGTTCCTAATGAACCAAGGGTCTCTGATGCGATAATTGCGGAAAATTACCTACGATCAAGCAAATTTAGGTCAAGCGGATACGATGGGTTTATGCAAGACTATGTATTCTTGAAGCGTAACCGTCTGATTGAGTTACCGGAAAGTATTGACTTAAATGTTGCTGCTTTTACAGAATTAGTTACTATTGCTGTGCATTCTTTAAGCCGCTTTGAGACAAAAGCTCATAATCGTCGAGAAACATTTGGTGTTTGGGGCGACGGAAACCTAGGGTATATCTCTTGTCTTATTCTAAAATATCTTTATCCAAACAGTAAAGTTATTATCTTCGGGAAAACGGATTACAAATTGAATCATTTTTCTTTTGTGGATGATACCGTGAAAATTGATGAAATCCCGGAAGATTTGACTATCGATCACGCGGTTGAATGCGCAGGTGGTAAAGGCAGTCAATATGCAATTGATCAAATGATTGATCATGTTAATCCTGAAGGAGCCATTTGTCTTTTGGGAGTTAGTGAATATCCGATTGAGATAAATACAAGAATGGTGTTGGAAAAAGGGCTCACTATTTTGGGAAGTAGCCGAAGTGGCAGTAGTGATTTTCAGCGTACAATTGATCTTTATAAAGAGCACCCAGATATTGTCAACTATTTGAGCATGTTGATCGGTGCCGTGCATGATGTGAAGACGATCAAAGATGTGACACAGGCATTTGAGAGTGATTTGTCAAGCTCCTGGGGTAAAACTGTCATGAGATGGATCATTTAAGATGGACGTTGTACGAAATGTGAAGTTGAATTATTTTAAATGGTATAAAGCACTGTTTAGAATGGTCTTTCGCCTTTCATCATTCTTTAGAAAACAGGACAAGCATAAAGTTATAATTTCGTTATATCGGTCTAAAGAATTGGAAGGTAATTTAAAGTTTGTTTCAGATGAATTAACAAAACAAATGCCAGACGCTAAGATTCATCTTATTTCTGCGGAAAATAAGATGAATCTTAGGTTACTGAAAGAGGCGATCTCCCTCTCCAATGCAAGCTACTTAATTTTGGATGACTATTACTTACCAGTTTACCTAGCTTATCCCAAGATGAACTTGAAAGTAATACAACTCTGGCATGCAGCGGGAGCATTCAAAAAATTCGGCTATAGCGCAGTTGGCACAAAGTTTGGTGCTGATTCCCGTTATCTGAAAATTGTTCCCGTACATTCTAATTATACACATGTGTATGTATCATCGACAAAAGTAGTCCCATATTATGCAGAGGCATTTCATATGCATGTAAAAAATATTATACCAATTGGAGTGCCACGAACAGATTTGTTTCAACAAGAGGAAAAGTGTGCCTCTATTGTAGCTTCTATATATCAAGATTTTCCCATGCTAAAAGACAAAATTGTAAACATTTTAATTGCACCCACTTATCGAGCAAAGGGCCCTCAGGGTGAGTCTGCAATCAATACAATTGAGCTTATAATCAAAGTTGCCGCGAGTATTGACTGTAATAAAAGGATTATTTTTAAACCACATCCATATATGAATTCTAATGAATTAGATGTATTACGGGAATACAACAATGTTGTGTTAGCATCAATATATTCCATCAACGAGTGGATGCTACTGGCAGATGCTTTTATTACGGATTATTCTTCTTCAGTGTTTGAATTTGCCTTATTAAAAAAGCCTATTGCTCACTTTATTCCCGATATAAAACAATACAAAGAAAACCGAGGCTTCTACCAAGATATAGAGGATATTTCCGATGGCGTCCAGCTATTCGATGTCAAACAAGTAGTGAAGTGGATAAATGAAAGGGAGAGGAACGAGTCATTTGATACTTCTCGAATGGTGCATTACAATTTTGACAGTATTGATCATGTATCTGCAAAAGTCGTTCACCATTTCCTTAATAATTAATAGGGAAATGGTATATCGATTATTACACAAGACAATATATACCTGATACCTTTATGTAAAATATTGAAATATACACCTAAGAGATGGTAATTACTATTTAAAAAAATTGACTTGGTTAGAGTTGTTTAATCTAGCTAGTTGCATCGTGATAATATAAATGAAGGTGAAAGCCTTCTTTTTATTGTTTTTTATCATTGTTATTTGTATAATTTGTTAAGTGTTATAAGCATAATAATTTTAGATAAGCTGAAATGTAACTCGGTACAGTTTTCAAGTCTGAGAGGATATATCATGAAATCTGCAATAACAGTTTTAAAAGAACAATTTAAATACTTTTATTTAATAAGACGTCTATCGTTGTATGAATTAAAAAGCAGAAACCGTAGCAATTATTTAGGCATGGTTTGGGAATTCCTCAATCCATCCTTCCAATTATTAATTTATTGGTTTGTATTTGGTACAATAAGACATCGGGATCCAGTTGAAGTAGGCGGAGAAGACATAACGTTCTTTTTCTGGTTAATAGCAGCTTTTTTTCTATGGACCTTCTTTTATAAATCAACGATTGAAGGGTCCAAGTCGATCTATACGAAGTTACGCATGTTAACAAAAATGAATTTCCCGATGAGTGTTATTCCGAGTTATACTATTTTTTCACAATTCTATGTACATCTGATTATGTTGTTAATTACAATTGTGATCTTGCAGTTTAACGGGTTTTATGTGAATATCTATTATTTACAATTGATCTATTATATATTTGGTGCACTTTGTTTATTTTTTGCCATTTCACTTATCACATCAACACTATCCACTATCATAAGGGATATACATATGCTGATAAACTCAACATTGCGTATGTTCCTCTATGTTTCTGGTGTGTTGTGGCCACTAACGATTTTAACAGATCAATTTCCTAACATCATGAAAATGTTAAAGCTAAATCCATTGCTATACTTGATAGAAGGATATCGATCATCGTTTTTCGGTACAGAGTGGTACTTTATCGAGCATTGGCAATACACTCTTTATTTCTGGGGATTAGTCATTGTTCTGTTCCTTTTCGGTTCCGTACTGCACGTAAAATTCCGCAGACACTTTATTGATTATTTGTAAGGGTTCGTGATGATAATGAAAAAAGCAATAATTGCCAAACATATTACAAAAAAGTATAAGCTATATCAGGGTAATAAAGAACGTTTATTAGATTTGGTTACGCCAAAGAGTTATGGAGAAGCCTTTTACGCATTGACAGATGTCAACTTTGAAGCTG
Source organism: Virgibacillus sp. NKC19-3 (assembly GCF_019837165.1). Taxonomy (NCBI): domain Bacteria; kingdom Bacillati; phylum Bacillota; class Bacilli; order Caryophanales; family Bacillaceae; genus Virgibacillus; species Virgibacillus saliphilus. The sequence goes on from NZ_JAGYHC010000001.1 coordinate 3,513,915, forward strand.
AAAAGGGAGATATTATTGGCTTTGTAGGAATAAATGGGTCTGGAAAATCTACATTATCCAATATTATTGCAGGCATTGTTCCTGAAACATCAGGATCCGTTAAATTGAATGGAGAAGCATCTTTGATTGCAGTTTCGGCCGGATTAAAGAATGATTTAACTGGAAGAGATAATATTGAATTAAAATGTCTAATGTTAGGTTTTAATAAAGCTGAGATAAAAGAATTGGAACCGGCGATCATCGAATTTTCGGAATTAGGTCAGTTTATAGATCAACCTGTTAAATCATATTCCAGTGGAATGAAATCTCGACTCGGCTTTGCGATCTCGGTGAATGTAGACCCAAATATTTTGATTATCGATGAAGCTTTATCTGTAGGAGATAAAGCATTTGCTGAAAAAAGTCTTAATAAAATGAAGGAATTCAAGAGCCAAGGAAAAACCATGATATTTGTTAGCCATTCTATTAAGCAAATGAAGGAGTTTTGTGAAAAAATTCTATGGCTGGAATTTGGAAAAGTAAAGGAATACGGAGCCGTTGAGGATGTTCTACCAAAGTATGAAGCGTTTTTAAAACGGTGGAAACAAATGACGAAAAAAGAAAGAGAATTATACAGAGATGGAGCTTTTGATGATCAACCTGTTATAGAAGAAGACCTCTCCATTGATTATGAAAATAAATACACGGAAAAAGTTGAAAGTCGGCTAGGACGTATTAACTCAGAGGAGGAAGTCTATATTTTCTCACGGCCGAACAATGCGAACGATAAAAAAGCTGCAAAGCGATATAAGCACTATGTTTATTATATTAAGCGTAAAGCTGTTTACAATAATGAATTGTTTTATTTGTTAAGTGAATTACCAAGTGCTGAAAACGGTGTTATTGGTTGGATAGAGGCAGCGAACGTGAAAAGTTTTAAAAACACGGTTATCGACCAAGATCCTAAAACATTTTATCTAACCGGAGATGGGATGGCCTTTAATCGACCTTGGGGAGCAAAAAAGAACTGCATTTACAAAGATCTATCCCCTTTTAGAGACTGGCAGTTCAAAGTAGATAGGACAGAAACCGTCGGTAAAGCTACTTGGTATCATGGAAAGCTAGATGATGAGCAGGTATGGGTGCGGCGAAAGTTTGTAAAAGAATGAAAATATAAAAGTATTACAGGATAAGAATGAGGTATCTAAAGTAATTTCCTGAAGAACTATTAAAAGTCTTTACGTCGCCCTACAGGTTCTTGACAAATAGTCTTTTTTATTTATCAACTGCAAAAAAGTAAAAAGAAAGGGTTTATGTATATATATTTGTTTTAAGCCAATAATATAGGTAGTTACTTACTTTTTTCCTTTTATTGTGCCATAACTTGAATCTTTAGATTAATCTTATTTCGTCTACCCTAATTCTTCTCTTAACTTGCTACTTGGAAAAATTTGAAATGGCTGGCTCCGTTTAACTTATGTCCCTGTTTATTGAGCAATTTACAAGCAGCGAGAGTGAGCGGTGGTTAGCCAGATTATTCCATATTTAATTATTAGATGCTGCTACTTATCGTTTCTCTCTTTTTTATTCTTTTAATGCCTCTATATATGTCACCCGATTTACTCTCTACATAACTATAAATAATCCCTATTATTGATAAAGAATTTGTTTTCAGTATTGATGTACGCAAATAACCTTAAGCCTAAGAGAGAAATACAGTTTCTACATTTTCTTTCAATATCCAACCTTTTTTTACAAAAAATTCATTTTTAAAATACATGTTTCTATTCTTCAAGTTTTATAGTATAATAAAGATGTAGATTTTTTGTTAAGTGTTTGTTAAACAAATGTAAAGCATATATAGTAATATTAGGATACAGGAATTAAATGACGGAGGTTTTTCAAGATGAAAAAAGTAATCACCTACGGAACATTCGATTTACTTCATACTGGTCATATTAATATACTACGCCGTGCTAAGCAATGTGGAGATTATTTGATTGTCGCTATTTCAGCAGATGAATTTAATGCCATTAAAGGTAAGGAAGCATATTATTCATTTGAACAGCGTAAGGCAATACTTGAAGCGATTCGTTATGTGGATGAAGTAATTCCGGAGTATACGTGGGAACAAAAGAAAGATGATGTAGAAAAGCATGACGTTGATGTTTTTGTAATGGGAGATGACTGGGAAGGTGAGTTCGATTTCCTAAAAGATCAATGCGAAGTTGTTTATTTACCTCGGACAGTCGGTATCTCAACTACAAAAATTAAAACAGACTTAAACCTGAATAAGGCTAATAATGGCTAGAGAAGTCATCGTTTCTGTGTATCTTTTTGTTTTCCGTATACTCTTTAGTTCATTCAAACTATTTCCTCAAAAGGAGAAAACAGTCGGTGTTGCTTCATTTGGGGATAATATTTTTTATGCAACCCGTTCTTTGCGAAATATATCCAATGAAGAAATTGTTATTTTGAAAGATAAATCTTGTCGATATGACTTTGATGAATCAATTAGTGATGTAGTCATGTTTGACCTGAAGCATCCCATTGATTATTTGAAATCTATTTATCACTTAGCTACAGCTAGCAATGTTTTGGTAGATACCTATTATGGTTTTTTAGCTGCCGTGAACTTTAGACATGGGACAACTTGTATTCAGCTTTGGCATGCGGCTGGAGCGATTAAACAGTTTGGCCTGTTGGATCCATCGAATGAACATCGCAATGAAAAGGCAATCGACCGTTTTAAACAAGTGTATCGTCGTTTTGATTATACCGTCGTTGGCTCTGAAGCAATGGCGAATACGTTTAACAAAAGCTTTGGATTGACGAATGATCGGATTTTACGAACAGGAATACCGCGTACAGATATCTTAATAAACAATAAAGAAAAACAGCGGATCTACCAGGAGTTGAAACGGAGCTTTCCAATCATTGCGCGTAAAAAAGTACTATTATATGCACCAACGTATCGTAATGAAGAACTCTCTGCATACCAACTAAATCTGGATATTGAAAAGCTCTATCATGAGCTTTCCGAGGAATATGTATTATTTATCAAACTCCACCCTGCTATTTCCAATAAACTTAGAGAATTTTACAGTGATTTTATATATGATGTATCCGATTTTGATGACACCAATGATTTATTGTTAATTTCGGACTTATTGATCACCGATTATTCATCGATTCCATTTGAATATGCATTGCTTCGTAAACCAATGATATTCTATGCTTATGATATGGATGAATATAAAGTGACGAGTGGACTGATAGAAGATTACGAGAATCAGATGCCCGGTCCTGTTGTTACTTCTACTGATGCGATCATACAAGTGATTAAAGAAGACGATTTCGATCGCAATCAGATAAATGCATTTGCAGCAGAATGGAATGAATATTCTGATGGCAATTCCAGTATAAGATTAGCTCGATTTCTAACAGGTACAGAAGAAGAGGAAAAAGAAAGAGAAGAAGCCCTTATTTAAAGCGCCCTTTTTTGAAAGATAATACTTTCTAAAAAGGGTATTTTTCATTTGGACTTTTTGCCATTTCCCTGTCATTATTTGTGATATTTTCCTTATTTATACGAATATTAACTGAAAATTATGTTCTTCCATGGAAAATGGAAATATAATTTCTATAGTTCGTATTTTGAATCCGATCCTATTTATGAAATAAACATCCGGACAAAATAGAGGTTTCTCACCAAATCTATGATAAAATATACATAGATTGGAATTTACAAGGAGGAGATATGATGTTTGATTTAACAGGGAACATTGCCTTAGTCACTGGTGGAGCGAATGGTATTGGACAAGGAATCGTGAAAACATTAGCGAAAGCAGGCGCAAACGTGATGATTTGTGACATCGATGAGGCGGCAGGCGAAGCAACTGCAAAGGAAGTTGGTGGTGAATTTCATAAGTTGGACGTTACGGATAAGCATAATGCTGAACAAGTTGTACAAGATATCGTAGCAAAACATGACAGCATTGATATTTTAGCTGCAAATGCAGGTATTTTTCCGGAAGTGTTAATTGAAGACATGGAAGAAGAAGATTGGGAAACCATTCAAAGCATTAATTTAAAAGGAATCTTCTTCATTGTAAAACCAGTATTGAACGTGATGAAAAAGCAAAATTACGGTCGTGTTATTCTTACATCGTCTATTACAGGAGACATAACCGGATATCCTGGAGGTTCTATTTATGGTGCAACAAAAGCTGGAATCCTTGGGTTTATGAGAAGTGCCGCATTAGAATATGCTAAATATGGGGTGACAGTAAATTCTATCCAACCTGGAATGATTGCTACAGAAGGCTTAAAAGAACAATTAGGCGTTTTAAGTGAAAAAGGTGCAGAAGCTGTTCCAATGAAAAGGTTAGGAGAACCGGAGGATATTGGTGTAACAGTTTGCTTCTTTGCGTCAGAAGAAGCTAAATATGTTACTGGTCAATCCCTCGTAGTAGATGGTGGTCAGATCATGCCTGAAACCCCTGATGTCATTTCCTAAAGGGACATTTATGCAGTGGGATTTTTCGTTGCATCCCGCAGAATATTAGTTGAACGAAATGGATCATTATTGGTTGTTTGGGTGCCACCATCGAAATAACAACAGTGAAAATGATGCCAACATATGGTGTGTTGCATGTTGGATGCAGCTTTAAAAATACTTCCGGTGAAATTTTTGCACGGGACATGAGGCAGTTAACTACTGTAACCATTTCTTTTTATTGAAAATGATTCTCATTTAGACGTATACTATAGATAGGTTTTCAGTTTAAGGAGATGGTTATAAAATGGCTAGAATTCTAGTACTATACGCAAGCTTGACAGGCAGCACAGAAATGATGGCAGAAGCAATCGTGGAGCACATCCAAGAACGTCACGATACAGTAGTAAAAACATTTGATTTCGACCCAATCGAAGCAAAGGAATTGAAGAACTTTGATGGCATATTAATTGGCTCCTACTCATGGGATGACGATATTCCAATCGAAGTGGATGGATTCCATGATGATATGGATGACGTTGACTTAACCGGAAAGCTAATTGGGGTTTTCGGCTCCTGTGACTCCTACTATGATGTATACGGCCCAGCACTTGAAACCATGGCGATGAAAGCAGAAAAGCAAAACGGAAAAGTCTATGACGAAAAATTAAAGATTGAACTTGAGCCTGATCAGAAGGATATCGAGCATTGCAAACGTTTTGTGGACGAATTTTTGAATGAATTGAATAAGTGATGCAAGTGTGTTGCTACCACTCGATCGGTTTGAGTGCCTGCTCGATCAATTCGGGTTGCCTCTCGATCGAGTTGAACTTGCACTCGATCGATTTGCAGTGCTACTCGATCGGAATTATAAAGATAGGCAATACCAGATGAATTTTGGCACTCCCCTTTTCTGAAGGTCTGCCTTTATCATCGAGCTGGTCAACTCTTTTTTCTTATAGAGATTATTAAAAGGTCATAGACCCACATCTTCCAACAGCACTGTTTCAGCTCCATCGATGAGCGTCCGAATAGCAGTAACGACATCCACCGTCCCTCTTGAATAATCGAAAATCAGGCCCGCTAGTTTTTCGACATCGGGAAGATCTTTGGCTTCATCTAAGTATTCTTGTACATCATCGTATTCTCCCCTGCCGATGTAATTATTTGCATACAGCCATTTGATAAATAATTTGGCGCATACATATTGAGATAACCCTGAAACAATTCAATGGCACTTTCATAATCGCGGTATGTTTTTCCTTTCAGTCGGTCGGTCATGCTGTTCTTGCAGAAATTCGTCTAAAATCGTATCACTTCTCCTTTTCAGCATTTGCTTGATCATTCTAACCACACATCTTGATGTAGCCTTCCCCGGCACGATGGGCATCTTTTCGGTTTTACAAATCCTTTTTGTTTATAAAATTGCTGTTCGCCTACGGTAAAAAGGAAGCGTCCCCGCATTCCCAACATTTTAGTCAAAGATCTTGGGGTTCGAATCCTCTTAGTGCTTTCTGGACCGACGCATTCCGTCCACGCGCAGCATTCAAATCGACCGGCTCATCTGATTTGAGTGCCTGGACTGTCTCCCTAATCACTGCTCTTACTTTCTTATAATCCATTTTTTTCCATTCCTTTAAGTAAGGAATATACTTTTCGTTATCGGTTTCTTTCACCTTATCGAGCAATAATAGAATCATGCCGCGGTTGCGATCTTTTAAATAGTGCATATCCGGACTTCGCTTCTCAGCTTCCAGCCAATCATCCCATTCTTGCAGAAGTTCATCAGCCATTTGATCACGTTCGATTTCCCATCCTCTTTCTGTAAAAATGATCATTGGCAATTTGCCGCTATATTCTATATCCAAAAAACCATAATCGAGCATCCAGTCAATTTTCTCAACGACGTCATCAAGTTTCACTCCTTTAAAATAACCATAGACCGGGCAATCATCCAGTTCCAGTTGCAGCACTTTTTTCTCACGTGAGCCTTTGAGAATTTTAGCAAGTAGCGTCCGGCCTCCTACGGCGATAAGCTCATCTGCCGCGCGCAAAATTGCCCGGATATCGGCCTCGGGCAACCGCTTTGTCTCTAGTGCCATAGGTAAAACAGCTCCTTTTCCGAAATAGGTTTTACTGTCCGTTATTGGTCTTATTATCGAGTACAGTGCCAAACTTGCTGCGCTAATGTCGATGTAGGGTGCATTTCGTCCGTTGTTGCTTGGAGCTCGCTCGATTTGGATGCTTTCTCGATCGATTCTAGCAATTGATCGATCGGGTTTTCCTGCTGCTCGATCGATTCGACAATTCGTTCGATCGATTTAATTCCTTCGTTCGTTCAAATCCTCATTTTGCATGTTGAATATCTCAACAACTTTATCCTTGTGAACAAGTCCATGCAAGTTTATAAGTGAAATAATGTAGCCCATCAATAAATCATTATAAACCATCCTTTTCTGATTCGTATTCTTACTATTATAACATATTACATTTGCCATCATAGGCATATATCAATGTTGAGCTCGATTAAAACGCCCCCTCTTAAAAGAATGAGGGTGACGCCCGCGAAAAGGCATCACCCTACTTTTATTCTTCAATATAAACGTCTTTCAGTTGCAGCAATTGATTCGGTAGCTGGGATAAACCTTTTACCTTGTCACTCACACCTAATAAATATTCTTCGTGATGGATCGGTACGATTGGAGCAACTTCTACAAGCAATTCCTGTGCTTGACTATATAGGTTCAGTCGTTCTTGTTCATCCTTGGTTTGACGTGCTTCATCTAATAATTTATCCAATTCTTCGTTATCTGTAAACGTTCGGTTTCCGCCGGATCCGAGATTATCCGAATGGAACAATGGATATAGCCCATTATCAGCATCTCCTGTCACAGTAGTCCATCCAAACACGAACATATCATGATCCCCATTGGCCGTTTGGTCTAACATTGTACCCCATTCCACGGTTTCTATGCTTACATCAATTCCAATCTCGGAGAGCTGATCCTGTACATTCGTTGCAGTATCTAACCGTCCGCGCTCATCATTTGTCCAAATCGTTGTCGAAAAGCCGTCTTCATAACCCGCTTCGGCCAATAAGCTCCGCGCTTCCTCAACATCATAACCAAGTCCGGATACATCCTCGTCATATCCAAATACATTCGGCGCCAAAGGACCAGTCGCTGGTATGCCAACTCCGTCATGAATTCCTTCTATAATTTGTTCCTTGTCAATCGCCATCGATACAGCTTGGCGCACACGTTCATCGTCAAATGGTTCTTTTTCCATATTAAATCCAATATAGGATAAAGCTGAGCTTTCCTGTTTTTGAACATTCATTCCTTCTCTTTCCTCTACCTGATCCACATCAGAAGGACTAAGCGGATTGGTAATATGCGAATCTCCTGTTTCAAGTTCCGCGATACGTGTCATATCCTCGGACACAACGTTAAAGGTAACCGAATCAAGTAGTGCATTATCATCCCAGTAATCTTCATTCTTTACTAATTTGGTATATTGCCCTGGTTCCCATTCATCGAAAATGAAAGGACCTGTACCTTGGGGATTGGCACTAATGACACTACCAGCTTCTTCTCCTTCTTCCATTGCCGCATAATCGGCTTCAATTTGTTCCATGGAAATCATGACACCTCCGGGATGTGCCAAATGTGCCGGTAATGCTGCAAACGGGTACGCAGTAATAAATCGAACGGTATGCTCATCGACCACCTCAATATCCGTGATCATGTTGTACATCATAGCACGGGGTGATCCGATATCCTCATCAAGCGTACGCTCCAAGTTTGCTTTGACCGCTTCTGCATTAAAGTCTGAGCCATCGTGAAATGTTACCCCTTCACGAAGTTCAAACTCCCATGTCGTATCATCTACCTGTTCCCAATTTGTTGCAAGCGAAGGCTGAATTTCCATATCCTCATCTTGTGTGACAAGCGTTTCGAACATATTTGCCTGCACATCACTGGATGGAGTATCGTTGGAGGCATCTGGATCTAATGACACAACATCATCTTGCGTTGCAATGACAAGATCCCCTCCTTTATCTTGACTTCCTCCTTCGGCAGCGCCTCCTCCTTCTTCCGGTTCACTTGCACATGCTGCCAGTCCAATCGTAAGTAATAGTACAACGAACAACAATAACTTTGGACGTTTTTTCATGATGTATATCTCCTATCTCCTTTATTAAAAAGTTAAATCCGTCTTCTCATCAAGGTCTAAAATAAACGATGTCATTATACTTTTGGTTGCTTCAACATCTTTCATACTGATTAATTCTACAGGGGAGTGCGTGTAACGAGATGGAATAGAAAGTACACCTGTTGGAATTCCTTTATTGGAAAGCGCGACAGCTCCACCATCCGTTCCGATGCCTGGGAAAACTTCTAATTGATAATCGATATGAGCTTCCTGGGCCTTTTTTATCAGTAAATCTTTCATTGTCTTCTGGACGATCAGGCTGAAGTCCATGACCTTGATACCTGCCCCTCCGGATAACTGCAGGCTCTGATCCATGATATCTTCCGGGGTATCGCTGACTGCTGTTGTATCCACCGCTATTGCGGCGTCTACTTCCAATTGGTTGATCGCTGTCTGTGCACCTCGTAAGCCTACTTCCTCTTGAACGGTAAATAAGAAAATGATGTCGCCGGCAAATTCTTTATCTTGCAATTCATCTAAAACCGTCAGAAGAACAGCACATCCAGATCGGTCATCCAGTGCCTTTCCGACCATCATTTCATTGCCCTCACTGCCAATTAACTTACTCTCGGTAGCCCATGTGACTGGTGTGCCAACTTCAACACCCATATCCCTTACCTCTTGGGCGGATGTTGCACCAATATCAATATATAAACTGGAATGAGGTCTAACCTTTTTCGGGTCATCAAACTTAACAAAGTGGACAGACAATGTTCCAATGATGCCGCTAATTTCCTTTTTAGATCCAAGAACGTTGACCTGCTGTGCAAGGAGAATCCGATCATCGTGTCCACCAAGTTTCTCAAAACGAAGCAATCCATTCGATTCTATTTTTTTAATGATGAACCCCACCTCATCCATATGAGCTGTTAATAAGGTAGTGGGACCAGTTTTTCCACCTTTTTTACTTGCGATCACATTCCCCATTCCATCTACCTGAACATGATCCACTTTTTCTTTCACATAATCCTCTATAAAATATGTAACATTCTGCTCATACCCACAAGGCCCATTTAGTTGGCTTAACTGTTTTAATAATTCCTCCACATTGTGCACCTCTTTTTTTAAATAATATATAGTTTCTACGTATTCTATTGTACTTAACATATTAAAGTAATTATTATATCGTAAAAAAGTATCTGAAATCAATGATTCTTTGAATCTATTTACAACATTCACCATAACTCATCGTATGACAAGCTTTTTTTATTTGACAGCTTATGGATCAATTGGTAAACTAATTAAAAATTTAAGAAATATACATTTTTTGTAAACGTATGCGGATGTGTCGCCGCCGGAATGGATTAATGAAAGCAAAACAACAATCTTACCTAACTTCAAATCATTGTTAGAATTACGGAGAGAGGGTGTAGTGGACATTGCAATCACGGCAAAAAATAGGTCTCATACTTGGACCGCTTTTATTTTTAATCCTTTATTTTTTCCCTATGTTAACAGGGCTTGATGATGCACCAAGAGCAGTGCTGGCTGTTACCGCTTGGGTTGCGTCCTGGTGGGTAACAGAGGCAATTCCCATCCCCGCAACTTCGCTACTGCCTATTTTCTTGCTTCCGATCACTGGCGGAGCGGAGGAGAATACGGCTACGATGGCGTATGGGGATCCCATTGTATTTATGTATATGGGTGGTTTCACTATTGCACTTGCGATTGAAAAGTGGAACTTACATAAGCGGATTGCCATGACAATCATCGCCATGATAGGAACAAGCAGCCAACAGATCATACTAGGTGTCATTATCTCTACGGCCCTTTTATCGATGTGGATTTCCAACGCTGCTACAGCACTTATGATGCTACCAATCGCTTTGGCTTTGATTACCGAAGTGAAAAATAATCAATTTATGGATGAAGCATCACTGAACAAATTTGCCAAAGGACTGCTGCTAACAGTTGCATATTCAGCTTCCATTGGGGGACTTGCAACACTAATTGGTTCTGTGCCGAACGCTGTATTTGCTGGCGTTGCTTCCAGTACCCTTGATCAGACGGTTACCTTCACGGACTGGTTTTTATTCGGTTTTCCGATTACCATTGTCTTATTAGTATTTTTATATGTTTATATTACGCGTATTCAATTTAAGGTAACGCAAAAAGGAAATATTTCCGATGACTTTGCGCGTAACCAACTGAGACAGCTTGGGACAATGTCTTTTGAAGAGAAAGCTGTACTTACGATATTTAGTATAACTGGCGTACTATGGATATCCTCTGGCTTTTTACCAGAAGGATTACGATTAACGGATACGAGTATTTCTATTATTGGAGCCAGCGCGATGTTTTTGCTACCAAGCCGGCAAGAAAAAGGCAATTTAATGCAATGGAAAGATATGAAAGAGCTTCCATGGGGGCTATTGTTGCTTTTCGGCGGTGGTTTATCACTCGCAGCCGCTTTTGAGGAATCTGGATTAACAGAATGGTTTGGGGAAATACTTGGTTCCCTTGAAGCACTTCCTTATGTGCTGTTATTAATTGTTCTTGCAGCTATTGTTTTATTTATGACGGAGATTATGTCTAATACGGCAATGGCTAACATGTTGATCCCAATCAGTATTGGACTCGCACTTGGTATTGGTATAGAACCTTATAGCATTATGGCAGTCGTTGCCCTTACTGCTTCCTGCGCGTTCATGCTGCCCATCTCTACACCACCGAACGCTGCAGTGTTCAGTTCTGACTATTTAACAATAGACGACATGGTCAAAGCTGGTTTTTGGATGAACATAATAGCAATCATTGTCATTGTTGGCTTTGTTTATTTCTGGCAGCCGGTTGTACTTACGCCATAGTAGGAAAAAGTATGGGGGAGAGAGTGAATGGGAATAAGCGAAAAGCCACCAATCTAATATTTTAGATGTTGATACTAAAAGAAACCATCCCCGCGATCAGTTTAAATCAAGGGGATGGTTCTTTCATTATTGATCCAAATCACTCACCATAATCTCGTCAAATTGGATAATATTACTGCTGTCGTAGTCAAAGTTGATGACACTCATAAGCGCTTTGCCCGATGGATTGGCCAATTGTTCATCCTCAGAAAGTGTATGGACCATATCCCACGATTCCGGTTCTTCCATACTATCATCCCAGAGACGAACCATCAGATCATCGTCTTTCGCACGCAATCGTAGCCAATGCCACTCATCGGTCATATTTGCATCCATCTGATTGAAGTTATTGGAACTGTTGTCATATCTACCTCTAAGAATCAATTCATCCGTGTTGAAATTCAACTCAATACCTAAGCCGTTTACAGGCATTGAACTACCGGAGGAAAATGCATCAGACTGAACCCACAACCTCAACCGTTGATTATTTCCTATCTCATTAGCTCGGAACCGAACCAGCAATTCGCTATTTTCCGTCTCTTCCATAGCTGGAATTATACGACCGTAAGTGCTGCCATTACCCTGCTTACGGGTATCTACTTCCACTTTTCCAGTGTGTTCTTGGATCGTATATGTTACGCCATCCGGGTCCGACGGCCAAGAATGAAGGTTCACAAAATCAGATGAATCCCAGTTGCTTCCGTCTTTACCAATGAATCCTTGGTAAAAAACATTATCCAGATCCTTCAAGTAACTGTCAGCTTGTGGTTCAATCAGATTATAGGCTTCCGCTGTGATCAGGTCGTTTTCTGATTGATGATCAAGCAACTCCAATAAACTCTCCAGATGTTTGATAACCTTCTCCGTCTCGTCCTGTTCTTCGAATTGACTAATCGCTGTCAAATGAAGATTTACAGAACGAGCAGCTTCGTCGTTCGCAAACTCTCCGTCTTCTTCAAAACGGTCAACTAGTATCTGCAAATTTGCCAAACTTGGTTCTCCAAGCGGCGGCTCCACCTCACTTGGGTCTGAACAATCATCCAATGGCAAGCCGTCCAACTCGTTATACTTTGCCTGTTCATCGAGCAGAAACGGGACTACCGTCATCATCGGCTGATTCATTGTAACCAATATACCGTTCTCACTGACTTGTTCCGTTTGTAATGAAAATAAATCAATGTGCCGACGTAGTTCTTCTGCTTGTGAAGTATTTATAAGATAGCCACATGCAGCGGGATCTAACACTGCCCACTCTGGAGGTTCTCGATTGTCTGCTCCATCGAGATAGAACGGTTCCTGATTTGCGCCATCCCTTGCCCTGCGATCTGGAGCATCAGTCACAGCCTCCACGACATCATCGAGCCGTTCCCGATAAAACCGCATTACTGACAATGCTGTTTCCATCTGCATCTCTACCCGAGCTTCCGGTTTTGCTCTACCTGCTGATTCCGTAATCAAACCTAGGCCATGCCGTAAGCCAAGCATATTTGACAATACGCGCTCGTTTCCGTTCGTGCTTGAATTAGGGGATCCATATATGCCCGTGGTAAATCCCGCTTCTTCAACGTCTGGCATCAAATAATCTTGTACCATTTCTTTACTTAACGCTTGTAATGATTGGTCAATATTTAAGTTACGTGGCCATACCATCTCCATTTCCGGACTAGCTCCACTTGGACGTTCATGTGCATCAATCGTAATATCCGGTTGGAATTGATTCATGACTTCTGCTACTATCTGTATTTCAGGTGTAGCCAAGTTGAGATGGTCACGGTTGTTATCAATACCTAAACTGTTTCCTCTTTGATTAGCTTCTCGTCCATCCGGATTCGGTGTAGGCATGAAAAGAATTGTTGTTTCACGCATCTGCTCCAATAACTCAGGATCATCCGTAAAAGCTAAATCCCGCAATAATTGCAATGCCATTTCCTGTCCTGCAGGCTCGTTACCGTGTGGTGTTCCTTGTATCAATATATTCCGCCCATTTGCAATTTCTTCATCCGATAGTGGCTCCGGATAACCAACACGTACTAAATGGATTGGCCTTCCCTCTATGGAAGTGCCCTCTTCCGTGTACGTGACCCTTTCTGACTCTGCAGCGATTTTTTCCAGGAAAGCGGCTTCCTCAGAAGGGACTGTCCATCCATTCCCATTTCGCTGCTCAAACCCTGTCTTCGTTGAATTCGGATCAAACTCATTTTGTATGAATACTTTTTCACCAACGTCTCCTACTTCTGCTTGTGTCTGTGGGCCATTCGGGCATGTTACTGGTTCTGCATCAGCTTCACCTAGTAATTGCAATCCAGCCGTGCGTGAAATGGATAACAATGGGATCGATGCAGATGTAGACATGGTTGACGGAAAAGCATCGCAACCATCGTTGTCTGTACGCTGATCATTAAATATGAGTACCGCCGAGTAATCTTTTCCCTCTATGTTATCCATTTTCTCAACGAAAAGACAGTCGCCTCGTTCCACTAATGCTATATTGTCTTCCTTTGTAGCTTCAGGAACAGAAGCATGGTCATCACACGCCGAGCCAACGTAAACAACTTCTCCATCAATGGGACCAACATCCTTAATATTTGGCGTTTCTTCTGACCAATAATAGTCAAAAGATGTGCCTGCTAATGGACCACTTGCAATCTCTGATATATACCCCTCTCTGTCCTCCCCTGATGCACCGATTCCGGATAATGATTCCATCGCAACAAATAGGAATAAAATCAACATGAAAGAAATGGTAATCTTCCCATTCCGTTTTTGCATTAGAGTTCCTCCCTTAAAAATGTCAAATTTCAACCCATAATAATCACCCCAGTGGCAAGCAAATACCTGCCACTAAGGTATTATTCTTATAAAATCTGATATTCTATCGCCATTCCTCAAGCAAATTATCAGCATGTGATTTCAACGTACTGGATGCTTGTTCTGTAATCTGTTCATCTTCTTCCTGATGATCCAGTAGCGTTTTAAAGTTCTCCATATGCGTGATCGCTTTATCTATCTTGTTTTCCTTTTCATAATGTTCAATAGATGATAAGTGAGTGCTAAGCAACCTTGCTGCTTCCTCATTTACAATTTCACCACTGGATTCATATTGTTCAATAAGATCCATCATCAATTCAACATGTGATTCTTCGGGAGGAGGATCTTCTATCTCATCTCTATCAATGGCCATTGCGCTTCCTCCACCTCTTCTCTCCGGTTCTGCAGCAGCTCGAACTTTGCCATCTTCTAAAAATTCCAACCCTGTTGCCGCACTAATTCCTTGTACAGCTGTATCTGCGGTAAACGTATGCCCCATTTCTTCTAGTTCTGTTAAGAGTGATCCATACTCATCAAGATAAATTTCTTCATATTGTGCATTTGCATGACTTAGGTTACGTTGTGATAACCGTGGCTCATTAATCGCCTCCGGTAAAGTCATACCAAAATCAAGCTGACCAAGGATGATCTGTGTTATTGTTGTTATAATCCGATTACTGGATGGTGCTCCTACCGTCATCACAGGGGCTCCATCTTTAGTCACAATAGTAGGAGACATCGCACTTAGCATCCGGAGTCCAGGTCTTGGAGCATTGGGATGATCCGGATCTTGCATTGGTGTCCGGCCTGAAAATCCATTATTTAATATAAACCCATAACCAGGTACGACCATTCCATTTCCTGCAATGCTGTTAATCGTCTTCGTATAACTGACAACATTTCCATCCTTATCACTTACAGATAAATGAATGGTTTCTGTAGGTATTTCTTCCTCCGCTTCCTGAGAAGAAGCAGCATTCTGTTCCAGTGTTGTCAGTTGTTTATCGTCAGCCAAATCGTTTACGGTAATTTCGTCAAAGGAAATCGTGTTCTCACTGTCTTTATCAAAATTGATCATACTTATAAGCGCTTTCCCTAAGGCGTTATTTGCTTTTTCCTCTGCGGATAACTCATGCGAGATATCCCAATCTTCTGGTTCGTTACGATCATCATTCCAAAGACGGGCACGAAGTTGATCACCTTCAGCTCTAAGCCGTAACCAGTGCCAATCTGTAGACAGATCCGTATCGACTGTATCAAATGTCGTTGAGCTTCCTTCTTCTCTTCCGCGTAGCATTAACTGTTGGTTGTCTGCTCGCAATTCAATTCCATACCCATTTTCCGCCATGGAACTTCCGGAACTAAATCGATCCGCCTGTGTCCATAATCGCAAACGCTGATCATTCCCCAATTCATCAAATTTGAATTTCACCAAAACTTCACTCTCAGATAGGGCTCCCATATCCGGAGTAATCGCCCCGTAAGCACTTCCATTATCCTCCTGCCTCTTATCCATAGCGACTTGCCCAGTATTTCCCTGTATGCTGAAATCAGCACCGGGCGGGGTTTGCGGCCATGAATGGAGATTGGCAAATATAGTCGGATCCCATTGATCTCCATCATTTCCTTCAAAATTATGATAGAAACCGATACCTTCATCTTCTGGTGATTCCGGCTCTTTATCCGGGTCTTCTTCATATGGTAATGGATCTCCTGGAGCCACCTGGCCAATAGAAGCAACATCGTCCGATATCTTTTGCCTCCGCTCAGCCGCGTAACCCTTTGACATTAAACCATTTACCGGAACCATCGTATGTGCTGGATCTCCCATATACATGCTACGGTCCGCAAATGCATACCTAGAAGCTTCAAGAAAATAATGATATCGCTGAACTTCAGACATGTTTTCAAGATCATAAGCTTCCAAGATATTTAGTATTTCACTGATTGTGACACCACTTGATGTTGGAGGTACACTATAAATATCATGACCGTGATATGTCGTATGCGTAGGCTCTTTCGAAAGCACTTCATAATTCTTAAGGTCATTCATCGACATATCCCCTGCCAACACCTCCCTGTCCGGGTTATCCACCGTAGGAGGATTGTGGATTGTGTCAATAATTGCCTCGGCAATCTCTCCATCATAAAATACAGAACTTCCGTGTTCAGCAATTAAACGATACGTATTAGCAATATCCGGATTTTTCATAATAGTACCTTCTTCCGGTACTTCTCCGTTTTCATCCAGATAAAGTTCTTTAGAGCTTTCAAAAAGCCGTAATTTATCGGCATTTTCCTCTGTTTCCCGAATAAAATTGGGGTCAGCTGCAAACCCTTCTTCGGCAACATCTATTGCTGGTTGCAACACGTCACTTAAGGACATTGTTCCGTGTTCCTCCAGTGCCTGCTCCCAACCTTTGACCATCCCTGGTATACCTGTTGCCATTCCGCTAGAACTACGAACAGCCGTAGGATAGAGCTCTCCTGTATCCGGGTTCACAAAGGAGTCCGGACCAAAATTTTCACTTGTTTCTATTACATGGTCCAAAACAACAGAACGATCTTCCTCAGCTAAGTAAATATTCATAAAGCCTCCACCGCCAATCCCGCCGGAAAAGGGCCGTGTTACACCTTGCGTTGCAGATGCTGCCACAGCTGCATCAATTGCATTACCACCTTGTTTCAGGATCTCAGTCGCTGCGTCGGAGCTTTTCACATGCTCTGTTGCGACTGCCCCTCCGTCCCCAACAGCCGTTGGATTTTGTCTTGGGTCTCCTGTATCCCCTGCAAAACCGGTTATGGGAACAGTTACGGTTAAAAGAATAATTAGAAATACAGAAGTTAATGGCCTCATCCTTCTTTTGGTCATATTAATTCTCCTTTGCTTTATAAAAAATCTCCCTGTAACAAATCATTTGCTGTCTGTCACAGGGAGTTACCCTTTGCGTCAAAGTTGCTTTCTACTATCCTGGAAAAGGAACTTTATTGCCAAGCTTCAAGAATATGATCGGCATGGGTTGCAAGCACAACAGCTGCCTCCTCAGAAATCTCCCCATTTGTTTCCTGGTAATCAAGTAATTGCTTAAAGCTATTTAAATGTCTAATAGCTTTATCCATGGAGCCGGTAGATTCATAGTGAGCAATGGTAGTTAAATGTGTTTGCAGTTTTCCGGCCGATTCATCGCTACCTATATCTTCATCACTCCTGAATTCATCTACAAGCGCTTTCATATCTTCAATACTTAATGGTTCTGCCTCACCCAAAAATCCTCTAATTTCATTCTCCCCTTCAATTTGAATCGTAACGGTTGGACGCTTATCTGTTGCCATCGTCTCATTTTCATCGATGATCACCATGAACGTACGCTCTTCATTTTCATTTAATAAACCACGTCCGGTAAAGCTTGTCCACCCATCTGTCACCTGCACTTTTCCGAATCCGGTTGCATTAAAATTCATCTCTGCATCCTCATCTTGAACAGTAAATGAGCCATCCGCATTTTTATCCGTTTCCCCCTGCTGAATAGACAACTCCATTTCAACGCCTGTTAAGACATCCGATTCATCTATCTTGTAGAGGTGACCTTCTTCCTTTACATCAACAGATTCCGTAGTCATCGGTCGAGTTGGCATGTTCGCAGCTCGTTTCAAGGCCTTACCAGATTGCAAACCGGTCAATTCCCCATCTTCAAGTGCGAAGTCGCCATTGACTAGAACATAGTCTATTCCATCCGCATATTGCTTCGGCTCATCAAACGTTCCATTATCCACAATGGTATCCGGATCAAAAATCGTGATGTCTGCTGCCATGCCTTCAGCAATAAATCCTCGATCCGTCATTCCACTAATGGTTGCCGGTAACCCTGTCATTTTTTGAACCATTGTTTCCCAATCTGTAAGTCCTTCTTCCCTTACATATTGGCTAAGCGCTCGTGGCTGAGTTCCGTATCTTCTTGGATGAGTACTGCTTGATGTTGTTGCCCCTCCATCGGATGCAATAGCCGTAGTCGGATTTTGAAGAATCCGTGCAAAGTCTTCTTCATGGCCGAAACTATAAATAGATCTCAAACTTCCTTCTGTTTCCAAAATTCTCATGGTTGTTTCACCAGGTGTCAATTCTTCTTCCTCTCCATCCTCTTGTGGTGCAGGAATTTCCTGTACCATGTTCCACTCATCCGGTTCTTCTTCCTCGTCGTTCCATAGACGTACCATCAGTTGATCATCCTCAACCCGAATTCTCAATGACTGCCAATCTGTTGTCATGTTGGCATCTACACTGCCATAATTTGTTGAATTACCGTCTTCTCTTCCATATAAAGCAATAGTGTCAGTTCCAAGGTGTAATTCAATACCATAACCATTGACAGGGAAAGAACTTCCTGAACTAAAATCATCAGCTTGCAGCCAGAATCGGAGTCGCTGGTCGTTATCCACATCACTAGCTCTAAAGCGCATATATGCTTCACTGTTATTTTCCAACTCTTCCATTACAGGTGTAATTTTTCCATAAGCACTGGCATTTCCTTGGGTTCTTTCGTCAATGTGAATTTTCCCTTTATTCTCCTCTACCAGATAGCTTACCGCATTGGATGGATAGGAAGACAATTGGTCAAATGCTTCAGATTCCCATTCATCACTTCCGGCGAAATCATATGCAAATGCCGTATCGCCATCTGAGTCCTTCACGTTCACCTCATCAACATCAATGGTTATATCACTGTCATAATCGAAGTTGAGAACACTTAACAGCATTTGTCCATTTCTGTCATAGTTGAAACCTTCTTCCATATAATCAGCAAGGGTCATTTGCTTAGTAGGGAAATAGACATCTTCTGGGCCCTCTACCCGGCTATGCATAATTTCTTCAATTTCTTCGGCAATCTGTGGACGAAGCTCTGGATCAGAAAAACGTTCCAGCATCGCATCTCGCCCTCCATCTTCTACCCATGGCGGGACAATTGCCGTTAGACCTGTTTGACTGCGAATATATGGATAGACATCGGCTGTCGCATAGGTTCCACGTGCATTTGCTTCCTCAATCATTCCAACTGTTTCTGCCGATTTTCCCCAGTTATCCGGACCCATCACCTTCATATGAGTAATATGAGGTACAAGCCCTGCTTCTTCTCCGATTTCAATTGTTTCAGCCGTTGCCTCTACAACTTCATTGTTTTCATTGCGAATGTGGTGTTGAAAATATGTCCGCCATTGATCTGCTACACTAACGACATCGATGACTTCTTCCGTTGTTGCATAATAAGCAGGTCTGTAGAATAATCCGGCCGAAACCCCAAAACCGCCATCCTCCATGCCTTGAATGATCAATTTCTGCATCTCATTGATTTCTTCTTCCGTTGCTTCTCGATCTTCTTCACCAATGACTTCTTCCCAAACCGAATTAAATCCAATATGGGCACCAATGTTTATACCCAGCCCTGCATCTTCAAGTGCAAAACGTTCTTGAAGATCTGTTGGTCCCCCTCCATCAACATTTAACATCTCTGTCGTGACCCCTTGCGTAAGGGAGCTCTGTGCTTCTTGCAGTGCTGAGGTTGACGCGTGACTGTGAAGATCAATAAAACCGGGGGATACAAATAGACCATTTGCATCCACTTCTTTTTCTGCAACATAATCTCTCAAATCGCCGATATGGGCGATAATGCCATTTCGTATCCCAATGTCGGCTTCATATTTCGACAGACCAGAACCATCGATGATCGTTCCATTTCTAATAATTTTGTCAAAGTCCACTTCATCCTGAGATTGCGCAGCAATTCCAACGGAACCCTGTAAGAATGTACCTAATAGGAACACAATCATTGCCACTATGATCGACGTTTGGCGCACCCTAAACATGAGCATTCCTCCTCATTAATCCGTACTGATTCTTTGTCTACGAAGTGAGTATGGCTGGGATAAGGCAAAAGCGTTTAACGAAAAAATGCACGTTTCCGAAGCGATGTATATTCGGAATTTATTTGTTCAAAACACTTTTGTGCCAACCTCTTTGGGTGTCTTCATCGTATTTTTCACTTCAAACCTACAGAAAAAATATTACCACTTGTCAATCAAATAATCAGCATCATCCTTGAGCCTATTATAGGCCTCATCCGTAATCAACGCGTTCTCTTTCTGATCCTCAAGTAATAGTTTAAAGCTTTCCGTATGTTTAAGGACCTTTTCTTCGAGTTCCTTATCTTCGTAATAACTCATAGCGGATAAATGAGTCATTAAGGATTGCGCAACATTATCATCCTCAAGCTCGCCTTCGTTCTCGAAACGCTCAACAAGTATTTTCATATCAGATGCACGTTCGGTCCAATACTTAGGCAGATTAAGGAAGTCATCACCATTGAGATCGTCGATAGAGTCATCTGCCATACGACTGGCAATCCCCCATAGACCATTCTCCACACGATCTATCAATGCTTGATCATAGCCATATTCAGGTTGTTGACCAGGCATTTCAAATAGTACGGTCGCAGTACCATTAAGCGCAAATGAAGACCTAGCCTGACCGGGTAAATCACGCTCCTCTGGGTGTAAATAACGGGCCACACCGGGTTCCTCATTATCGGAAAGTTCTTTTACGCCAAGTGCAGCTGCCAGCGAATAGCGCATAGACTTGTCTTGATCCAATTTCAACCAATCATCGTATTTTGGACTATCGTCAGGTCCTAATGGTGGGTAGTCTATTGCAATCGTGACATCTTCACCCGTTTCGTTGGTCTTTGGGGTTCCCATGTGATGAAGATCAACGAAAGCTTCTACTTCACTAAACTCAGCTTGCAGGTCCAAGTACAAGTCTCTGAGAATTTGAGATTCATTTGTCAGGAAAAACCCAGGGTCATCTCCCGTGCCTGGTAAATCTTCCAGCTGTGGTTCATAGTTCAAATTCGGATTAAAGTCCCGGTTAATATCAAAGCCTCCATTACTTTCGCTATAGTGCCAGGCAGGCGCTGCACCTTCAAGATGGGGGTAGTTCATAATGACGTCTTCCCACGAGAAAACGTTCTGCCGTTGGGTTATCGCGGCACCGTCAACGTTTAGACGTGGCACGGCAACTATTGTAACCTCCTCACGAACCGCTTGTGCACGTGAACTATCGCTAGTTCCAAGTATTTCAAGCATCTGGATCAATGCCTCAGGGCCGCTCTTCTCATTACCGTGTATATTACCATTAATTAACAACACTTGATCACCTTCACCCACACGAGCAGCGTAAATTTCACGATCTTGGTGTGAGTGACCTATGACGTCGACCTCAACCTTGCCAGAACTCTCCTCTTTAATTTCTTCTAACTTTTGCTCCAGTTCCTCGTTGCTCATCCAATCGGCAACCACATTTTCACTATTACCTTGAGCTTGAGCACTTAATGTAGAAAATGGACTCCATAATAACAGTAAAATCGCAGTAAAAGAGACAATGGATTTCCAACGTTTTGTTTGCATAATATCCTCCTTATCATGCATTTGAATTAACTAACAGTTACACTGTAGTTTAATAGGTTTTACTCCCCCTCCCTTTCGTAGAAAAAAATCTACAAATATAGGAAGAACCACATTTTCGAAATGAAACAAAAATGAAGGGGGGACTGAGACAAAACAAACGTGTTTCATTAAAAAGGCGAACATTATCAAAATTAGCGTAGGAAATATGCGGAGACTCCAGCGGGAGGGAAGGCATAGGTGAGACACCGAAGCGCGATAGCGCAAGGGGCTCACCAGCCGCCCGCGGAAAGCGACGTATATTTCCGAAGCGATGTCTGTTCGGAATTTATTTGTTAAAAACACTTTTGTCCCAGCCTCATCTTATCTTTATCCTCTATTGCCATTTTTGGATCAAGAAATCGGTATCAGCCTTTAGAACTTGATAGGCTTCTTCAGACATCCATTTGTTATCCATCTGATGGTCAAGCAATTGTTTAAAAGCTGCCAAATGTTTTATAACTTTTTCCGTATTTTCTTGACTTTCAAAGCGTTCTATTGAAGTCAAATGGAGACTTAATGCACGAGCAGAGCTAGAGCTATCCAACGCATCATCGTCTTCGTAATACTGAACAATTTCTTTCATAGCAGTAGCACTTTCAGGAGATGTGCCACCATCATACCCTAATGCTTCATCTAAAGCAGATTTTCCACCAACAATTGGCAACGTAATATTACTCTGTCCAAGAGAAACCTCAAATGTTGCTTGGTTATTGTCAGGTATTAACCATCTATCAGAACTTCCTGCAATAATAATTCCAATACGGTGCCCTTCTTTGAAAATATAATCCTCTGGAAGCGTTTCCCATTGGAAGTTATCGTTTTCCCCGGGATTTAATGGGATAGAATTTTCAAGTGATTCCCGGTTTTGGGCGTCTAACCACCCATGTGTAACAACTTCATATGGCGCTTCATGTGTTGTCTTCTCTGTTTCCTTATAACAGGCATCATCTACTGATGAACTCGCTCCCCAACAAGTTTCTAAATCTAGTGTACGAATCCCTTCTCCCGCGTTACGGTGATTAATCCTTTCATCTGTCCCATAATCTACTATCAGGGCAGTAAGGTTGGTGTTATCTTTGTCAATACTTGCCTGTATGTCTAGCTCAGGCACCCCACTTAATTGCACTTCACTATTTAATTCAGGTGATAAAAATAGTAATCGATTATCCTTTGTTGTAAATTGGTCTTCAACCATTTGCTGTTCGGTTTGATCTGGATTATCTATAAATGATTGAGTAAGGTTATTTATCACTGGACTGGTCATTAATGTTCCTGGCAAGTCTTCACTTGCAGGTGAAAGCCTTACCTTAACTGCTTTAGAATCCGAATCCGGCCAATTTGATTGCGTTTCCCATTCATCAGCAGCACGCTCAATATCAACCATTGGTTCATCCATAATGCCATTCTCGATATCTAGTAACCAATAATCAAACCATTGATGTAAGGTATGGACCCACTCAGCTCTTCTGAAATCAAATGGATCAACATGTCCTGTTTGCGCTAGCCATAGCTTTCTTGGCACATCATGCTCAGCTAGCTCCTCCCACCAATTAGAGAAGTGATTCGCTTTTACATTGTAATCATTTAGACCATGTATTGCGAAAACACTAGCATTTACCTTATCAGCATCGGTAACAAAATTACGCTCATCCCAGAAATCATTATAATCCCCTGTTTCATCATCTGATGCTATTCGTATTTCTTCACGAACAGGCGCACACTGATCCACTCTTTCACTACTTGTTACCCTTTCAGATAAGCCCCCTGGACCATTATGATAAAATGGAATACCACCGTATCGATAATAATCGTACCAGCTGCTAATTGCGCCAATTGGAACGATTGTTTCCAGGCCTTCTATGCCCGCGGCTGCTGCACCGTTGGCAAGCGTACCGTCATATGATTTTCCAATCATACCGACTTTACCTGTGGCCCAATCGGCTTTTATTTCATTTCCATCTCTATCCCATGCTGTACCTTTACCATTTAACCAATCTATTACAACTTTTATGCTTTCAATTTCTTCGTGTCCCCCAGTAGTTGGACAACCATCTGAGTTGTTTGTTCCTACCATATCTACTTGGACCACAGCATAGCCTCTTGGTACAAAATAATTATCATAATACAATGGAAACATGTCATTAATTCCATCCTCATCTGGATCTTTGATTTCGGATTCATTCCCACGACCCATACTCTCATAATAGGGGCTTGCATCCATAATGACAGGTGCTTTCAGATCTTCATTTGTTTCTTTGGGACGAATAATATCTGCAGCAATGCGATCTGGATTTCCATCTTGGTCACTATCCAATGTGGATTCAACATAAATGGTTTCTTTAATCGCATCTTCATACGAATAAATTGCTTCTGTTACATCTTCTTGATGATGAGAAGCTTCATCTTCTGTTATAGCATCTGTCTTTACAGGGCTTATCAATGTCATCAGTAACATAAATAGCGTAATACTAAAAATATGACTTTTGGTATGCTTTGACAATGAAGTCCCTCCGTTTCTATTAATAATCTCTTGCCACCTACAGGGAAGTTAGTGGGTATTGACCCATCAAGTGATTATATCCTTTTCACTTGATGGGGATCTTTACTTATTCCCACTCTTCCAATAAAACATCAGCAGCCTGTACCAATTCATTATAAGCCTCGTCTGACATCAACCCATCATCGTTCTGTTGCGCAATCAGCTGCTTAAATCCATCCAGATGTTTCACTGCCTTGTCCATATTTTCTGTGTTTTCATAATGAGCGAGTGATGCTAAATGGGTTTTCACATGTCGGATGGCATCCTCATCATCGAATTCACCGTTATTTTCCAGTTCATCAACAAGATATTGCAAGTAAGCAACGGTTGAGGCATCCGGTGGCAAATCATCTGCAGAAATGCCGATCGCCTTTCCTTCTCTGCTTGAATCTGCGGCACCCATGTAAAGATCACTTTCGGAATCGAGCATTAAACTGTTAACGTTTCCAATTTCACCTGGACTTGATTCCCATTCATGGCCCATCTGCTCCAGCTGCTCCCGTACATCTGATGAAATACCGGTTTCCCAGCGGATACTCGGGTATTCATTGCTATAGATTCTCGGTTCTTCAATGGCATCCTTAAGCTCCATATCGTATCCGATCACATTGACAATGGTTTGAAAAACCGACGTAATAATAGTAGTTCCGCCTGGTGAGCCAACAGTCATAAAAGGTTCATCATCTTTTAAAACAATAGTTGGTGTCATACTGCTTAGTGGCCGCTTGTTTGGCTGAACTTCATTAGCGCCACCAGGAGCAGCATCAAAGTCTGTTAATTCATTGTTCAACATGATACCGTAATCGGGGACCATTATCCCTGACCCGAATAGTTGTTCAATCGTTGTTGTATAAGACACAAGATTGCCTTCACTATCAGCAACAGTGAAATGGGTCGTTTCACCATCTGTTTTATCGCTAACGTCTTCCTTTATCGGAGAAGGTTCGCCTTCCTGATAATCCCAAGGGTTTCCTGGCTGCACATTTTCATTTGCTTGATTTGGGTCAACCAATGCTACTCTACTGTCAATATAGTCAGGATGAAGCAGACCCTCAGCAGGAACATCTATAAATTCAGGGTCACCCATATAAGCGCCTCGATCCGCGTAGGCAAGATGCATCATTTCAGCCATATGATGATATTTTTCAGGTGAACGAACATCATATTGGGTTAGGTCTATTTGCTCGGACATTTTCAGCATTTGCAACACGGTAAGACCACCGGAACTTGGAGGTGCCATGGACGCAATATCGTACCCCTTGTAATCTCCCCATTCTGGCTCTTCATAGGTCACATCATAGTTGCTGAGATCATCCGTAACCATGCTACCATCACGCTTTTCGACTTCATCGGCGAGTGCTTCCCCAATTTCGCCATTGTAAAATGCATCTGTACCCTGTTCGCTGATCAGTCTGAATGTATCAGCCAAATCTTCTTGAACAAGCAGATCGCCTTCTTCCAATGGATCACCTTCCGGTAGAAAAACGTCACTCGCTGCTGTTTTTGATAGTTTTTCCTCGTTACTATCAATAGCGTCAGCAAGCACCCAATTTACTTCAACTCCTTCTTCCGCCATTTCGATGGATGGTTCCAGAAGCT
Organism: Virgibacillus sp. NKC19-3; assembly: GCF_019837165.1. Lineage (NCBI taxonomy): Bacteria > Bacillati > Bacillota > Bacilli > Caryophanales > Bacillaceae > Virgibacillus > Virgibacillus saliphilus. Next base: position 3,539,893 of record NZ_JAGYHC010000001.1, read on the forward strand.
CGTCCATGGAACGCGTTCCCCACTGGTCAAGAGCTGTTTCAAGCCCTTTCAGTGTTCCAGGTACGCCTACTGATTTACCGTTCTGGACTCGTTCCTGGAAAGGAATAACATTACCATCTTCGTCGACAAACATATCAGGGGTTGCCCCTGCTGGAGCCCGCTCCCTGCTGTTAATCGCCGAAATTTCCTCCGTCTCGGCGTCATAGTACATCAAAAAACCACCACCGCCAATTCCGGACATCATTGGCTCATTTACATTCAACGCAAATTGGATCGCTACAGCAGCATCAATAGCATTGCCGCCGTTCTTTAACACATCTGCTCCAACTTCAGAGGCTAACGGGTGTGCCGTTACAACCATACCGTAATCGCCCTCTGCCGTTTGTTCATCTTTGATGCCTTGTGCACTGGCCGTCAATCCTGCTGGTATAAAAACATGGATGATTAGGAGCAGTGACATGAAGATTGCTAATATCATAGATTTTTTAAGCTGCAAAAATAAAACTCCTTCCTATATGAACGCTTGGTCGATCAAGTTCGTCTATTACCATTTATTAATTATATAATCCGCTTTCATAATAAACGTTTCCGAAAGCATTACAATACGTCTGTTGATAGGATAGAAAATTCTTCTAGTGATTTCCATGATCAAAACTATTAGACTAACATACTACTCCCATTGTTCCAATAACGCATCAGATGCAGCCATCAACGCTGCATAACCTATCTCAGAAATCATATCGTTATCCCTCTGATGTTCCACTAAATCCTTAAACCCATGTAGATGTTTCATCGCTTTGTCTGTTCTCTCTGTGTTTTCATATTGAGCAAGTGCGTGTAAATGCATTTCTACTTGGTGTACTGCTCCCGTGTCTACGAATTCTCCGCCATCCCCCAATTCCTCAACAAGATGCTGCAAATCCTCCACGGTTGGCTCCTCTGGCACCTCGGGATATGAATCTTCCTCTCCATGCTTTGCCAGTACGGTGGCAATCTCATCCTCCATATCCTCCACGGATGATGCCAAATAATTATTAAACATAATGGAGAAGGTCAGTTTTTCCCCATCGGCTGTCGTGACATAGCCGGATAAAGCGGATACACCGGTGAGCGAGCCTGTTTTCGCTAATACATTTTCCTGAGTAGGGGCTTGATCCATCCGATATCTTAACGTACCACCGACGAGACGTTCTGGATGTCCTGCGACCGGCAGTGTTTCTTCGAAGGCCGGATACCAACCTTTATCTTGAATCGCATATAACATCTCCGTAAATTCATTAGCCGGAATCATATTTTTATGTGACATGCCCGAACCATCACGAAGAAGCATCGTATCCGTATTCATATCAAAGTCTGCAACCGTCTCCTCAAGCACGTCCAGTCCAGCATCCCAGCTTCCATCCCCTTTTAACACTTTGCCCATTTCTTTTACGAGCACTTCGCCATGTCCATTATTGCTTAGTTTCATAAACCGGGTATAGATTTCCTCAAGTGGCTGAGACTGTTTTTCTATTAAAAGATCTGCATCCTCCGGTGTTGGACCAAATGTGACGGATGCGTCGCCAATCATACGGATGCCTTGTTCCTCCAGCGCGTTTTTAAATACATCCATCACATAGCCAGTTGGCTCCCACACGGATGCCCATGATTTGGAGTTCGAACCGTCAACCGGCATCTCTCCTTCAATCACGATTTCGTTATTTCCATGTTGCCGCTCTATAGAAATGTCCTTATCCTCTGTTGCTGGTACCATTTCTGTGTTGTTTACAATTGTGACATAATTCGTTTCAGGCGTGACTTTCACCTCTGCTTTTTCGCCTGCCTCTTCCGCCGCCATAACTTCCACTATAATAGTTCCGGCGTCATAATCCTCATCTGGGGCAAGGGTAAGTGCGGAAATTTGCGCACCGGTATGAAATGGCTCATCCGACCAGTTGAGATCCTCCGAGAGACGGACATCATCATACCAAGTGTCATCTCCCACGAGATTCCCTCTAATTTGATCAATCCCCTGTTCCTTCAAATCTTTGGCAAACTGATCAAGATTCGCTTTCATCAACGTTGGGTCGCCTTTCCCTTTCAAATAAAGGTCACCATGTAATTCCGAGCCCTGCACATTTCCATCGGTCCATATCTCAGTGGAAAACTGATAATCCGAACCAAGCGTTTCCATCGCAGCAGCCCCACTCAATAATTTCATATTGGAGGCCGGGTGCAGTCGCATATCACCATTTTCCTCATAAAGCAGCTCACCAGTTTCCGCACTCCGCACACTGACACCAGCAGCCGCTCCGTCAATCCGCGCATCATCCAACACCGCATCAATCTTCTCCTCTAGGCTTTCACTTTCTTCCTGAGAGGCCGTTACCAACACATCGTTGCTTTGCTGCATCAGCGGCATAATCAACAGCATCACAGCGATCAATAGAAATGGAACGAGACTTTTTGTTCGCATTTTACCGTCACTTCCTCCCTTTGCTATCTGCAATCATCTTATCTTTCAAACGAATAAAACGACGGGCACCGCAATACAATCTAAAGGGAAAGAGACAAAAGCTGCCCATATTCATCGGTTATGGAGCAGCTCTCGCAAATACTATTATTTATTCTTCTTCATCTGTCGCCTGTTGAGCTGTAAATGTCCACTCCAGATTTAACGTATCACCCTGGAATTCGTTTTGATCTTCTCCATTATCAACAAAGGTAAATTCAACAACAAGGTCATCGCTGGTACCAGCTTCAAGCCCATCTTCTCCAAGTGCCGGAATGAATACTTCTTCATTTACAGCTTCTGGTGTCATTTCCTTCAGTTCAGCCAATGTTGTTTCATAAATCACTTCATTCAATTGATCAGCGTTGTATAAGAACTCCACTTGAATATGGTTTCCAAAATCATCGGTATTGTCCCCTTCTGCATCAATCACGGAATAATCCGTTTCCAGGAGCACCTTGTTCATATCCACGGAGCCATTATTTTGCAGTTCAAAATCACGCGTCATGGAATCCCCGGGCTGGATATTATCCACTTCAATTACTTCCGTCGGTTCCACGCCCAAGTCAATCGTTCCTGCCGCAAACGTGTTATTCGTTGTCTCACTATCACTAAAATAGGCAAACGTTCCTCCACCTATCAATGTTAGACCAAGTGCAGCAGACGCCATCCCCATACCTACCTGTTTTTTTAAACCCATTTCAATTCCTCCTCATTTTTTGTATACGTGATTATCCATAAAAGCCTTACTATCGCATTAGCTAATATTATCCATTACTAGTTAGAATCTGAATCAACATCCCACTTTTCAATCAAATAATCTGCATAGGTGCTAAGATCTTCATATGCCTTTTCAGAAATGACATCATTATCTTTCTGGTGCTCCAGCAATGTATGGAAACCATTCATGTGTTTAACAGCTTTATCCGCTTCTTCTTGCTTTTCAAAATGATCTACTGTAGTCAAGTGTGTGGTTAAGGCACGAGCATCACTAGCTTCTGCGAACGCTCCCTCCTCGTCAAAATGCGCCACTAAGGCATTCATATTCGCTGCAGTTCCCACATTCGTACTATCATATAGGGCTAATCCTTCAACCTCGTTGTATGTGGCGCGCACGTCAAACAAAAATGGCAAAATAGACATCATCGGCTGACTCATCGGAGCAAATACACCATTACCATCAACTTCTTCGGTTTCCAGCGAGAATAACGCTATATGTTGACGCATTTCTTCAGCCTGGGCTTCGTTAAGCAAATACCCACTTGGTTTCTTTTCCAATACAGTAGTTGGATCCCAGTTATCTGCCCCATCTAGATAAAACGGATCCGATTGATCTGCTCCCGCAGTTGTCTGTCTTTCCGGTGCACCTGCTACCATCGTCCCTACATCTTCAAATCGATCACGATAAAATGTTAGCACCGATTCGACAGCGCGTTTTTGAGCTTCAACCCGGTAACTTGGCTCTTGCTCGCCGGCAGTTTCGGTAAGTACACCTAAACCGTTGCGTAAACCTAAAATATTACGCATAATACGTTCATCGCCACCACCTGAACCACCCGGGGAACCATACAATCCGGTGGAAAAGCCGGCATTTTCTACAGGTGGAAACATGTAGTCCTCTACCATCTCTTGATTTAATGACTGCAGCTCATCATCTACATTAAGGTTACGTGGCCAGAGCATTTCAATATCCGGATTTCCAGTAGCAGTAGGCCGCTCATGCCCATCTACCGTAATATCTGGATTGAACTGGTTAAGAACTTCTCCAATTGTCTGTACCTCAAGCGTACGCAGACTTAAATGCTCACGATTAATATCAATCCCTTCCGAATTGACCCGTGTATCGGCTTCTCTACCATCCGGGTTCGCTGTCGGAATGAACAATATGGTCGCATCTTCGAGTTGTTCTAAAACATGCGTATCATCCGTAAACGCAAGATCCCTCAACATCTGCAAGGCCATCTCTCTTGGTGCATTTTCGTTACCATGCTGTGTTCCAATGACTAGCATGTTCCGCCCTTCGGCAATGTCCTCATCAGATGGGGGCTCCGGAAACCCTACTCGCACTAAATGCAGGGCTCTGCCTTCTTCCGTCGTACCAATCTGAGAATAGGTGACCCGATCCGACGATTCTGCTACCTCTTCTAGGAAATCCAATTCCTCTTCATAGGTTGTCCAATCTTCTCCGCCACGCTCCTCAAAACCCGTTATCGGCTCATTTAAAGCGCTATCATTTTGCTGTTCCGCCAGTGCAATCATCGGAACCATGGTCATAAACAATACGATTATAAAGAATGAAGATAAAACGTTAGACCAACTTCTCCTTTTCATAATGTCCTCCTTAATCTTTTAGATAAGTTTGCAAAATCTAGTAAAATCTTTTCACCTCCTATTTAAATTTGGAGAACTAGGATCACCAAAAAATGCATGAAATCCAGTAACCAATAGCATGATAATTCTTCGTTGTACCTATAAGTATAATAGATTAGAAGATAGAAATAAATAATATTTTGAAAATTGATGAAATAGTAATGTATTTTCCCTGTTTATTACATAGGCTAAAGTCATGGGTTACATATGGAGCCTTTTATAGATGCTTGATACTATTGAAATTTCCGCTGTTTCATCTTATTTCCAACTTTATTTCACCCTTGAAATTAGTTATAAAGACCCGATCACAAGTAAATAAGACAAAAAAATTTTCCGATTTGTAGAAAATAGTGTCTCATTTCCTTGTTTTCTTCTTACAAAGATAGATAATAAAACTCATTTTTCGCAAACGTTATCCTATCCCTGTGAAAAATGACCTATTTCCTGAAATGAATACATCTTTCTTGTAAACGTGATTAAGACAACCTAATCCTACTTCACATTCGACAAATGCCGGGGGCTGCCAAAGTACACTTAAATACACATACGGATTCCTTTCACTTCTTTTTTCATTCCAAATATGATTCAATGACACTAAAATGGACACATCTAGGAGGCTAATCAGTGGTTACAGAACAATACAAGCAAATCGTACAGGACATTCATAAGGAATCGATCATAATTGACTCCCATTTTGACCTGCTTTTTGATGTGGCAGCACAGCGGAAACGAGGACGAAAGCGAGTGATTGAGACAGATCACCTCCCCTCTTTTCATGAAGGGGGTTGGGATATTATTGTGTCATCCATCTATCTAGATGATGAGGACTTGCCGGAAATGGCCTTACACAAGGCTTTGGATCAAGTAAGCTGCCTGTATGCGGAGATCGAGGAGTCGCCGGATAAAATCATGCTTTGTAAAAATATACAAGATATGATGCAAGCGAAGAAAAGGAAGAAAATAGGAATTATGCTTTCCTTTGAAGGCGTTGAGCCACTGGGAGGGGATGTGTCCCTTTTACGTGTGTTTTATGAACTTGGGGTACGGATGATTGGGCTTACATGGAGCAGAAGAAACGCTGCTGGCGATGGCTGTGCATTTGACTTCGCTGAACGTCAAATGACCGGCGGATTATCCGAATTTGGGCATGCTGTGCTTGAAGAAGCAGAGAAACTAGGCATGATTATGGACGTTACCCATATTAATGATCAGGGATTTTCAGATATTATTCGGGCTTCACATCAGCCGGTAATCGCTTCACATTCCAATACGCGAGTTATCGCCAACACACCAAGGAACTTAACGGACGAACAATTACGAGAGATTGCAGCATCAGGTGGTGTTGCGGGAATTAATGCTGTTAGTAAAATTGCATCAAAGCCAGCTGAAGCTGCTACGATCGATATCCTAGTTGATCATATTGAGCACATGGTTTCTATTGTCGGCATCGATCATATTGGAATTGGACTTGATTTATGTGACATGTTTCATAAATATGCAGAAAAACACACTACATTTGATATCTTCCGCAATCACGGAGCGTTGAAAGAATTAACGCAAGTTTTGTTGAAGCGAGGTTTTGAGAAGAAAGAAATTATGAAGATTTATGGAGAGAATATGTTGCGTGTGTATCAGAATGTACTCTCGTAGTGACTGAACTAAAAAGGCAGGGGAGAGCTTCACCTGAAGTTTAATCTATCATTCAACAGCTCTTCCCCCCTGCGCGAAGGGGTCTCTCACTTAAGCAGCTCTCATCTATTCCTCTCCATTTTTCGAAGCAATCTTCTCAGCCTGTCCACGACAGGTCGCTTTCCTCCCATGACAACGCCTGATAATTCTGCAAAGATATGTAGGAATGCGAGCACAAAAAGTGTAACAATGATGGACGTTAACATGGATGCAAAAGAAACCAGAATGGCCATCGCACCGAATAAAGCACTGAAAGCGTACATTATCAGAACGGACTTCCGGTGGCTGTATCCACCGGCAATCAGCTGATAGTGAAGATGCTTATTATCCGGCATCATAATGTTTTCTTTATGGTAGGCTCTACGGAGAATCGCTAATAATGTATCAAAAATGGGCACCGCTAAAACAACAACCGGGATAATAAAACCAAATAACGCGATGTTTTTAAATAAGCCGAGCATGGAGACCACAGCGATCATATAGCCAAGAAAATTAGAGCCTGTATCTCCCATATATATCTTTGCGGGGTAAAAATTATGATACAAAAACCCAAGATTAGCCCCTATTAATACAATGCATAAATAAGCGACAATAATTCGCGCATCAATGAGTGCCATGATGAATATACTTGTCAGCGCAATGGTCGCTACCCCTGTTGCCAGCCCGTCCAGTCCATCGATAAGATTAATGGCATTCGTTATGCCAACTACCCAGAGTACCGTGATAAGCACACTGAAAAAACCAAGATCAACCATGCCAATGAATGGTAGTGTAATACGTTCAATGATAAGCCCCGACGAAATAAGGAATGACGCTGCAATAAGTTGCCCCGTAAGCTTAATGACAGGCCTAATGGAGAAACGATCATCGAGTGCGCCTGTTATGATGATGACGATCGCTCCCAGTAAAATTTCAGGTAAATGTTCATGCGTGGGCTGCAGGTAAAGCGCACCTAAAAAAGAACCAATAAAGATGGCTAACCCACCTAATCTCGGTGTTACTTGTGTATGTATTTTCCTTTTATTTGGCAGATCAACCGTACCTAACTTAATCGCCAATTTTTTTACGGGAAAGGTTACTAAAAAAGTCGCAACAAGTGCGATGGTAAATGCGATAAATAAATCGACATAATTATACATAGGAATCTCCTGAAATTCATAGTTTCTCATCTGCGATAGCGTTTCTGGCTTTGATTATATCGAATGTGCACAAGCATATGCAAACTTAACAGCGTTCGACAAATTTCGGGGATTCCTGTCACTGACAAAAGCGAGAAACTTGGCTATATTGCCAGATCATTCACAACACTGTTTTCAAGTCTTCGACAATCACGTCCATTTCATCAGAAGACATGCCATCATATTTTTTAATAATTTCACCATCGGGATTCACCAAAAAGAAATAAGTACTGTGGGCAAACTCGTGCTCATCAGGACCTCCACCTTCAAGAATGGTTTGAAAGGAATCCTTGGACAGCTGTTGGATTTCATCAAAATCATAACCCGTTAGAAAGGACCAATTACTTAAATCTACCGGGTATTGTTTTGCATAGTCTTTCAGCACTTCGGGCGTATCGTTCTTTGGATCAACACTAAAGGAAACAAACTGTGCGTCCAAGTTCGATTCATCTAATACATCTTGAACCATAGCCATATTCGGTGTTGTCGTCGGACAAACGATGGTACAATTTGTGTACATAAAATTAGCCAGCCACCAATCACCCTCAAGATCTTCCAGTCCGAATGTCTCGTTATCCTGTGTTACGAATTCAAAATCCGCTACCTCTTCAGACATGTTCGACTCTATTTGTTCGCCACCACAGGCGGTGATAAACAAACTTAGAGAAATCAGTATCATAATCAACAGAAGTCTTTGTTTCATGATTGATAAACCCACCTTTACTTCTAAACACTATTAAAAATCAAACATTATTACAAATAAAATAATCCAAAATACGGCCATAGAAAAACGCATCAACGTTCGCTTCAATAAAGAAGAGGCTGGGACAAAACAAAAGTGTTTAATAAAAAAGACGAACATTATCAAACTTAGCGTAGGAAATATGCGGAGACTCCAGCGGGAGGAAAGGCATAGGTGAGACACTGAAGTGCGATAGCACAAGGGGGCTCACCAGCCGCCCGCGGAAAGCGAAGTATATTTCCGAAGCGATGTATGTTCGGAATTTATTTGTTAAAAACACTTTTGTTTATCCCAGTCTCTTCCTGTCTTGAACAAAGGAGCCTTAGTTTTGACCCTCTTCTTTTGTTTCAGAGCTATCTGAAGCATCTGTCATGACGTCGTTCGCTGAATTTTTAAATTCCTTCAGTGTCTGACCAGTAGCTTTTCCAATTTCAGGTAGTTTTTTCGGTCCGAAAATGATAAGCGCTATGATTACAATAAGGATCATACCAGGTATGCCAATACTACCAAGTCCCATTCCATTCACCTCCCATGCCCATTATAAAATATATTTTATGCCTTTTGTGTTTGCCGCTTCGCTTCTGCCAATTGTCCACCATCATCCATATACTTTTCAATTCCTTCTGCAGCACGATAGGCCAGTGCACCAATGGTTGGTGTCGGATGATGACCACCAAATTGTGGGAATGCTGAACCACCTACAACAAACAGATTGTCAACGTCCCACATTTGCAGATAATTATTGACTGCAGATGTCTCCGGGTCATCCCCCATCACAACGCCGCCGGTATAGTGGCCACCAGTGAAACTGTGATCGAACTCTTCCGGAACTTCATCATCTTCAATAATATCAGCACCCATTTCCTCCATAATCTCATGACATCTTTCCACACCGAATTTGGCTATATTTCTTTCCTGATCGCCAAACTTGTACGTGGCACGTAGCAGTGGGTCGCCGTATTCATCCTTATAAGTCGGATCCAGGTCCAGATAATTATGCCAGTACGACATCGCAAGAGGCGAATACCAGATTTGCAAGGTCCTGTATGCATAGTGCAAAGAATCCTCTTTATATTGCGCACCCCAACTTGGTGTATCTTTGGGGACATTATTACTGCTTGAGATGGCACCAAACCCGTACTGTCTCAATTCGATCGCTCCACCCCCGATAAAATCCAGGTCAGCGTGATCAAAGTTGTCGGCCGCATAATCATTGACTGCTGCACCAAGCGCGCCAGCCCCCATATACAGGTTAAACTTTTTGTCCTCGAAAAAGCCCTTCGAACCATTGAAAGCGGAATTGTATTGACCGTTAAAGTTCCGGCCGATAATCCCCTCTCTTGTTTCCGGATCATATTGTTCACCTATGTCAGATAACATCAGCAGACGATTGTTTGTAAATGCAAAACCTGATAAGACAACAACATCAGCCGGCTGTTCAAATTCTTCTCCTGTTCTTTCATCTACGTACATGACACCCGTCGCTTTTTTGTTGTCATCATCGTACAACACACGCCTGACATACGCACGTGTCCGCAGTTCATAGTTGTCATGTTCCAAAGCAGTCGGAATTACAGTCTGCAACGGATCCGATTTTGCACCGAAGTCACATCCGTGTCTTGTGCAAAATGAACAGTACATACAAGCGTTAATCGTTTGACCGTCTGGGTTTTCATATTGCTCGGACAAATTACCCGCAGCTATCTGAAACGGATGTAAATCCAGATTTTTCGCCGCTTCTTTAAATAGCTTAAGACCAGGAGTTTCCTTCAGAGGCGGGGTAGGCCAAGGATTCTCCCGTTCCGGTGCCAATGGATCCTGTTCACCGGAAATACCGGCTGTTTTCTCCCATTTGTCATAGTATTTTTCCATTTCCTCATAAGTGATCCCCCAGTCCTGTAAGTTCATGTCTTCGGGGATCTTATCTTCTCCATAGCGATCAATCGTTTGACTGCGAATTTCGAATTCATAAGGCCAGTAACGGTAAGTCGCCCCTGCCCAATGCACACTACCACCGCCTAAGTCAGTGCCAACCTGCATGTTGGTTCTGGTTCTTACCGGTAAGGCTGTCTCATCGATGTTATTTCGTGATGTAATAGTTTCTCCTGATAAATCTTGCATAATCTGATAGCGATTGTCAAATCTGAGTTCGTCTTTTACACCAATATAATCGCTTCTTTTTTTATGTTCCCCGCGTTCCAATGCTACAACTTTTTTACCTGCTTTAGCCATTTCAGCACTGACTATACCACCTGCCCAGCCAACGCCTACGATAACGACATCAACTTTATCCAATTTCTTCGCCATTTATAAACCGCCTCCCTGATATGAACGTAAGCTCTTCGGTGCTTTGGAAACAAAATCTTCTGCTTCGATATCATCCATCCAGCCCATACGGGGACCAGGATATTCCATCATTTCCCAACCTTGCATATCTTTATTGCCACCATATGCAGGATCGGAATAGACACCTTCGATTGTCGTCTGTCTAAGAAGTTCAAAAAACGTTTCCGATCTCATACCTGTCACGCCTACATCACCAGATTCAAAGCTTACAAGAATATCATCCTGCGCTTCTCCATCCAGATCGAAAAATTCCTCCTCATGTTGCTCCTGACTAACTTCCTGCATTCGCCTCAGTCCAACCAAGAACATCTCGCCTCGATTAAGTTTTGACTGAAACCCATGTGTGTCGGATGCCTTGGGGTCAAAGGGGCCTTTTGTATAATCTCTACTGTTTGATCCCCAAAACCCCGCCAGCTGTTTGTCAATAAAATACGGTACACCCAGCTCAATAGCACCGGGACCGTTTTCATTTTCAGGATATATTCGCTCTGTTGCAGCAGCTAAGGTTTGAAAGTCCTCACTGCGACTAAAAAATGTACGTGCTTCCTGCAGCGGTTCTTTGGCCTGCGTATTTTCATCTGTACCGGCTGTTTCTTCTGTTTGGAACGGATTACTGATTAAACCGCCTAGTAGCGCTCCGCCAACAACACCGCCAGCTGCGTAACCAGAATTCTTAAGAAATTGCCGTCTTGAAACGTCCTTCTTATCATTAGCTTGTTTATCCTTATTGTTTACAGGACCATTATTCGCCACGTTTTTTCCCCCTTATGTATTAAAATTTTTGTCATTTTATTATAAAATATGACAATTCTAGTACTATATCGTATACTAATCTTTGAAAATAATCAACAGAATGATATTTACGATGGAATTGCTTTCAAACTATGATAGATATCCTCCGACTTTCGTCTCTATAACCATTATTTGGTATCGCTTTTATTGTTATACCATATCTTTCCTTTTCCAAATTACTTCAAAATAAACGAAGCGATCATACTTTTAAAGGACAGCAATAAACGATTAGGGATAATCCCAGAAACTTGAGATTTCGCTCGCCTTTTGTTTGGCTTTCATTTGGGGATAGATCGTTTTATAATATAAGTGAATGAAGAGGTGGTATGCTATGACGAAGCAAGTTTCCATTGCAAAGCTTTGTATGTTGGCGGGGAAAATTATGCTTAAAAGTGGCGCGGAGACGTATCGCGTGGAGGATACAATGAATCGGATTGCTGAGGCGTATGGGATGGAAGACGCACAAAGCTATGCGACCCCAACCGGCATTCACTTTTCCGTTGACTTTTCGGAGCATACCAATTTCATGCGGATTACCAATCGTGCTACGGATTTACATAAAATAGCAGAAGTGAATAAGGTCTCTCGCAGTATTGCAACTGGCAAACTTGAGATTGATGAAGCCTTCACCATGCTGGAGTGCATTGACCATGCCAAATTAACCTTCCCGGAGTGGATGCAAATTATCGCAGCGGCATTTGTAAGTGGAAGTTTCGCGATTATGTTTGGTGGAACTTGGCCAGACTTTATCCCTGCATGTATTGCCGGCAGTACAGGATTTGCAGGAATGCTCGGAGCTAATAGGCTGGTGGATATTCGCTTTATCGCAGAGTTTATTGGTTCAGTTATGATCGGAGTGGTAGCCGTCTTGTTTATCAGTAATGGCTTTGGTGCATCGTTGGATAGAATAATTATCGGTGCGGTGATGCCGTTGGTACCGGGACTACATATCACGAATGCTGTTCGCGACCTGATGGCAGGACATTTGGTAGCAGGTGTATCAAAAGGGGTTGAGGCTCTCTTGACTGCATTTGCAATTGGGGCTGGTATAGCAGTTATCATCGGTTTTATTTAAATCCGGAGGGGAGAATAAGGATGGATATTATCATAGAACTTATTACAAGCTTTATTGCAGCTGCTGGATTCGGCATTCTTTTTAATGCGCCCCGGCAGGTCCTTATTCCATGCGGGCTTGTTGGAATGTCCGGATGGATTTTATATGATGCGCTCACAGAATTAGCCATGGATGCTGTTCCTGCAACAATTTTTGCTGCAATGCTTGTAGCCGTGTTGAGCCAACTTTGTGCGAAGTTTTATAAAAAACCGATTATCGTTTTTAGTGTTTCTGGCATTATCCCGCTTGTGCCTGGTGGGATCGCGTATGATGCGATGCGCCATTTTGTAGAAAATGATTACTATCATGCGGTACAATTATCCGCACAAGTGATGCTTCTGGCAGGAGGTATTGCAATGGGACTGGTTTTTTCAGAAGTTGTGAATCAAGTTGCCCGCAAGTTCTCACGTCAGCATTAGCAGCAGATCGAATGATGGCGGTAGACAGACAATCCGTTCCCCTTTCTTCCCAACCTGTATTAGTTGCTTTAATTCTTTTTCCCTTATAAAATATATTATTATGGACTTACTTAGAAATGAGGGAATTTCTATTGAATAATGAACATAACCCAAAGGCAATTATTGTTATCTTTGGGGTAACAGGTGATTTAGCGAAACGAAAATTATTCCCATCAATTTACCGGCTTTATCAAAATGGGAAAATTGATGATGATTTTGCTGTGGTAGGTCTCGCACGGAGACCGTGGACCAATGAAATATTACGTGACAATGTAGAACAATCGATTAAAGAAATAAATTCTTCCAAGTCCGATTTAGATAATTTTAAATCTCATTTTTATTACCAGTCCTTTGATGTCACGGACGCTTCCTCTTATCAGGGATTAAATGATTTACTACAGGAACTGGAAGGGATGTACAATACAAATGGGAACCGAATATTCTATTTGGCGATGGCACCGGAATTTTTCGGTACAATTGCGGTTAACTTGAAAGATTACTGCTTAGAGATAAGTTCTGGGTGGTCACGGCTTGTGATCGAGAAACCATTTGGTCACGATCTGCCATCTGCAAGAACATTGAATAACCAGATTCGAGAGGCGTTTGATGAGGAACAGATCTATCGAATCGACCATTACTTAGGAAAAGAAATGGTTCAAAATATTGAAGTGATCCGTTTTGCCAATGGCATATTCGAGCATCTTTGGAACAATCGATTCATTTCCAACATTCAAATCACCTCCAGTGAATCGCTGGGAGTCGAAGAGCGAGCGCGTTATTATGATCATTCCGGAGCGACGCGAGATATGGTTCAAAACCATATGCTCCAGATGGTGGCATTACTCGCCATGGAGCCACCAATTAAATTAACAACAGATGAAATTCGCTCGGAAAAAATCAAAGTACTTCGAGCTCTCCGACCCATTAACGACGATGAAGTGGATGAGAACTTTGTCAGAGGCCAATATGGCAGTGGATATTTGCATGGAAAATATGTGCAGAGCTACCGGGAGGAGGCGGAAGAACTAAACGATTCACACACGGAAACATATGTGGCCGGAAAAGTGATGATTGATAATTACCGCTGGGCAGGCGTCCCTTTTTACATTCGGACAGGCAAACGTATGGCTGAAAAATCAACCAATATTGTCGTTGAGTTTAAGGATATTCCAATGAATCTGTATTCCGAAGATAATGGGAATAGAAATCCAAATTTACTTGTCATCAATATCCAGCCAAATGAAGGAATTACGTTGTTTTTAAACGCGAAGAAATCAGGCCATGGCTCTGCCGCACAGCCTATTCAGCTTTCCTATAATAATAATGGTGTGCATGGAATTAATACGCCGGAAGCGTATGAGAAACTACTCTATGATTGTATGCTTGGGGATGCGACAAACTTTACACATTGGGATGAGGTTGCATTTTCCTGGGCGTACATTGATGCTATTTTAAATGCGTGGGCAAGGCAAACGCCTGATTTTCCGAACTACCAATCGGGATCGATGGGGCCTAAAGAAGCGGACGATCTGCTTGCCAAAGATGGCTTCCACTGGTGGCCAATAACGGACGTAGTGGATTAAGGTGATTCTGTTGAAAGAACTCCTATTTAAAGAGGGAGTGCTGCTGGATGGCGGTGCCCCCTCTTATTTTGATTGTGTCGTAACTTAGAGGTGAAGGGTAGTGTCTCCCGTTTCGGCGTTGCTGTCTCCCGTTTTGGCGTGCGGCTCTCCCGATTTGGCATTGCTGTCTCCCGATTTGGCGTGCGGCTCTCCCGTTTTGGCATTGCTGTCTCCCGAATTAGTGCGCGGTTCTCCCATTTCGGCGTTGCTGTCTCCCGAATTAGTGCGCGGTTCTCCCGTTTCGGCGTTGCTGCCTCCTCATTAACTTCTCTGCTCGAAATCTGGTCTCGAAGCAATAATTATCAAGACAATCGCAGTTAAAATATGCATAATCATACCAACAAATGGAATCCAAGCGATGAGCGACGTTATAATTCCTAATATACTCCCAGCGGTTATTCCTCTATCTCTATAGGTAAGCACCCAGGTAATAATGTGAAGGAACAGCATGACAACAAGGGGTGTCCATACTTGACTAAGCACATACACGCCACCCAAAATCGGTATCCCTAGCAAAGCTTCCAATATTCCAGTTATCCATCGCATAACACGTGATAAAGACATTGATTTTTCCTCCAATGAAAAAAGTTATATAATAATATTCCCAACTAAGCCGGAAATCACTCGTTATTTCCCTTTCTTTATACGATGAAAGTTTTACAATCTAAAGTCAAACCCTCACACTCATGCAGATAAGATTTCTCACCTAAAAAAGCTCCCCGCACGCGCGAGGAGCTTTCTCTATTTATGCATCTTTCTTTTTCTTCTTCCGTTTCGTGAGTTTCTTCGTTAGATCATCAAACAAGGAATAGACTACTGGTACAAGCAGCAATGTAAATATACTGGAAACACTGAGACCGAATATAATGGTTACAGCTAATGGCTGTTGCAATTCTGCACCTTCGCCTAATGCCAATGCGATTGGTATCATGGCTAACACCGTTGTTAATGTCGTCATCAAGATAGGGCGTAACCTGCTGCGACCCGCTTCGAGAATAGCTTCATACCTTTCCACGCCTTTTCGTCTTAATATGTTCATGTAATCCACGAGTACAATCGAGTTATTAACTACGATACCGGCAAGCATAATGAGCCCAATAAATGCGACAGTACTGAGTGGTATTCCCGTTACAAAGAATCCGAGCATTACGCCGACTACTGTTGTTGGCAATGCGAACATAATAATTAACGGATACAAGAAATTTTCAAACTGGACTGCCATTACAGCATATACCAGGAATATCGAGAAGATCAGCGCTAATGCTAACTGTGAAAATGATTCTCCCATGTCCTCTGCTTGACCGCCGATTTCATAACTGTAACCTTCTGGGAAGTTCATATTGTCAAGAGCTGTTTCTATATCTCCAATAACACTTCCAAGATCACGATCACTGATGGCGCTTGTTACGTTCATTTGCGCCTGTTGATTTTCCCGCAATAATGCAACCGGACCTTCTACTTGCTCAAACGAAGCAACTTCCTGAAGTGGGACCTGTGAACCGGTTGGAGACTGAACTTTCATATCCTCTAAATCATTAATGGTACTACGTGCCTCTTCCGGATAAATCATGGAAACATCCAGCTCATCTCCGGCATCATTATAATTGGTAACAACCTGACCATTAAACTGCATCTGAATTTGACCCAGGATTTGTTCCTGGTTTAACCCCTGCAACGCTGCTTCCTCATCATTGATATTGATATTCAGCTGCGGGACAGCTTCATCTGCAGCAGAAGTCGGATTAAAGACACCATCGATGGATGAGATCGTATTTACAACATCATCCGATAAGTCACGCAACACTTCATGTTCCGGTCCATTTACCTGTATCTGAATCGGATCACCCATATTCATATCACTCATAGAACTTACAGTAATTTCTGCACCAGTGATCGTTTGTAGTTCTTCATCGAGCTCCTGAACTAATGAATCTGTAGACGTATCACGTTCTCCTGCTGGTACTAACAATATCGTATAGATAGCTGTATTCGCACTTCCACCCATCATGTCGTCGCCACCTACAGAGACATAACTGGAGTCAATAAGATCCTGGTGGTTTGCTAATTCCTCATTCACCTGCATGACTTTTTCCTCGGTATAATCCGCTGAATTTCCAGTTTCCGTTTCCACCTCGATCTGCATTTGCCCCTGATCAGACTCCGGAATAAATTCTGCACCGACAAATGGAATTAATGCAAGGCTAGCTACAATGGCAATAAGCGTCCCCGCAATCGTTGTTTTACGATGGTGAAGCACCCATTTCAGTACGCTATGATACTTATCGCCAAGCCATTTTAGAACAGAATTAAACCAGTAACGGCGACCACTTTCCGACATCGCTTTTGATAGCATTTTCGATGAAAGCATTGGTACAAGCGTAATAGCTACAATAAGGGATGTAACCAATGCAAATGCAACAGCCAAGCCAAGTGGTGTAAATAGATCGGCTGCAATACCTTCCACAAAAATCATTGGTAAGAAGACGACCAACGTTGTAGTAGTCGACGCAATTACTGCCGGCGCAAGCTCGGATGCCCCTTTCGTAGCAGATTCAACTAAACTGTATCCTCTCTGCCTGAAGGAGTAGATATGTTCTAAAATAACAATCGAACTATCGACCATCATCCCTATCCCTAATGCTAATCCACCTAGCGTTAACACATTAAGGGTTTGGCCGGTAAAGTATAACAGAGCAAATGTCGAAATAAGCGCAATCGGGATCGAAAACCCAATCACAAGCGTTGCGCGTACACTCTTTAAAAATAGGAGCAAAATAAGCGCAGCTATAACTCCAGCAATGATGATATTTTCAATCACTGAATCGACAGACATCTGTGTAAACTCGGATGTATCAACGATAACTTCCATATTTACATTGTCAGGAAGATCCCCATCTAATTCACCCATTCTATCCTGAATGGTTGTTGCAACATCGACGGTATTGGCATCCGTTTTCTTCATCATAGATAGAACGATGGAGGGCTCTCCATTTACAAGTGTTGTTGCAGCGTCCTTCGTGGTATCGTTGACTTCTGCAATGTCTTCTATATGTACAGTGGTTCCGGATTCGGATTGAACAATCGTTTGTTCAATATCCTCTAACGAATCAAATTCACCGGTTACACGCATCTGAAGGTCTTTATTCCCTTGTTCCACATTGCCGACAGATGCTGATTGATTCGAGCTGTTCATGGCTGTACTAATATCTTGTGCGCTCATGCCATATTGCTGCAACTTTCCTTGATCAATAACGAGTTGAATCTCGCGCTCCACGCCACCTTCAACCGTTACAGAGGCTACACCTTCCTGACGCTCAAAGAATGGCACAATATCATCATTGGCAATCTGAGTTAATTCCTCTGGATCATCCCCGGTTAACCCCATGGTTACAATCGGCATCTGGTCCGGGCTAAAGCGCATGATATTAGGCTCACCGGCCTCCTCCGGTAAATAACCGCTCACTTGGTCGACACTTTCGCGCACATCGAGTAAAGCTTGGTCCAGATCTGTTCCACTGCTGAACATCATCATAACAAGGGATGAACCAGATTGAGATTGAGATTGTACAGTTTCAATTCCTTCAACAGAACTTACAGCTGATTCAAGTGGTTGACTAATGACATTTTCCACATCCTGTGGTGCGGCATCCTCATAAGATGTCGCTACAACAGCTACCGGCAATTCAATATCCGGAAAAAGATCAACCGACAGATTACGTACACTCACAATGCCGAGCGCAATGATTGCAAGTACAATCATAATGACGCCAACAGGACGTTTAACGGATGTATTTACTAGCTTCAAAATTTATTCTCCTTCCACAACGTTTACTGGGCTGCCATCACTTAGCGTCAGTTGCCCATCGACAACGACTTCATCACCTGCTTGAATTTCGCCTTCAATAGCTGTTTCATCGGATTGTGATTCTTGAATGGTTACAGTTATTTGATTGGCTGTTTCCCCATCTATAACATAAATAAATGCTTCATCATCAGCATGTGTCACAGCTTCTGTCGGCACGATAATAGCTTCTTCTATCCTGTTTTCAGGGACCTGCATCTCCCCAACCATTCCGGCTAAAATATCTCCATCGTCATTGTCAACAGTGGCCTCAACCGGATATAGCCCCGTATCGTCAGGCATTTTATCGATCGCTGTGATTTCTGCTTCGTATTCATTATCATCGATCACTACATCCAATGTATCTTCTGTTGAAAATAACTTTTGAACATCGGCTGTTACATTAAACGTAACTATCATACTATCCAGGTCAGCCACAACGGCTAATGGGTCTTCCGTGCTCACTATATCTCCTTCTGAAACTTCTAAATTCGTGATTTCTCCTGCAGTGGATGCTGTTATATCCTGATTCCCGGCAGGTGTAGTAATGCTTGCAATCCGTTCATCTTCCTCCACCTGATCACCGTTTTCCACCTCTAATGTATCAATTTCACCAGGCTCTTGAACCATAACTGGTGCGGTGCTTGTAGGTGATGTGTGTCCATACACTGATCTATCAATAACGAAATCATCTTCCGTTACTTCAGCCGTTTCCACCTGTGTTACACCTTCTCCCTCATCTTCATCTTCATTTGCATCCTCATCACTAGTACACGCGGCTAAAAATGCAATGAGTAGAATTGCAATCATACCAAAAAGTATTCGCTTCATCCTTCGCTCTCCTCACTTTTAAAATTTAATGTGAAAGCTCTACCTGCAGGATTTGGGCCAGTCGCTCACATTCATGCAGTAGCTCAACTTGCTGAAATGGGCGGTCCTCATATCACGACAGGACGCATTTCATTGTTACCTGTTTTCTTTTCAATCGCCTCAACAATTTCCCGAAGCTGTTTCTTTTTTTCGGATTCACATCTAGGAATCTAATATTTTCATCAAACGATTGGATATTATCTGCTCCATGGTCTGATTTTTTTCCGTGCCATTTTCACATGGAATGCGACCAATAGAAGGGAGTGCCGCTTCCTTCGACGTGAGCATACCGTGGTCAATATCAACCCGTCTACGAACAAGGAATGCACTCCATTTTTTCCCGTCAATATGTATATTATCAATAACCATCCATTTAAAATAGCCATTGATGAAGCCATCAAATAAAATCACAGCATCCATGGTGCCTTCTTCTATCTTTTCACCATCAATACCTGGTAACTACCCCTCATCCAATGGAAAATTCCCATTTTCATCTGTCTCATGAGTTTCTCCGTATGTTCTCCAAGGAAAATCGTTTCACGCAGGTGCATAATAATAAATGCTTTATACTCATAGATATCTTCCATTAGAATGATGAGCTGTTTCTCGAGAATTATCCGGGGATCGTGGTTCTTTTCATTCGTGGCCTTTACACCTCATTTGGCTATCTGTATCTCCATGAAAATCGTATAACTTACTGGTTAGTCATACGTCATACATTTTATAAATAAACTACCTTTCTATTATACATAGGCGATTAACCACAAGCAACTAATTATTTGTGTAGTTGGAACATTTTCACTTAAAGGATGGATTTCGCTTAGCTTATCTAAAACGCCATCGTTACAAACGCCACTAATACTACTGATGATGCAAATGACACATCCATATAATCCCACGATGAGAATCATGTACTACCCCGCCCACCAAAAATTTTCTCCCGGTTGAAATATATGATAAGTTGACTCGTCCGTTTATGTTGCATATCAATGATATTGTACGAAGCATTGACATAAATTCCTGTTCCATCACGAAACCCGATAAATGTTTTGTCGTCTCGTCCTTCATAGAATTTAATATGATGATATGCCAACCACACACAGTCATTACTTTTTAATGATGATGTTGGCAACATATATAACCCGCTATCCGTATCAATCGGAACTGGTAATTTACTCGCAGAATGCAAGATTTCCTTCACAGCATCCTTTCTTCCTTTTAGACTTGAACCAAACGCTATACAACTTTGATCAAGAATATGTTCTAGCGTATAGCTGGAATGCCTTTTTTTACCTCCCTCCAAGATTTGTGTGCGATAATAGGTTGTGTTCTTTGTCATGATCGCCTTCGTCTGTTTCTCAATAATGTATTCTGGTTTTTCCTCGCTTCTCATCCCGGTTCCCCCTGCCATTTTAAGCCTATTCTATCCTTTATGACGGATTATTCCAACTATTATTTACCGAATGAGAAGGTTTTCTTCGTAAGCAAAAACGAACTTTTTAATGCATGACAAATCGAAATTTAAAAGGGTTCCAACACAATCCCCATAAATTATTCAAAACAATAATAACAATTGGTAAAATCAGCAATTCGAATATACAAAAAAGAACGGCTCTCTACTGATTTAGAAACCGTTCTTCTTTTATGTTTCCTTAAGACCTTATTGATCACCTTGTCCACCTTGTCTATCTTCATCGTCATTCAGGTCATCATTCGGAGCGTCTTGCTGCATTTCGTCTTCTTCGCCCGTATCGTTAATACCTGTGCCATTGCCATTATTGTCATTTTCATTATTATCTGTTCCGTTGTCATTTTCATCCATGCGGTCATCGTTATCTTCAACCGGGTCCTGGTTACCATTATCATCTTCTTGATCTAATGGCACGTCTTCTTCTGCAGGATCCTGGTTGTCATCTGTTCCGCATGCAGCTAGTAATGAAATGGCTAAAATCGGTGCACCTAATTTCATGAATATCTTTTTTTCCATTATAAGTTTCCTCCTTTGATAGTTGCTATCGCCATTAGCTTAACCATATTCAAAGAAGTCATACTTCATTTTTTCTACTTTTTGCTAGTCCTTTTACACGTGCACTATCCGTTTATCGCAAATGTTATTTCTGCCTCACAGGCTAACTGTCCATCCACCGTTGCAACACCTTTACCCTTGCCAATCGGTCCTTTTAGACGCGTGATTTCAACTTCCAATTTTAACTGATCACCCGGCTTTACTTGGCGCTTGAAACGACATTTATCCACACCGGCTAGAAAGCCCAGCTTCCCTTTGTTCTCTTCAATGCCGAGTACGGCGATTGCTCCAACTTGAGCCATTGCTTCAACAATCAAGACACCTGGCATTATCGCATAACCGGGAAAATGCCCTTGAAAAAATGGTTCATTTGCTGTTACATTCTTGATCCCGGCAACACGTTTTCCTTCTTCCATCTCCGTCACTTTATCCACTAATAAAAAGGGATAACGATGTGGGATCAATTCTTTAATTTGCTCACTATCCAACATATGACCTTTCCTCCTGATAAAAATATTTCTTATTAAGGGTCTCTTCGTAAGTATGGTTGCTTTTGCATGTACGCAGTTTGACATTATTTATATCAAAGCAACAAATGATTTTGGGTGGTGCAAACTGTTTGTACCGCCTCAAACAGCATTTTTAAAAAGCATTTCACCTTTGCCCCGGGTAAAATGCTTTACTCCTGCATAACAAAATCAATAATATGTTGCCATGTTTCTATTCGTAATACATCCAGCGGGTTGCCATCACCCAGTAAACCATAGCCAATCATTAGTCCAGCCATTAAAGCAGCTATAGCAAGAAGAAGAACAACAATTATACGAAGCCAAATGGGAAACAAACGGCGTCTCGGCTTTGTTTGTTTCTTTTTTTCTTCTTTTTGATGCTGTTTATGTTGTTTACGTGTATGCGCTGCTGAAGACATTTCTGTTTCGGCAGACTGCTGTTTATTTCTCTTCTTACCTTGTTTATGAGCTTTTCTTGTCTGTTCTTCTGATTGGTTCGTAGGCATATCCTGTTTCTCCTTAATTCCGGCAATATACTTGGACTGCGTTCGTCAATCTTTAAGCCCCATTCTACCACAAAGCTTTGACGATGATCTACCTTAGCTAATTAATCCCTCAAGCTACCGCTGTTTGGGAAATCATTTCACTAGCAGCTGTATAAATACCTGTTAACATGACTTGTCACTTCTTACAGGATTAAACGATTTTTCTACTTTCAACTTTATCCATATTTTCAAGCATGATCCCTGTTCCTTTAGCAACACAGTTCATAGGCTCTTCTGCCATAAATACAGGAACTTTTAATTCCTCTGCCAATAATTGATCAATGCCATGTAATAACGCTCCGCCACCTGTCAGGATAACTCCCCGATCAATGATATCTGCAGATAATTCCGGTGGAGTATGTTCCAACACGGTCTTTGCAGCTTGAATAATCAAGGATACCGACTCTTGCAAGGCTTCTCCAATTTCATCGGAATAAACCGTAATCGTGCGGGGGAGTCCATTCACCATATCACGCCCGCGGATTTCCATTTCTTCCTTCCGCGAATCCTTAAAAACAGTAGCTACATTTTGCTTGATTTGCTCAGCAGTACGTTCTCCAATAAGCAACTTGTACGTCTTCTTAATATAGCTAAGGATTTCCACATCAAATTTATCTCCTGCCATTTTAATGGATTCTGACGTGACGATATCTCCCATGGATAGAACTGCTACGTCTGTTGTTCCTCCACCGATATCAATAATCATATTCCCGCTTGGTTGGAATATTTCCATACCGGCACCGATCGCCGCTACTTTTGGTTCTTCCTCCAGCGAGACCTTTTTACCTCCGGATTTCTCTGCAGCTTCCTTAATCGCTTTTTGCTCTACTTTCGTAACATTTGTCGGACAACAAATAAGCATTCTCGGTTTGGAAAGAAAACCGCGAACATTGATTTTATTTATAAAATGTCGTAACATTGCTTCCGTAACATCAAAATCAGCAATGACTCCATCCTTCAACGGTCGAATCGCTTCAATATTTCCCGGTGTTCGACCAACCATCCGATGAGCAGATTCACCAACTTCAAGCACTTTTCCCGTTGTGTGATCCATTGCCACAACAGATGGTTCATTTAAGATAATCCCTTTCCCTTTTACATGAATTAAAACATTAGCAGTGCCAAGGTCGATTCCAATATCCCTAGAAAACATGAATCCTGATCCTCCTAGCATTAATATGTAGATGGCATATATGGTGCTATACGCATTACTACTAATATAATATTTTACCACAAAAATCAACAATTAACTGCCTATTTCGCAAAAAAATTGGTAACGTTTTATTAGAAACAGGCAATAAGACTCCCTCTTCAAGCGCGTGAAGCATGTATCCAATCAGAGCCCAAACCAAAAACGCAGCATTCCCTTCACTGCGTTTTGGCTTTACATTGTTATGTGCTCCTGACTTTTGAAAAGATCTCCCAGATATCACCCCCCTTATATAGAGTAGGTCGCTTACCTATTCTGCGTGTAACACCGTTAAAATTTCACCCCACTGGTTTTGCTTGCTCCTCACTTTTTGGGTGTAAGCTGTATTTCTTTCTTGTTGCTTCTCCTCCACGGAGATGGCGGATTGATTTATGATGTTCAAGAATTCTTTTTACCTGATTTGCCAATTCAGGATTTATTTCTGGTAAGCGTTCTGTCAAATCTTTGTGGACTGTGCTCTTGGAAACACCAAATTCCTTCGCTATCATTCGGACGGTTTTTCGCTCTTCAACGACGTATTTTCCTATCCTGATAGTTCTTTCTTTGATGTAATCATGCACACCATTCGCCTCCCTAAGTTGAATATTTCCGAGGTGTGGTTTGAGACAAGGTGTTAATTTTGTTGTGGCCGATTTTTCCTGTAGTGGTTTTACTGCGCAATGATGTCGGATATGTTTTTTAAATAGGTCATCAGGGGCTGTTCAAATGAACTCTAAATGATTTGAACATGCCCACTATTTTTCTCTACCTGTGTCCCATCGTTAACGAAAAGTTCTGTAATTTATATGTAAACGTTTCTGTTGAGGGGGTCATTTGGCATATATTTTAAAAAGCCACACAAGCTCTCACCTCAGACATTTCTGATTGCTTGGTTTGTAATATTTTATTAATCACCTGGGAGGTTTATGATTAAAATTCACGCTTTAAAAATGGTGGACAGGAAGTATTTTTGAATATACCTGTAAAAAACAATGGAACGAGGATTATTACCCCCGTTCCATGGAAAAAATTATATTTAAAAAAAGGTTCAACTTTTCCAATGTTAAAGCATGATTCGAAATCGAAACAACTAACTTACACTATACGTTAATCAATATCTCCTAAATTTGGATCACTGGCATCAATATCCCCCAGATTTGGGTCACTGGCATCAATGTCTCCCAGGTTCGGATCACTAGTCAAAAACTGTTCCCCCAATGCCGGACTCACCGTAATAAAGATAGCTGCAATTGCTACAAAAAGAGTCACTTTATATTTTTTCATTCTAATTCCTCCATTCTTAATTTTTTATATACTGCGAAAAAGTTGAACCGAGGTACCTTTTTTAACAAACAAGATGCATGTCTCACATCTTCATTTGCGTTAATACTCTAAGTGGCAATCGACAGAAAAAGTAATCGCTTCTTTTTTCAATAAAGTAATTATAGGACTGGAGTAACATCCGTTTGTCCTGCTTCGCTCTGCCCATATAATAAAGTTTAAATGCACTGTCCATTGGCAATTCGTTCAGAATCGTGATCGCTTTGGTGTAATTTCCTTTCGCTATTTCAATGTGTGCCTGTTCACTCTTATCATCTGTTTTGATATTATCAACTTGATTAAAATGGGCAGCTAAAAAAGGAATGTTCTGATGTTCGATGACATGAATTTGATTTGTTAAATTATGCCTTTTCGCTAACTTTAGAGCTTGCTTCAAGTGATGCATCCCTTGAAAATAGGTATCAAACGTGTAGGATAATCCTAATTTGATATGTACATCTATTTTCGTCAGGTCATTCGATGTTTGATTTAGAATACGATAGGCATACTTTCTTGCCATAATTAGTTCATTTCGAAGTAGATAATAGGTCAAAAAAAGGTGATGAAGTCGAATGGTAAAAAAAGACACCATCATCCGATCTTTCACTTTTTGAAATAAGTACTGATAGTTTTCAAGGAAATTTCCTATCTTATTATATTTATTCATGCTGTAGTATGCTGTAACTTTAACAAATTCAAGCAAACATTTTAGCTCAGGATCGTCCGTTTTCATGTTTTCTGCTTTTTCGACTATTTCGCTTGGTCGGTACCGGGAGAGCTTTCGATCAATCGTTAATTGATAAACGCTCGCCCACTCTCGATTGGACTTATTTTCGGACTTCCAATTTTTTTGAATTAAAAGCTCCAGGTCCTCATAGAACCCATTCACATACAAAAATTCCATCCCTTTTTTTCGAACATCGTCTAAAGGCGTGTGTATAATATATTTCCGTGTTAATTCCAATGCTGATTTTGTATCATATTCGCGCAAAAATGATTCCATAACCTCTTTCATCGATGGTTCATGTTCAAATGTGATGACAGAAGGATTGAACATATATGTGGTGAGACCTCCTTTTAACAAAGCTGTTATGTCGACTTCACGGTTATTTTCTGAGGTTTTCATCATATTTCAACAATTACTCTTATTCTAACATATTTTTCACGGTCATAAAGAACCGATCGTTCGACAAATTTCGTATATGACTATATATTCTAATATTCAAAAAATCATATGGCGAATATAAAACGCACAATAGGTGTTAACCATGTTCCGGATTGCTTAACTACCAAAAAAATACCCCCAGCTTCTATTGCTGGGGGTATTTTTTTTTTATTCATTCTCTGAAGCGTTGTCTGAATCGGTTGTATCATCTTCCAACGCATCATCTTCTGCGCCAGCGTCTTCATCTGGTGCATCTGATTCTTCTTCACGATTATCTTCTTCCGGTGCATCCGTTTCTTCCTCCGCGCTATCGGATTGCTCGTCTTCTACAGCATCCTCGCTTGCTTCGGACTCTTCATCTGTAACACTATCTAAACTAGCAACAGATTGATTGAAAAAGGATTCCGGATTGACTTCATTACCATCTTTTCTTAGTTCAAAATGGACGTGCATTCCGTTATCTTTGCCAAAAATGTTTTTCCCTGCTGTACCTACTGATTCCCCTTGTTCCACATCGGTATCAGCTGATACATTCACTTCATCCAGACTTGCATAATAAGTTGTCACGTCATTATCATGTGTCATCACAACGACATTTCCCAGCAAAGGATCTTCTTTTACTTCTGTAACTGTTCCTGTTAAGGATGCGACAACATCGAACGTCTCATCTGTAGCGGATGCAATATCAATACCAGTACTTTGGTAATAGCGGTTGTTATAAAAAACCAGGCTATCTTCCTGATCCTCTTGTTCTGCGTTGTAATCATAGAATTTAGTTACGATTTCTGCTTGATCTTGATCCACTACCGGCATTTGAATAACCTCTTGCTGATCCAAAACTGGCTCGGCATCCTCATCATTGGAAGATGGGATATACTCATCACTTTCTTGTTCCTGCTCATCTGCAACATCCGGAACTTGGTTGTCCACATTTTGATACCACACCACAACCGATAAAAGGAGGGCAGCAACAGTTAAATAAAGTGCTGGAAAAAACCATTTCTTCCGGAAAATACGGCTCCATTTATTTTTTGAAGCACCGTTGTTTTCTTCTTTCATAAGAACATCACCTCACCAACCATTCTGATCAGAAAAAAGAAAATATATACATGAGGTGAAAAAAACTTGCCGATTTTGTGGATTTTTTTAAAAAAGTGGGGGATAGTAAGCAGTTAAGCCTGTGTAGAGAAGCGATATAACTGCTTTACTTCAGCTGCGTTGGTAAGGCGAACGCTGCGTTACCCCGCTGAATGTATTTTACAGGCACATAGAACTTCGTTACGTTACCACGCTTTTCTGGTTTCCAGATACTTACCCATGACCCACAATCATTTTCCACATTAAAAACCCCCGCTATCTTGCTACGAGGGTTGGTGCTGTATCATTGACGGTGCTAATTTCCACATCCTGGTAATAATGCTTAACAATGTCCTGGTAGGTTTCTCCTTCTTCAGCCATCCCGTTTGCACCATATTGGCTCATTCCGATGCCATGGCCGAAACCTTTGGTCGTGAAAATAAAATGGTCATTTTTTTGCTCAATAGTAAAATCACTTGACTGTAATTCAAGTTGTTCCCGGACTTCCTTACCGGAAAACGTGCTCCCAGCAATTTCTAGCTCATCAACCCGCTGGCTTTCAGTTCGTGTAACATCCATAGGAACATCATCGTCCGGCGTTAGATCAATACCCAGTGTATCTTCCACCTCACTCATCGTAAAAACTTCCTGATGCAAATATTTCGGGGAATCTTCATCCCATGGACTTTCAACACTGCGCAGATAAGGAAGCTCATCGCCCCAGTAATCCTCCGAGTTTTCGGTGTACCCATTACTTGTAGAAAAATAGGACGGTGTGATAGGCGCATCCTCATAGGTTAGAATTTCACCCTGTGTTCCAGCCACTGCCTCTTCTACCTTATCCATTTTCCAATCAAAGTCTTTGCCTAAAACACTTCGCAGTTCATGTTCACTTTTATAAACCTGATGTGCAGTTGTATCTGTTACATCGAAATTTTCATCTTCATCTTGAAAAAGCAGGTGGTTCACAATATAGGTTCTGGCTGCCAGCGCCTGTGCTTTTAATGCTTCTACTTCAAACTCCGCAGGCATCTCGGAAGCTACTACCCGTTTTACGTATTCTTCCAGTGGTACATCTTCAATTGTGTCCGATGTATCACGCATTACTTCCACTGAAAATGGGGAGTCAGCTATTTCCGCTTCCTGTTCCGATGTCTGTTCTGGGGCTTCTTCTTCGACATTCGGCTCCTCAGCGGCTTCATTGTTGCTCCCAAATGGAATGACGATCATTGTCGGGATGACTAATATAAGTGTGATCAAACATGATAATGCAACAAAAGTAGGAAGCTTCCACGAAGCAGAAGGCTTATTCAAGTACTTCGGTTTCTTCGATAGGAAGGGTGTCGGATTTTTCATCTCCCTTTTCTGTAGCCCTGAATGTATGGATTGCTGCTTCAATTTCATTCGTTTCGAAAGTGATGATTTTTTCTTTTTCCATGCTTTCGGAACTGGTTTTGTTGTGTATTTACGATTGTGCATGGCCTCCCCCTTTACAATGTTGTGATAAAAATCAAAGCATTTGCTAACAGGTGTATCTAGCTTCCCTACTATTAAACGTATACAAAACCTGAAAACAATAGAACAACTAATTTAAGAAAAAAACGATGCATTGCTAATGGTTCGCAATGCATCGGCATTTCATTTTTTCTTATAGCGTTTGTTATTTTTCACTTATCATCATACAAATGACAAGCTACGTAGTGGTCTCGCTCCACTTCCTGCCAAACAGGAGTTATCTGGGAACAGACCTCCATGGCCACCGGGCAACGTGTCCGAAATACACAGCCACTTGGCGGATCAACCGGGCTTGGGAGTTCTCCCTCCAGTATGATTCGTTCCCGCTCATCTTCAATATCAGGATCAGGAATGGGGATAGCAGATAGTAATGCTTTTGTATAGGGATGCAGCGGGTTTTCATAGAGGCGATCGCTACTGGCAAGCTCAACCATATTACCTAAATACATAACCCCGATGCGATCAGAAATTTGTCGCACCATAGATAGGTCATGGGCAATAAATAAAAAGGTCAATTCTTTTTCCATTTGCAACGCTTTTAGTAGATTTACAACTTGGGCTTGAACCGATACATCCAATGCTGATATTGGTTCATCGGCAATGATAAAATCAGGATTTAAGGCTAATGCTCTGGCAATTCCGATTCGCTGGCGCTGGCCACCACTGAACTCATGAGGATAACGATTGGCATGATCACGATTTAGACCAACCTCCTCCAATAGCTTAAAAATACGGTTATGCAGTTCTTCCTTTGTTTGATAAATGTTATGCACTTCCATTGGTTCTGCGATAACTTCCTTTACTGTCGATCGCGGATTAAGCGAAGCATATGGATCCTGAAAAATCATTTGCATGTTTCGATGAAATGTAAACTTTTCCTTGTCGTCGAATTCATGGACATTCCCTCCATCATAGAAAACATCCCCATCTGTTTTTTCATAAAGCCCCATGATTGTCCTTCCAATTGTTGATTTTCCGCAGCCGGATTCGCCAACGAGTCCGAATGTTTCGCCCCGATTCACATGAAACGTGACATTATTTACAGCTTGTAGTTCTTTCCCTCGTCCCATATGGAAGTATTTTTTCAGATTGCTCACCTGCAAAATTTTCTCATTCATCATTACTTCCCTCCCGTCTGCGCCAGTATCGTCTAGCAGCACAAAGCTCACGCTCGTATATCGTTCCTTTCAGCGCCACAATTTCCACGCCCTTTCCCGTCTGCGGTGCGTGAAGCATTTTTCCATTACCATAATAAATTCCCACATGATGAAGCTTCCCCTTTCCTTCCTCGTAAGCGAAAAAGACTAAATCTCCTGGCAAAAGCTCCTCTAAATCTACTTTTTCTCCGGAAGATGCCTGATCACTGGCATCACGTGCAATCCGGTAGCCATTTGCCTTATGCGTGGCGTATGCTAAACCTGAACAATCATAACCAAACGAACTCATGCCTCCCCAGAAATAAGCAAGTTGTACAAACGGTTCACCAGCTCGAACGATGTCTTGCCCACTCCCCTGTTCTATGCCTTTTTCGGAGGGAAACATATGCACCGCTTCTTTTGACAAATACCCTTTACCATGTGGCGTCTTTACCTCTATGCGCGTTTGCCTGCTACTTGCAATTGGGAGCATCGTCATATAGCTGAGTTTCATGACATTTTCACCTTGCTTATCTTCCAAAAATGCTTTTTTCTGTGTGACAACTGCAAATTGGTTGCTCATCCAATTTGTTTTGTTTACTTGCATTAGTTGTGCACATGGAATCCAGCCGGGATAGCCACGTTCATCTTTTTTGGAGGGTTGAGAGGGTATGATAACTTTCGCAAACGTTTCTTTCTTATCTATCATTATTACTGGTTCTCCGTACAATACTTGAGATTGGATACGATTCTCTTCACAAAGGGCAAGGCTTTCTTCATGGCTTAAATCCCGAATCCATTGGTCGATATCCGCATGAGGACGAACTCCAGGTTCATCAACGTCCCTCGGTGACTGCGGAGATGTCCATACGGTTGCTACCGGAACAGCAGTCACCCACATGTTTTCCGGAAATTGATCAAATGTTTGATTAGTCAATATGGAAGCTCCTTTCTTAAGACCTCTTTCGTATGCACGGTTGATTTCAACCTTCGACGTTTCTATTTTTCTGTATCAAATTTAATAAGCAATCAAAATAGCCTTTCTCTACCATCCTAAGCAATATTTCACGTGCTTTCTCCATCTCATTGTTCATCAACACCTGATTCGATACATAATGTTTTATCAGCAGTTGTTAATATTGCTGGAGCGCCGAGCGGAACGGCGAAGTGTGGAAGACAATGACCGATTTTAAATCCACTCATAACCGGGATTTCCAATGGGCAAAAATAATCCCTGAACACTTGTTCAAGTGTAAGTGATTCCTCTGATTCCGGTTCTGCTTCGGCAAAATCACCGATGACAATACCAGCAACGTCTTCCAATTTCCCTGCAAGCTTCAATTGATTCAGCATCCCGTCCACACGATACGGCTCCTCCCCGATGTCCTCCAGCAAAAGAATTTTTCCCTTCGTATGAATCTCATAAGGTGTTCCAATGGAGCTAACGAGTAAGGATAGATTCCCACCGACTAGTTCTCCCTCAGCCCTGCCGGAAGTGAGCACTTGTAATGGAGAGATTTTTTCCGAGTACATCAGTTTCATCGGTTCAAAAAGCTGTTTAAACATTAATGCAGAAAGTGTGTCAAAATCTTCCTCAGCAATATCAGAAGCAAGCATCGGTCCGTGGAAAGTGATCAGTCCGCATATTTGCCGAATAGCTGTATGTAAATACGTAATATCACTATACCCCCATATGATTTTCGGATGCCTTTTGATCAACGCATAATCAAGATCAGCCGCGATTCGGGCTGTACCATAGCCACCGCGGGCAAAAATAATCGCTTTGATGCGTGTGTCGGCTATCATCTCATGCATATCTTGAACCCGCTGCGCATCTGTACCGGCTAAGTAGCCATGGACATTATCTATATGCCTGCCCCATTCCACATGAAGTCCCATATTTTCAAAAAAGGGGGTGGCCCGTTTTAATTTTTCCAGGTTGGGCGGACCGGCAGGTGCTACAACACCAATCGTATCCCCCCGTTGCAATCGAACAGGACGCCTCATTTACAACCCTCCTTATGAATCGGGACAGGGGGACAGGTTCCTTGTCCCAGCATACGCCACCAAAAGGGGGACGGCTGGGACAATGTCCCTGTCCCCCTGTCCCTATTATTCTTTCTCCACATATTTTAGATCAACATAGCCTACAGGATGGCGCAAGATACCTGATACACTGTCTGCTTCTACAAATACTTGGTTGTAGTACCGCAGTGGAAGAATGGGCATTTCTTCGGCTAACAGTTGTTCTGCTTGGTACATATGCTCCCAGCGACGTTCTTCGTCTGTTTCGGATTTCGCATCGGCGATTAGTTGGTCATATTCTTCATTGGACCAGCCGGTACGATTCATCGATGAATCGGTAACAAAGCTTTCCAGAAAATTAACCGGATCACCATAGTCAAACAGGAATGAACTACGTGAGAGTTGATGTTCTAAATTTTTCTGATCCTCCAGGAAAACATTCCATTCTGTATTTTCCAACGTGACATCAACACCTAGGGTTTCACTAAGCATACCTTGCATTGTTTCCGCAATGGCCTTATTAAGATCATCTGTATTATAGGACAACGTCACTTCCGGCAGCTCCTCGTAGCCTTCCTCTTCCATACCCTCTTCAAGCAAACGCACTGCTTCTTCCGGATCATCGTTTACAAGATCCCCGTTTGCATCACGGAAGTCTTCTCCTGATGGGTTTGTAAAGCCTGGAGAAACAAAGCCATGGGCCGGTTCTACTTTATTTTTCACAACAAAATCTGTGACCTCCTGGCGATTCATCGCTAATGCAAATGCTTGTCGTATTTTCTTATTTTGAAAAGGTTCTTCTTCTACATTAAAACGAAAAAATTCCAATCCTCCTCTTTCATCTATCGCGACATTATCACCTTCAATTAATTCATCGGACAATTCCTCAGGAATTTCTGCAACATCAAGATCGCCGGTATCAAACATTTGATATTGGGTATTCCGATCATTAACCATAGCCCAATGAACGCCATCTAGACTTACGGTATCCGCATCCCAATACTGGTCATTTTTCGCAAAAATCATTTCACTATCATGCTCCCAGGACTCAAGCATAAAAGGTCCATTGGACACAAAGGTATCTGCTTCCGCATGCCAATCCGGATTTTCTGCTGCTACCTCTTCATTGATAGGAAAAAACGCTGGATTTGTTACAACATGCAAGAAAAAACCGGTTGGATCTTCTAATTCCACTTCAAATGTTTTCTCGTCAACTGCTGTTACCCCTACATCTTCTGCTGAACCTTCCCCACTATTAAATGCTTCGCCCCCTTTTACGAAATAAGCCAGAAATGCAGCCGGGGAACCAGTTTCTGGGTCAAGTAATTGCTGCCAAGCATAAACGAAGTCCTCTGCCGTAACGGGATCTCCATTGGACCAATTTGCATCTTCCCGCAGATAAAAAGTATACATAGTTCCATCATCAGAGATATCCCAGTCACTAGCCATTGCAGGTTCAGGCGTGCCGTCATCGCCTAAGCGGGTCAGCCCTTCCATCAAATTATTTAACGGATCCCAGGAATTTTCATCAAATCCAATAGATGGATTAAACGATGTCGGCTCCTCCCAGTTGTTGATGCGAAGCACATTTTCACCTCCTGCCTCTTCCCCTGCATTTGAGCCACCATCCCCTGTTTCCTCTGTATCATTTTCCTCTTCCGGCTCTTCCCCTGCACTTTCATTGGCGGTACACGCTGCTAGAACAATCACCGTCAACAAAGCCAACAAGAATACGAGAAACTTCTTCATCCTTTTTCCCCCTTTTGATTGATTAGCTTTTATTTTCTACTTGAACGTATCATAGAAATCAAAGCATGCCATAAAACACTTGCAAAATGCATGGATTATCTAACCGTGGTAGCTGCTAAAAGTTGTTTCGCTCGCTCATCCTGCAGCCAGCAATCCACCCTATGGGTATCACTCAAGTTTGTATTTACAGGATAAACATGTGCGCACACCTCCATGGCAAATGGGCATCTGGCAGTAAATGGGCATCCTTTCGGAGGGGCAAACAAATCCGGTGGTGTCCCGTCAATTGGCGTTAATGCTTCCCCTTTTACATCTAGCCGTGGCACTGAATTCAATAATCCTTGTGTATAAGGATGCTCATGCTTATAAAATATTTCCCGTTTCGTGCCTTCTTCGATGATTTTTCCTGCATACATAACGACAATTCGATCAGCAATTTTAGCTACAACACCTAAATCATGTGTAATGAGAATAATAGATACGCCTGTAACCGCTTGAATCTTTTCAAAAAGCTCCAGTATCTGTGCTTGAATCGTTACATCAAGGGCTGTCGTTGGTTCATCTGCAATCAACAGTTCTGGTTCACCAATTAAGGCTATGGCAATGACCACACGTTGACGCATCCCTCCACTGAATTGATGGGGATAGTGCTTCAGGCGTTCGTGTGGATTCGGTATACCAACAAGTTCCAACATCTCAATTGCCCGTTGCTTCGCTTCATGTGGGGAAATAGCTTGATGTTGCTTCAACCCTTCCATGAGCTGGGTGCCAATCGTTAATGTCGGGTTTAATGCAGTCATCGGATCTTGAAAAATCATCGATATGTCCACACCACGAATGGAACGCATTTGCTTTTCCGTATTTGTTGTTAAATCGTTACCATGAAACAGAATGGACCCACCTGAAATTTTGCCCGGCGGATCAGGAATCAGCCCCATAATCGCATTAGCTATAACACTTTTCCCACAACCCGACTCCCCGACGATAGCGAGTGTTTCCCCTTTATTTAAATGAAGATCAACGCCACGTACTGCTTTCACCGTCCCTCCATATGTTGTAAAAGTGACATGAAGATCGTTTACTTCGAGAATTTTTTCCATGGTGTCACCTACTTCCTTAATTTCGGATCAAGTGCGTCTTGAAGGCCATCACCCAGTACATTAAATGCAAACATCGTAAATGATATGAAAAATGCCGGGAAAAACAATGTCCACCAATTTCCGGACAGGATCGCACCCAGTGAATCGTTTGCCATCACACCCCAACTGGCATACGGCGATTGTACACCGAGCCCGAGAAAACTTAAAAATGCTTCCGCAAAAATAGCAGTTGGAACCGTTAATGTCATTTGAACAATAATGGGTCCCATTGTATTGGGTAGTAAATTTTTCCGAATAATCCGCGCTGTCTTCGTGCCAAATGATTTAGAAGCGAGGACAAATTCATAGTTCTTAATCTGAAGTACTTGCCCTCGCACAATTCGCGCCATACCTACCCAGCCTGTTACACTTAGCGCAATAATGATAGTGGATAAACTTGGGCCCAGAACGACCAATAATAATATAACGACCAATAAATAAGGTAACCCATATAAAATTTCAATAATACGCATCATCATCCCATCTGTACGACCACCTTTATAACCAGCAATTCCACCATAGATAATCCCAATGGTGACATCAATCAAGGCAGCCATGAAACCTACGAATAAGGATATTCGAGCACCGAACCACGTCCTTGTAAACACATCACGCCCGCCATTATCTGTACCGAACCAATGCTCTAGACTCGGAGGCTGGTATTGATTGGACAAATCTTGCTCGTTAACCTGATGTGGAGACATCATTGGTCCAAAAATAGCCATAAATACGAGCAAAATCAAAAATACGAAGCCAGCCATTGCCAATTTATTTTTCACCAGTCGTTTCCAGGCATCCTCCCAATAGGATAAGGAAGGTCTAGAAACCGACTCCGAAGCTTGCTTGTCTATTTTCCGCCATGTGAACCAATCATCTGGCACGTCGGTCGGAGAATGGGTCACGTCATGATTATGTGTTGATTTCATGCTATTCTCCTCCCTTTTTATTCATTTTTATACGAGGATCGAGAATCCCATATGCCAAATCTACTAGAAATAATGTAATAATCAGGAATGCACTATAAAATACAGTCGTCCCCATAATGACCGGAAAGTCTCGTTGGTTAATGCTTTCTACAAAATATTTCCCCATTCCCGGAATAGCAAAAATTTCCTCAATAACAAACGTCCCTGTTAAAATACCTGCAAGCAATGTCCCTAACATAGTAACGACAGGCATCAAGGCATTTCTAAGTGCATGCTTGATGATAATTTTCCATGGAGACAGTCCTTTTGCACGCGCCATTTTTATGTAATCCTGTGTTAAAAC
This sequence comes from Virgibacillus sp. NKC19-3, assembly GCF_019837165.1. NCBI lineage: Bacteria > Bacillati > Bacillota > Bacilli > Caryophanales > Bacillaceae > Virgibacillus > Virgibacillus saliphilus. Next base: position 3,576,070 of record NZ_JAGYHC010000001.1, read on the forward strand.
CTCCAGCATCGTTGATCTTGTAAGTCTTGCGACGATCGCCATTGGACTTGTAGCCAGCGCGATAATCGGTAGAATCATATGTGCAGGACTTGACCATGTTGCAGGTGGGAGAATTTCCAAATTAACAGCCAATTGTTGAATCAATAGTGTTGCTAATACAAAATTTGGAATAGATATCCCTAACACGGCAAAACCCATCGCTACATAATCGACAATCCCATTGTGCCTGAGTGCCGCCATGATTCCTAAAATAATCCCTGAAATAACGGCAACGCCAATGGTTAGCACCCCTAATTCAAAGGAAATGGGAAATCCGCGTTCCAATAAACCATTCACCGACTGGTTCGGCTGCTTGATCGATGGTCCGAAGTCAAAGGTGGCAATTGACTTGATATAAAGCAAATACTGCACATAATAAGGCTCATCCAGATTATAATGTGCCTCTAAATTAGCCTGCACCGTCTCATTCGTTGCTCTTTCACTATTAAAAGGTGAACCCGGTATTGTGACCATCAGAACGAATGTTAATGTGACAATGATCCACAAGGTCACAATCATAATCAGCAATCGTTTTAAAATATAGCGAAGCATGATTCCCATCCCTCCAAGCTCCGATTTATTTTCTAGCAAATAATTCATTTTCAAGCCCTTTTTCCGAAAAAGTGATCATACTACTTGATTAATTACTTGAAAACGATGTATTCATGGCAAGCTCTGTCATAACCAACATGGCTTGATATGCTTCCAGAATGTCTTTCGCTTGATATGCAACGATGGTTGTGTCCGGAATGATTTCCGTGTTTGGCATTAAATGCGCCCACTCCGCCTGTCCGTAATTATTGAACTCAATCTTTAATGTCGGGGAATTTGGTGGTGTGAGTGGTTGTACCTGATGTCGGTTTTCCAATGCTTGTTTCGTCTTTTCCTTCAATAGTGCTCCAGCCTTTTTCGGTGTTAAGCTTTTAACCGCAGACCTTGAAATGGTTTCCTTTACAGCAACGGTGACTACATTTGGAATGAGTTCTTCTGCCTCTTTTGCTGCCTGATCATCACCGGAAACCAACAGAATAGGTACACCAAAAAAACCTGCAACATATGCATTAAAGGCCATTTCCCCAATCGGCTTATCATCTATATAAAAATTTCGTACCGCGTGAATCATCGCATGAGACATAACACCAAACTGACCTGCGCGCACGTGATAGCCAACAAACATTGCTCCTGCGTAAGTTTCATCAAGTCCTTGCATCATTGATAGCGCTTTCACATCTCCCGTTATTAATTCCGCTTCCGGATGCAAGTCTTCTATCAATAGATTATTCATTTTTGAATGGCTATCATTGATTAAAATAGATTTACAACCAAATTTAGATGCAGCGTCAATCACGTAATTCGTTTCCTCGGTCATGATTTTACGTCCTCGTTCATAATTATGCTTACCAGCAGTAACATATGTATGATCCGGCAATCCCGTAATTCCTTCCATGTCGACAGAGACATATAATTTCATGATGTACACTTCCTTTGATTCATAAGTATTGGTAATTTTGTTTTGATTCTAACATATAAATTTTAAAATAAAAAGACAATTTTTAATAAAAGTGATAGTGAAAATGATTAAGTCTATATGACGTAATGGCGGTGCATGATTCTCGAGCATTCGAAATAGAATTTGGTTTCCCATATCCATTTAGACGAAGAGCCTCCATAAACAAAAAAAGTGAAAAGCGCCTAGTTAAAACGTAGAGACCCCCGCGTTGCAACTGAGATTAGATGAACTTGACTTGTCGCCAATGAATGGCGAAAGTCTACGTGAATCTTATGCTTGGAAAGCGAAAAGGAATCACGGTGAGGTAACGAACCGATGATGACTTTCGCCACAGGCATAAGTGCGACTATGGCTCTGCCTGCGCCTGTCGGCTTGTCAGTCGCCAAGTCTTCTTTATCGTAGGGAGCTCTCGTGTTATCTCCTAGTTTTTGGCGCTTGTAGCTGGACGTAACCATTAATCAATAATAAGTTATGCCCAAGCAAATCATTTTATAATTTCCTAGGCAACAAAAAAACAGATGAAGCTCCATTGATGAGCGCCACCTGTTTTACAACATCTTTATTTATTATAATTACGATAAATCAGCTACAATTTCAGTTGGATTTTTTTCTACTTGTACAAATGGGTTAACAGCATCACCATTGTCATCAACACGTTCGATGTCTGCGCCAAGTGAAGCTAATTTTCCTGCTAAATCAACATAACCGCGATCAAGATGTTTTAGCTGTGTAACACGTGTATGCCCTTCTGCACGTAACCCGGCTAAAATCAAGGCTGCTGCTGCTCGAAGGTCCGTTGCTGCTACTTCAGCACCTTGTAATTCGCTTGGGCCTTCCACGATAACACTGCGGCCTTCGATTTTCATTTTAGCATTCATACGGCGGAATTCTTCAACATGCATGAAGCGATTCTCAAAAACCGTTTCTGTAATGACACTTGTGCCGTTCGCATTTAACATTAAAGACATCATTTGTGATTGCATATCGGTAGGAAAGCCAGGATGTGGTAGTGTTTTAACATCAGTCGCCTTCAATTCTTTCGGCCCGATAACACGAATCCCGTCGCCTTCTTCCGTGATCATCACGTCCATTTCCTCAAGCTTGGAAATAACAGAACGTAAATGTTCGCTCTCCACATTTTTGATTAACACATTTCCACCCGTAATGGATGCTGCCACCATAAAGGTTCCTGCTTCCACGCGGTCAGGAATAATTGGATGCTCTGTACCGCTTAATTCTTCCACACCTTCAATGCGGATTGTCTCCGTACCAGCACCAACAATTTTTGCCCCCATTTTATTCAAAAAGTTTGCCAGGTCAACGATTTCAGGTTCTTTTGCAACATTTTCGATGGTTGTCGTTCCTTCTGCTAAAGAAGCTGCCATCATAATGTTTTCAGTCGCGCCAACACTCGGCATATCCAGATAAATCTTCGCACCCTTAAGACGCCCATCAGCATTGGCTTCAACAAAACCATTCCCAACATGGACATGGGCGCCCATCGCTTCAAATCCTTTGAGATGTAAATCAATTGGTCTTGATCCAATTGCACAACCGCCAGGCATTGCCACTTTCGCATGACCATAGCGCGCAAGCAGAGGCCCTAACACTAACACGGATGCACGCATTTTACGAACGTATTCAAAAGGAGCTTCTGTTTTTAACTTTTTTGACGCGTCAATCACAACTTCATTATTTTCGAAATGTACATCTGCATTCATGTTTCGCAGGACTTCATTAATGGTATATACATCTGCCAGAACAGGAACATCTGTAATTACACTTCTTCCTTTACTTGCCATAAGACTTGCTGCAATAACGGGGAGCACTGCATTCTTCGCGCCCTCCACTTTCACAGTGCCATTCAACTGGTGCCCACCTCTTACGATGATTTTTTCCATATCATAATTCTCCTCCAGATACAATTTCACTATATTAATATTCATTTATTAGGATAGGTGTTCCTATTGTGTATGTAGGTTCTCCATTTCCTTCTGTAACAGCTATCTGTACGTTCATAGGTGTATCACCTATAGTGATTTTTTGATCCCATAATGGTGTATACCCATAAATAATTTCTTCATGTGTCGAATTTTCGACCGTGTCGTTTTGTGTCTTCCTATGTTGAAGATTCAGATGGTCCGTTAATTCAATTAAAAAACTTTCATCATTTATTATATCACCATTGTCTGTTGTCAGACAAGCAAATACTTCTGCAGATTTCGTAAAATATTTTGTTGCCATTTCATCTCGTATGGATTGATACTGTTCTTTTATAAAAGCATCCCAATGGCCACCTTTCATTACTGCGATTAACTCTGCATGCTGCATATCGTCCTTGGGAATAATAACATTATAGGTTACGGAAATTCCGCTCTTTTTATGAACGCTCCCAGAAGAATATTTTATACTTTTTTCATCCTCATGGACAGTGACTAAATACCTATTTTTCAATTCGTTTAGCTTATCTTGAATAGCAGTTTTATCCATTTTTTCTTTTAATGTAACTTCCCAGTTTCCAACGACTCCATCACTAGTGGTAACAATGGACGCTAATTCTGTCATCTCATCGGTTTGCACATGACTTGCTGCTACTTCTGATGTGATACATAAAAATAATAAACTTATAAATAGCATTTTCCTCATAAAAAAATCCCCCTCAAATTACTAAAGTTACCTATAGTATGAGCAGGGATTATCTTAAATAAACAGGGTAAATTGTGACAATTTACTAGATTGCCAGATTAAAAGAGATATAATAGGTCTCTGGACCATTGTAGGATATCAAGAAAAAATCTACTTACGCCAGAACCGATGACAATCGTAATGAAAAGCAGTAAAATTCTTGCCTCCGTTACACGGCTTTTTCGGATAAGCGGATCAAAATTAATTGCTACTACCAATCGCCATGTGATAGAAATAAAAATGATATGTGAGATAATACTTATAATAGCTGATTGTCCGATATCTAACATGGAAACCACCTTATCTATTTTTGATCACTATTAGTACTTTGCCATTTTCGCATGCATTTGTCAACGAATTGGAGCATAAACTGAAAATTCGACGATATGTCTTTCATTTCCCGGGAAATATCGACAATATTTATATTATATTATCGCTATTTTAAGCATAAAAACTCTCGCAAGCATACGTTACGAGAGTTTTTATTTAAAGATAAGAAAGTATAAAAACCAATTTTTATTCAGGAATAGTCACATCCAGCTCCAAGCGCCAAAAACTAGGAGACTTCACGTCGTAACCTACGATAAGTCATCATCGGTTCGTCACCTCACCGTGGTTCCTTTATCTCAGTTACGCCGCTCCAGTCTCTACGTTTTTAAACGGGCGCTTTGCGCTTTTGTTCTTTAACTGCCGACATTTAATCGGTTCATTGCTCGTTTGAGTGCTAATTCTGCCCGTTGGAAGTCGATATCATCCTGTTTAGACTGGAGACGACGCTCAGCACGTGCTTTCGCTTCTTCTGCACGCCTAACATTAATATCTGAAGGTTTCTCTGCAGTTTGTGCAAGAATTGTTACTTTATCTGGTCTTACCTCCATGAATCCACCGTTTACAGACAGAAGTTTCGTATCGTTATCACTTTTCAAGCGTACCGCGCTAATGGATAATGGAGCAACCAGTGGGATATGCCCTGGTAAAATACCAAGCTCACCGGTTTCTGATTTACAACTAACCATTTCAAAATCCTCTTCCATTACCGGGCCATCAGGAGTAACAACACTCACCGTTAGTGTTTTCAAAGTAACCCCTCCTCGACTGGTATGAAGCTGTCTGATACATGCATATAGTAAAATGCAGAGAGCTTAGATAGAACTCTATTCATCCATACGCCGCTTCTACCATCCGTTATTATTCCATACCTTTTGCCTTTTCAACTACATCTTCAATTGGACCTACCAGGCGAAATGCATCTTCCGGTATATCATCATGTTTACCATCCAAAATTTCTCTAAATCCTTTTATCGTTTCACTTACGGGTACGTAAGATCCTTTTTGACCGGTAAACTGTTCAGCAACATGGAAGTTTTGCGATAAGAAGAATCTCAGACGACGTGCACGAGACACCGTGAGTTTATCCTCGTCTCCCAGCTCGTCCATACCTAAAATAGCAATAATATCCTGCAGTTCCTTATATTTTTGCAACGTTTGCTGAACTTCTTGTGCTACTTGATAATGTTCGTCACCTACAGATTCAGGATCCAATGCTCGTGATGTGGATGCCAGGGGATCCACTGCAGGATAAATACCTTCCTCTGAAAGACTTCGATCCAAGTTTGTTGTTGCATCAAGGTGAGCGAATGTTGTTGCAGGTGCCGGGTCTGTGTAGTCATCGGCAGGCACATAAATAGCCTGAATCGATGTAACCGAACCTTTATCTGTTGATGTAATACGTTCTTGTAATTGTCCCATTTCGGTAGCAAGAGTTGGCTGATAACCAACAGCTGACGGCATACGACCAAGAAGGGCGGAAACTTCAGTACCTGCCTGTGTGAAACGATAAATATTATCGATAAAGAAAAGCACATCTGCTCCTTTTTCATCACGGAAATATTCCGCCATTGTCAGCCCGGTTAATGCGACACGGAAACGTGCACCAGGCGGTTCATTCATCTGACCAAATACCATGGCTGTTTTACTAATAACACCGGAATCCTTCATTTCATAGTAAAGGTCATTTCCTTCTCGTGTACGTTCTCCTACACCGGCAAACACGGAAAGACCACCATGCTCCAGTGCAATATTATTGATGAGTTCCTGGATTAAAACGGTTTTTCCAACGCCTGCTCCCCCGAATAATCCAATTTTACCACCTTTAATGTAAGGTGCCAGTAAATCAACAACTTTGATACCTGTTTCCAGAATTTCTGTCTCTGTTGACAGATGCTCAAACTTAGGTGCTTCCCGGTGAATTGGATCACGGCGCACATCAGCTGGTAGTGGCTCATCAAGATCGATATTTTCACCAATCAGGTTGAAAACCCGGCCCAACGTAACATCTCCAACTGGTACGGAAATCGGCTTGCTTGTATTTTCTACGGCCATTCCACGCGTGACACCATCCGTGGAAGACATGGCAATGGTACGTACACTATTGTCACCAAGATGTAATGCTACTTCCAGTGTAAGTTTAACTTCTTCTTGCCCTTCACTTGCTTGTGCCTGAATTGTTAAGGCATTATTAATTTCGGGGAGCTCTCCGTCATCGAATTTTACGTCAACAACAGGCCCCGTCACTTGTGTAACATGTCCTTTGCTCAATGATTTCCCTCCTAACTAACTTTCCAAAATAATCCTGGAGAATAGCTATTCCAGCGCAGCAACGCCACCAGTAATTTCAGTGATTTCCTGTGTAATAGCCCCTTGGCGAGCACGGTTATAGGATAATTCCAAGTCATCGATAAGTTCATTGGCATTATCTGTTGCACTTTTCATTGCTGTTCTCCGTGCAGCATGTTCGCTCGCCTTCCCATCTAACAATGCACCGAAAATTAAGCTTTCAGCATATTGCGGCAAGAGAACTTCCAGAATTTGTTGCTGATCCGGTTCATATTCATACTGACTCTTTGCTGTATTTTCTGCTTGTATGTCAGTAATTGGCAGTATTTTTGTTGTGGTGACCTGCTGAGAAATGGCACTTACATAGTGATTATAGAAAATATTCAATTCATCAATTTCCTCATCACTGTACATACGCACCGTATCCGAGGCAAGTTCTTTAATATCTGCAAAATTGGGTTGATCTGCAACACCAAGAATACTTCGGGCTATTGGTATATTCCGCTTTTGACAAAACTCATAAGCCGTGCGACCTACGGCGATCACCGTATATTCATCCGTAGAATGATGCCGACGTTGAATGGTTTCATATAGACGTCTTAACACATTACTGTTATACGCACCTGCCAGACCACGATCCGACGTGATAACAATATACCCTGTTCTTTTCACATCACGATGCTCCAACATAGGATGACTGACATCCGAATTCCCGGCAGCAATACTCGCAACAACTTCCTGGATCTTAGCACTATATGGCACAAACCCTTTAGCATTTTGTTCTGCTTTACTCATTTTGGAAGCAGATACCATTTCCATTGCTGCTGTGATTTGTTTTGTCTTCCTTGTCGAATCCATCCTACCTTTAATATCTCTAATTGACGCCAAGCTTTTCACCGTCCTTCCTGAAGCTAGGGTAAGAGGTTAGAAGTCAGAGGCCAAATTTTTTAGTTCTCCGCTTTACATGCCCTTATCTCCTTGCTGACGATTCTATCATTGGTTATTCATTATTACTTGGTAAAAATGTTTTTTTAAATGTTTGTACTGCATCATCCATGTCACTTGCTTCTGGTAATTTTCCGGTTTCACGAATGGATGCTAGTAATTCTTGTCTATTACTATCCAACCATGTATGGAATTCAGATTCAAAACGCGTGATATCCTCCACTGGTATATCATCTAAATGCCCTTTGGTTAATGCATAGATAATCATTACCTGTTTTTCAACCACTAATGGTTTATGCAGTCCTTGTTTTAGGATTTCAACGGTACGCTGTCCGCGGCCAAGTTTTGCCAGTGTTGATTTATCCAGATCGGAACCGAATTGTGAGAACGCCTCAAGCTCACGGAAAGATGCCAGGTCAAGCCTTAGGGTACCGGCAACTTTTTTCATTGCTTTAATTTGCGCGGAACCACCAACACGAGATACGGAAAGTCCTGGGTTAATCGCTGGACGAACACCTGAGAAGAAGAGATCTGACTGCAGGAAGATCTGTCCGTCGGTTATAGAGATAACGTTAGTTGGGATATAAGCAGAAATATCACCAGCTTGTGTCTCAACAAATGGTAGTGCAGTTAATGAACCGCCACCTAATGTATCATTTAATTTGGCAGCACGCTCCAGCAAACGGGAGTGAATATAGAACACATCACCCGGAAATGCTTCACGACCCGGAGGACGACGAAGTAGCAAGGAAAGTTCACGGTATGCCGCTGCCTGCTTCGATAAGTCATCAAATACGACAACCGCATGTTTGCCGTTATACATGAACTCCTCAGCCATTGCTGTGCCTGCGTACGGCGCCATATATAATAACGGTGCTGGGTCTGATGCCCCTGCTGAAACAATAATGGTTTTGTCTAATACGCCGTAACGACGGAAGGTTTCCACCGTACTTCGAACTGTCGACTCTTTTTGACCAATTGCTACATAGACACAAAACATATCTTCATCTTTCTGACTGATAATAGTGTCCACAGCTAAGGTTGTCTTTCCTGTCTGACGGTCCCCGATGATTAACTCACGCTGCCCGCGGCCAATTGGTACAAGTGCATCAATTGCTTTTATACCAGTTTGCAGCGGTTCATTAACCTCTTGACGATCCATAACACCCGGTGCCTCGCCTTCCATTGGGCGTGTACCCGTAGTTTCAACCGGGCCTCTCCCATCGATCGGCTGTCCAAGTGGGTTAACCACTCGTCCAAGTAGATCATCTCCGACAGGTACTTGCATGATACGGCCAGTACGACGAACTTCATCGCCTTCTTTAATATCTGTATACGGACCTAAAATAACGATACCAACATTACTCTCTTCCAAGTTTTGCGCCAATCCCATGACCCCACTTGAAAATTCAACCAGTTCCTGAGCCATAACATTATCCAAACCGTGCGCACGTGCGATACCGTCTCCAACTTCAATAACCGTTCCAACATCTGTTACTTCAATTTCTGTATCATAATTTTCGATTTGCTGTTTTATCAGTGTGCTGATTTCTTCAGCTTTAATGCTCATACCATTTCACCCCTATCATCATTAGTTTGCAGTTCCTATATTCCGTGCGATGCGATTTAGTTTTCCAGTAACGGAACCATCGAAAATCGTGTTCCCAATACGGATCTTAATTCCACCGATAATCGAAGCATCGACAACATTTTTCAGCTTAATCGCTCTTTTGTTAAAGCGTTTGGCAAAAGTGGTCTCAAGCTGAATTCGTTCATCATCTGATAATTCGCGAACAGAATATACGGTCGCCTCTGCAATTTCCTTTGCATCGTTCACCAATTGGATAAAATGATCAATAATGGATGGAATGATCTCCGTACGCCTCCGGTCTACAAGTAACTTCAATGTATTTAAGGCATCTGTTGACAAACCCTGAAACACTTCAACTAAAAGCTGTTTCTTCTTCTCATTATTAATGCTAGGATGCGTTAGGAATGCATGAAGTTGTTCATTTTCTTGAAAAACGTCGTGAACAATCTGAAAATCTTCAACCAATTGTTCTAAATTTGCTTTCTCTTCGCCGAGTTGAAAAAGAGCATCTGCGTAACGGCTAGCTACTACTTCACTCATCGCTCTTCTCCTATCTCTTTAATGTATTCATCAATCAGTTGTTCTTGATCTTGTGCACTGATTTCTTTTTCAATAACTTTCGTTGCTATAAGTACAGATAATGATGCAACTTTATCCTGTAGTGCTTGCAATGCCTGTTCTTTTTCATTTTGAATATCAGCCTGAGCTGCTTGTTTGATCCGCTCTGCTTCTGCATTCGCTGATTCAATAATATCCTTTTCTTGTTTGACACCGGCTTTTTTTGCATCTTCTATTATTTGCTGCGCTTCTTGTTTTGTTTGATTTAATTGTTCTGTAGCTTCTTTTGAAGCAATTTCAGCTTCTTTACGACTAGTCTCAGCAGATTCGATTTCATCGGCGACGTATTTCTCGCGCTTTTGCATCATGTTTACAACAGGGCCCCATGCGAATTTCCCCACTAAAAACAGTAACAGAATAAAGAAGAACAGCTGTACAATCATATCTCCAACTTGAAGATCCCAAATTGCATTAATCATGGCATAATCAGTGAAAACTTGCACCGAATTCACTCCTTTCACTTTCATTCGTGAATTTTACATCATATTCATTATCATTCTTTGGATAAACCTGATTAAAGCAACGGCGAAGGTTCTATCAGCAGAGAGGCTTCGCCATTTTGATGTCCCGGTTACTCCATTACATAACGATTAGAGCGATAACCACGCCGATAATCGGAACCGCCTCAACCAAACCGACACCAATAAACATGGTTGTTTGAAGTTGACCTTTAAGTTCTGGTTGACGTGCAATCCCTTCAACAGTACGACTTACGATTAAACCGTTACCAATACCAGCACCAAGTGCCCCTAATCCTACTGCAATTGCAGCTGCTAATGCTCCCATAATATAAATCCTCCTCAAAATAGTTGTATAATTATTTAATAATTCCAGCGTTAATACTCATGCTATTAAAACTGGTTCATTAACAATCTTAGTGGTCTTGACTAACTTTATGTGACATATACACCATTGCCAACATTGTAAATATAAACGCCTGTATTCCTCCAATAAATACACTGAATCCTTGCCAAGCCAGGAACGGAATTGCTCCTCCAAAGAATCCAATCCAACCGGAAGTTGTCAATCCTACCAATAATGACAGAAGAACTTCCCCTGCATATAAGTTACCAAACAGACGTAGACCAAGCGTCAACGTGTTTGAAAATTCTTCGATAATTTTAATCGGGAATAAAAACCATACAGGCCGGAAATAATCCTTTACATACTCTTTTCCGCCCTTCAATTTAATGCCATAAAAGTGGGTTAAAATAATTACCATTGCTGAAAGCGTCAGTGTAATACCCGGATCGGCAGTTGGTGATTTCCACCATACATCATCACCGACGATTCCATTCGTAATAACCCCTAGCAGATTCCCAACTAGAATGTAGGAAAATAAAGTTAATGCCAGCGGTAAGAATAGCTTGCCTGTTCTCCAATCCATCGTGTCATTAATAATTCCCTTAATAAAGTCCAGGACCCATTCCATCACATTTTGTGCACCGGTTGGCTTCATTTGTAGCTTTCTTGCCCCAAGTACACTGATCACAAATACAATTGCTGAAGTTATAATGATCATAAACACGTTGGACAGGTTAAAATCAAGCCAGGATATCCCGAATACATTCTCTACTATTGGTGCTCCATGATCCATCTCATTCACCCCTCTTTCATGCATTTAATCTTTTTTCCTAAACACCATAACATCTATCATAATGACTACATAAGAAGTCATTAATCCAATTAGAACAGCAATAATGTGGAAGTATTCTTCAAAGCGAAGTGCTACAATTACTGCCAATATCGCCGCGGCGAACCTTGATACCATCCCGATTCCTCTGGTGGACGACTGATTCGCTACAGCTTCTGTGAAATCGACAATTTTCTTTTGTAACATCCATAAGTTATAAAAACTTGCCATCGTCCCCAAAAGAAGACCAAGAAGAACACGTGGATATGGCAGGAATATAGCTCCGATCAACAGAATTGCGAGAAGGTAGAGCATCCACTTGCGTTGACGTGCTATCATTACATTATAGTCCGACATGATTTACGCTTCTCCTTAAACCAGAACAAAAGTCTTTCTGAAAAACACCACACCCTTGCCCGAAAGTTTGGTTTTTCACCAAGCACCCCCATTCTTAATCATGTTGAAGTCAAAAGTAACTAATGGCTTGTTTCAACTATTGGTCAAAAAAAATCAAGGGATGCAATTTGCTCCTCTTCAACTAGTTAACTTTCGTATGAATTCGGATAAAATGTCACCTTTCAATCAGTGATCAATGATTATCCGCTACTGATGGAGGCATCTGCTTATGTATAGCGGTTTCTATATTAAATATTATCAGAAAATCTGATATGCATGAAAAGGATCCTTAAGCGCTCTTTGTTTTCTTTAGAAACCTTCATATGTTGAAATGCAAGCCTTTCTTAGAGAAATTGTATTGATGCAAAACCCTTTTTCGACCGCCTTCGCGCATTTATGCAGATGGCTAATTTTTCTTCACTGTCAGGAAACACCATATTCAGAAAAGCCTCTTATCCCCATACTCAGTCATTTTACAATAGCCTGACCTGCATTGTCAATTTGTTTAAACATATATTACAAGGCAATGACGATCCCATTTTTTTCGAGCAATAAAAGAGATATTTTCTTACTAAAAGAGGAACATCTTATTCGATGGATTTTAGCATATGAAAGATCGTCATTACCCCTAATTTCATGATTGGTTTTTATAGGAAGTGAGTGGTACATACTTTTGTGACCAAATTTGCTGCATCATTCACCGATATACAAAGGTGTTTGGTAACTCTCATACTTCCCGTCTTCCAACCGAACGGTGATTAATGCCAAATAGTAGCCGGCCCGGTCTATTTCTGATTTATCCAGTTCTCCTTCATTCATGCCCGTTTGAACGTCTTCCATTTCTAGTAATGTTTGATCATGCACTAATGTATCCGGGTCATACAGATCGACGGTTACCCGTTTTGCTGGTTCGGTTACATATAAGCGATAGAGAAATGTATCTTCCGAAAAAGGTTTTAAAGCAAATTCAAAGCCCATTGCTTTTGGATTATCCGCTGTTTGATTCACGAATAAATAAGGTAAATGGTAAACCTCGTCGCTCTCGCTCAATGTGAGCCACCCTTGATGGACGCCTTCACGAAGTTGTGTTGCATTTATGCTTACTTCAACTGGTATTGTTTTGGTTTCCCCTCCATCCAATGTAAAGGTTTGTGGCAGGTTCCAGGTTAAGCCTTTTTCCTTTTTGGGAATGTCAAAGGAATAGGTTTGCTCCTGATTCGTTGTGTTCTCGATTTCCAGTTCTATTGTTTCTGTTTCTTTATAAGCACTCACTTTGCCAAACGTAAGCATCGGATCATGGATGATTGTATTTGTTTCAATTGCTTGTTTAGGTCTGATACTTCCCATTCCCTGCATGATTGGTTCACTAGGATCATCCTCTTTGGAACCTTCTGTCTCCATTCGGCTTGCAGTAGTCTTTAATGCACCGGAAATCTGCTCATTCGTCCAATTCGGCTTTGCCTCTTTAACAAGCGCGACAGCACCTGCAACATGTGGTGCTGCCATACTCGTCCCTTGCAGTTGCTGATAACCATTAGGAACGGTGCTCAAAATATTTGTTCCTGGGGCAAGAAGGTCTGGCTTAATATCCCAATTCACAGTTACAGGTCCACGTGAACTAAAATCGGCGATGGAGCTTTCGGCTTCCTGGTAGGCCGTCTCCAGATATAATGGATCTGCTTGAATTTGTTTCGATAGCCAAGCTCCATCTTTTTGGGAAATAGAAGCTACTGGAATGCTGATTGGATCTTGATCATTTTCAACCATTCCTTGAAAGGCGCCATCTGTATTATTGGCGATCACGACAGCAATTGCCCCATGATTTTCTGCTTCCTTTGCTTTTTCATAAAGCGAGGTATCATCACGTTGCAAAAGTGCTATTTTTCCGCCTGACTGCTCGGCTCCATTTACGATTGGGTAGTCCTTTTCTAAATTCCAAGTGGGAGCTCCTACCATAGATATCAGCGGAACCTGTTTTTCAGTTGATGGTTCATATAAATAAGGTATGCGCTGCGGTGGACTGGATGCACCTACCGAAAGTGCATTTGCTGCCGTTGCCGGTGACCCTACCGTCCAATTATCCGGTCCCGCGTTTCCATTAGCAAGTACGACAGACATGCCAAGATCTGCAGCTCGATTGACAGCCACACTTGTCGGATAATCCGGCCCATTAACCGCATTGCCAAGTGATAAGTTCACCACATCCATCCCGTCCTCTACCGCCTGTTCCAACGCCGCAATAACTTGAATAGACGAGCCAGCGCCGCCTGGACCAAGTGCGCGATATGCATAGATTTCAGCGTCCGGTGCTACCCCTTGCAACGATCCATTGGCCGCAATGATACCAGCTACGTGTGTACCGTGAAGAGTTGGTACACCCTGATCGGGCATTGTTTCCATCGGATCATCATCCAGATCTACCAAATCGTACCCCCCCTGAAAATTTCCAGCTAAATCAGGGTGATCATAATCAATGCCGGTATCAATAACGCCAACTTTTACTCCCTTTCCAGTATAAGTGGTATTATTTAAATCAGATGGGATCACTGCATCGGATTGCTCGTCACTTACCTTTTTGGCAGTGCTTGTATTCGCTTCATAGGTTTGTACAGTATGAATGCCTTTGATAAATTCCAGTGATTCCATTTTCTTGAGTTTGTCTGGTTTCCCCTGTATTGCTAGACCATTGAATAATTTATCATAAGTAGCCACCACATCAACAAATGGATGATGGTCCTCAAGGTATGCCTTGTGATCTCGTACGTCTCCTTCCACTTCGACGATGATTGATTGCTTATCCTCCTCTTCTGAAGCCTGTGTTTGAACAAAGAGGAAGATGGAAAGTACTGTTACTGCTACGATGGAAAGAAAGTAACGCATGATGAGGAATGCTCCTTTTTTCTTCTTAGCTTTTGGAAGATGCGAGAGAATATGCATATCTTGGCAAGGAATGAAGCTACTCGTGGATAGCAATCGTAATATGCAGACGTTTATCCAAACCTATCTTGATATTCCTTGCCAAAACACGGTCCATGCTCCTTCCAAACGTTCTTGAAAATCTTCCTCATGATAATAAAAACTTTCGGTAAACAAACCATCCATCAAAATATAAAATCCTGCTCTAAACACAGCGAATGAATCTACGTTTAGCGCCCCTTCGTTTCGTCCCTCTTCATACAAATCCATCAATATTCGGTCAATTTTCGCATCTCCTGATTGTCCAAGCTTTCGTAAATCTTCCGTAAGCGATGAAGGTGGAAATAACATAAATCGTTTATACATCACACCCTTATGCCTTTGACGAATAAAATCAACGCTTTCGGTTAAGACTAAATAGATTCGATCTTCGATAGCCTTCTTGCGATGCGTGTTTGCACTAGCCATCATTACTTCTGTCGATTCTTCCATGACCTTTTTGGCTACTGTCAAATATAATTCGTCTTTACTGGAGAAGTGATTATAGAGAGATGGTTTCTGAATGCCAACAGTTCTAGCGATATGTGCGAGCGTTGTGCCATCATAGCCACTTGTCGCAAATAATGAAAGTGCCGCTTGGATAATGCTAGTGCGAGTTGTTTTCGTCATTTTCGCTTCCCCCTTTTTTTAAAACTTATAAGCTACTAAACGGTTGTTTATCACAATGTCGCGTGCTATAATCGTTTTCGCTAACTATCGTTAGTTAGTTTTTATTCTTTCTATGATTTTACCAAAAGAAGAGGGGTTTGCAAATGAATATGAAATGGCTACTCGTCCTTTTTGCCGCTGTCTTTGAAGTAGGTTGGGCAACAGGACTTAAATATGCGAATGATACGTTAACATGGACGTTAACAGCAATCGCTGTCGTTATCAGCTTTTGGCTGCTCCTTAAAGCGGCGGTTCTTCTTCCTACAAGCACGGCTTATGCTGTTTTTGCAGGACTCGGAACCATTGGCACCGTACTCATAGATATCGTCTTTTTCCATGCTGCTATTAGTATTTGGATGATGGTGTTTATTGTACTTCTACTTGTAGGAGTCATCGGCTTAAAAACCGTAACAGGTAAGACATCAGAAAGGAGCGAGCACGCATGAATTGGTTCATCCTTATTATTGCGGGGCTCTTTGAAGTTGTCGGCGTTACCGGCATGCAAAAGATCGCAAAAGGCGAGAAGGTCTCTGGCTTTTCTATTCTTGTGGCGGGCTTCCTTATTAGTTTTACGTTACTATCTGTTGCTATGGAAACTATTCCGCTCGGCATTGCATACGGCGTCTGGACGGGAATGGGGACTGTTGGAAGTGCCATTGTCGGTATGATTTTTTACAATGAATCAACCGATCGTCTGCGTTTGATGTTTATGGGTTTGGTGATCGTAGCTGTTGTAGGATTGCGGGTCGTCTCGGCATGAATAAGCAAGGAAGCACGAGAATCGTCCCGTGCTTCCTTGACTTTTATTTTGTTCCAAATAAACGGTCACCGGCATCACCAAGTCCAGGAACAATATATCCTTTTTCATCCAGGGTTTCATCCATGGCGCCTAAGTAAATATCAACATCCGGGTGATCTTTTTTAATTACTTCCACGCCTTCAGGTGCTGCGACCAAACACATGAGACGAATATTTCCTGCGCCACGCTTCTTCAGGGAATGGATCGCGTCGTTTGCAGATCCTCCTGTAGCAAGCATTGGGTCAATGACAATCAGTTCCCTCTCTGCAATATCAGATGGTAATTTGATATAGTATTCATGAGGGGTTAAGGTTTCCGGGTCACGATACAAGCCAACATGACCAACTTTAGCTGCCGGAATAAGATCCAACATACCATCAACCATTCCAAGGCCCGCACGCAAAATTGGGATAAGCCCGATTTTTTTACCAGCAAGTACCTTTGTTGTTGCTTCCGTCACTGGAGTTTCAGTTGTTGTTTCCTGCAAAGGGAGATTTCTGGTAATTTCAAATGCCATTAACATTGCGACCTCATCAACAAGCTCCCGGAATTCTTTGGTTCCTGTGTTTTTATCTCTTATGTACGTTAATTTATGTTGAATCAACGGATGGTCCAGAACGAAAACTTTTCCCATTTTGCCGATCACTCCTTTAGTTTGTTATATCCCTAAAATTGTACTAATAATGGAGACGGGTTTCAAGTTAAAATTGTTAAATTGCTACATTGTGCACATAATGTAATTTGGCCTTTATGAAAGTAGTACAATTGTGTATCATTTTTCAATGCATCGAATATAATATATATAATGAATAAAAATAGCATGGGAAGATTTAATGTGACTACAACTGTTCAAAAGTGGGGAGGAAGCACTGGAATTCGAATCCCTCAGCACATAGCAAAAAAGTACAATATTGTTCCAGGCACTGAAGTTCAAATATCTGACGATGGAGAAAAGGTCGTATTAACCCCTGTGAAAGATGTACCTACACTAGAGGAACTTGTAGCAAAGTGTACACCGGAAAATAGCCATGAAGAGATTGACTTTAGTGGACCAACCGGAAGGGAACTCATTTAACATGGTCTCTAATGAAAAGAAAAAGCAGGAATTTGAAAATGTTGACAGGGGAGACATTGTCTTAATTAATTTTGATCCACAATCAGGAAAGTAATAACTGGGAATAGGTATGCGGTGGTTCTTTCCCCCAATCTTTTCAATGCAAATACAAGGACAGGCTTATTTGTCAGGTGTTATCCTTACTCACCAATTGAAAAACTTGGATGCACGTTCTCAACGACTAAAAGTTGTTGGGACCTTACCAAATAAGATTGTAGAAGACTGCATAAATTATGTTAATACATACTTATCTTAATGGCTAAATGGAATTACAGACGGGGGTAGACCTCGTCTTATTCGTGTTGTATAAAAGACTTAAACATTACATCCTGAATTATTCACAAATTCCTTTGGAGTCATTGACTAACCCTTATGTGTCAAAGAGTTCACCTAAGTTAGATATTCATCTAATGAATGAGACCCTTAGATGTTTCGGTTTGGGTAACTGCAGACCCGCGAATTTCTAAATCGAATCCAATAATAGTACTGACTACATCTAAAGCTATAGCAAGTGGTGGGTCCTCTTCTGATGATCCGATCTACATAATTCCCTATGAGCACCTTATACATATCGTCAAACGCAATATGATTTTCTGTGGACGTATTCTTTTTCATATAATGGCGTTTCTCATCAATCCCTTTTTCATAAAGCATAAATTCGTATTTAATTTCTTTTTCTCTAATATTATAGTCGTAAGCTACCCAACCAATATATAATAATTTATAAAAATGTGGCTGGGACAAAAGTGTTTTTAACAAATAAATTCCGAACATACATCGCTTCTAAAAATATACTTCGCGCACCTTAGGGCGGCTGGTGAGCCCCCTTGTGCGCTTCGTGTTGCAAGTGGCTTCGAGGGGCAGCACTCCTCGCAAAAAAGATTGCTATTGCACTTCGGTGTCTCACCTATGCCTTCCCTCCCGTTGGAGTCTCCGCATATTTCCTACGCTAAGTTTGATAATGTTCGTCTTTTTAATTAAACACGTTTGTTTTGTCCCAGCCCCATTTTGATTTTCTTTATCAAAAATAAATGATGCCAGAGCATTCTTTCCTACGCATACAACGGAAATTTATCTGTCAATGCTTTCACACGCTCTGTGGCCTCTTGTAACTTTCCTTCATCTTGATGATTTTTTAATGTTAGCGAAATAATGGCCGCGATTTCCTTCATCTCCGCTTCGCCAAATCCTCGTGACGTGACAGCTGCTGTTCCAATCCGAACGCCGCTTGTTACAAAAGGACTCTCCGTATCAAATGGAATGGTATTCTTATTGGCCGTAATACCAATATCATCCAAGACGTTTTCAGCCACTTTGCCTGTCAATTCCAGTGGCGTTACATCGACTAAAATTAAATGATTGTCCGTTCCACCTGAGACAACGCGAACTCCCGCGTGACGTAATGCGTCACTCAGTACATGTGCGTTTTCGATAATTTGTTTCGTATATGCTTTAAAATCATCGGATAAAGCTTCCTTGAAAGCCGTTGCCTTAGCAGCAATGACATGCATCAATGGGCCGCCCTGTATTCCCGGGAATACAGATTTGTCCACCTTTTTGGCATGTTCTTCTTTACATAAAATCACACCACCACGGGGACCGCGCAATGTTTTATGTGTCGTTGTGGTAACAAAATCAGCATATGGGACCGGATTTTGGTGCAAACCTGTCGCAACAAGCCCGGCAATATGTGCCATATCAACCATCAGATAAGCGCCAACTTCATCGGCGATTTCACGAAATTTGGCGAAGTCAATTTTACGCGGATAAGCAGTTGCTCCTGCGACAATCAATGTTGGGCTCACTTCTTTAGCTCGTTCTAGAATAGCATCATAATCCAACTGTTCACTTTCTTCTGCTACACCGTAATCCTCGAAGTTATAAAGCTTTCCGCTAAAATTAACAGGGCTTCCGTGCGTCAAGTGGCCACCGTGGTTTAGATTAAGTCCTAAAACGGTATCCCCATGTTCCAATGCGGCTGCATAGACTGCCATATTTGCCTGCGCCCCGGAATGAGGTTGTACATTCGCATGCTCCGCATCGAAAAGTTCGCACACGCGGTTGCGTGCTAGATTCTCAACCACATCTACATGCTCACAGCCACCATAATATCTTTTTCCCGGGTATCCTTCTGCATATTTATTTGTCAGTACAGAGCCCATTGCTTCCATTACCGCTTCTGATACAAAGTTTTCGGATGCGATCAGCTCGATTTTCTCCTGTTGCCGTGTTCTTTCTGCTTCCATTGCCTCGAAAATTTCCGGATCTGTTTGCTTGACATGTTCCATTTTGTTGCCTCCTATGTAGATAAAATTTTATCAGCTGCATGAGGCTGGGATAAAACAAAAGTGTTTAACTAAAAAAACGAATTTTTCCGAAGCGATGCACGTCCGGAATTCATTTGTTAAAAACATTTTGTCTCAGCTTCCTGAAGCTATCATGAATTACTGGTTTCATAGTTTGCACGAATCCCGCCGATTAGCTTAGGTCGAGTTCGAGCTGCAATTGCACGGGCATTTCCAACATATCGCTGGTTAAGACGCAATGGAACGGCAACATGTTTAAGTTGCATCCCAATCATCGTTTCTCCAATATCGATGCCGGCATCTGCTTTTACACTTTCCACAACAACCGGATTTTCCATATGTTTAAAAGCATAGGAAGCCATTGCACCCCCTGCCTTTGGTACCGGAACGACGGAAACCTCTTCAAGCTGATATTTTTCACTCGTTTCTCTTTCCATGACTAAAGCTCGGTTGATGTGTTCACAGGATTGGAAGACGAGATGAACGCCTGTTTGTTGTTGTAGCCTTTTCAATGCGGTAAATAGGATAGCGGCAATCGCTTCACTACCGGATGTCCCAATGTGTTTTCCGACAATTTCACTTGTAGAACAGCCAATAACGAAAAGATCGCCTGCCTTTACATAATCGCCACCAATCCATTCGTCCACAATCGCTTCTATATCCTGACGTGCATTCCGGTTAACATCTGTCATATACGTCACCCCCGAATTTAGTAAAGCTTATATCCTATTATGCATCAAATCGTCGAAATTTTATAGGGGCTATTTGTCACATGTCCTACCGACTAGAGATCTAACTTCTTCTTTAATAAATCCGTATATTTATCCAGCTCTGTCAGGGCTTCCCGATAAATCCTTACATCACCACCGAATGGGTCGGAAATATCATAATTAATAAGACTTGCTTCCAATTTCTTAATATGTGCTACATCATCGTGCAGGTGGTCTTTTAATTTCTGATCTAGCAGTGTATTATCAAACTTATGTTGATTTTCCTGGATAAATAAGGATCGTTTTTCTTCATAATCCGAATAGGCTTGCTTAAGCGCCTTCCATACCTTTTTATCAGCTTCAGAAACGTATTCCTTTAATGTAAAATATTTATCCTGAAAATTCGGATATTCCATGATAAGTGATTGCTTATGCTGGGTAGTCATGGTTAAAACAATATCCGCCCAATGCAACAACTTATTTGTTACCGGCTGGGAAAGGTGATTCAGTTTAATACCTTTTTCCTGCAATACTTGTGTTGCAAATTGGTTGGCACGTTGATTTTCCCCTGCAAAAATCCCGGCAGACCGCACCTCCGCCCTAGGTATTTTATCCCCCACAAGCGCCTCAGCCATCGGACTTCGGCACGTATTCCCTGTACAGACAAACAAAATCTTCATTTGTAAACCCCCGTTAAATAACTCTAGATTTAATATACCATAGATACGTAAACATTGTCAGAGAAAATGAGGATGGTTTCCTATAGAGATGAAATGGGATAACACTCCTTCATTACACCATCTGGAACAAAGGCGAAAGCAGCGGTTAAACGTTATACCCAAGCAAATAATTTTATAATTTCCTAGGCAGCAAAAAAGCTGATTCCATGCCTTGCAGGAAATCAACCCAATTCCGTAGATATGCAAATGTCATTTCAACCAAACAATAGCAACAAGCCAAATCCACATAGTATACTGCCACCTAATATTTCACTATAAACACCCAGGATGCCATGAACCTTTCTGCCCAGCATCATCCCTGCCCATGAAAGGGTTGTGCTTGCTATACCAAAGAAAACGAATGCCAACGCAGTTTTGACACCTGATATACCAAGGCTTAATCCAACAGAAAAGCTATCTATACTAACACTGAATGCTAAAAACAACAGTCCGATACCAACTGGCTGGATGATTTTTTTTGCTTCGTGATGAAAGGCGGAAAAAAGCATTTGCGCACCAATACCAAACAATAAAAGCCCTCCGGCTAAGGTAGTAAGGTTGCCGATTTGAGTGGATATGGCTTGTCCAAGAATGATCCCTGAAAACGGCATAATAATATGGAATAGGCCGATGATAAGACCGACAAATGCAATTCGTTTCAGGCGCAGCTGCTGCATGCCGAGCCCAAGGCTGACTGAAAATGCGTCCAATCCTAATGCAAAAGCCATAAATAATAAGGAAACCAATTCACCGATGTAATAACTCGACATCCAGCATCCTCCTTGTGACATGCTTCTAGACTATATGCATGGCCAAGGGGAAATATGAATGCGTACACGTTTAGTAGAAAATCAAATAATCCGCGAATGGAATCGTTATGAAATCGTTCTTTGCTTTCTGGAAAACCCATATGCTTTGGCGTGCAATCTTTGGTGAAGGTATCTGCCCCCATTTATTACAGGTAAACGCTGGCCGCTTTTTTCAATCGGTTCATAATGGCTTGACCAATCCCTTCTTCCGGAAAGGCTTCACATATAATAATTTCCACATCACCTTCCTTAAATGTCCGCAATGCTTCATATAAATGAGCCGCAATTTCAGGCAACTCCCAACCGAGTGAGATCATGTTATCCGCTTCTAAAGCCTGAGCCGTCTCTGTACTAGCAATCACCCCAACCTGACGGCCATTTTTCTCCTCATCGATGACTTGCTGCATTTTCCTGTGACCACCTTTCACCAGCCATAATGGGACTTCCGGTGAATAATGCTTGTACTTCATTCCAGGTGCTGCCGGTCGTTCGTTTGCACCAGCGATTGCCGGATCGATGATGATAGAACCGACAACCGTCTCCAGTTGTTCCTTCGTTATACCACCCGGCCGGAGTATAATAGGGACTTCATGCGTACAATCGATAACGGTGGACTCTACCCCAACACCTGTAGGACCCGCATCAAGTAAACCAGCAATCTTCCCTTGTAAATCTGCCCAGACATGGTGACCTGTTGTTGGACTGGGTTTTCCGGAAATATTAGCACTCGGTGCCGCAATTGGAATATCACTTACGCTTAGTAATTCTTGTGCAACAGGGTGATCTGGTATTCTTACACCAATTGTGGATAAACCCGCTGTGACATTTTCCACACACGTCCCATTACTGGGTAGGACAAAAGTTAAAGGGCCTGGTACAAACGCATCCATTAACTTATCCACAAATGGTGGATAGTTGCCCACAATCCTTGTTAATTGATTTTTGGTTGCAACATGGGCTATCAATGGATTATCCTGTGGGCGGCCTTTCGCTTGGAAAATTTTTGATACCGCCTCTTCCTTTGTTGCATCTGCTCCCAACCCGTATACGGTTTCCGTGGGAAAGGCCACGACAGAGCCACTTTTAAGCAATTCAGCAGCACCTTTAATTGCCTTCTGGTTATACAAATAATCATTTTTTAAATTCCAACGTATTGTTTCCATTGCATGCTCCCTCTTTTCTACTTCTACATTTTAGTCGATCAGGCTTTTTTTCGCAAAAACTTATACATAAAAAATAACCTGTGCCATTTTGTCCACAGGTTATCCCTTTATTATAAGGGATTTT
Source organism: Virgibacillus sp. NKC19-3 (assembly GCF_019837165.1). Classification (NCBI taxonomy): domain Bacteria; kingdom Bacillati; phylum Bacillota; class Bacilli; order Caryophanales; family Bacillaceae; genus Virgibacillus; species Virgibacillus saliphilus. Next base: position 3,599,471 of record NZ_JAGYHC010000001.1, read on the forward strand.
AATCGCTCATCCCTATACTTATACACAAATTATCTATATTACCAACAAGTTATCAACATCATGATGTTAATAATGTGCATATCTATGAAGAAACATCATATGTCCACCAATTTCCTTCCTTTTGATTGGACTTGTCAACAGGCATTTCCTCCCTTTGTGGATGAAATTGCAAGGATTCCAGCAATACATCCACAACAGGTTGATGACTGCGCACATATATTTTTTTTGCCTCTTGTTCTTTTGCCAAATTCAAGATAGCTTCCAGGAGAACCGGTAATTTGGCAGCTTCCGCCTTCGTAATATACAGTTGCTTTAACCAGTAGGACCCTTCATCCATTCTTTCCAAAGAAAAACATCCTTGTATTTGCTCCGCTATTTCCACGACGTAACCTGCCTCAAGTAGACTTGCCTTGTTGACATTACGATTTTTCACCAAAAATTGATCCAGCTTTTCCTCTGAAGCACGATGGGCAGCGATTAAATTCATGCTTATCACCTCTATTATGTTTGATAGTTTCCTTCGTTTCTATCATCCTATGCACAAACTTACTACGCTATGACCAGTCAAACCATTCAAATAGAAAAAATTTCACATCCGCTTCTTCCCCTTCTTCTTCCTCTACTTCATCTGACTCCTGTTCAGCAACACTTGTACCATCATCGAAATCCAGAAAGCATAGAGGCGGAAATAGTACGCACCACCAATTGTCACCTTGTCCCTCACCGATCGTAATTAATACTGCTTCATATTCGCCTGCCGGGTATAAATAAGATCCATATAGTTTCATAGGAAAAGACACATTTGAACCATATTCCACGTCAAAATCATAACCTGCATTTTCTTCCTGTAAAACATCTTTAATGATTGCCTCTATCTCTGGAATACGTGATTCTATTAATGCTCTCGCTTCTTCGATTTCCGTAATATGTGATACCCACTCTGTAATTTCCGCGTTCACATGATCCCGCACGACCCGCTTTAATGCTTGATCTTCTTCACTATCACTATTTGCCAGAATCCGAAGTCGAATCGCATCATCTGGAATAACTTCAACATCGTATTCAGAATCGGAGTCTGATTGCTCACTAACCCCTATATTTGGAAAGGTAAAAAAGAATATTAAAAATATAAATGCAAAAAATACTAGTTTCTTCATCGCGTTGGTTCCTCCTCAGGTCTAATTTAATAACCAGTATGGGCAGGGGCGGGTGAATTTAAACTAGTATTCTATTATTTTTTTGACTATTTTTCTAAAAGGGGGTTGCCTTTGACACAATAGATATAAACTGCGACGTAAGTGTGGAATTCTCTTTGCGAACGATGGTTGAGTGCTTGGATGCCGCTACGGAAACACATTTCGCTTTCCGCGGGGCTGATGAGCCACCTCGTGCTAGCGCACTTCAGTGTCTCATCTAGGCCTTTGCTCCCGCAGGAGTCTACATGTGTTTCCTCCGCTGGTTAGTGTGGTTACTGCCACTAGATTGCACCGGTAATCACAATTCAAAATATCACACCCCCTCACCAGTTCGGGTGAGCGAAGGGCGGTGACTCCTGTGGGAACAAATGTCTTCGGTGGGACGAGCATTTACTCGCAGTCCCAGCACGTGTCCGAAGACCCCGCAGCGGTGGTCTTCCGCGAGGAGGCTGAGGCCGTGCCCTAAGGATGCGCATCCGCCCTTCGCTGACCCGAACGGCGATTATAGCTAATACTTATTAGGAAACGGTAATTACGTCGCAGTTTCTATCAACTGCGACAATTTAAAAGCAACAATACTTACGGCAAGGCCATTATTTTTGGATAAGAAGGCAAGGTAGGCTTTCAACGGTTGCGTACCGTCACAATACGATCTTTTTTATTTATATCTTGAATGGTCTGGACTTCAGCCATTGGAAAAACATTTTTGATCAATGCCGTTACGGCAACGCTCTGTTCATATCCTATTTCAAATGCCAGATGACCGCCTTTTCCGATCACCTCACGCGATTGTTCAATAATTTGCTTATAAGCAGCTAACCCATTTTCCGCTGCGAATAAGGCGATCTCCGGATCAAAATTTTTTACAGTATCGGATAGATATCCCGCGTCCGCCTTTGCAATATACGGTGGATTGGATACGATGATATTCGCTTGTACATGGTTATCGATGAATGGCTGCAGAAAATTGCCCTGTAAAAAGGGCACCTCCGCACCAAGCCGCTTTGCGTTCTGATCAGCAATGGTTAGCGCCTCTTCTGAAATATCAGTGGCGTATACAATTGCGTTTGGGATCTCAAGTGCAAGTGTAATAGCAATGACCCCGCTTCCTGTACCGACATCAACGATGACTGGTTGCACTTCTTTATTTTGCCGGGCTCGGTGTATCACATGTTGAACCAGCTCTTCCGTTTCCGGTCTCGGGATGAGCACATGTTCATTAATGGAAAATAGCCTTCCATAAAAGGATTCCTGTCCGGTAAGATGCTGAACAGGAACACCCGTTAACGCATGCTTGGAAATATCGGTTTGGAAATTTTCCACCACGGTTCGCGAAGGTCGATCCTGCATCATCGCGTAAAATTTGGAACGGGAAACCTGCAGATGGTGCTGTAGCAACAGCTCCGCCACTTTTGGTTCACGGTTATGTTTTTCTAAAAAAAGAGAAGCCCGGTTGAGGACTTCATATTGTTTAAGATTCATGTTATTCCCCTATTTGTTCCAATTTCTTGGTTTGTTCTTCCAATAACAAAGCATCGATAAATTCTTCCAGTTTCCCTTGCAAGACCTGATCCAATTTATGAATCGTTAATCCAATACGGTGATCGGTCACACGATTTTGCGGGAAATTATAGGTGCGAATCCGCTCGGAACGATCCCCTGTGCCAACAGCTGATTTTCTGCTTTCATCATATTCCGCCTGAGCTTCCTGTTGATACATATCATAAATCCGTGCACGCAGCACCTTCATCGCCTTTTCCTTGTTTTTAATTTGTGATTTTTCATCTTGGATAGATACAACAACTCCGGTCGGTTCATGGGTTAAGCGCACTGCTGACATCGTCGTATTGACACTTTGCCCCCCGGGTCCGCTTGAGGCAAATGTATCGACACGAATATCTTTTTCATTGATATCAACCTCGACATCTTCAGCTTCAGGCAAAATAGCGACCGTTGCCGTTGATGTATGAATTCGGCCACCGGATTCTGTCTCCGGAACCCGTTGAACGCGATGTGCCCCATTTTCATATTTTAATTTGGAATATGCTCCAGTTCCGCTGATCATAAAAACAATCTCTTTATAACCGCCAACTCCTGTTGAACTAGCTTCCATGACTTCTGTTTTCCATCCATGATTCTCTGCAAATTGAGAATACATACGGTATAGATCGCCAGCGAATAATGCAGCCTCATCACCGCCCGCTGCACCGCGAATTTCCATAAACACGTTTTTATCATCATTCGGATCTTTCGGAAGCATTAACACTTTCATCTTTTCTTCAAGTTCTTCCTTGGATTGTTCGAGTTCGGTGATTTCTGCTTTCACCATCTCTTCCATTTCATCATCCAAATTATCTTCTTGCATCTCTTTCGCATCTTTTAACTGCGCGGTTACATCTTTATATTTACGATAGGCCTGCACAACATCCTCCAGACCCGCCTGTTCCTTCGAATACTCTCTTAATTTCGCTGTATCACTTATAATATCAGGGTCACTAAGCATTTCATTCAATGTATCATATCGATCTTCCAATGATTGTAAACGTTCTAACATAACGAACACCTCTTTTCGATTAACAGTATAATTATAATATACTCGGATGTGGAGGTCAAAGTTAATTGTAGTGCCGGGAATGAGGTTAGCATTGGATTCGAGGAGCTTGTTTCGGCATTCATGTCAGCTGCTTCAGTTTTCGCGGCTCTCAGTTCAGCTTTCGATCCACTCGATTCGGCTTTCGCGGATCTCAGTTCAGCTTTCGATCCTCCTGCTTCGGCTTTCGCGGCTCTCGGTTCAGTTTTCGATCCAATCGGTTCAGCTTTCACGGCTCTCGGTTCAGTTTTCGATCCACTCGGTTCAGCTTTCGTGGCTCTCGGTTCAGTTTTCCGCTCTAATCCGGTTTAATTATTCCAGTTGTTGTTAAATTTCAACGCATACAACCGGGTACTTTTTTCCCCTATTCTACTAAAATTTTCCCTTTTTAAAATACCTTTAACAACGTCTGGTGAATCCACTTGTAAAAAATCCCTCGCTTCTCTATTGGATATTTTATCACCAATTAACAATTTATAATCAAACAAAGACGGCAAGTGTGCTTTTATTGATACATATTTACATGCCGAACAAAGCCATTTTCTTTTATCTCTGACCATTGATATCGCACCACACTTCGGGCAGAAAACGCCCTTTATCAATTCATTTTTAGTTATACGAAATCGATCCAATATATTTTCATCTTGAGGTTTATGCGCTGCCATTAAACGTTTGGCGAGATTCATGAGCTGTTCTTTTTCCATATAATTCACAGTTAATTCATTGCTTAAAGCCTCTATTTTAAAGTACAGATCATTTTTATGAATTACTTCTTTTGGGATAAGATTTTGAGAAGTTGCAGATTTGATGATCGTGCTGGGAAAGCTGATTACGATGAAGAACTTGATGGGGAGCTCCATATCACATTGTAAGCGAAGCCACCTTTGCAGGCGATGTCTTTGAAGTTTTGCTTGCGAGTTAGGGTTCTCGAAGCCGTCTTCCTTATTTTCATCATTGATACGTGTTACCTGTCCATTTTCACCAAATATAACAGTACCATACCAATTTTTTACTTCCAAAATAAGAATGTACTTTGCAGACAACATAAGTGTATCTATTTGAAAAAAACCTTGCTCATCCGCAATCCGGAGATTGTGTAATATAAGATATTTCCGGTCATCTAAAAATCGTAAAGGATATGAGATTTCTTTTTCACCTTTTGCGCCTGCTTGCTTATTCTTTAAACTCTTTTGAACTCTACCCTTCTCTGGATGCAGTGGAGCCAACCTTCGATCTAATGCTTCCAGTTGCCACAATTTCAATGATTTTTCGTACTTCTTTACAATCATTGCCTCACTTCCTTTTAAAATAATTTTTGTCTCACTACTAGTTTCGACAGCATCTACTCCTATTCCTTTTTATTTGGGAAACCTCAGCAATGAACTTTCGTTGCTGAAGTTTTCGCGCCATCCGCTTCAGCTTTCGCCCAGCACGTTTCGGCTTTCTGCTCATCCGCTTCAGCTTTCGCCCAACACGCTTCGGCTTCTTTGCTACTCGGTTCGGCTTTCACTCCACCTGATTCAGCATTCACCACACCGTCCCGCTTCTCCCACTGCCATTCAACGAAAAAAGAGCACCATTCCGGCGCTCTTTTACTTCGATACCTCAGACAGATCACTTGAGGCTTTATCACTTGTTTTTTTTGGGACTTCGTGATGGTGGCGACATCTTGGTTCATAGGATTCAGAAGCACCTACTAAAATAGTCGGATCATCATATGATGCCGGACGACCATCAATGAGACGCTGGGTACGACTGGCAGGAGCTCCGCATATTGGACAAATGGCGTTTAATTTTGTTACAGATTCGCTTAATGCCATTAGTTTGGGCATGGCGCCAAATGGCTCCCCACGAAAATTAGTGTCCAGACCTGCAATGATGACATGAAATCCTTGACTCGCGAGCTGATTTACCACGTTGATAATAGGTTCATCGAAAAATTGCGCCTCATCAATTCCGATGATATCCAAGTTTTCATTTATATTCTCCAAAATTTCATCCGCGCTTTTTACAGGGCGTGCTACGGTGGAAGATCCACTATGTGATACAACAGATTTATTCTCATACCTAGTATCCATTACCGGTTTAAAAACACGCACAGATAAATTCCCGTATGTTGCACGGCGAACGCGACGGATTAATTCCTCTGATTTTCCGGAAAACATGCTACCACAAATTACTTCCACCCAACCATGTTGTTGCCATTGATACATGAGGGAACCCCCTTCTTCCATTGTCCTTATGTACTATATTCGTTTCCATTACTTTACTATTTATAACTTATTTTAAAAGAAAAAAACAGACAAAATATAGACGTTTTGCCTGTTTTCTTCTTATTATGCCTCGAATGGAAGCAATCGTTACCGATGCCTTTTACGCATCAAGCTTCGGCTTCACTTTTTATTTCATATTATATTTCTTCTTGAATCGGTCTACACGTCCGCCGACTTTGTCCGCTTTTTGTTTACCTGTGTAGAATGGGTGTGAATCTGAACTGATTTCAACACGGATTAATGGATACGTGTTGCCATCTTCCCATTCAATGGTTTCGTCTGAATTTTGTGTTGAACCGGTTAAGAATTTAAAATCTGAACTAGTATCCAAAAATACTACTTTTCTATACTCGGGATGAATGTCCTTTTTCATGTCTTTCCACTCCTTTTTGCCCTGAATCGATTGAAACAGAGTTATACATTAGACGTTATAGGCAAATACCCTATCTAAACTCACATAAAAAGATTATAACAGTATGGAATTCTGATTGCAATAGGCCGGCATTAATTGTTTACGAAAAAACGATCCTCATCGCACTTCATTCACCCTACTAACGCTATCTCTTCGTTCCTTTGCGCTTCATTTCCTCATCCATTAATTGGAAAAATTCCTCATTTGTGTTGGATGCTTTCAATCTTCTTAGGAAGCGTTCGAGGAAATCGTGGGAATCTTGCATGGTTTTGCGGATGGCCCACATTTTATCAAGCTGACCTTTATCAACAAGCAATTCTTCTTTTCGCGTACTGGAACGCAGAATATCGATCGCAGGAAAAATTCGGCGCTCTGCCAAATTGCGGTCAAGATGTAGCTCCATGTTTCCGGTACCCTTGAACTCCTCATATATAACATCATCCATACGAGAGCCTGTATCGACTAAAGCTGTAGCAAGAACAGTGAAGCTTCCGCCTTCCTCGATGTTTCTTGCAGCACCGAAAAATCGCTTCGGACGGTGAAATGCTGCCGGGTCGATACCACCGGATAGTGTACGGCCGCTTGGCGGAATCACTAGGTTATATGCACGTGCGAGCCTTGTAATACTGTCCATCAACACAATCACATCACGTTTGTGCTCAACTAAACGCATGGCTCTTTCCAATACAAGCTCCGAAACCTTAATATGACTTTCAGGAACTTCATCAAAAGTGGAACTGACAACATCTACATCAGAAGATACAGAACGCTCAATATCTGTTACTTCCTCAGGGCGCTCATCCACCAACAAGATAATTAATTTGGCGTCCGGGTGATTTTCTGAAATACTGTTTGCGATTTCTTTTAATAGCATTGTTTTACCAGCTTTTGGTGGTGCAACAATAAGCCCACGTTGACCGAATCCAACCGGAGTCATTAGATCCATAATGCGGGTAGAGAGCCTTTTTGAATCTGTTTCCAAATTCATCAATCGATCCGGATACAGTGGGGTCAGTGCCGGAAAATGAACACGTTCTTTGGATGTATCCGGGTCCATGCCGTTTACCGCGTCAACATGCAGCAAACCATAATAACGCTCATTTTCCTTCGGTGGACGAACCTTTCCAGATACTTTATCCCCATTCCTGAGGTCAAACCTGCGAATTTGCGAAGCGGAAATGTAAATATCTTCTGCGCTCGGGGAATAATTAATGGGTCTTAGAAAGCCAAATCCCTCTGAGGGGATAATCTCCAATACACCATCCATAAATAAGAAGCCATCTTGTTCTGCCTGTCCTTTTAAAATAGCAAATATAAGTTCTTTTTTCGTTAATTTTGCGTAATAGGATATTTTATATTCCTTCGCTAACGCATAAATTTCTTTTAGTGTTAATGTCTCTAATTGAGAGATTGTTAATGTAGCCATAAAATCACCACGCCTACTCATTTTTAATTTTTGTATTACGATATTTGATAAAAGATCTTTCACGGAAGGTAGTCCCTGATAGAGATGAAGAATGATCAGAAGCTGATAGAAGTTCTTACGCTAGAAAAAAGTGTTTATTTACATATCGTAGCCAACTCATATGCTTATTAAACATATAACCATGTTACACGTTTAAGCCATAACATTCAACTCTATTTTAAATATTTACTAGATTTTTCATAGAAAAACGATGCCCCTTCTTCAATCAGCTAACATGGTGATTAGAAGGGACATGGTTTGTAATAAATGATGTTTTAAAAAATCCGGTAAAAATGACCTATCGTAGGAGAGCTTCTGCTTTGGAAGACCACGCTCAGGAGCTTACAACCTCGAACTTTCGACGCCTGTGACATGATAATGCCCTCGAGTGTAATGGTTTTCGAGTAAGATAAGCATTCATACGCACTCGCAGCCAACTCATTCCGAGCACACACACTTATATTAGGATTTCATAACAAGGTCAGGCTTTTTCTGTAGACTATGTTTGCCATCAATGAAACGGACCGTGCCGCTTTTTGCCCGCATAACAATAGTTTCCGTTGTTGCCTTTGATCCTTTAAACTGAACACCTTGCAAGAGCTCCCCATCTGTTACGCCTGTTGCAGCGAAAATAGCGTCATCCCCACTGCAAAGGTCATCCATGTAGAATACTTTGTTTAAGTCTGTAATGCCCATTTTAGTGCAGCGTGCCTTTTCCTCGTCATTGGCCGGAGCTAATTTCCCTTGAATTTCTCCACCTAAACATTTTAGCGCTGCCGCAGCAAGTACACCTTCCGGGGCGCCGCCAGTTCCAAGCAAAATATCCACTCCGGTATCATCAAAAGCTGTATTCATTGCCGCTGCTACATCCCCAGCTGGGATTAACTTAATTCGGGAGCCGGTTGCACGAATTTCCTCAATCAATTTCGCATGACGCGGGCGATCCAAAACAGTTGCAACCACATCTTCTATATTTTTATTTTTTGCATGGGCAACTGCTTGTAAATTGTCATAAACAGGGGCATTTATATCAATTTTACCTACCGATTCCGGGCCTACTGCAATTTTTTGCATATACACATCCGGCGCATGCAACAGTGCTCCCCTATCCGCAATAGCAATAACAGCGAGTGCATTCCAGGAGCCTTGCGCAACAATATCCGTACCTTCCAGTGGATCGACGGCTACATCTACTCCCGGGCCCGCTCCGGTACCAAGTTCCTCGCCGATATAAAGCATTGGGGCTTCGTCTCTCTCGCCTTCCCCAATTACAACCGTCCCTTGCATGGGAATGGTATCAAAGACATCACGCATCGCTGTAGTTGCTGCATCATCTGCTTCTTCCTTCTTACCTCTTCCCATCCAGCGAGCTGATTTTTGTGCGGCAGCCTCTGTCACACGAACTAATTCCATCGTCAAACTTCTTTCCATGTATTTCCTCTCCCTTTTCATTCAAATATCCTTATCCTCATCCCAAAGGACTATTTATGTATGAAAAGCATCAGCGGCTTTTAGAAGCAGGAAGATCGCCAATAAGCTATCCAAAACCGAATTTATGAATTTTGAAAGTGGACGATTTCTGCTTCTGACATTTCTTCCCGCCATACATTTGCACCGAGGCTAAGTAATTTCTCTGTGATTTTTTCATATCCTCTGTCAATGTGCTCCAGGCCGGTTATTTCCGTTAAGCCTTCAGCCATTAACCCAGCAACAATCAGAGAGGCGCCTGCTCGCAGATCGGTTGCTTTTACTTTTGCACCTTCCAGTCGAACAGGGCCTGATACGATCGCTGAACCGCCCTCGACCTTTATTGTAGCATTCATGCGCCTTAACTCGTCAATATGCTTAAGACGTGCCGTGTAAATCGTATCTGTAATCACGCCTGTATTTAATGCTTTTGTTAATAAAGATGTAAAAGGCTGCTGGAGGTCTGTAGGGAATCCCGGATACACCAATGTTTTTATATCCACGCTTTTTAGCGGTGCCTTCGGTGTGATTAAAAGTTGTTCATCATTTTCCTCTATCGATACACCCATCTCCCGTAATTTGGCCAATACAGATTCTATATGTTGGGAAATGACATTGTCAATGAGCACTTTTTCTCCTTGTGCAGCAGCTGCAATGGCATACGTACCAGCTTCAATACGGTCTGGGATAATCGTATGCGTACACCCATGCAGGTGAGGGACGCCTTCAATACGAATAACATCCGTGCCGACACCTTTTATTTTCGCGCCCATATTTGTTAACAATGTGGCTACATCAATAATCTCCGGTTCTTTGGCAGCATTTTCAATGGTGGTTTTTCCCTTTGCCCTCACGGCAGCGAGCATGATATTAATCGTTGCACCAACACTGACGACATCCAGATAAATACGAGCACCTCTAAGCTCTTCTGCACGTAGGTAGATGGCTCCTTGTTCATTGGTGACTTCAGCTCCAAGCGCTTCAAACCCCTTAATATGCTGATCAATCGGACGTGGGCCCAAATAGCATCCTCCGGGGAGGCCAATTACTGCTTTATTAAATTTACCCAACATGGCACCCATGAAATAGTAGGAAGCACGAAGTTTTTTTACTTTTCCATTCGGCAATGGCATGGACACCATATGCTGTGGACTTATATTTATGTTTTGGTTATCCGCCCACGAGACGTCTCCACCAATTTCCTCCAGCAAACCACCAAGTGTATACACATCCGAAATCTCCGGCAGTCCCTCTATTGTAACATCGGAATCAGCTAATATGGACGCGGGTAGTAAAGCAACAGCGCTATTTTTTGCACCACTGATCCGAACCTGACCATTTAACAGGTGGCCACCTTCAATTACCATTTTTTCCATCTGGAAACCCTCACCTTTCAACGTACAGAATAAAGGAAGCAACTCTGTCACTATTCACGTGCATCGTCTAATTTTCCTTTTTACTCTTATTTTGTGCATCATTTCCAATTTCATGCGATTAATTTTGCTTTTTCCAGTCTGCAAGGAATTTTTCTATTCCTTGATCGGTTAATGGATGTTTAACAAGCTGATCAATGACTTTCATTGGAATGGTTGCAATATCGGCTCCATTCAGTGCAGCATCTGTCACATGTAATGGATGCCTGATCGATGCAGCGATGATTTCGGTATGGATATTATGCTCCTTAAAAATAGCTGAAATGGTTGAAACTAAATCCATTCCATCCTGACCTATATCATCCAGTCGCCCTAAAAATGGTGATACATAGGATGCGCCAGCTCGTGCGGCCAAAAGCGCCTGATTGGCATTAAAAATGAGTGTTACATTTGTTTTAATATTCAAGTCAGCTAGTGCCTTCACTGCCTTTAGGCCCTCAAGTGTCATTGGAACTTTCACGGTAATATTCTCCGAAATTGCAGCAAGTTCCTTCCCTTCTTCGATCATCCCTTGTGCATCTTCTGAGATAACTTCTGCGCTGACAGAGCCTGATACCTCATCCGTAATTTCAGCTAAACGCTCATGAAAAGATACCCCTTCTTTCGCTACGAGGCTTGGGTTTGTTGTTACACCCGCTAGAATCCCTAATGCATTTGCTGAACGTATATCATCAATATTTGCCGAGTCAATAAAAAATTTCATCTTTAATCTCCTCCACTCTATGTTTTATTATTTTTTAAAACCATCCCACGTACAAAATTGTTCTAAAAGTGCGGTTAAAGTGGCATTCATAAGGGCATCTTGTCACCTCGTTCCCCTTTATCCTCCTTTTTGAACATACACTTACAGTACAAGAATACCAATTTGCGGCTCATGTCGCAACATTTGTATGAATTAGCCTATCACAGATTTTACAATTTCTACCATTTGATCTACATCAAATGGCTTTGTTAAAACAGCTTTTACCTGACTGTACCGAGATACTTCCTCCTTTATAGACTCTTCCAAACCACTCATTAGTAATGCTGGAATTTCTTGCTCATTTTGATGTAATTGATCTAATATTTCAGGCCCGTTATAAATTGGGAGTCTGTAATCCACGATAATTAAATGAAAAGGACTAGTATTTATCATTTCTAAAGCTTCTTTGCCTGTTGTAGCAGTAGCTACATGATACCCTTTACTTGTAAAAAGATCTGTTAATAATAAACGGATGCCCGCTTGATCATCCACTACTAAGATTTTCTTCTGCAAACCGATACTTCCCCCCTCTTTTCTAATCTAACAGCCATGTACAATTTCTATATTTAGGCTGGAAAAACCTGCTATGTTACAGAATTATCTCCATTTAGTTGTTTTTTTGAGGGGGAATACAATTGGTAAAAAGGCGTGAAAGGGTAGTTGAGTGTGCGGATTCTTAGAGAACACGGAACATGGTGAAACCACATCGCGTTTTCTATCTGCACCTTTTTTGAGCCGATTGGCTATTTTATGATAGAGGGGCGGCCATGGTTTTTCTTAACTCATATAAAGAGCCCCGGACGTAAGTGTACGTATGACCCGAGGCTCTTTCGCTTTATTTATTTCGTTGATGATCGATTGCAGCTCCAATAAACCCTTTAAACAGTGGTTGTGCTTTTGTTGGGCGTGAGGTGAATTCCGGATGAAATTGACTTGCTACAAACCATGGGTGATCCGTAATCTCGATCATTTCCACCAATCTTCCATCAGGACTTACACCGGAGAACAGAAACCCATTCTCTGCCATTTGATCACGGTAATCATTATTAAATTCATAGCGATGGCGATGGCGTTCCTCAATCATGTCCGCATGATCGTATACTTCCTTTGCTTTGGTACCATCTTTCAAACTGGCTGGATATAGGCCAAGTCTTAACGTGCCTCCCATGTCAGAAATATGCTTTTGCTCCGGCAACAAATCAATGACAGGATGTGTTGTTTTCGGATTAATTTCTGCTGAATGTGCATCTGTCAGGCCGAGTACATTCCGTGCGAATTCCACGGTCGCCAGCTGCATACCTAGACATATACCAAAGTATGGAACTTTATTTTCACGTGCGTAGCGAATAGCTTCGATTTTCCCTTCAATTCCTCGATCACCAAATCCACCTGGTACAAGGATACCATCCACATAAGCTAATTCTTTTTGTATAGATGCTGTATCCAGTTCCTCTGAGTTGATCCAATGAATCGAAATATCTGCATCATAGGGGTAGCCGGCATGTTTCAGCGCCTCCGTTACAGAAAGATAAGCATCCGGCAATTCTACGTATTTTCCAACAATACCGATGTCAACTTTTTTGGAAAGATTTTGTACTCTACCTACAAGTTCTCGCCATTCATCCATATTGGCTTCTTGGCAATCCAGTCCAAAATGCTCACATGTTAACTGGTCCAAATGTTGTTCCTGCAAGGAAATCGGCACTTGATAAAGTGTATCGGCATCGCGCAACTCGATAACTGCTTGTTCATTGATATCACAGAACAAAGCAATTTTTTCCTTCATGCCTTTACTAATCTCCTGCTCTGTTCGTAAAACAATTGTATCCGGCTGAATTCCCAGTGAACGTAATTCCTTAACACTGTGCTGGGTAGGTTTTGTCTTCATTTCACTAGCTGCTTTGATATATGGAACAAGCGTACAGTGAATATACATGACACTCTCTCTGCCAACATCACTCTTAATTTGGCGAATGGCTTCAAGAAATGGAAGTGATTCAATATCACCGACTGTACCACCAATTTCAGTAATAACGACATCTGCCTTTGTAGCAGCACCAGCACGAAATACCTGTTCTTTAATTTCATTCGTAATATGAGGGATAACTTGAACGGTACCGCCAAGATAATCTCCACGGCGTTCTTTGCGGATGACGCTAGAATAGACCTTCCCTGTTGTTATATTGCTGTATTTATTTAAATTATTATCGATAAACCGCTCATAATGCCCTAAATCCAGATCTGTTTCTGCTCCATCCTCTGTCACAAAGACCTCTCCATGCTGATACGGGCTCATCGTCCCAGGATCCACATTCAGGTATGGATCGAATTTTTGAATGGTTACCTTCAACCCGCGATTTTTCAATAAGCGGCCCAATGAAGCAGCTGTTATTCCTTTTCCCAAGGAAGAAACAACGCCTCCTGTAACAAATATATATTTCGTCACTATAATCCCTCTTTCTTCATATTGGCTGTCTATTATTGTGTGCAAAAACACATAAAAAATAATAAAAGCGCCTCCCCCAACGAGTCAGGGGAAACGCTTAAACATAGCTAAATTTAAAGAGCCCAATAAAAATTGTAAACATAAGGCTTGGATAAGTCAAGCGGGATAAAAGGAAAAACATCTCTAAGTATATTAAAAATTTATTGAGTCAAGACAAAATAGACAAGCATAAAAATACTGTGATCCCGAATATAAGGCACCTATTTATTGGTATAGTATGATTTTGAACTACCCCCACTTATCGACCTTGCGGTAGATTGAAGTGGGAGATTCTTGGGAACAGAGCATACTTGTTAACGTATTTCTTTGTCAACAGCGGTGTCTCTTATGGACCAAGCTACCCCCGTAGATTCCTACGGTTCTATATTTTTATTTAAGTCAAAGCTAATGTTCGTAAGCCTTCGACCAATATGTTTTTACTAGCATTTACATCTCTGTCATGATGTTCATGGCAAACAGGGCAAGTCCAATCCCTTATTTCAAGCGATTTTTTCCCGTCTTGATGTCCACAACCGGAACATACTTGACTAGATGGAAACCATCTACTTATTTTCACAATTGTTTTACCGTACCACTTCGCTTTGTATTCTAATTTAGTTACAAAAGCAGACCATGACACATCAGAGATGGATTTTGCTAACTTATGATTACGTAACATTCCTTTGATACTCAAATCTTCGATACAGATAATATCGTGGTTTTTGATTATTTCTGTACTTAACTTGTGAAGGAAGTCTTCACGTTGGTTCATCAATCTTTCGTGCAATCTAGCAACTTTTATCTTTTGTTTCTGATAGTTTTTTCCATCAAGAAGGTTCATACCATTCTTTTTAGCATGTAACGCACGTCTTGACAGTTTTCGCTGTTCCCGTTTTAGTTTCATTTCCATGTTTGAGGTAAAATTATGATTGTCAAACTTGCGGCCATCTGAAAGAATGGCAAAATCAGTAATACCTAAGTCTATGCCAATAGATGATTCCGTTTTCTCCAATGGTTGTACTTCTACTTCTGCAAGAATAGATACGAAATAGTTGCCACTGGGATTCCGTCTAATCGTTGCATTAAAAATACGCCCTTGCACGTCACGACTTTTGGCAAAACGTACAAGACCAAGTTTTGGCAACTTGATTCTATTACCTACAATGGCAATATTCCCATTCGTATGCTTGGTTGTATAGGATTGTACTTTATGCTTTTTAGACTTAAATCGTGGTACCTTATTTTGTTTCTTGAAAAAACGACTATAGGAATCAGCAAGGCTTTTAAGTGATGACTGAATAGCAATGCTGTCCACTTCTTTTAACCAAAACAATTCCTTTTTTAGCTGTGTAAGTTTCGCTGAACACGAATGATAAGTCAATCCTTTACCTGTTTCTTTGTAAACATCGTTCCATTGTGCTAGAAAATGATTGAATACAAAGCGAGAACAACCGATTGTTTTAGAGATTAGGATTTCTTGTTCTTTATTTGGATAGATACGAAACTTATATCCTTTATGGACTCGCATTGCTTCCGCCTCCCTTCATTCCTTGATTTTCAATATATTTCATGACTACATGGATGGGAGAACCACCAGTAGTTCGTCAGCAAAAACTTCTTGACCAAATATCCTTAGCATAGTCAGATGCCTTGTCACCAAGACTTTTCTACGATATTTCTCAACTAGAACAAGATGGTAATACATGAAGAATACGGAATGGTTATTGCTATCTAATTTCATTCTAAGTCAGCTTTTCCCTTATCTAAGACGGATGATATCATTAAGATATTAAGGGAGCGGCAAAAAACCTTTAGGCTATCGCCTAACCTTCATTCATCTCCCCCCTTATCGTTGAGCTTTGCCCTTCACACGATTGAAGAGGGAGTCTTCTGTCGGAAAACGATAAATATTAAAGATACTTATTCTTCCATTATCTCTTTCGTATTTTGAATGTATTTCCGTTCTTCTGTTTCGCTTAAAATCCCTGTTGCTTTTCCAGTTGTTGGTTCACCCCGAGATTCATAAACTAAATTATGATCTTTGTCTATTTGAGAAAAATCATCTTCCTTCCATCTTTCCAAAATAGTTTTAAATTTTTCTTCTTCTTCTAAATTAACCAATGTTTTTGCTAATCCTTCTAAAAGCCAATCGATGCGTTCATCTGTTATTTGATAGAATCCCCATTTGCTATCTGCATCAATTTTCTGGTGTGACATATAATGAATATAATCATTGAAATTTTTGTCTGTTAAATCTTTTTGTTGTATATAGCCACCAAATGGATTTTCTTCTTTTTTCTCATTATTACTAGCATTATGTTTTACTGGCTGAACCTGTTTTTCATCTATTGAACCCTCAGATACTATAGCGCTTGAACTTATAAAATAAAGAGCAACACCAAGTGTTGATACAATACCTAAACTCCACCCTAATAATTTAAAAGTTTTTTTCATATTGCACCTCTTTTTCATGTTTTAGATTTTTCACATTTTATTATACATGAAAAGATATGTAAATAAACGGCCATATTAAAAAGTCAATACATCCATTTGATTATTAAACAGATTACCTTTGTAATCAACTTCCCAATAGAATTCAACAACAACTTTTAAATCCGCACTAAGTGCACTAATAGTAGCTCAAATTGCAGCTGGTAAATTGCTCTTCTAATTTTAGATGATATAGGTAGAGAACGGTAGTTACAAACATGTAGATTTATTAACCCCTAATGGAGGATTAAAAATCTATCTTTAGAGGAAATTTATATACAATATAATTTATTTTTTGTTTTTTTCCTGTTTCGATAATCTTTTTTCCCTTAGAAGATCATCAATAGTATCAGCTTTTTCTCCAGCTTTTATATGATAAATAAGATCGCTCTTATTAATATAGAGAAAAAAATGGTCTCCATCTCTGTTATAAAAATCAAAGTCATCCCATTTATTCGTCATATTTCTTTCTTTTTTTTGGTTATTAGGTAAGTATGACACATGGACTTCATTATCGGATAAAATAGCTTTATGTTTTCCTAAGGATCCAATATCATATGATACCAGTTGTTTTTTTATTTCTTTTATATACTGATCTTTATTTCCTTTAATACTTATAGGTATTGTTATAATTAGTAGGAGAACAAGAGCAGCTAAATATGTTAATGGACCATCTTCCTTAAAAACTGAATAAAGTAATAAAGCCCCTACTAATGAGAAAAAAATAGCAATAAAAATCGATACGTTTCTATTTTTTTTTGCATGTAAACTAAATTCATAGTAATTCTCTGCAAATTTTTGTATATCCTCTTCATTTTTAATATAATTCAATTCAATTTCCATAGATAACCCTCCCGTTTATAATGTTCCACTTTATACTTTTTAAGACCGTCGATATTATTCCATATTCGAAACATTTGTAGATACTAGATTTTCACTGAACCTCACATTCAACTCCTCTAAGTATTGCTTTACTAACCAATAAATTCAAGACAATCCAACCCATGCTCACTAGCCAAGAGTTTAATGCTAACGCCTGCATTTTCCCTTCCTTTAATTTTGTACGTTCATCATAATTCGTAGTTTGTCGCTTTTTCAAGTAGTTGTTGTTAATTGAAAGTAAAGCCGAAATTATATTAATGTTGATGTTTGTACTACAAGAAAGATTACTCACATTTTTATGCCTCCAAATCTATTGGCCATGTAAGGAAATATATTATTTATACCATTTCTGGCTACATAAAGGAAAGCAAGCATAAATGATGCAGATATTTGGTGAAATCAAAGCGAGAGGAGTTGAAGACATTTTCTTTAACTCCATGGGTGGCCATATCCAAAACTGGTCCATGGTTATGAACCAACTCCTCCTACATCAAAATCTTCACGATAGGGTTTTAAAATATCTGGAGTAAGAATTAACTTACACACTTTATTTGACAAACCCTAGGGTTCAATTATGACCTTCACTACTTCATCGGAATGGTTTTTATAAAAACAAATCACACTATAATGACAAACTCCGAGCTGATTCAAAATGTATCTATTGTTCGGAGTTTGCCATTTATTCTATATTTATTTCTGGTTTCTCTCTTGTTTCATCAATCCTTGTCTCTGCAAAAATTGATCAACATCCTCAGCAGCTTTTTCTCCAGCTTTTATATGATAAATAAGGTCACTCTTATTAATATAGAGAAAAAAATGGTCTCCATCTCTGTTATAAAAATCAAAGTCATCCCATTTATTCGTCATATTTCTTTGTCTTTTTGTATCATTGGGGAGATATGTTATACGAATTTCATCATCAGATAAGAAAGCTTTATGTTCTCCTAAGATACCTAAATCTTTTGAGGTATGTCTTTTATTAATACTTTCTATAATATGTTTTTTATGATTGTTGACCATATAAATAGAGCTCGGGATTAATATAATAATAAACATGAGTAAATAAGGAATTGCCCCATCTTCAAATGATTTATGTATCGGATAGGTAATTATTAATGCTACTATTATGGCTAAAACAAAGTACCATTTTTTTGTTTTTCTTGCATTCAAACTAAAAGCATAGTAATTCTCTGCGAATTTTTGTACATCCCCTTCATTCTTAACATAATTCAATTCAAGTTCCATATATAACCCTTCTTATAAAGTCTTATTGTTTCTCTTTTTTTATATCATCTTGGGTGTTTACAATTATAAAAGCCACAGACAAAAAAGACAGACTATAATCATAGTCAGCCTTTTTTGCCGGATAGGAAAAGTTCTAAAAGATCACAATTAGCTTTATGTTTTTTCTTCTTCATCCTCATCCATCGATTCTTCCTCATTCACAGCCTCATCTTCAATTCCGACGATTTCTTCATCTTCATCAAACATCTTGCCTTCGTCACCTAATTCATCGATCATTTCATCGATGTCCTCGTCAACAATATCAAGTTCTTCGTCATCCAGATGAATTTCCTCGTCTTCTTCTCTCTTTTCTTTCTTTGGTTTTTCTTTTGTCTTTTCTTTGGTTACCTTCGCCTTTTTCTTTTTCTTCGAAGCTCTACCTTCTTCATCCATCTTTTCCACTGGATACCAGCGTTTCAACCCCCACGTATTTTCACCGAGTGTAATAAAGCGCCCATCGACGTTTAAATCCGTATAAAACTGTGCAATATTCGCTGTTTTTTCTTCTTCAGAGAAATCTTTTAGCTCAGCAACTTTGTCAAAAACCTCTCTAAAATGAAGCGACTTTTTTTCATCCATTAACACAGAATTAGCCAATTCGATCATTGCCATTTGTTTCACTTCTTCGTGGCTATATTGCTCTAAGCTCACGGTAACGCACTCCCTTTACATATATAATAAGGCCATTAGCCTTGTTGATACTCCATTATACTTACCCTACGCAAATAAAACCATATCTTACATTATAAACAAATCTTACCTGAATATGCTAGCAAAAAAGTTGAGAAAACCAAATTGTTTTCTCAACTCCTCTTATTTGGAGATGTTGAGGCCTGCGCCACTGTACATCGATACTACGCTAGTTTGATACAGAGTCCGGAAACATGTATCCAATGCCGAAACTACTGTTATAAGTGTACGAAATGCTGACGGGCGCTGTCGATCCAAACAACTCACTTCTCTGCTACAGGAAGAAGCCCTAATCAGCCGGCACTTCCGGGCAGCGTCGTATGGGCAAATTCGCTCCTTTTTCTCCGGTATCGTCCGCTCCCCTTTCATAATTTTTATGTAGCTTCCATTGCCAATCCATGGAAAATGTAATGTATCTGTCTATCAATATATTCATCAAGGGTAAATTGCTTTTGCAGTATCCACCTTCGAAATCCCCACATCTGTCCATGTACAAAAATATTATTTGCTAAGAGCTGAGCAGCTTGCTTGGAAACTTCATTTGGCAAACAGGCTACAATAGCATGTTCCAACATCCCTACCATGTCACGTTCTTTACGAAGCACATATGCCCTGGCTTCTTGTTTCAACGATTTGACTTCCTGATAGAGGATAAGCACTTCCTCCTGCATATCATCCATTAGCCGAAAGTAGGAGTCAAGTAAGGAAACCAAATTCTCAACAGACGGGTGTTTTAAATCTATTTTTGCTTCCAGACTGTCACGAACCCGGTGATGAATGGAATCAACAACAAGGAATAAAATATCTTCCTTCGTACGGATGTATTCATATAGTGTTCCAATGCTAAAACCTGATTCTTTTGCAATTTCTCTTGTTGTTGTGCGGTGAAATCCTTTTTCCTTAAAAAGGGTAATCGCTCCTTGAATCATTTGACTGCGCCGTTTCTCAACGAGTTCCTGATCTTTTACAGAGGAAAGGACTTTGCGCTGATTCATATTGGGCACCTCTTCCCTTTTTCAAGTCCATGCACCGAGAACTCCTTTTGAAGCATCGTATTCCATCTGACTTTTTTGTTTTGCATGCATTCCATAATTCCGCACATAACGTACATCCTTTCTTATGGCGTTCATTTGATGCTTTGTTGCTTGAATTTGTGGTGTGCTCGATCGATTCAGATTTGCTTTTACTTCGTCAACATGCGCCCAATCACAACGCGCTGTATCTCGTTCGTTCCTTCATAAATTTGTGTGACTTTCGCATCACGCATGTAGCGTTCTACCGGATAATCTTTCGTGTAACCATAACCACCGAATACTTGGACCGCTTCCACTGTTGTTCGCATGGCAGCATCACCGGCGTATAGCTTCGACATGGCGGATGCTTTCCCATAAGATTTCCCTTCTGATTCCAGCCATGCCGCTTGATAAGTTAATAGGCGGGCGGCTTCTACCTCGGTTGCCATATCAGCTAGTTTGAATGATATTCCTTGATTAACAGCAATCGGCTTACCAAACTGTTCCCGTTCCTTTGCATAGTCAACAGAAGCATCAAGCGCGCCTTGAGCAATACCCAGTGCCTGTGCAGCTATTCCATTACGACCGCCATCCAGGGTTGTCATCGCTATTTTGAATCCCTCGCCTTTTTCTCCTAGCATATTTTCCTTAGGAACACGGCAATTTTCAAATATAAGCTCTGTCGTAGGCGATGCGCGAATTCCAAGTTTCTTTTCTTTTTTCCCAAAGGTGAATCCTTCTGTGCCTTTTTCGACAATGAATGCGCTGATTCCTTTATGTTTCGCATCTGCGTCCGTTTTTGCAAAAACAATATAAATATCTGCAACGCCACCATTGGTGATCCATACTTTACTGCCATTTAATACATAGTGATCTATGTCTTCTTTTGCGGTCGTTTTCATGGAAGCAACATCGCTGCCCGCACCTGGTTCCGACAATGCGTATGCTCCAAGCGCTTCACCGGTTGCCAAGCGGAAGAGAAAGTTATTCTTTTGGGCTTCGTTTCCATACGTATATATCGGCCAACTCGCTAAGGAAATATGGGCAGATAACGTTACACCAGTTGATGCACATACCCGCGATAATTCTTCCACTGCCATACAATAGCTGAGGAAATCGGAGCCAATTCCACCATATTCCTCCGGCCATGGAATTCCGGTTAGCCCCAGTTCGGCCATTTGATCAAAAATATTTCGGTCAAAGCGCTCCTCTTCATCGCGTTCTGCTGCCGTTGGTGCTACCTCATTCTTGGCAAAATCACGGACCATTTTACGCAACATTTCCTGTTCTTCCGTTG
This sequence comes from Virgibacillus sp. NKC19-3, assembly GCF_019837165.1. Classification (NCBI taxonomy): domain Bacteria; kingdom Bacillati; phylum Bacillota; class Bacilli; order Caryophanales; family Bacillaceae; genus Virgibacillus; species Virgibacillus saliphilus. The sequence goes on from NZ_JAGYHC010000001.1 coordinate 3,621,190, forward strand.
CTTGAAAATGCATCTCCATTCCCCTCCTTAATCGCTTAGCAGATTTTTTGCAATGACCATATGTTGGATCTCATTGGTTCCTTCATAAATTTCGGTAACTTTAGCATCACGAAACAGTCGTTCCACGTTGTAATCTTCCGTATATCCATAGCCCCCGTGCACTTGCACCGCTTCAATAGCAGTGTTCATGGCTGTTTTGGATGCATACATTTTGGCCATGGATGCTTCTTTACTACATGGTAGATTACGCTCCACCATGGATGCCACGTTATAAACGAATAATTTAGCTGCTTCCACTTCTGTTGCCATATCAGCCAGTTTAAAAGAAACGCCTTGGTTACGTGCGATCGGTTTCCCGAATTGTTCCCGTTCTTTCGCATAACTTACCGCATGTTCCAGCGCTGCTTCTGCGATCCCGAGGGCTTGTGCTGCGATACCAATTCGTCCAATATTCAAATTGGCCAACGCAATCCGAAATCCATCCCCCTCACTGCCAAGAAGCTGTTCCTCATGAACGGTACATTGGTCAAAATGTAATTGGACCGTGCTTGATCCATGCAGTCCCATTTTCCTTTCCTTTTTTCCGATTGTTAGCCCGGGCGTATCTTTTTCGACAATAAACCCGCTAATCGATTCTTCGCCAGTCCGGGCAAAGGTAATGTATGTATCTGCCTCTCCGCCATTGGTAATAAATACTTTGGAGCCATTTAATATATAGGAATCGCCTTGCTTTTTGGCCGTTGTTTTCATGCTGGAAACATCGGATCCGGCGGCTGGCTCGGTTACTGCGAACGCACCCAGATACTGTCCTGAGGCAAGTTTGGGTAAGTAATGATTCTTCTGATCCTCGTTTCCAAATTTAAGGATTGGATTGGTTCCGACAGATGTATGTACAGATAATATGACACCAATCGTCGCGCTTACCTTGGACAACTCATGGATCGCTAGGATATAGGAACTGAAATCCATCCCGCTTCCACCGTATTCATATGGAATGGGAATCCCCATGAAGCCAAGGGCGCCCATCTTTTGAATGATTTCTTTTGGAAAACGATCCTTTTGTTCCATGCGTTCGATTTCTTTTGCAACTTCATCGCGGGCAAAATTGCGCAGCATTTTGCGCATCATTTCCTGCTCTTCTGAAAAATCCATGTTCATCCGGGTTGCACCCTCTCACAATTAATCATACTGGTAAAAGCCCCGGCCGGATTTTTTCCCCAGCCAACCTGCTTTCACATACTTTCTTAATAATGGGCAAGGACGATATTTGCTATCACCAAACCCGTCATGTAGTACTTCCATAATATAGAGACATGTATCGAGGCCGATAAAATCCGCCAATGTTAATGGGCCCATTGGATGATTGGTACCCAGTTTCATGACCGTATCAATGTCTTTCGGTGAAGCGACACCTTCATAGACCGCGAAAACAGCTTCATTGATCATCGGCATAAGCACTCGATTGGAAACAAAACCCGGGAAGTCTTTCACCTCTACTGGTGTTTTGTTTAATTGATTTGTGATTGTTTCAATAGCTTGATAGGTTTCATCACTCGTTTGCAGTCCTCGGATAATTTCCACAAGCTTCATAATTGGAACCGGATTCATAAAATGCATACCAATCACCTGCTCCGGACGATTTGTTGCGGCTGCGATTTCTGTAATGGGAAGAGAGGATGTATTCGATGCCAAGATAGCATGGTTCGGTGCAAACGCATCAAGCTCGCGAAATACCTGTTTTTTTACATCCATATTTTCCACAACGGCTTCAATTACGAAATCGCTTGACGCAGCGTCTTTTAAGGTTGAAGAGACATGCAGGCGATGCAATGTTGCGTCTTTAGCTTCCTCTGTTATTCGTTCTTTTTCAACTGAACGGGCAAGCCATTTTTCAATATGCTTTTGTCCTTGATGGAGGGCTTCTTCGCTCATGTCATGCAATAACACATCAAAGCCCGCCTGTGCGTGAGCTTGAGCAATACCTGCTCCCATCTGTCCCGCGCCTATTACCATAATGTTTTGAATGGTCATTTCAGGAATTCCTCCTTCTTATTTTATGCATAAATACAGAGGAGCGATGTAGCATCGATTGATTGAAATCATCGCCCCAACAACCCATGCTTACCCCTTCGGCACTTCTATCAACATCGCATCTCCCTGACCACCGCCGCTGCAAATTGCCGCGATTCCAAGGCCTCCGCCTCGACGTTTTAGCTCATGGATCAACGTTAAAATAATGCGCGCACCACTTGCACCAATCGGATGTCCTAATGCAACAGCACCTCCATTGACATTGATTTTTTCCGGTTCGATACCGGCGATTTTGCCACTGGCCAGTGAAACGGCAGCGAAGGCTTCATTGATTTCAAATAGGTCAATATCTTCGTTGGAATAACCTGTTTTTTCCAGTAATTGATTAATGACCAGTCCTGGTGTTTGTGGGAAATCTTTGGCTTCTACAGCAACTTCCGCATGACCTAATACGGTTGCCATTGGTGTTTTGCCTAACTGCGCTGCTTTATCATCTCCCATCACAACAAAGGCAGCTGCCCCGTCATTCACACCGGGTGCGTTACCGGCAGTGATGGTGCCTTCCTTATCAAAGGCCGGGCGTAATTTGGCGAGCTTTTCCACCGTCGTATCCTTGCGAGGGGCCTCATCTGTATCGACCACAATCGGATCCCCTTTACGCTGTGGTACTTCCATTGAGACGATCTCCTCGGCAAATTTCCCGTCTTCGATTGCTTTAACTGCACGCTGATGACTGCGGAAAGACCATTCATCTTGTGCTTCCCTCGTTAACCCGTACGCTTCGGCTGTGGAATTTCCATAGTTCCCCATATGAACACCGTGAAACGAACAGGTTAAACCGTCATGTACCATCATATCTTTCACCGTTTTATCGCCCATTCGGTTCCCCCACCGTGCATCAGGAAGGAAATAAGGCGCGTTGCTCATGCTCTCCATTCCACCGGCAACGATGATGTCTTCATCTCCAAGACGGATCAACTGATCAGCCAAGGTCACACTGCGCAGTCCAGATGCACAAACTTTATTAATGGTTTCCGTTTTAACATTCCAAGGGATACCTGCTTCCCTGGCTGCTTGGCGTGAAGGTATTTGTCCCTGACCACCTTGTAAGACCGTACCCATGATCACTTCGTCGACATTTTCCCCGTCTTCCATTCTTGCGCGTCGCAAAGCCTCACTAATGGCTTTACCGCCAAGACGAGCGGCAGTAAATGGTTGAAGACCTCCTCCAAATTTCCCGAATGGTGTTCTTGCACCAGAAACAATCACTGTTTTTCGCATTAAAAATCATCCTCTCTTTTTCTCTAGGGTCTTTTATAGCTGTCTTTGCTTTTTCATCTTCGTAGTTGATCGAAACAGCGCCGTAGTGTGTAATTTTCTTCGCAAGCGTTGGTTGAGCGTAGGGATACCGCTACGGAAATACATTTCGCTGGTGGTCCAATTCCTACCGTTAAACTGCATTTGTAAGCATATCAAACATATCGAGGCTCTCTTACCAGTTCGGTGTTGAATACGAATGAAATTTAGCGACAGAAACTGTGACATTAGCGGAGGAAATACACGGAGACTCCGGCGGGAGCAAAGGCATCGGTGAGACCCCGGAGTGCGTCAGCACTGAGGGGGCTCAACAGCCGCCCTAAGGTGCGCGTAGTGTATTTCCGTAGCGAATTCCTACCCTCAAGCTTGCAAAAGAATTGTCACTACATCGCAATTTCTATTTTTTGCATCAAAAACAACAACTGGTTTCGGAAGACGAACCTTTGGTACAGTCCCAATCTTTTGGAAAATAGATTTCACCTAAAAATACAATTGGCGATTGAACGCTCGCTCAGGTCATTCTCTGCAAAATAAGAGGAGTGACCCTCTTATGCTGTTTTTTCCTCTTCTTCAACCAATACGGATAATGCTAGAATTTCTGCAACATCCATGGTACTGATATCTTCATCTACATCCTTCGCCTTTGTTCCATCACTTAACATCGTTAAACAAAATGGACAAGCACTGGAAATCATCGTTGATTCAACAGCCATTGCTTGCTCGGTGCGGGCTACATTAATACGATTACCTGTTGTATCTTCCGACCACATTAAACCCCCGCCGGCACCACAGCACATACCATTTTCTTTATTACGTTTCATTTCTACCAGTTCCAACCCGGGGATGGATGTAAGGATTTCCCTTGGCGGGTCATATACTCCATTATATCTGCCCAAATAACAAGAGTCATGATATGTCAAACGCTGGTTAATCTGACGACGAGGTTTTAGCTTCCCATTCATGAGCAGATCAAATAGGAGTTGCGTATGGTGATAGACCTCTCCTTCAAACCCGAAATCCGGGTATTCATTTTTGAAAATATTGTATGCATGCGGATCGATGGTTACAATCTTCTTCACATTATTTTTCTCAAATTCTTTGATATTCTTTTCAGCAATTTCCTGGAATAAAAATTCGTTTCCAATTCGGCGAGCTGTATCGCCTGAATTCGCTTCTTTATTTCCTAGAATAGCAAAATTGACACCTGCTTGATTCATCAGCTTGGCAAAGGCAATAGCAATCTTTTGGCTGCGGCTATCATAAGCTCCCATGGAACTTACCCAGAAAAGATACTCGAAATCTTTCCCTTCTTTTTGCAGTTCCTTTACGGTTGGAATCGAGACAGAATCATCCGTATCACGCCATTTAATCCGGTCTTTTTTCGACAGTCCCCAAGGGTTCCCTTGACGTTCGATGTTCATTACCGCGCGTTGCGCATCAGGATCCATTTTCCCTTCTGTCATAACGAGGTAACGGCGCATGTCAATGATTTGACCAACATGTTCATTGTTCACCGGACAAGCATCTTCACAGGCACGGCATGTCGTACATCCACTGAGTTCTTCCTCTGTAATCACGTCCCCAATTAAGCTTGCATGTTGAACGGTCGCTGCTGCTTCTTCCTTCCCACTTGCCTGATTTCCCTGAGAACCAGCAAATGCATAGGCTGGAACCCATGGCGAGTTTCCGGTAATTGCTGCACCTTTCTCTGTTAAATGATCGCGAACCTTAATCATGATATCCATTGGTGACAACATTTTCCCAGTACCGGCAGCCGGACAGACATCTGTACAACGTCCGCATTCCACACATGCATAGAAATCGAGCATCTGACGCTGGTCAAAGTCTTCTACTTTACCAACACCAAATGAAATCTCTTCTTCACTTTCTTCATCCATATCATCCATATCGAAATCGATTTTCTTTAATTTTCCCGGTACACGTTTACTGATAAACACGTTAATGGGAGCTGCAATTAAGTGTGCATGCTTGGATTGTGGTACATAGACCAGGAATGTCAGAATGGTAATCGTATGTATCCACCAAGCAATAAAGAATACGACCATTGCCGCTGCCGGCGACATCCAACCAAAAACCCCAGCTATGAAACTAGCAACAGGTTCTGTCCATGTTGCCGCCTCGCCGTGCCAGATTTGCCCCATACCATTGCCGACAAGTACGGATACCATCAACGTCCCGATAAATAGTAATACTAAACCGGCTTTGAAACCTCGCTTTAGGCGAACGATTTTTTCCATGTAGCGACGGTAGAATGCCCAAGCTACCGCTACTAGAATCATTAATGTTACGAGCTCCTGGAAAAATACAAACCCGGGATAGAACCTACCAAATGGCAAGTGGCTGCCCGGCGCTAGGCCTTTCACGAAAAAATCAATGGCACCAAATTGGACAAGAATGAAGCCATAGAACATCATAACATGAATGGCACCTGATTTCTTATCCTTCAGGAGCTTGGACTGCCCAAAAACGATTTTTATAATTCGGTGCAACCGCTCTTTGATCGCCCAATCAAAATCTGTTTTTTGACCGAGCTTAATATAGGAAACTCTTGTTGCTACAACCTTAATGAATAAGTACAACCCGTATAACGTTATGGCTATGAACGCCAATAAGTTAATCAACAAAAATGTATCCATCTCGCTCCCCCCTCTTCCTAATCACATCAAAAATGATAGCGATTCCATTTTACGGAAATATTGTATTCTTTTCTAATTCTTTTCACACATATTGTTGCTTTTTATTTCGCAACAGAGCGAAAACCTTTGGTACAGCCCCAACCTTTTAGAAAGCAAAACAACATTTCGTATACGTACATCTACTTTAAATGATGAATGATCATTCAGTCAACCTATTTACCAGAAAATTTTATAAAAATAATAAGCGCTGCCTCCTATGTGTAGAAGACAGCGTGAAGCCATTTGTATTACATGCTTTCCGGTGCGGATACACCAATTAAGCCAAGCCCATTTGCAATGGTGATACGCACTGCTTTCATCAAGGCAATCCGAGCATGGGTTAATTCTTTATTGTCAGCATCGAGTACTTTCTCCGCATTATAGAAACTGTGGAGCAATGAACTTAAGTCAAATACATACTGTGTTACTTTATGCGGTACATGTTTCTCGGCTGCATCTGCTACCGTTTGTGGAAATTCGCCAAGTTTTTTAAGAAGGTCGACTTCTTTCTCTGATGTTAACAGGGCTCCATCGAATGCTGCGTTGACTTCGAATCCCTTATTACGCGCCTGCTTGAGCATCGTGCAGATACGAGCATGGGCGTATTGCACATAGTAAACCGGATTATCATTAGATGCTGAACGAGCTAAATCCATATCAAAATCAAGCTGGGAGTCATTGGAGCGAGCCATGAAAAAGTAACGAGTAGCGTCCACCCCAACTTCATTCATTAAATCCCGTAAGGACACGGCAGTTCCTGCGCGTTTACTCATTTTCTGTTTTTCACCTTTTTCAAACAGGTTTACCATTTGAACGATTTTCACATCAAATTTTTCCTTCGCGTAACCAAGTGCTTGAATCGCAGCACGCATTCTTGGAACATAGCCATGATGATCTGCACCCCATACGTTGATGATTTTATGAAAACCACGGTCGAGCTTGTTCTTGTGGTAAGCGATATCCGGTGTCAAGTACGTATAATTGCCATCCTGTTTTATCAATACGCGATCTTTGTCATCCCCAAACTCGCTCGAGCGAAACCAAGTTGCTCCATCTTTTTCATAGGTATAACCCCCCGCTTCAAGTGTCTGAAGTGCCTCTGTGATTTTGTCATTTTCATACAGGGTCATTTCTGAGAACCAATGATCAAAATGAACACCAAAGTCGCTCAGATCATGTTCAATATTACCGAGTGCTTTTTTCAGTCCGTACTCTTTAAAAAATGCCAAGCGATCTGCACTTGCCGCATTTACCCATTTATCGCCATATTCGCTGGCTAATGTCTTGCCAATTTCGACAATATCTGCCCCACGGTAGCCGCTCTCCGGCATATCTACATCCTTGCCCAACGCTTGCAAATAGCGTGCTTCAACCGATAGCGCGAGATTATCAATTTGATTGCCGGCATCATTAATATAGTATTCACGTTCCACGTTGTAGCCTGCAGCTGCAAGCACATTACAAAGCACATCACCAAACGCCGCGCCACGAGCATGTCCCAAGTGCAAGTTCCCGGTTGGATTTACGGAAACAAATTCAACTTGTACGCGTTCACCTTCTCCAGTATTGCTCTGTCCATAGCTATCTCCAGCCTGCAAGATACCGGCAATGACATTCCTGAGAAAGTCACTTTTCATAAAAAAGTTAATGAATCCCGGTCCGGCAATCTCCACCTTTTCAACCTGAGCCTTGGATTGATCCAGGTTTGCTATAATATCATCTGCAATTTCGCGTGGGGCTTTCTTGGCAATACGCGCAAGCTGCATCGCAATATTCGTTGCAAAATCACCATGTGCTTTTTCTTTCGGTTTTTCCAATATAATTTCCGGTAATTCCTCCGAATTCGCCAGCTCTGCCTGAATAACCGCAGCAGCAATTTGTTGTTTTAATGTAATCTCTGTTTGCGTTAGGGTGTTCACACTAAACCCTCCTCCTTCAATGTTAGCGTCAATTCATGTTTTCGTTCTTCCTGCCCATTTAGTTTAACCGTATAAGAAATCACTAATTTTCCTATGTCCTTCTCATCAAGGGGCTGATATGTAATAGCATTGGTATATGTTTCCATATGGATGGTCCCATATGGATGCTTTAATACATTTTCCGTTGTTTGATGGGTACGGAACTGCTGATTCATCGAAATTGCGCCTGTCCGTTTGATGTTAACTTTTCCAGCTTGAATGGTAATCAAATTTTTAGTGGTGGCATTATCTTCCGTCTCTTCTTCGTATGTAATCACATCAAGCTCTTTCCTCTTGAAAAGTGTCCCCGAAAGCGTCAACGTATTATATTCCATTTCTCCATTGTCATCAATGGTTGTGCAGAGTTCGATCAGAACCTGTTTTTGTAATGCATCCATAACTCTCTCTCAGCTCCCGAAGTGAATTGTATCATATATTGTTTCATTATAGCGTTTACTAGGACAAACATGCCACCATTTTTATTAGAAATCTTGGCTTATCGCGACGTATTTTGGCGAAAAGCTATAGTTGCCGCTGCGGAAAAACACTACGCTTTCCGTGGGCCCCGAGCTCAGCCTCCTCAGAAAAAAGAAGTGCATTTTTTTCCTGCGGGGGTTTTCCCACTACGCTTTCCCACAGGAGTCTTCCTGTTTTTCCTCCGCTAACCAGTCACACCACTACATTTATTTACTAAAAGCAACTATAGATTTTAGTGTTGACCTTTCTTTTCTACGGAAAATAAGTTTATTTATCTCCATCTTTTCCCATAATGTGACTAATGCAGACATACATTGGAGCTAATCATAATGAGAAAAAGAGTACATAAACGGAAGAATCGCATAATAATTAACGTGGGCCTAGGTACACTTGCCTTAATCGTTAGTTTGGCATTTGGTATATATCTTATCAGTTTTCTCTTAGGTCCACCAACCTTAACGGACGAACAAAATACAATTTATTATAGTGCAACCGGTGATGTCATCGGTGAAGAGCGGGGCGCAGAAAATCGCTATTGGATAGATATCGAGGATATGGCTCCGGAAGTCGTTGATGCAACATTAGTCATCGAGGATCAACATTTTTACGATCATAGCGGATTTGATTTTAAACGAATTGCAGGAGCCATTTTAAAAAATATTGGGAGCCTGTCCCTAAAAGAAGGTGCAAGCACATTAACTCAGCAGTACGCGCGTAATTTATACCTGTCTCATGAAAAAACGTGGGTGCGAAAAATCAAGGAAGCATTTTACACCATTCGTCTGGAAATGTTTTATTCCAAAGAAGAGATTCTGGAAGGCTATATCAATACAATTTATTATGGGCATGGGGCATATGGGATTGAGGCTGCCAGTCATTACTTTTTCAATAAATCGGCGGAAGATTTAACGTTGGCCGAATCAGCAATGTTAGCCGCTGTCCCGAATGGGCCGGCCTATTATTCCCCGTTTAATAATGAAACCAATGCTGTGAATCGACAGACACAGATTTTAAACCTGATGCAGGAAGAAAAGAAAATTACAGACAAGGATTACCAGGAGGCCGTACAGGAAGAATTAGTGTATGCGGAACAAGCGGAAGGAAAAGAGGATAAAATTGGACCCTATTTCCAAGATGCGGCATTAAAAGAGTCTGCCGAAATATTGCAGCTTGATCAAGAAGACGTACGATCCGGCGGGTTTCAAATCCGGACAACATTGCATACAAAGCACCAAGAAAAGTTAGAAAATCAAATCGAAGCAACCATCAATCCGACTAGTGATATCGAAGTTGGCGCTATAGCCATGGATCCACAAACAGGCGGGATTCAAGCTTTGGTCGGGGGACGGGATTATGAAGCGAGTGCTTTTAACCGCACAATGGAAGCAAAACGGATGCCCGGTTCTACCTTTAAACCATTCTTGTATTATGCTGCCCTTGAACATGGCTACACTCCCAGTACTATGTTGATGAGCAAGCCGACCGCATTTGAACTAGAGAACGGGGAAGTATATCAGCCGAGCAATTTTAATGACAACTATGCCAATGAACCGATCACCCTAGCACAAGCGTTGTCGCTATCTGACAATATTTATGCCGTAAAAACAAATATGTTTTTAGGTCCGGACATGTTAGCGGATACTGCAGAAGAGTTTGGATTTACAAGCGATCTTCCGGCAGTGCCGTCGCTTGCTCTCGGGACTGCTGCCGTTTCTATGGAAGAAATGGTCAACGGCTATAGCATGATCGCTAATGGGGGTAAACGTGTTGTTGGTCATACAGTTGCAGAAATTATCGATCAGAACGGCAACACAGTCTTTGAGCGAGATGAAGAAGCTGGCGAGCAGGTACTTGATCCGCAAAGCACATTCATTTTAACCCATATGCTTACAGGCATGTTCGACAATGAACTCGATGGCTATATGGCTGTAACCGGCACGTCCATCGCAGGCAAACTCACCCGAATCTATGCTGGAAAATCCGGTACAACCAATTCCGACAGCTGGATGATTGGATATTCCCCGTCCCTGGTATCCGGAATCTGGACAGGATATGACGATAATCGCTCCATGGAATTCGTTGCAGAATCCGCCTATGCAAAGAACATATGGTCCGGGTTCATGGAGGCAGCTCATCAAGGAAAACAGCAGGAAAATTTTGATATCCCGAACGGCGTCGTTGGTGTTCCCATTGACCCTAAAACCGGCAAACGAGCTACACCGTATTGTGATGCGAGCCGTGTCATGTTCTTTGAAGCAGGAACAGAGCCAGAGGGCTATTGTTCCGAGCATTATCACAAGGATGATAGCAACAAAGATAATAGCGAAAGTGACGATAGAGGTATTTTTGAGAAGTGGTTTGATCTGTTTTCTTAGAGCATGCGTCTACACATGTGTATTAAGAAAAAGGACGGCGTCAGTTAAGATCGATGCATCTTGGGATTATTCTAAATTCTATGATCTGTCATTTTTACTGGGTTTTCCTAAACATTACGTTCTATTCAAACAAAAAAAGCCGACGCATCAAGGTATGTCCATTACCTGACGTGTCGGCTTCTTTTGTGTCCTAGTAAACATGAGTTAGCCCATGTATCAACATTTTACAAATACTTGTCACAAAGTACAAGATTTTAATAAAAAGTTCATGATTCGGACACAAAATGTTCATGATTTTATTCCGGCAAGGCTTCTTTTAATTCATCGGATGAATTGTTCCACATATCCTCATTAAAGTCGACTAGAAAATCTTTCAGTATTTTTTTCGATTGCGCATCCATATGTTCGACAACAATTTTTCCTTTTAATGATTTTTCCATATGTGTCACATGCTGCGGCATGGATTTATAGGCGCGTTTTATCGAACGGTCAACGATGAATTCACTCCCGGCGACACCGGCGTAATAAGGTCCGTTTTCGCCCTGCTCCACATTCACCCAAACAAACCAATATAACTTACCGTTTGGTACTTCATCACGATTTGGTATTATTTTTACACGTCGTTCTACTTTACTGCGGGCATGCATGACATCCATATCCACATAAGCTTGCTTTTCTGTTGGATCTACGATAACCGGAGACATATTTTCCAAACTGACAGTACCTGCTCCATAACCCCCATGGCCATCTGTGGAGTCATCTTTAATAATGGTGAACGTATTTTTCTTCTTTGGCTGATCTTGCTCTGAACTCATCGCAGGAACCTCCTCCATATTTCTTTTGCTTCCATTGTAGCACAGGAAATGCGCTAATTTCACTATTTGGCTTTAGTAACGGTTTTTGTGCATGAATCTCACCTGATTAACGCCCAGCAACTTTCATATTGTCGCTACGATAAAGAAAACTTGTCGATCGGGTGCTGCCAAAGGAAATAAGACCTCAACGTTCTATCGTGTATCTTTTTGTTGTTTCAACAATTCTATATATCATAGAACCTTCCTAGCGTACATCATTTGGCTATTTCACCTATTCCATGTACCGTAGAACCTTCCTAGCATACATCGTTTGGCTGTTTCACCTATTCCATGTTCCGTAGAACCTTCCTAGCATACATCGTTTGGCTATTTCACCTATTCCATGTTCCGTAGAACCTTCCTAGCGTACATCATTTGGCTATTTCACCTATTCCATGTTCCGTAGAACCTTCCTAGCATACATCGTTTGGCATTTTTTATTGCTTACCAGGTGAGATCGTGTCTCTGCTAGTGTTTCATATCAGCGATAACACGCCCCGCCTCCTGTATTTCTTCATCTGTATAATTTTGCTTGCCCTTCACAAGATGAATTTTTTCTATCATTTCATCGAAAGACAAACCGTCAAAATAAAGCATTGTCGCAACAAGCTCCAGAAAGCGTGAGCTCCGATGTTGCAGCATTTCCACTCGTTCCGCAATGGCAGGCATTTCAACCGCGAATTGATCTAAGAATGTCTCCCCTTCAGACGTGATGGTATAATGGTATTGGGAGTAATTCCCTTTATCTTCTTTTGTTTCATCCAAAAAGCCCAAGTTATAAAGCTCTTCAACTCTTAATGTCAGTTCTTCTGAATATGGACCGTAAAAGTGAAAATGAAATTTTTCCTCAAAAGGCACATTGCTTTTTTGAAGAATGTAGATCATTTTTTGCATTTTTTTCCTGCCCGTGATTTCTTTTGCTACTGAAAAAAACTGCATCAATCGCGCATGATTAGTCAACATCCTGTATCACTCCCTGGCCATATAAGATTTCATCTATACGTTTTCTCTTGCTTTCATCACACATCTCGTCCAATAAATCCTTTGGAAAATATAGCTTATGGTCTGTGCGCTTTTTCCCGGAAATCGCCTCAACAATATCAGAGTGCTCCGAGAGCTCTTTTAACCTCTCGTCCGGCATACGTAAATGAATGGGAAGGCGTCCTTCATCTTCTCCGGGACGATAGAAATCATATGGCAGATCCGAAGACGAATCTACTTCCAGATAATAATTCGGGTCAATTCCTGCCTCCTGAAACAACGCTTGCAGCTCCAACCATGCATCTCGCTGTGACTTCGGATCAAATTCAATATATTTAAACAGACGCCGATTCATGAACCGCTCGCACAAGTCGCGTAAAATCGCATCATTCTCTTCCTGCCACATGTGGAAATAATATTGGACGACAGCCTCATCCAACTTCAAATATTCATCCAACGCAACCTCCCCCTTGAAAAAAGATAGGAAATGTGTCGGTTCCAGTTTAAATGTGAAGGTTTGCGATTCAAATAAGTATTTGGCGCGTTGCAAGATTTTCGATAAAATGACTTCTGCACTTCTTGTCACAGGATGAAAGTATACCTGCCAATACATCTGATAACGACTCATAATATAATCTTCAACCGCATGCATCCCGGTTGATTTAATCACAACCTCATCATCAATCGGGCGCATAACCCTGAGGATGCGTTCCATATCAAAGTGGCCATAACTTACACCGGTAAAATAAGCATCACGCTGCAAATAGTCCATTCGATCCGCATCAATCTGGCTTGAAATAAGGCTGACAACTAATTTATCTTCATACGTTTTTTCAATCACATCTGCCACTTTTTGTGCAAAGCCGGCACTTACACGCTCCAGAATTTGATTAATATACGTATCGCCCAGAATAATTTGTTGTGTAAAATCCTCATGATCCAATTTGAACACTTTCTCAAAGGAATGGGAAAACGGCCCGTGCCCTAAGTCATGCAAGAGCGCCGCACATAAGCTAAGGAGACGCTCATCCTCATTCCAATGCGGTCTGCCTTTAAAATTGTAAATAATACGCCGTACAATTTCATATACACCGAGGGAGTGGTTAAAACGGCTATGCTCCGCACCATGAAACGTATAATTCGTTGTCCCAAGCTGTTTTATCCGGCGCAAACGCTGAAATTCCGGTGCGGCAATCAAATCCCAAATGACTCGATCGTTAACGTGCACATATCTATGTACAGGATCCTTAAACACCTTCTCCTCATGTAATTGTTCATCTTTATATGCCATCGATGTCTCTCCCGTTTCTTTTCGTTCATTGGTTTAATATACGTTCAAAAAGTCGACCAGTTGGAAGCAAGAAGGTCGGGGTGGCGAAGTTTTGAGGAACGAAGCGTATTCCTTTCATACGTAAGTAGCGAGGGGCATTCCAAGAGGAATCCTCTGTGCTGCCTTGCACTGAGAAATTTCCCTCTTTGAATATGCTTATAGGTGCATTTCTTTTAAATCAAGCCAACGAAGAGATTCGTAGCTTATCATTTGGTGGCTTTTTGAACATCCTATATTATTATATAATAGATAAGCAAATGAAAAAAGGAAATGCAAGGAGTAAATTATGAAAAACTGGAAAGAAATCATCAGCCATACAACGTTTCGATATCTGGATCATTCAAGTAAACCTACATTCGATCATGAACCCTATACAGCGTTAACTTCTTTTGCGATTGATGATGCTCTGTCGCTGTCTGTCAGTAACGATAAAACGCCTCCTACCATTCGTTTGTGGGTCCATCCAGATACGATTGTCCTTGGAATACCTGACGGACGCCTTCCTTTTATTGAAGACGGCGTAAAACTACTAAATCATCAAGGGTACGATGTCATTGTGCGAAATTCCGGCGGGCTTGCCGTTGCGCTGGACAGCGGTGTATTAAATCTTTCACTTATTTTACCAGGAGTGAGGCATATTTCCATCTATGACTGTTATGAGGCGATGGTCAGCTTTGTGAAATATATGCTGCGGGATGTAACGAATGAGATTGAGGCTTATGAAATTACTGGTTCCTATTGCCCCGGGGATTATGATTTAAGTATTCATGGAAAGAAATTTGCCGGTATCTCCCAGCGCCGTATTAAAGACGGTGCTGCGATCCAAATTTATTTGGATGTGGAAGGAAACAGTTTCGAGCGAGCTGCTTTAATTCGAGATTTTTATGCCGTTAGCAAACGAAATGAAACGACAAAATTTGAATTCCCAACCGTAGATCCGAACGTTATGGCATCATTATCAGAGTTATTAGGCGGGCATATGACGGTGAAAGACATGAAACACCGCGTCTATCAAGCTTTAGAGGCTTTTAGCGATGAAATTGTTACGATGGATTTTTCGAAAGAGGAGCTTGCGGCATTTGAGCATCGGCTGGAGCACATGAAAAAGCGAAATGAGCGTATTGCCGAGATGCAATAATTACCCACCCCAATCACGCACACAATACGAAAGGCAAGCGAAAACAATGAAACGTTAAGATAAGAAGAGGCTGCAGGAAGATTGGATTCTCCCTGCAGCCTCTTCTTACATCCTTTAATCCGCCTGTGCTGCTGTTATCAGTGCCAATTTAAATACATCGTCTGCACTGCAGCCGCGTGATAGGTCATTCACTGGTTTGTTCAAGCCCTGTAATACCGGGCCTACTGCTTCGAATCCGCCGAGGCGTTGTGCGATTTTATACCCGATATTTCCAGCTTCCAGGCTAGGAAAAATAAACGTATTCGCATCCCCATTCAGCACAGAATCCGGTGCTTTTTTTGCCGCAACATCCGGGGCAATTGCAGCATCAAATTGAAATTCCCCATCGATCACAAGGGATGGATTTTTTTCCTTGGCAATTTGTAGAGCATCTGTTACCTTTTCCGTCTCCTCTGATTTGGCCGATCCCTTTGTTGAAAAGCTTAACATGGCAATACGTGGATCCACATCAAATAATTCAGCAGTAACGGCACTCTCTACCGCTATTTCAGCAAGATCTTGAGCTTCCGGTGTTATATTGATGGCACAATCGGCGAATACATATTTTTCCTCGTCACGAACCATCACAAATACACCGGATGTTTTCTTGATGCCTTCTTTCGTTTTAATGATTTGCAGCGCCGGCCGAACGGTGTCAGCAGTGGAATGTGTTGCTCCGCTCACCAAGCCGTCTGCCTGATTCATATAGACGAGCATCGTACCGAAGTAATTTGCATCAAGCAGCATTTTTCTGGCATCCGCTTCTGTTGCTTTCCCTTTGCGTCTTTCTACAAATGTCTCCACCATTAAATCAAATTCCGCGAAATGATTTGGATCCATCATTTTACAAGAAGACACATCGACACCAATCTCTTCCGCTTTTTGTTTTATATTCCCTTTATCTCCGATTAAAATCGGGGTTAAAATCCCTGATGCACTAAGTTGGCTGGCTGCAGTCAAAATACGATCATCCAAACCTTCTGGGAACACAATCGATTTATTTTCTGTAGTAACTTTATCTTTTAATTGATCAAATAATGTATTCATGTTTTTAAACCTCCTGCTTGTCTATACTTATAATAATATCTAATTTTACACGTGAATGAAAGCAATGCCCTTTGCGGGAATGGGATTTTTGACAGTCTAATGACAAATTGTTTTTTCACAATGGATGAGAAACGTTGTATAAGATTAGATTCCCCCATTTATGATAAACTAATTATTGGAGAAAGATTTATAAATAAAAAGGAGCGATTTTAATGGTTGAAGCAGTAGAGACCATGGATGGCTGGTATAGCCTGCATGATTTGCGTAGCATAGATTGGAATTCTTGGAAGTTAGCATCCGTTGAAGAACGCAAGGAGGCCATTGATGGCTTTGACAAGCTGCTTGCAAAATGGGAAGCAGTTGAAGAAGAGAAGAAAGGGAGCCATGTTCTTTATAAGGTCGTAGGACAGAAAGCCGACTTAATTTTCATGTTCCTGCGTCCAACGATGGATGAGTTAACAGACATAGAAACTGAATTCAATAAATCAAAACTTGCGGAGTTTCTAATCCCAGCACACTCCTATGTATCGGTGGTTGAGCTTGCTAAGTACCGTCCTGCCAAAGATGGAGTTGATCCGGAGACATTGCCGGAAACGCAAGAACGATTGAAACCAATCCTTCCAAAATGGGAGCATATTTGCTTCTATCCAATGGACAGACGCCGTACTGGTGATGAAAATTGGTATACCTTGGAGAAAAGCGATCGTGGCAAACTACTTTATGAACACAGTAAAACCGGTCGCAAATATGCCGGGAAGGTGAAACAAATTATTACTGGATCCATTGGGTTGGATGACTGGGAATGGGGCGTTACATTATTTGCCCATGATCCACTGCAATTCAAGAAAATCGTTTATGAAATGCGCTTTGATGAGGTGAGCTCTCGCTACGGTGAGTTTGGAGAATTTTTTGTTGGGAATAAATTGCCACGGGAAGAGATTGCAGATTACTTGAGCGTGTAATCCGGAGCGTCTCCCGTTTCAGAGGTGCGCTCTCCCGGTTTGATGTGGGCGTCTCCCGTTTCAGAGGTACGCTCTCCCGGTTTGATGTGGGCGCCTCCCGTTTCAGAGGTGCGCTCTCCCGATTTGATGTGGGTGTCTCCCGGTTCGGAAGTGCACTCTCCCGTTTTAGAGATGCTCTCTCCCGATTTGAGGCGAGGGTCTCCCGTTCTATGTTAATTGAAGGGAAGAACTTCACACTTCTTATAAGGACTTTCTGTATAAATAAATGCAGAAAAGTCCTTTTTTCTTGTCATCATTTTCTAGGCATTTGCATAGGTATAATTAGTGAGCATTAGCACCAGAGATTCAAGGAGCAATGCGTGCGATGGTTTGATAGAAAGCACATTGCTGTATTCTCACCGGATGCACCGAATGCCCTTTTCGTTTATTCATTCTATGAAGGAGGTTTTTTTATGAGTCAAGATGCAAACAATACAAACCCACAATTTCAGAATCCCTATCAGCCATATCCGTACTTCTATTATCCTCAAGCGTCACCCGCATACTATCCAGCGTACTATAGGCAGGAATCCATGCAACAACAGCAAGAACAACAGATGCAACAAATGCAACAGGCACAACAATCACAGCAAGCTGGCGAAAATGGTATGCTTCCTATGCAGGAGTCCTACATTGAAAACATTTTACGCCTGAATCGAGGAGAGCATGCGACGGTCTATATGACATTTGAGAGTAATGATCAGTGGAATGCGCAAGTTTTCAAAGGGATTATTGAAGCGGCAGGAAGAGATCACATCATATTAAGTGAACCACAAACAGGTAAGCGGTACCTGCTTCTGATGGTCTATCTTGATTATGTCGTATTTGATGATGAAATTAATTATGCCTACCCATATGGCGGAAACGGCCAGCTGGCGAACTACCAACCCCGATAATAGGAAGAAGGATGACACAAAAATGGAACGTGTCATCCTTTTTCACAAGAAATGAAATGTGGTTTTCTGATTTCTAATGTCTATCCGATAGCTGGTCACTGAACTCCGGAAAGCCTAGGTGAGCATTTTGCTTAGCAGAAAGGGCGGTTACATGCGACATCCGTATGAAAAATTCATTCGCATCGAACTCATTTGCATTACATTTGTCATTTTAGTCGGTGTATTCGCTATCTTTCAAAGTGCTGCACTCGTTATATTGATGTGCTTTTTTGTCCTTGCCCTCAGCTTATGCTGTGATGCGCTTATCGAATATTATTCACACCGCACCGTACAAGCCGCAAAACAGCTTATTCGCGCCATTATGATCATCTTATTTACCACTATCCTCTTTTTCCAATTATAGGTTCCTTGCGATAGCCGTTCCAAGTAGAACCCACCCGATTAAAAATGCGACCCCTCCGATGGGGGTAATCATAGCAAATGTTTTGATCGCTGTTGTGGAGTAAATATAGAGGCTACCTGAAAACAAAATAATCCCCGCAAAGAACATCCAGCCAGCCCAAACGGCCCCTCCGCTGGTGATTCTCGCTAAAACGAGACCTGTGATGAGCAGCGCCATTGTGTGAAACATTTGGTAGTTCACAGCTTTATCCCATGTATCCAATGAACTCGCAGATATCCTTCCCTCTAAACCATGCGCCCCGAAAGCGCCCAGCGCCACAGCTACAAATCCATTTATGGCACCCAGAATGAGAAAAACTTTCATCATAACTAAACACTCCTACACTAAAAATCAAAGATAGAATCTCCATTTGCACCATCATGATCCATCGGCTTTGATTTTATTGTTTTATTTTCGCTTGCTTGTTTGCCAAGCATTGCTTTCATTTCCTCTGCTGATATCGTCTCTTTCTCTCCTTTAGAAGGAGAAGCTTCCTCTAAAAAAAGATCGCATAATAAACGAACATTTTCAATATGTTTTGTCATTTTATCCTGATTATCCTGCTCTTGTGCCTGAGTTAATTCATGGATCATTTTCCGAATCACCGTATTATTTCCTACTGCCACTGCGATCGCTCCCTACTTCGCATTTCTGCCTGCATTATACCATTATTTTCTCTAATGTAAAAAGCCTTGGAAACTTCCAAGACTTCCCTATGTATAATATATTTTATCATTACGTCTCTTTACGCTATTGCTTTGTATACTCAAGCTTTTTCTCCTGTTCCTCTGTATAACGGCTGTACATCCATCGCAAAAATTCTACTTCATTTTCTTGCAATTGCCGATTGAGTTTCTCTGTCGTATCCTCACATACCTCTAAAAAGCTCTTCATAGCGTCTAAGAACCCCCTTAAACTGACGTAATTTGGATATTTCTAACATTATTATACCGCGATCCGATTGAAGAAGCAATAACAAAAGTGAAATTAATAAGAATTTACAGAAAACAGCAAGGTTAGACAGCAAAATTTGCTGGAAGCGACAAACTTCAAGCATTTCTCTTACATTATTAAAGATCATACGAACAAAAGCGGAAAGACCTTCATGTGGCCCTCCCGCTTTTCATTAATTATCTTCTTCCAGTTTTGCTTCCAGTTCCGTAATTCTAGCTCTTATTTCATTGATATCCTCTTTGGTCGCCAGTCCAAGATCCTTAGCCATCTCTTGGGTTTGCTCATATTGCTTGGCGCTCCATTCATCTTTTTTCATTTCGCCTTTTTCAATGAAATTATTCATCACTGTCCTTGCCTGCTCCGTTGTTAATTCGTTTTTTTCAACCAATTCACTGAGCTTGCTTTCCAGTTTTTCCTTCCCACTAACTGCGGCACCAAGTCCCAATAAGAATCCTTTTTTTAATGTATCAGCCATGTGTGGTTCACCCCCTCATTTTGCGGATCGAATCATTCGAAAATGTTTAAACAAAAGAATACTTGTTATGATTGTAAATAAAGCGATGAGCACAATTGCGATTATGCTGACGCTTGCTAAACTGTAAATACTAGCATATACCTCTAATCCTATTCCTACTACTATCATGATAAAACTAATGGCCTCTAAAAGTAAATAAAAGTGATGCTTCAGTTGCCTTTGATGTTTCTCTTTATCCCATTGCCTATCCTTTTCTCCACTTTCCAGAAACGATAGCAACGCACCTGGCAAGGATAAAACAGGTTGTGCCAAGTCTTTTGCCTTCTGTTTATAGATCGATTCAAAGATGTTTCGCCTACCAAACCACTCTTTAACCTTTGGTTTTGCCCATTCTTCAATATCCATGTCCGGGTAAACCGTAAATAATATCCCAACCACAATAGAAACCGCTCGCCCTAAATAGGTATAGTCTGCAGGCAATTGGATGGGTTCTTCTTTGACGAAATGCAGGATCTCATCTTTTATTTTTGTCATTGCTTCTACGTCCATGTCCTTGAGAGAGCCGCTTTCATACATTTCTACCGCCTGTTTCAGCGTTTTTTTAATCTGCTTCTTATCTGCATGTGGCAACAGAAAGTTCATCTCTTCCAGTGACTCGACAACGATATCATAATCATCGATAATAAAACCTTGAACAAGCATTTTAAAATTATGCGTATCCTGTTTGCGTAGTTCACCCACCATGCCAAAATCAATAATTGCAATGGTTCCATCCTGCTGTATTAAGATATTGCCGCTATGTGGATCCGCATGAAAATTACCCGGATTGAGAAATTGATCAATATAAAAATCAAACAGTGTCTTCGCCGTTTCCTCTGCGCTAATATGATGTTCCTTCATAAATTCCAGATCTGTTATTTTTGCCCCATCCATCCATTCCATCACAAGGACTTTATTTGTACTTAAGTCTTCATAATAGGCTGGGATATGTACGGCATCAAACGCTTGATAGCGTTCCCTGAAATACTTTCCGTATTCCAACTCCTGCTCAAAGTTCAACTCCCGATCCATGACGCGAACGATTTCATGGTAAAGTGCCTCCATATCCGCTTTTTTACCAAATGACGTGAAAACAGATATGATCCAGAACACCATTCTCAGTGCAATAAAATCTTTTTGGAAAATCTCCTGTACACGATACCGCTGCACCTTTACAGCGACTACGCTGCCATCTTTTAATTTCCCCCGATAGACTTCGCCAATCGATGCAGAGGCGATAGAAGATTCATCCATTTCCAGTAGATGTTCATCAATGGCCGTTCCCCATTCTTCTTCCAAGAGTGATTTAGCATAGTCGAATGTCATCGGTGATACCCGGTCAACTAACCCCGAGAGCTCCTTAATAAACACATCCGGTAAAATATCCGTCCTTGTCGTTAAAAACTGACCGACCTTTACTAATACACCACCCAGTCTCACTGCTTTCATTCGATATTCTTTCGCCATATTTACTAATAAATCATTCCATTTTTTTTGCGTTTTGCTATCCCATACACTATAGCGAAAAAGGAAGAAGTAAATTTGAAAAATAAATTTAATAACCATCCATACGATGACGGTATAGCGATAGATAAAATTATATTTAAGGGAGCCTTTCAAGATTAACACCTCATCTAACTTATACCCGATTGTGTATTAGGTTAATCCTAGTTTACTACATTCCATTATTCTATGCGAACGGTTCTCGGTTATGTATAATTATTCATTTTATACTGGACATTTGCATATATTCACTTATAATAAATAAAGAAGTATTTTATAAGGTGGTACATGTCTGATGGAAGACAACAAATATACATTTACTGATCATTTAAAATTTATCATCCCATCATTACTCGGTATCTTTTTATTTATGACACCTGTACCAACAGATGATGGATTTACAATACCAATTGCCGTTTTAGCAACGTGGCTAGAGGAAACATTAGCTGGTCAGTTATCTGCTATTATGATGATTATTATCGTTTTTACAGCAGTGATGACGTTGATTGCTAGATTCATAGGACCTAACGCGTTTGCCAAAACTCCTTTTTTCCAAGGTCTTTTTTATACCGGCTGGTTTTGGACCATAGCTAGGGTTCTTGCAGGTATATTTGCTATAGCGATCTTTTTCCAATTAGGGCCTGAAGCGATTCACGGTCCGGATACCGGACAAATGTTGCTGGACGACTTGCTGCATGTATTATTTGCCGTCTTTTTATTTGCGGGATTATTTTTACCGTTGTTAATGAACTTCGGTTTGCTGGAATTATTCGGGACATTGATGACGAAAGTGATGCGGCCTTTATTTAAACTCCCCGGTCGCGCATCCATTGATTCCCTGGCATCCTGGATTGGGGATGGTACGATCGGGGTACTATTGTCAAGCAAGCAGTATGAGACCGGCTATTATACAAAGCGGGAAGCAGCCATCATAGGTACAACGTTCTCGGTCGTGTCGATCACATTTTCATTGGTCATTATTTCTGAAGTCGGACTGGGGCGTATGTTCGTTCCTTTCTACCTAACTGTCCTTATTGCAGGTGCTGTAGCAGCATTAATCATGCCACGTATCCCGCCGCTGTCCAGGAAGTCAAACACGTATATCGACGGGAAAGCTGAGGGGATCACGGAAGAAATCCCCGACGGCTATAATAGCTTTACGTACGGCTATGAAAAGGCTTTGGAGCGAAGTAAGAAACAAACGAATGTTTATGCGTTTTTTAAAGAAGGCGGACAAAATATTCTCGATATGTGGATGGGGGTAGCCCCAATTGTGATGGCCTTTGGTTTAGTTGCATTGATTATCGCGGAATATACACCCCTATTCCAGTGGCTCGGCCTACCTTTCGTACCATTGCTTGAATGGATGCAAGTTCCGGAGGCTGCGGCAGCATCGGAAACGATGTTAATCGGGTTTGCTGACATGTTCTTACCATCCATTTTCGCTTCATCTATTGAAGCAGAGATCACCCGTTTCATCATTGCTGCCTTATCCGTTACGCAATTAATCTATATGTCCGAAGTTGGCGGATTGTTATTGGGATCGAAAATCCCCGTCTCGTTTAAGGATCTCGTTATTGTATTCTTACTCCGGACGATCATCACCCTGCCAATTATCATATTGATTGCGCATATTATATTTTAATAGATAGGTACGCTAGTACGAGTACGAAGAGAGATTGACAGTTTGCAATTTGTTTTCTTGTTTTCCAATAAACATCGAAACTCGATTCCCTTTAAGAGAGGCAATCACAGATAAGGAATAGACCTCCCCAGGCTGTTAATTGAAGGAGAGGTCTATTTTTATTGGATGATTATCCAAACAAATCTTGCAAATGCTGTTCTTTATCAATATTTAAATGACTTTGGCTATTTCCAGGGGGAACTACTAAGAATTCGCCTGTTTTGACGAACCATGAAAACAATGGGGACAGAAGAAAGACTGGCACTTTGTGATGGATGAATAGAAGCGTATAAAGAATCTCACTTGGATAAATGATTAGCCACCAATATTATTCCCAAACGAACTCATCTTCTTTTATATAAAATAGAACATCGCCACGAACCACTTTATCACCAGCTTTCACAGCTAATGTCTCAATCACTCCACTTGCCCCGGACAAAATTCGCTTTATATTGCTCTGTTCATCTTGAATCATTGCCAGCAATTGCTGAGTGCGAACTTTTTCACCTGATTCGACCTTGATGCTTTCCACACTTCCTTTGATTGGACTTGTTATAATATGCCCATATCCCCAACGTCTCGGGTATACTTCATACTCCATCATTCGATTCATCCCCTTTATAGATAGATGCTGTCCATATCTAACTGTCATTATCATTTTTCCTAATTTTCAATCGAATTGCGCATACGTTTTTAAGATCGTATTTTCTGTATATTATTAATGATACCTTTTCAAATCAATCGAATCAATATAGATTTAAGATAAAATCAATCGAATTTTGATATAAATGATCAGCGATATTATGGGGGGCGAAACAAATCACGTTTCAACAACCAATTTACATGATGCCTTAAAAATAGAAACAAGGCTGGGATAAACAAATATGTTCCGAAGCGATATATGTTCGGATTTATTTGTTAAAAACACTTTTATCCCAGCCTTTTCTTCTATCTATTGTTCAAAACATATCACCCAGATGTTGCCCTTTCTATACATATTCGTGATATTCGTTGGGATCCTGCCCCTCTACACGGCCGGCTTCTCCTTTATCCAATGAATCCATTTTTTCCATATCTTCAGGGGCTAATGCAAAATGGTACTATGGATATTATCTTTTTGATGCATTGGGTTACTTGATTTTGGAATAGCAAATACGCCGGCCCGATAGTTCCAGTTTAAAATAATCTGTGCCGGGGTTTTATCGTATTTATCCGCAATTTCCTGAATGGAGCTATTTTCCAGTACGTCATTCAAATAACCCCGACCAAAAGGACTCCAAGCTTCCGTAAGAATACCCCGTTTTTCATTTTCTTCAACCATCCGATTATTATTAAAATACGGATGACGCTCCACTTGGTTTGTAGCAGGAGTCACACCTGTTTCTGCGATAATGTTGTCCAGATGTTCAGGTTCAAAGTTGGAAACACCAATAGTTCGGATTAATCCTTGTTTTTGCGCATCCACTAAAGCCTTCCAAGCTTCTACATATTTGCCGTCTTTGGGATTTGGCCAATGAATTAAATACTTGTCAAAATATTTTAATCCAGTGCGGCGCAAAGATTCTTGAATAAAGATAAACGCTTTATCGTATTCATGGTGAGAGCCGGGCAATTTCGCACTGATTAAAATTTCTTCTCTGGGCAGTGCGGAGCGACGAACAGCTTCGCCGACAATACCTTCATTGTTATAGTTCGTTGACGTATCGATTAAGCGGTATCCTAGATTCAAGGCGTTTAAAATTTCAAATGTACCTTGATCACCGTCAATACCGATCGTACCTAATCCCACAAGGGGAAGTACGGAACCATCATTTAGAATAAAACCGTTATGATCAACTGTCATGGTCTCATCTCCTTTAAAACCTTTGCAATGTGCGCCTGAGAATGGTAGAAAAGAATATTTCCTTCATGTTTGCCAATAGGCAACCAACAGGCTGTCTTCACCAAACTAAAGTCCCGGTTAAATAGCCACCGGGGAATCATCAAACCCAGGTCACATTAGCCGTATTTCATGTTTTCATCTCTCCCTGAGATGTCCATAAGTAGTATACCCCATTTCCAAAGCTCCTACACCAACGGAACCATAGATGAGAATATCTTCGTAATCAACCATTTTATTAGCAGGTACAAATTAGAGCATGAAAAGCGTTTTTGAACTGGCGGGCGATGAGCATCTGCAAACAGTTGAAGGTCTTCCGGATGCCATTTTAAAATGGATGATACAAGTCCAACTCCTTTATCCACCACTTGAAAAACATATAATATACAGATCCTTCTCTTACGCTTTTAATTTACAATTTTCTCCCTATTATTGCCCTTTATTAAAAAGAATGTCATATTACTGATTTACTTGTTACTTGTTATGTTCGAGCACTATTCAGTTTAATAACAGGTTTTAACTGCTGTACTTGCTCCAAGCTGCTTTATTCCAGAATAAACCCCAATTTAAGTGGCTAGCATTATTCCGTTACTGCACCCGGCAGTTGAACACCTTATTCAAAAAAGACCTTTGGATACTCAATTATACCGGAAATATTATCAAGGGAGCCTTCCTGTAATTCAATAGCCATTAATGCTTCTTCAGGCACTTCAAATGGTGCTCTAATTTGCCATTGAGATGACTTCCTAAAACCAAATTTCGGATAAAATTCTGAATGGCCTAGTACAATAACTGATTGAAATTCAAGCTCCTTTGCCTTTTCTAATGCATTTTGTATTAAGTTCCTCCCTATACCTTTATTTTGATAATCAGGTAAAACAGAAACGGGCGCAAGTGCTAATGACTCTGCCTTTTGTTTGCCATCATTAATTAATACTTTAGATAAAAGTATATGTCCTAGTATCTCATGATTATCTTTATCAACAGCCACTAAAGATAACTCGGGAATGAATGTATCTGATCGTCTGATTCGCGAAACTAACTTATGCTCATTCTGATCACTTTGAACTGCAGAAGCAAATGCGATTTCTATAATCTTCTCAGTTGATTGATAGTCACTTTTTTGCTCTTGTCTAATAATATAATTCATATACACAACTCCTAATTCCATTATCTGGCCCGAACGAGCAATGTTTCGAATAGCATCTATTAATAGAAGAAAAGTGTCAAACTCTTTTAACAGTAAAAAAGTAAAACGCCCCACCAGCCATCCAGAATGGCTCCCAAAAAGTTAACCTCCAAAACGTTGCATAAGAATCTAAGTCAAAATCTAAAATATGAAATACACTTAATGCAATGGTGATGAAATTAAGAAATCCGTACAAGAATAAAAAGACTCCCGAAAATTTCGTCACGTAATAAAGCATCCTGGTTATTAAAGGCTTTCTCCATTGAACGAGAAGCATCAACAATACGGTTGCGCCAAACAATTTTATAAAACCGGTAATCCATATCATAATAACGAACGATAGCTCAGGATTTAAGGACATCTCGTAGATACTCCCACCTAAGGATCTAACACCGAGCATACCGCCCATTGCCCAGTAGAAACTCATACCAGCAAAAATCACAGTCCAAATAATTCCTAAGGCAATGAACCAACAGTTAACCCTCAAATAGAAAGCACCTCCGAATGTAGCCAAATTTCCAAAATAATCATCGTCGTTCCAATCTACTGCATCCATTTTGACCCCATTGCTTATGGCTTATGTAATAAGGGGCTTTCATCTTCTATCAATTTTCGCTGTTGTGCTACTGTCTTTTGAAATTTTTCATCAGACGTCGTAATATTGTCCAAGCAAGCTAAAGCTTCCTCGTCTTGATGATTCCTATGAAGCGCCGTTGACAGACTTAAATAATAAACAGATACTCCCTGTGTTGTTTTTGGAGAATAATCCATACTTTTAAGGTCATCTAAAAACAATGATGCATCCCCTGTTTTATGGTAAGTTTTTAGGATATTGTTATATTCCCTATTAAAGTGGCGATCTCTAAATCCTTCTATATTTAACCCTATATATGCAAATAGGAAAAAATGAACGATAGCCATTAACACAAGAAAAACTAATAATAGCAGCATACTATCGGGCGCGACCTTCTGACTAAGAAATAAGGCGCCGATTTCCATTACCAGCAACGTTGCCAGATACAATAATACCAGTAACTTTTTCTGTATTCTTTCCTTCAGCGGTGACTTGTGAGTCACAGCATACAAATCTCCCTCAGATCCAGGGACATTCCTTTCTAAAGCGAGCGCTAGACATTTTCTATCCCGGCGTTTTATCTGTCCCCATACAATCGTATAAGGATTAACACGCATCCCTTTTTTTATAATTTTAAGTATCCCAGACTGATTTGATAGACCTTTTTCTTCATCATACAAAATAACTTTCAGAATTTTATTATGATTAAGGGTTTCCAAACGGTAACCTCTTATATCTTCCCACGGAACAATTATCTCGTTCCTATCCGACACGTTTATCCATAACGCTTCCTCTGTTAACAAAAGATATGGATGTGTTGTCAGCATTCTTTTTAAAATAATCAAAGAAATAATAGCCATAAAAAGTGTGAATGCTATCCCCATATAATATGAAAAACCTTCAAATCCATAGTAGGTTACTACTCCAAAAAAGAGCGCAGCTGCTGCACATATGAGCACTAACCAAAATAACTTTCCTTTTGATCGATAAAAATACAGTTCATTTGAATTTTCCATGATAGCCTCCCGGTTTGACATTCGTATATGATCTTCTTAAGTGATTTTATAAAATACCTCCTTCAATCGCAAAAATTGGTGGAGTTAGCCGGTGGGTCCTTTGTTTTTCTTCTTGCTTCCTTTCTGATAATAAACGTTAATAATGCAGAGTTGATAATTTGTCACGGGACATATTCCTTTATCGAAGGTGTTAAATTGGTAATGATGGCAAGCAAATGTAATCTTTACAACCTTCTCCGTTGATTCATAGTCATTTTCCTGTTCTTGTCTAATAATAAAGTTCTTCTATACAACTCCTAAATCCATCATTTTATGAGTGCAATTTCTTTTTTATGGACAAATAGTATACGGTTACTTGAATAATTGGGAAAAGCATTAATATGACGACTGGATAGGCAGCAAAATAATCAGAAATAAACGGCTGAAACAACATACATGCAGCAAGAAATGGAAATACAATCGCCATTGCAATATAAGAATTACGAGAAGCCCTTGCGGTCAGTGCTTTTTCCCGCTCATCCCTTTCTCTGAATTCAGATGGAAAAAGAAGAGCTTCTTTCCATCCCTGTTTATCTTTGATTTGTTTACGCGTGAATACAATCCCGGCTGGTATCGCAACGATTAAAAAGAGAATAATAGAGACATTTAACGTAAACACAAATTCATCGGTATTTGAACCATCAATGGTAGCTTTAATATCCATCACAGCCTCATAAAATGCTACCATCGCCCATCCAAATAAGCCTAACACTGTAACAATCACTAAATAATTTCTTAAATTCACTGCTGATCCCCTCCTTTGAATTGAAATACTTCTTCAACAGTCATTTGAAACGCATGGCAAATGTTCATCGCTAAGAGAAGAGAAGGAATATAATCCCCCTTTTCTAATGCAGCAATGGTTTGTCTCGTTACTCCTACTTTTGACGCGAGATCTTGTTGTGTCCATTGAAAACGCGCACGTAATTCCCTAATTCGATTGGATATTTGCAAATTAATCTCCTTCATTTCTTTGGTTAAACTTATATATATAATATAACCTAACATAATGTTAAGTCAAGTTAACATTATGTTAGGTTTATTATTGGTTTCATGACATGCAAAAAGACGCATTCCAATATTTCAGAAAACGTGTCTGTTCGTTGGTGAAAACATTATTAGCTATTTGAATTCTATTTTCTCAATATCCGGTTCTCTTCCATTTTCATTGAGAAGGACATTAGCCTCTTTATCATTTTTCCATTCCACAGATATATTATCAGGATTAGGTAGCACATTCAGTTTATTAATGTATCTATTTCCATATTTAATTTTAAGAGTTGGATCAGGAAATTCAGCTACTTTATAAAATTCAATTTTGTTCTCCCCATTAGGAGACTGATTAACCATTATCTTCGTTTCTTCAGGAGTAAATATATGGTCTAAAAAAATCCATGCACTCAGTAAAACAACCAAGGATGGCTAAAATTTTAGTTTTCTGTGCAGTCATTCTGGTCTTATGAGGGGCATTGGTATTCATTTGACTTCCATTCCTTTTCCAACTTTATTGCCTCTATATTTCACTGAATGGCAGCTTATCTTTCTGTTCTTGCACCGATCGTTTATTCCTTCTCTGTTGATTCTAATCGTTTTCGCTCCAATGCTAATCTTTCCTGTTCCAATTTCAACTCTTGCTCCTTCAATTTAAAGTTTTTGTTTGTAGAATATATAATCATAATAAGACTTACTACCACCACAATAACAATTAGCCAAATAATGATTTCCAAAGTAACTCACTCTCCTTTTCTAATCAATTATCACCCGATCGAAGGCAACGATTACTTGGGATATATTATAATAGAGCGTCTGTAATTGGACAATATGTATCACGTATTCGCCACTTAAGTCATTGTCATTGGAATCATAAACTACCATTTTATATAAGATGTTTCTATTATTTTATCCGCAACTTCCTCTGGAGAGCTGCCATTTGTGTAAACAATATATTTGGCTAAGAGCCTATTAGACTTGTTTTTAACAAAGTGCTCATTTAGCTTATACACATCATTGTTAGTGGTCACATCTTTTAGCCTTTTGTTTAAGACATTGATAGATTCCCTTTCATTTGGACTTGGCAACAATAGAAATACATTTTCGTAGTCATTGAGGATATTCTTGACATTCGTGAATAAACTTTGGTCTTCATAAACAGAATGCCCAGCACCAAAATCGTGGATACCATTCGGATAATCTTCCAATATCCTTTTAACTGCGTGCGCTTCAAACGGCTTCCAATATGCATACATAGCCATATAACCATCATTTTTACGTATTTCATTTTGCTTTTCTATGCTAAAACCTATTTCTTTATAGTAATCAAAACGCTGATCATCCATCGGCCGTTGAGGAATCCCGGTTTGAGTTGAAATCTCCTCAGCCACTGTACTTTTACCAGCACAAATTGGTCCGATTAAAATAATAGTAGAAGACATCTGAATCCCTCCGATATCCATTTATCATCTCCATGTTAAACACTGACAAACCTTTTGATGTAAACAGTGGAAAACAATTACTGGAAGAACATGCTTTTTACAATCTGATAAACAGCAATACCAACGGCAACACCCGAAGTAGTAACCAGCCATTTCGGCAATGTTCGTTTGTGTTCTATATTCATTTAGAACTCCCTTTCCATGTGGTTTTTTATGTATATAAACCCGCATAAAACGTTGGGATTTTGACGCCCACCTTGAGAATATACGATTATGGTATATCCATATGATAGGATGAATATTTCATCATTTAAGGCCTTTCTAATGAAAAAAATCATCATGAGGTCTGGGATGGCTTTTCCTATTTCGAGCCGCAAAAAAACAGACGGCCGTCTCTATAAGGCGACCTTCTGTTTTCTTAAAAACGATAGTATTTATCTAAACCTCTGATCCACAACGCCAGTAATTTTTTCCGTGACGAGGGATGTATCTTTAGGCACCTCTTCATCTGCTTCTTCATATTCCGATGCTCTTTCAACAAGATTGGCATCATATCCAAGCTGCTCTGCCATACCACTCATAAATTCGTAAAAGCTTTTATTTGTAGAAGGCCCTGTATTATAAATACCTGTATTATCTTGTTGCGCGAATTTCACAACAACATTAGCTAAATCTTCCACATGGACAAAGGTCCGAATTAAATCATCGCGAAAGGCAATCGGCTTACCTGAACGTAAATGATAAGCCAATTCATCTGTCAACTCATCCCATTTGCCAATTTGATTTTCCCCATAAATAGGGCCTGATCTTAGTATTACAAAGTTTGTTAATTCATTGTTAATAAATCGCTCTGCCTTTACCTTTGCATTTGTATAATTACTATAAATATGATCATCAGGCAATGTACTTAAGGGGTCGTGTTCCGCGTACGGTCCTTTTCCCTCACTATAAACGAAGTCGGACGAAATATAAATCAACTTCGTAGCTGGAGTGATGTGTGTTATTAAATGCAATAGGCCTTGATCGGTTAACTCGTGTTCGTTTGGTCCATTCATAACAGACCAGATGACAACATCCGGATTTTCCTTTTTAAAGAAATCGGAGAAAGATTCCGGTTCATTAATGTCCAGTTTATACAACTCGTCATATTCAGGTTCCGTTTCCAGATACGTTCCAATGACTTCCATATCAGACTGATGTTCAAGTAATTTATAGACAGATGTTCCTACATAACCACTAGCTCCAAATACGATTATTTTCATTATGAACACCTTCCTTCTCCCTAAGCATTAAGCTTTTGTTTGTGCCGATTTCTTATTTGTCTTCCCAATGTGCGCATTTTTAATCACAGTGGCCTTTCCTTCCATGAGCGGCTGCGTTATTCCAAGAATCGGTTTACTTGATAAAACAAGCACAAGTACAGCGGAGATAATGCCAAGCCCTATTACATCGAGTGCATTACTAATTTTAAATACATCTGCCTCCCGGAAAAATTGAATGAAAAACCCGTGCAGCAAATAGACATATAGTGTTCGTGATCCAATAGGGGTAAACCACATTTTTGAACGGGGGACCCAAGACAGAATACTAATAACCATGAGTGTTGCGATCATATAAACCCCGAGACGAGCCAACCCGCCATAAACAGGTAATCCCAAATCAGCATAGGAGGTGGATCCAAGCAACCAGTCCGTATTAATAGCAGGAAGGTAATATACCGCTACAGCAAGTGTTGCCATGATAAAAACGGATGCTATTTTTACCCCCTTTTGTTTCACCTGCATGATCTGTTTTTCGGTAATGAAATAGCCTATTAGGAAAAATGGAAAGAAGACAAATGTGCGTGATAAACTAAACGTGTGTCCAATGTCTCCAAAATAGCCTACAATTAATCCGAGCTGAACGGCAATCATCACGCTTAATCCAGCCGGTATTTTTTTAAACCAATATAAGAGCATATGCCAGCAAAACAAGCTAATTAAGAACCACAGAGCCCACTGTGGATAAAATAGAGTCGATTGCCAATCTGCCTTTCCAATAAAGAAATAGTATCCCGTATATAGCAATTGAAAAATGATATACGGCATGATTAATTTCTTTGCTAATTGAATGATATAATCTTTATTCCCTAAACCTTTTGCAAAAAAACCTGCCAACAAAATAAAGGCGGGCATATGGAACGTGTAAATCCACGTATAGAGTGTATTTATTCCCCTTGACTCATCGATAAAAGGCTGAATCATATGGCCAAAGACAACAAGGAAAATCAAAAATATCCGCGCGTTATCAAAAAATGGGTTCCTTTTCATTTACTTCTCATCCCTTTACGTTCATCTAATGGTGTACCCCCATTCTACCCGTTTTTAGTGAAAAATACGTGCGATTTGCCTTGTTTTTATAGACTTGTAAGGGGATTGTAAATGGAATGAAAAAATATGGGCAGTTTTGTAAAAGGATTGCTGGGATTGAAACCGGCTTTGAATAACGATCCCGATTGGACCTTCTACTCTCCCGTTTTCAAATTATACTCTCCCGATTCTAGCTTCTGCTCTCCCGAATTCGAAATGCTCTCTCCCGATTCCAGCTTCTGCTCTCCCGAATTCGAAATGCTCTCTCCCGATTCCAGCTTCTGCTTTCCCGAATTCGAAATGCTCTCTCCCGATTTGGCTGTTTGCTCTCCCGATTCCTGGATTTCCTCAAATGATAACTTGTTTTATGTCGCCTTTTTCTTCTTTTTGGTTGCCGTTGTCTTTTTCTTGGGTTGTTTTGGTTTCGGCTTATCTTTTTTCGCTTTATCCAGCGAGGCTTCCAGTGCCCCCATTAAATCAGTAACGTTATCCGGAGTTTGCTTTCCTTTGTCGTCAGCTGTGGTTGTTGCTTCTTCATTATTTTTCTTTTCCTCGATTAATTCCAATAACGCCGTTCGGTAATTGTCCTTGTATTTTTCCGGGTCGAATTCGGTTGTTAACTGGTCGATGAGCATTTTTGCTGTATCCAGTTCTTTCTGCGCTGTTGTTACCTCATCAGGGACATTCGGGACATCTCCTACGTCGCGTACTTCATCCGGGTAATGGATCGTTTCAACTACCAATGTATTTTCATACACGCGTATTACTGCCAACTGCTCTTTTGATCGGATCATCATTTTTGCAATACCAATTTTCCCGGTGTCCTTCAGGGAATTGCGCAATAATCCATAAGCATTACCCCCACCTTCGTTCGGTGACAGGTAATAGCTTTTTTCAAAGTAGATTGGGTCAATCTCTTCCAACTTTACGAAGTCAACAATTTCAACTGCTTTATCCTTTTGTTCCTTTTGTAATTCCTTCAATTCCTCGTCGTCTAAAATCACAAATTTATTTTTGGCATATTCATATGCTTTCACAATATCGTCGCTTCCTACTTCCTTATCACAATTCGGGCAGACTTTCTCGTATTTAATCGGTGTTTCGCATTCTTTGTGCAATTGCCGTAATTTGACATCCTTGTTTTCCGTAGCGGCATGCATTTTCACAGGGATATTGACAAGCCCAAAGCTGATCGAACCCTTCCACATCGTATGCATGGAATAAAACCTCCTTTTTTCTATTAGTTTGGCTTTATGGAACATTTTTATCCTACAGCGGGTTTATTTTGGTGAAATTGAGCCATGATACATCAAGAAGGGAGCTGTTTTTAGTGGATATGATGAAACCGATAGTAAGCGCTGAAAAACCAATCGGCAACGAATGGTTATATGAGGTTAAGTATGATGGTTTTCGCTGTGTTTTGCATTGGAACCTCCCTGAAACCGGTAATAGAAATATTTATCTTACAAGTAAAAATAATACAGATTTAACGGCTAATTTTCCGGAGATTGTAGCATTTTGCCAGGAACACGAGGCGCTCGTTAAACCTTTTCTTCCACTCCAATTGGACGGGGAATTAGTAGTTTTAAATCATGCTTTTCAAGCAGACTTTTCCTCGATTCAGAAAAGAGGGCGGTTAAAAAATAATTCCTCCATTCAACGCGCAGCAGCATCGAGACCAGCCAGCTTATTGGTATTCGATCTAGTACAATACAGGGGAACAGACTGCACGAAGAAATCTATTCAACATCGAAAAGCACTGCTTGCTGACATTTATGCCGTAATGGGAAGGAATAATCGGGTTGATTTTATCCAAACTTATGATAATCCGGATGAATTAGGTACCATCATTTTTGACTATAAAGCAGAAGGGATGATTGCGAAGCGGAAAAATAGTGTCTATCATTCCGGAAAAGATCATAATGACTGGTTCAAGATAAAAAATTGGCGAAAGGTTTTTGGATTTCTGACCCATTATAACCCGGAGAATGATTATTTCACCGTAAGTATTTATGACAATGATGTTGAAAGACAAATAGGAAAATGCAAGCACGGGCTAGGTGATGAATCCGTTCAAGCCTTACAGCAGATTTTTACAACCAAGGGAGAAAACGTACATAATGGCTACAGGCTCCCGCCAGCTATTTGTGCCGCTATTCATACCCTTGATTTGTACAAAGAAGAACTACGCGAACCGGAATTTGATAAATTATTACCGAATATGAAAGCGACGGATTGTACGATGGAAAGATTGGAACTCGATATGGCAATGCTTCCGTCAACTATCAACCTCACAAATACAGATAAACTTTTTTGGCCGGATGTAGGTCTGACAAAAGGAGATTTGCTTATTTACATACGAGAAATTGCGCCATATATGCTCCCCTTTCTCAACGGGCGTACACTGACTGTGATTCGTTCCCCTGATGGGGTGTGTGAGGAGCACTTCTTTCAGAAACATTTGCCGGATTATGCGCCTTCTTTTGTGGACAGTGTTGAGGTAGATGGGCAGAATCGTATCGTATGTAATAATCTGGAGGCTCTAGTGTGGTTCGCCAATCATGGCACAGTGGAATATCATATTCCATTCCAGATGACTCAACATGAAGAGCCTAGCGAAATCGCCTTTGACTTGGATCCACCTGATAAAGACAGATTTGATTTGGCCATTCAAGCGGCCAAGATTATAAAGCCACTGCTTGATGATTTGGATCTCATTTCTTTTGTTAAAACATCCGGAAACAAGGGGTTGCAAATTCATATTCCAATCCCTACCGGAAGGATGACCTATGAGGAGACTGCTATATTCACAGAGGCAATTGCCCGAACAGTTGAAAATGCTTATCCCGATTTGTTTACAACCGAACGGATGAAGAAAAATAGACATGGCCGCCTGTATATTGATTACCTTCAGCATGGAAGAGATAAAACGCTAATAGCCCCCTATTCTCCCAGGAAAACAAACCTGGCAACGATTGCCACTCCGCTGTTTTGGGAAGAGGTAAAAGATGGACTGGACCCAGGTCAATTCACGATTTCCAACGCGATTAAGCGTATCAAAACATTGGGATGTCCTTTTGCTTCGTATTTTGATGTTGCCAGAAAACAGTATTTAGATAGCGTATTAGACCTTGTACGAGGAGATTGAAGAATAGCCGCTCCTAGTCAATCAGGAGCGACTATGCTGCTTACAATGAAACATTTTCTTCTATTCACGCATCAATCTTCTTCCAACGTTACGTCTCTCAAAAACGGAAAACTGCTTGGATATTGATAAAACCCATCTACTTCATCCTGCAGTCCTGCCAGAAGGACGGAATGATAAATTGGCACAATTGGAGCCTCGTCAATAATAATTTGTTGTGCCTCTCTATACAAATCAAGCCTTTCATCTTCATCAATCGTTTGTCTCGCCTGCTCCAGCAAATCATCTACTTCATCATTACTGAAAAATGATCGGTTCCCGGGCGCACCAGCATTTTCCGAATGAAACATTGGATACAGTCCATAATCGGCATCCAGTGTCACCGTTCCCCAGCTTCCAACAAACATATCGGTTTCCCCATCGGCGGTTCGGTCCAGGTAGGCCCCTTTTTCCATCATTTCTACTTCCAGGTTAATACCTATTTCACTTAATTGTGCCTGCACGACTTCTGCTATATCTGAAGTCGTCCGGTCATTGGTAGCAATGGTTGCCGTAAACCCATCTCCATATCCGGCTTCATCAAGCAGCTGTTTCGCCTCATCCAAATCATACTCTAGTGGGGTTAATTCGTCGCTATGACCAAAAACGGTTGGCGCAAGCGGACCTTCAGCCGGCAAAGCAACACCATCGGTTACTCCATCGATGATGAGCTCATTATCAATTGCCATCGCTATTGCACGGCGGATACGAGGATCATCAAAAGGCTCCTGTTCCGTATTCATCCCCACATAGGTCAAGTTTGAGCTTTCCGATTGTTTGACATGAGTGCCTTCGTTGCCATCGATTTGTGCGATATCATCTGCATTTACCGGATAATTAATATCGGCTTCTCCTGTTTCAAGCTCTGCAATTCGCGTCAAATCCTCCGGCACCACTTTAAATGTAACCGAATCTACCTTGGCCTCTTCTCCCCAATAATCCTCATTTTTCACCAGGGTAATATTTTCTCCGTGGGATCGGTCTTCATATTTAAAATAACCGGTACCGACTGGATTTTCATTTACCGATGTGAAAGGCTCTTCCCCATTTTCAACGGCTTCATAATCAGCTTCTATGGATTCGAGAGTAATGATATGTCCTCCAGGATGAGCCAGATGAAGAGGTAGTGCAGAAAATGGATATGCTGTCGTTATCTCCACCGTATATTCATCCGTTACCTCTACAGTATCAATCATGTCATAAAGAAATGCCAGTGGAGATCCAATATCCGGATCCATGACACGATCCAAATTTGCTTTTACCACTTCGGCATTCAATTCGGAGCCATCATGAAAGGTCACACCTTCTCTAATTTGAGCTTCCCAAACCGTATCTTCAATTTGCTCGAAGCTCTCCGCTAAAGCAGGTTGCAACTCCAGGTCTGTATCCAAAGCGACCAATGTATCATACATAGCGTTCATGACGTACAATGAATTTCCGTCATTTGCCGCGTGTGGATCAAGCGAAACGGGATCAGATGCCAAATCCACGACTAAATCTCCTCCCTCTGCTTCTGTTTCATTTTCATTAGTGCCCTCTTCATTTGTTGTATCAGGCTCTTCGGCACATGCCGTTACGATAAGTAATGCCATAAAAAGCATTGATATGACTTTGTACTTTCTCATGGATATCCTCCTTATTATTCTATGTCGGCTAACATTACCTTTACTTTTTCCTAAAAATAGCATTTGTGACGTCCCTTTTCAGAACTGTCAGCTATAAAGGGCGAAAAAAGCCATACGTATCCCGTTGAATGAAATTTGCGTTTTAAATTTTTTATTATGGTCACGCAAAATGAGCTAATACAGCAGAGATAGTATTGAATGCGTTTTTAACGCACGACAAAAATGCCCTTTATATATAACGATGCTGGCTGATTTCAATGTTATGTAATAATCAGACTGAAACATGCTTTACGACATCCCTTCCCCCCTTATCAATTGAATCGTTGTCTTATGACCCATTATATGCAAATTATCATGTATAGTTCATGCATATAATTCCGATAAGATTAGTAAGACTAAGCCAAAACTAAAATACAATGATCTAGTGAAAGTGTCAAGGAAATGATTTCCTACCAAGCGTCATGTGCAAAGGGAATTCATTCAAGGAAGTTGGCATATGACATTATACGGGGCCTCCATATAATAAACTTTCCACCTGAATAAATTCCCTCTATTGAAACTTATGACCAAACCTTAGAAGAAAAAGCTTATACTTGAGTTTCTGGATCCTCTTCTCCTTGATCTATTTCTAATGCACCTTCCACAGCTGTTGCGAAAAAAGTTCCTCCCGATACGTCTTTGACATTATGAACAACGACGAATGCTTCTGCATCAATTTCCCGCACTAGTCGTTTTAATGTTAAAAGCCGATGAGAACGAACAACGACATATAACGCTTGCCTTTCTTCTCCGGTATACGTGCCCGAACCGTGAAAATACGTAGCACTGGAGCCCATTTCTTTTGTAATTTTCTTGGCGATCGCTTTGCTTTTTGGAGAAATGATATTCACAGCTTTCTTTGCATCAAAGCCTCCCAGCAGA
Organism: Virgibacillus sp. NKC19-3; assembly: GCF_019837165.1. Classification (NCBI taxonomy): domain Bacteria; kingdom Bacillati; phylum Bacillota; class Bacilli; order Caryophanales; family Bacillaceae; genus Virgibacillus; species Virgibacillus saliphilus. The sequence goes on from NZ_JAGYHC010000001.1 coordinate 3,659,634, forward strand.
TAGTCACTGGCTACTTTACCAGTGAACAAAGCAATAATCGTGTACATGGTATATAAAGGCCCGATAACCAATACACCGGCCACAACGATGATGGCATCCATAATGAACGTCGATGTCACAATGTTCCAGCCAAAACTCTGATGGCATATTCTTGCTATGATGGACGTTCCTCCAATAGAGCTTCCTGCCTGAATGATTAAACCAAACCCCAACCCCATAACTAAACCTGCAAAGATGGCTGCAACAAGCGGGTCATCAATTGGCTGACCTAAATTCTCCGTTAGATAAATAAATAAGGACAAGAGCGGAACGTTGATCATGGTTTTGTAAACCATATGACGTGGCAAATATTTAAAACTTATGCCTAACAATGCAATAAAACTAATAAATGTAACGATTCCGGGTGAAAAGCCAAACGCATAGAAAAGCAGTAAGGAAATACCCAAGATACCTCCATCTGCAATAGAGTTTGGCATTGCCAATAAAGTTGTAGAAACAGCGCATAAAAGTGTCCCGGTTATAATAAAAGCCATTTGTTTCATTTGGTACCACCTCGTATTTCTTGATCGTTCGATTATATCATTTTATATTCAAAATGAAACTCCAAGTGATATTATTGTTAGATGCGAGATAAGATATTGCATTAGGGGGAATTAAAAAGTGAGACTGATATGACAAAAACAAACAGCAATGATGCGATTGCTAAAAAGGCTATAGGCAGGCTTCATTCTTACAATTGTGTTTTCGGTCTGTTTTGGGAACGTTGCGTGTACGAGGATTGAAACACGCTGATAAAGTGGAGAACTACAGCAATAAGGAGAAGTTGAAAAATGATAACAATTGAGGTTTAGCTTCCCATTAACGTATGTGCATCATCATAAATGATAACTTTAAAGCATTATCCTGCTTGATAATGGTGTGGAAAAATAAAGTGACTATGATCCAATCTAACCATACAGGTAAATAAAGATGAAAATGAGGGGTTGAAGTTATCGCTCCCTCCCCTGGTTAAACCTAGACACGTTAACAATAACTACTATTGACTAAAAGATTTCAATTCAGCATCGCGAGGACCCCTAGCTCCTATCCTATATTCGGTTGAAGTTCCATCTCGACATTTCCCTGAATCGCCCTTGAAATCATACAATTTTTCTCTGCTTTTTCAACAAGTTTCCCGAGTTGTTTATAATCTGCTTCCTGCGTGTCTTCCGTTAGGGACACAGTTGGCTTATGAATGATTTTCTTGTAAGTGAATACGCCATTTGTCACATCAACAATGCCTTCCGATTCAAGCGCCATCTCTTTCAGTGGTAAGTCAGCCCGTTCGATCATAGCTGCCAGCGTAATAATATAACAAGTGGCTGCTGCTCCTAACAGCATTTCATCCGGGTTCGTGCCGATGCCGGGGCCACCCATTTCCGTTGGAATGGAGATTTTTGTCTGCAAATTGCCTGCATCGATATAGCCCTCACTATTTCTCCCACCAGGCCATGCTGCTTTTAAATGGAAATGTTCTTCCGCCATAAGATCACCTCTGGTTTATTTTAATGTTATCACATTTACAACGCTTGTTGTGTCAATCATCGACTATAAAAATAGACCCACCTAAAATTATTAGCCGCGGCGAGGTCTATTCCTTATGTGCGCTGACCCTTGAAGGAAAGCGATTCATTGCTGGCCAAAGATATAGCCGTATCTTCGGTTTTTATATTCTATGTCTGATCTCTGTTTCAATGTATATGGTACCACAAGAAAGAGATTTACAAACCAAAGGAGTGTCTTACTCCCAGCTCACCTCTCTGATCTCCATTCGCGCCTTAAAAATGACGTTGTGATCATTTTCATTAATGCCCTCAATATGAACGACTCCTGCGTCTGTGCCTGAGAGCCCCTTTTTTAACATAATGGTCTCCCCTGGCAATGCCTCTTGATTAAAGTTCACTTCCATGGCTTTTACCTCATGGGTTTTATGATCTTCCAACGGAAAACAGTCCAGTATGTAATCCACATATTTGGAATTGTTCAAATGACCATTAAAATCAATATCACTGTAGCCAATGACTTTGTGATACGCTGTTTCTAAGCCTTGGGGACTCTTTAGTTTTTTTAGTTTATAATCAATGGCCCGCTCTTTCATGACAGATGGATATTGGAGCGAGATATGGGAAGCTCGTTTGACTTTTCTCTCCACTAGATCCATAACCACCCAGACAGAGACTGCTCGAATAATCGGGATTCCCTTCTGATCACGAACAACAAAATCACGTTCGAATTCTATTTTTCCAGGTTCCTGCGGCCATGTTTCTATCGTTATGTCTTCATTCCATTCCGGCATTCGGGTGATTTCTACCCGTATCCGCATCAGAATCCATGCAACGCCATAATCATTCGCTAAATCATCGATCCCTGCGCCAAGATTTGCAGAAGAAAGACTGGCCACTCCCTGAAAATGACTAAATAATGTACTAAGCCTTAATTTCTTTTTAAAATCGACATCGCGCAAATCAATTGGATAATGCTGCTTATATAATATGTTCTTTTGCATAGCTATAGCTCCTTATTCCTTGTTCCCCTTTCATTCTATCATACTACCCCAGCAGATTAGAATTCCAAACCTATGAAGTGCATCACGAATCTATGCTTGAAGAACACATAAGTCGTACCGCCATCTTCATTGGTGGATGGCGGTACTAATCGTCATCAAACATTTTTGATCTTTTCCATTTGCTCTAGCTTTGCTTAGGGTTTCGAAACGGACAAAGGTTACTTGGCAGGTAAACCAAGAGCTTTGGCTATCCCATCCGCATGTCCTTGTGCTATTTCTTCTAAAAAGGCGTCATTTTTCAGCTTGTCCGCATCTTCTGCATTATCGATAAACCCATTTTCCGTTAAGATGGCTGGTGAACTCGATTCGCGCAAGACATGTAAATCGGATTCTTTTGCCCCGCGGTCCGTAAATCCTGTTTGTTCCACAATTTCATTATGAATTGTGTTTCTTATGGCATCGGTTCTTTCCTTATTGTCATTATCATAGTTTCCATTCCATATGTAAGATTCATAGCCTGTAGCCTCACCTGCATTGATATGTATGGAAACAAAAAAGTTAGCTCCCCAATTATTGGCCTCATTCGTTCTCGCATCTAATGATTTGGTAACATCGGACGTCCGGGAAAGTTGAATGGTGTGACCGCTATACTGTTCATTTAACATGTCTCTGGTTTTCAATGCGATATCCAACGTTATATCCTTTTCTTGTAATCCGTTCGCTGATGCTCCTGTGTCAGATCCCCCATGTCCCGGATCGATAAAAATACGAGTATTTGCTGCTGCTTCTACTGTATGCTGAGGAATAGTCATACCTGCTAGGGCAATTCCCAAAATGACAGAAACAAACAGAAACCCCTTTATACTTCGCTTTACTTGTTTTGAAAAGATAACGTTCTCCTCCTTCTATATAATTATTCTGCCAATTTAGACGATATCTTTTATTCTATCAAAAAACGTGTCGATAGAAAATAAATTTTCATATATTTTAAGATTTGTAAAGCGACAGGAGCTAGATATTCCGTTTCTACTCAATATTAAAATGTACGCCTTTTCTCCGGAATATGACATTATTGAGGAACCAGCAGAACCTATTCCCCCCACTACGTTAATGCTTTACTGTAGTGGGAGACAGACCCCGTGAATTAGTCATCCGTCATCGTCTTTTTAAAACAAACATACATAAATACTGCAGCGGCCGCCGTCCAGATAGTAATTATCCCTAATGGCAGCCAGGAGGTGGTGTCATGTATTTCAATTCCCTGCATAATTGGAAAGGTATCGGCAATCTTAATGACTATACCATCTTCATCCAGTCCGAGCATCCAAATAAACGGCGTGAAACCAAAGAGGAACATAATCGGCATGATATAGAATGAAGTTGAAGCAATTGACTTTGCGAAAAGGCCAATACCTATTCCGAGAAATAGAAAGAACAAAAATATCAATAGCAATCCAAGCATAGCTCTAACATGTAGGAAAGGTTCTATATCAAGAATCACCAGTGACACAATCAAGGATACGAACGTGATAAGTCCGGTCACCAAACTTTTCCCGATAATAATATCCATCATGGATGCAGGTGACTGAATGAGTCCGCGCAATGTCTTCTTTTCGCTTTCCTCAGCCATCATGGTCATTATCGTACTTGATGTTACCGCTGAATATGTTACTCCAATAATAATATACAACATGATAATAGGGAGGTCTTCATCTCCACTACCCATCCGAGTATATATGAGCGCCAACACGATTGGAATCACTGGCATCATCAAAAGCATCATATTTTTCATGAAGTCTTTGATATCTTTTTCAAATATGGCAGATATACGTTGAACGTGCATTATTCAAGCTCCTTTCCGGTCACTTTTAAAAAGATTTGGCCAAGGGTGGGATTATCCGTATGCATGGCTTTCACGTTTTCGTTTGCAATTAATGCTTTGATTTGATCAGCATTCTCGGCTTCATTTTCAATAACCAGTTGCTCGCCGGAAAATGTTTCCACATGAAAGGCATGGGTAGAATATTTGTAGCGAAGTGCGTTCGGATTATCCAGTTCCTGCAGTTCCCCATTGTGCAAAAATGCAACACGATCACATAACGCTGTCGCTTCTTCCATATTATGCGTGGACAAAAAAATCGTAGTTCCGGCTTCGTTTAGTTTCTGCAAACCGCGGTGAATATGCGCCATATTCCCCGGATCAAGTGCAGATGTTGGTTCATCCAGAAAGACGAGGTCCGGTTTATGCATCAATGCTTTTGCCAGCAGCACACGCTGCTTCATCCCTTTTGACAGCTTCGAAACCGTTTTGGAACGCACGTCATGCAAATTAACCTCACGCAATATCACATCGATTTGCTTAAGGGGAGCGTTGTATAATTTACAAAATAATTTCAAGTTATCATAAACAGTCAAACGCTCGTACAACGAACTATTATCCGATAATATCCCGATGTTGGATTTGAACGTAGGCGCCCCGAACCGCTTTGAATCAATCCCGAGAACCGTAACTAAGCCGGCTGTTGGCCCAAGCTCCCCGGTTAGGATTTTAATCGTTGTTGTTTTGCCTGATCCACTGGGGCCAAGCAGCCCAAATATTTCACCTTTCTTCACATGGAAACTGACATCTTTTATAGCCGGATGTTGGCCATAAACTTTTCGCATTCCCGTTACTTCTATCGTATGTTCCAACTGAAAACCTCCTTATGATGTTCTACATTCATCATAATGGTGAATGCCTGCTGCTGCAGTCATATCAGAATGAAATGTAGCTTAAAAAGGTTCAGATGTACCGAGTAAGGGTTGAAAAAACGGCCGTAATGATATACGGTTACGCTACATCCAGTTTCAGCGATTAGCGAGACTTCCCTCACCTCCGCACGTCGCTAACCGGGCGCTTCCACTTTTGTATTTATCGTGAACGGTACTTATTTCAGGCTGAATTTCTCCTGGATGTCCTGAATTTTGGTCCGTGACAATGGAATGGTCGATTGTGCTTTGTTGTCAATCCGGAGGGAATATGTATTTTTGGACCATGTAATAATTTCACGTACCTTTTGCAAATTCACGATATAGGATCGATGGCAGCGATAAAACCCATAAACCCCCAATTTCTTTTCCATTTCCCCAAGTGTAGACTCCATCGCATAAGATTGATCATTGATGACAATCATAGCCTTTCCGTCTTGACTCTCGATATAGTCGATTTCCGGAGGATCAAATAAAATCATTTTATCATCCACCTTTGCCGTAATCTTGAATAAATTTGTCGTTGTCGGTGGTGCAGGACTATCCGTGGTCGCTTCTTCTTCGCCGTCATCGACTTCAATTGGTTGGATTCCTTTTTCCTGCAGCTTATACGCCACCTCTCCAAGTAACAATGCATGCTCCATATTGGATACCAAGACAAGAACCGGTATGTTGCTAGCTTTGATCTTTTCCATCATAGTAATAAATGTTTGGACTGTTTTGATATCAACACCGTGAATGGGCTCTAGGAAAACCATTGGATGGGCAGCGCTCATATAATACCTGACAAAACGAACTCGGCGGATTTCCGATTCAGAGCATTTATAGATCGGGGTCTTTGCACAGGTTTGCAATTCAAACCATACGAGAATTTCGGGAATGGGGGTTCCGCAGCCAAACCATTTATGATAAAAGGCGATATTCGCTTCTACGGTCAAACGTTCATATAAACCGTCCTGCAAGTCAAAAACGGGAATCTGACCATTATTTCGGAGGCTTTTTACCAGTTCAGCTTGCATATCTGTATCACTATAGATGGACGTTGCGTAGGAATCTTCTAACGTAAGGGAAAATGATGGGAGAAACTTACTAGCTATCACTTCATTGTTTATGTTAAAGTATGCCATGATCCAAGCTCCTGTTCAAAAAAATCATGTAAATATAAATGTAGTATAACATGAAATGATTGTAAAAGGGGTCTGTTTCCCACCACTTTAATGTGTTAATGTAATGGGAAACAGACCCCTTTTTTGATCTACAGCTTTTCAATCTTACCTGCAAGATCAAAATCCTTATCGGTAATACCATCTTCATCGTGTGAGCGGAGTGACAATTTTACGTTATGATACTGGATAACAATATCAGGGTGATGGTTAGCTTCCTCTGCCAAATCACCGACGCTATTTACAAACGTCAGCGATGCTTTAAAATCTGAAAATTTATACGTCTTTACCAGATAATCATCGTTGTATTCCCAACCAGGCAATTGATTCAGGTTTGTTTGAATTTGTTTTTCGTTTAACACCATGGTTATACCTCCTTGATTTTTGAAACCTCACGATGTTGAACTTTTGTGTAATGAAGAATTAGCCCATTGAGTCCATAGCACTTTACTGCCGATCCAATATCTCTTTCAACACCCGTGCTTGGTTATGCTCCTCATCCTTGGCGGCAAATAATAAGGTCACATTCTTATCGCGTTCTTTCGTAATTTCTTTTAATTCTGCCAATGCTTCCTGCTGCTTACCGCTATCCAGTTCTTCTTTATACTTTTTCTTAAACGCCTCATATTTATCTGGATCATGCCCAAACCATTTTCGTAGATCATTGGAAGGCCCTATTTCTTTCATCCAGTGATCCAGTTTGGCATCTTCTTTAGAAATGCCCCTCGGCCATACACGATCCACTAGCACGCGAACACCATCATTTTCCGTCGATCCTTTATCATAAATTCGTTTTATTTCTACTGGCATTTTCATTCCTCCCTGCTTGTACAATACCCGTTTTAGAAAAAAATAAAGCAATCAATGATGAACGAACGGGACAAACCACCCTTGCTCGCATTTTAACGCACTGAGAGACACCTCCATCAAACTTCCTTTTCCTTCTTTCCCGAAGCAAACCACCCGATAATTGCAATACCTACCAACACAACATAAAATAGCCCTTTCCACAGGGTTGACTCAGGGAATGTATGCGGGATCCACATGATATCCGGATGTGCGAATACGATGATCGCGAGTTTCACACCGACCCAACCTACAATCAGGAAAGCTGCAACTTCGAGTCCTGGCCTTTTATGAAGTAAATCGACAAATATATTAGCCGCAAATCGCATAATGATTAAACCAATCATCCCGCCTGCGAATACAACGGTAAATTGCCCAGCATCCAAACTCCCAATCGTACCCAGACCTGTTGGCGGAAGTGCTACAGCTAATGCCACAGCTGCTAAAATAGAGTCAACAGCAAAGGCCAAATCAGCGAATTCTACTTTTACAACCGTCATCCAGAACCCACTGCCCTTTTTCCGGTTTCTTTCCTCAACAGCAGCCGCAGTCTCCCCACGCGCTTTTGGTTTAAACCGATCATATAAATTCTTAAACGAAATGAATAATAGATAAATCGCCCCCATTGCTTGCACTTGCCAGACGTCTACAAGGAACGAAATGACAAATAGTGAGCCAAAACGCAGGACAAAGGCGCCAGCCAGTCCATAAAACAAGGCTTTTTTCCGCCGTTTTTCCGGGAGATGCTTTACCATAATAGCCAGTACTAACGCATTATCTGCTGCTAGCAAACCTTCTAAACCTATTAAAATAACCAATACCCATAAATATTCCACCATTAATTCTACACCCATCAGCTTCTCTCCTCCTATAAGATCGATCTGCTAACAGGTTTTAAAGCATAAAAAAGACCCTTACCCGTTAGCGGTAAAGGTCTCGCAAACAACGCCCGTTGCCAATTAAGCCGGAGAACTCATCTCGTAATGACGACTTAAATTGTACAGCTACTCCCCTTTAGGAAACTACTATTATCTTTATTAAATCCTTTTATGTGTAAATTGTCAACTTCTATTTTATAGACGCACGTATTTTTTCAATAATGTCATCCATATTTTCCTTTAATGATGCCAGCCTTTCTTTACTATCCGCTAGAGATTGCCCGCGAACACCATAATAGCATTTAATTTTAGGCTCTGTCCCGGATGGACGCAGACAAACCCAGCTATCTTTTTCTAATATAAATTTCATCATATTTTCGTTTGGCAATTCGATCGTTTCACGTTCACCGGACCCCGTTAATATACGCTCGCCTGCTAAGTAATCTTCTACCTTTTCCACCTTAAAACCGCCAATTTCCGTTAAAGGAGTTTCCCTAATTTCACTCATAATGGCAGCTATTTGGTCTGACCCTTCTTTTCCTTTTAACGTCAGGGAAGACATCCCTTCCTTATAATAGCCGTGTTTTTCATATAAATCATGCAGAACGTCGAGCAATGTTTTTCCTTGTTTTTCCCAGTAATAAGCCATTTCACATGCCATTACAGCTACTTGCACAGCATCTTTATCCCGGGCAAAGCTACTGATCAGATATCCATAACTTTCTTCGAAGCCGAAGATAAATGTTTCCCCTGTCGCATCAAATTGGTTAATTTTTTCCCCGATAAATTTAAAACCTGTTAATGTATCCACCGTTTTTACATTATAAGAATCCGCAATCGATCGGCCCAATTCTGTTGTGACAACGGTTTTTATCATACGGGCTGTTTGTAATATGACCGGGTCACTATGGGATAAAATATAGTCGAGCAATAAGGAACCCAATTGATTCCCGGTTAAAACCTGATACTCTCCCGCATTGTTTCGAACAGCTACGCCCAAACGATCGCCATCAGGGTCTGTGGCGAGTAACATCGATGCACCTTGTTTCTTCCCTTGTTCCATCGCATACGTGAAAGCTTGATGTTCTTCAGGATTGGGGGATTCCACGGTAGAAAATTCCGGATCCGGCGTTGCCTGATCTTTAACAACATCTACATTGGAAAAATGTAATTGATCCAGTCCTTTCATGACAAGCTGATATGCCGTTCCATGCAGCGGTGTGAAAACAATTGGTAACTCTTTTTCCTGTTGTTGCTCCTCAGGTTTTATTTTGGTAATAGCCCTTAATTGTTCTAAATAGGCGTTATCAATTTCATTATTTACCCACGTAAGCAATTCTTTTTCTTCCAACACTTCCCTATCCAGTGCAGATACGGTTAGTTCATCTTCCGTTGCTTGGATCGCATCAATAATCTCACTTGCCTCATCCGGCGTGATTTGTGCCCCATTTTCATTGTATACCTTAAACCCATTATATGCAGGAGGATTATGACTTGCGGTTATCATAATACCTGAGGCGGTGCCTAAATAACGCACGGCAAACGATAAAAGCGGTGTCGGACGCGGGGAATCAAACACACTTATCTTTATTCCATAGGCGCCGAGGACTTTTGCCGCCTCAACCGCAAACTCCCTGGACATATATCTTGAATCATAAGCAATAACAACGCCTCTATCTTTGACGTTTACACGGTTTTCAAATAAATAGTTTGCCAACCCATTGACAGCCTTACGTACCGTGTAGATATTCATCCGGTTCGTCCCAACCCCTAAGACACCACGCATTCCACCAGTACCAAAGGTCAACTCTTTATAGAAGGCATCCTCAAGCGTGGCACGATCTTCCTTTAATGTATCCAACTCCTGTTTTAGTGATGCATCAAGATTTTCAAATGAATTCCATTTTTGATAAACGTCTTCCCAATTACGCATATAAATGTATCCCCCGTTATGTATAGATGGTAAAATCTTAGCATATTTTTTTATAATTTGCTATCGGAGCGTTTAATCCAGTCATTTACAGGATAAAATAATTAGTAAAACTTGATAATCGCAAAGCTTTGAGGCGATTATCTTAGTTGCACTTATGCAGTTAAGAAATATGGATATATTTTTAACGGCGAAAAAATGCTATCTATCCTTCCTATATTTTTAAAAAACAGGTAGAATGGAAATATATATAAATCGGACAGAAAGTTGTGATGTACGTGATTCATAAAAAATGGTTCCAGGTTATGGTTTTCTTTATATTCCTTTTTCTATTAATCTGGTTAATTTCGATTACTGATTTTATCTTTATTCCAGTAATCCAATTACTGGGGGCAGTTGCATTTCCTATTATTGGAGCCGGCATTCTTTATTATCTAACCAAACCGGTGATGCATTTATTCGAACGACTTAAAATCAATCGCATTGTCTCTATTATTCTCGTATTTTTACTACTTATTTTAATTGTATTCTTATTTGTGTTGTATATTTGGCCCATTGCTGAACGACAGATTACCAATTTAATTCGGGGAATTCCATCGATGGTAAATGCCGTCGAGAACTTTATTGATTATTGGCAGACTAATTACGCAAACATTCCGGATCAAGTATTGACCGCCATCAGTGATTTTGCCGATGATATCCCATCCCATGTTGAAAATATCATCAACAATCTTTTCGGGTTTATTGGAAGCTTTATCGGCCAATTAGTGACGATTATTGCCGGGATTGTGCTAATCCCCTTCTTCCTTTTCTTTATGCTGAAGGATGGAGAAAAATTGGTTCCCTTTATCACACAAATTTTTGAAAAGAAAAAAGCGGATAACATACGTAATCTACTACAGAAGATTGATAATGTGTTAACCTCTTTTATCCAAGGTCAGCTCATTGTCAGCTTCTTCGTTGGTGTCCTGTTATTTATCGGCTATCTCATTATTGGTCTTGATTATGCACTGGCACTTTCGCTGTTTGGAATGATAACAAATGTTATTCCATATCTCGGTCCATTTATCGCCGTTACGCCGGCACTTATTATCGGAGCAATTCAGGATCCAATGAACCTTATTTGGGTTTCATTAATTATGATCGTTGCCCAACAAATTGAAAGTAACTTAATTTCACCAAATGTCATGGGGCAGGCGCTGAATTTACATCCATTAACCATCATAACGGTCATCCTGGCTGCCGGAAGTATTGCAGGATTTATCGGTATCCTGTTTGCTGTACCGTTCTATGCTGTGCTACGAACCATTATCGTTCATTTTTATGATACCTATTTAGAATCGAAGAAACGTAAACAAGACGCTTTATTATAAATAATGGAGGAGATCACATATGACGAGACAAGAGTTGGAAGCAAAATTGCAAGAATTGAAATCCGATTATGCTCGTATTCAAGGGGATATGGATAAATTAGAATATGTGAAAGGAAGAGTTTCCTCCGCAGAAAGGCAGTTGGTCCGGTTGGAGGAGGAAATTGCTTCCATTAATCAGCAGCTTGAAGATAGAAAAGCGTGAGGCTACGGGCCTCACGCCTTTTGTTTTGCTGATAAATCTTCTACTATAAGGGTTTATACGCTAACGTATAGAGATTCCTACTTATTTTCATTTGTTTTTCGTTGATTTTCCACTCTTGACCGGATTTTTTCTTTTTCTTTTGTGGGTGGTGTTAAACTGACCACTTTATCTCCGATGGCAGGAACTGTTCGCATTTCCTCTGAATAAAATTTAAGCAATCCGGATGGCTTAATTAAATACAGGAATACAGTAGATTCATCTTTATCCGCAAGATAATTTTTATAATTATACTGTGAGGTAAGCGTTGTTTGGCGAAATACATAGCCATTTTTTAGCTTATCATTCAAATCATCCATGGAAAAATTCTTATCAAACAGAATTCTACCACCGACTTTGGAGACAACCCCACTGGAATAGCCATTATTGAGTTGCGTGTACGGGCTCACTTTAAATACATTGGTCCTGCCGTATTCAGGCATAAACGTTGTACATACAAGCGAGTTAAACGCATGATCATCTGTTGCAGCAAGTAAATAATCATATGGTATCGTATCAAGATTATATTCCGTCTGTTCTGAAAGCATATTTCCATGATAAACAGGAAGCCCTGCCTCTCGTGCTTTGCGTAAATTTTCCCAGGAAGAATCAACAATAATGACAGGGAATTTTGATTTGGATAGGGACTTGGCGAGTTCGACTGTAAATGGATTACTGCCAACAATTAATGCACCAGGTTTCCCTTCCATGGACAGGTTGAGCTTTCTCGCCAGCCAGCTGATGGAGAAGCCATGTGCCACAACGGTAAAAAACACAAGTGCGAAAGTTAGCGTCGTTAAAATAGACGCATCTTCATAGCCTGCATCTGTTAATACCGTAGCGAAATAACCAGACACGGTTAACGCAACAATTCCCCGTGGGGCTATCCAACCAACTAGTGCTTTTTCATTAAATGTTAATCTTGTTCCGATTGTTGATAAAAATATAGATAACGGACGAACAATAAACATCATTAACAGCACATATCCAATAATGTTCGGGCTGAAAATATGAAGCAGTGTCTCTGGCTCCAATGAAGCTGTTAGCATAATAAATATGGTTGAGATTAATAGAATCGATATATTTTCCTTAAAGTGACGCATATCGGAAATCGAACTAATCCCCATGTTTGCAAGCGTAATACCCATTGCTGTTACCGACAAGAGCCCTGTTTCATGCATGATTAAATCTGCCCCTGTAAAACAGAAAATGACCACTACGACGACTGCAGGAGACTTCAGAAATTCAGGGACGTGACCCGTTTCAAACATCCAACCGAGACCCCTGCCACAAGCCCAACCGAAAATCGCAGCAAAAATTGACGCTGCAAAGAATAAGAGAAGAGCGGACTCATCCGGATTCGAGGCAGTGATAAATACAATAATTTCAAAAGCAAAGACTGCTAGTAAGGCGCCAATGGGGTCAACAATAATACCTTCCCATTTTAATATCTTTGCAGGTCTTGGTTTCAGCTTGGATTGACGAAGAAGCGGCATAATAACCGTTGGGCCGGTTACGATAAATAGGCCACCAATGACAAACGCTACTGCCCAAGACAAGCCGGCTATATAATGAGCCGTTAAGGAGCCAAGGATCCAAGCAATAAATGCACCGACTGTGGATATTCGAAAAACTGGTTTCCCTAGTCCACGAAGTTCTTTAAAACTCAGATTCAAACTACCTTCAAAAAGAATAATCGCTACCGCTACTGAAATAATCGGACTATATAAGGCACCAAAGTCTTCTTCAGGATTGATTAAACCAATAATTGGACCAGCCAGCAGGCCTGTGATTGACATGACAACAATTGCGGGTAACCGATATCGCCAAGCCAGCCACTGTGAACCAATCCCTAAAAGACCAATCAGTGTTATTTCAAATAATAGAGATGGAATCATTTTCAGACCCCCTTAATTTTGTTCAAACATAGAGACATTCTATAGGTGAATAAGGGGATTGTAAACAGCTTTTTTGAAAAAAATTAAGATGGTACTCGATTTAAGGATGAGGAAGCTGTGCAACGTTTGCTATGACAACAAACCAGTTACTGGTAAGGGAAATATTGTTTTTTTGAGAAAATGGGGACTAAAACGAGATGTTCCCTGATTTATCTGATAATAGGAAGTAATTGCGTGGAATGATGTACGTTATGAACCGACTCACATTCTGTTCACTCCAAAAGTGGGTGGAATCCATATGAGATAGGATCAGCCAGTTATTATAGCAACCATCTCGGCAATACTAATCTCTACTAGTAGATCGTAACCCATACTTATTCCACCCTGCTTGTCTATTTATCTGGTTCTAGTAAGCATTGAATTATCCAGTTCACTGACCGATTTTCCTCCAGCTAACGCCATGGTTATGTCCATGTCAGCAATTATGTTTTGTAAGACTTCTGTAACGCCTTGTTCACCTGCTACGGCTAGTCCATACATACATGGCCTTCCAACAAGTACAGCTTTCGCCCCAAGCGCAATCGCCTTCACAACATCTGCCCCTCTTCTGACTCCACTATCCATCAGCACTGGAATTTGCTCCTGAACAACATCACAAATAAGCGGCAAAGCCTCGAGTGCTCCTAGTGCTCCGTCAACCTGGCGACCGCCGTGATTGGAAACAATGATTCCATCTACACCGTATTCCAATGCCTTTTTGGCATCATCCGGATGCAGGACTCCCTTTAACAGGATAGGTAGGCTGGTATGTTTTCTTAAAAAAGAAATATCATCCCAGGTTAACCCCGTATTGCCAAAAATTTGTGTCCAATACATAATTGCTGCTGTTGGATCCTCCTCAGGGGATTTCTCCAATTTAGAACGAAACGCTGGATCACTTAAATAATTTCCAACCCCTTCCCCGATCAGAAACGGTAAATACACATTTTTCAAGTCATATTCACGCCATGCCAGCATTGGCGTATCCAATGTAACAACAATGGCTGAATATCCCGCCTTTTCAGCTCGTTGCAGGAAGCTGGCAGTTACATCGGGATCTTTACTCCAATACAGCTGGAACCATTTTGGCGCATCCCCCATCGCTGCTGCAATTTCCTCCATCGGTTGCGTCGACGCAGAAGAGGCGATGTATGGCACACCCATCTGTACACAGGCTTTAGCCGAAGCCAGTTCTCCATCCGGATGGATGATAGACTGTACACCAATAGGAGCATGAAGAATGGGAAAAGGATGCGTATGCCCAAATAATTCAACAGTAATATCGCGATCCTCTACATCTCGCAGCATCCTTGGGGTGATTTTCCAATGGTGGAATGCCTCTAGATTGGCCTTCATTGTATCCTCCCCACCAGCACCCCCGGCAATATAGTAAAACGGTCCATCTTCCAGAACTTCACGCGCCTTCGCTTCCCACTCCTCATAAATAACCGGCAGTCTATTTGGGTCGGGATTAAACATCGTTTGATAAATTTTGTATTGAACATCGTTACCAATGTTAGACATTCGTGATTCTCCTTTTGTTTTCGATTTGCATGTTCTGTCTTTATTGCAGCCATGGACAAATACTTACATTTATATTTTAGACAAGTATATATTTTCATAATTATTACGTCAATATAACTCCAAGAAAACGTAATAATAGAGGCATTTTACGTAAAAAATTACATTTTCAATGCTCTATCCATTACTAACATTCTATTTTTAGCCTCTTTCCGTTCATACAGCAATAAATATGTTACCATTAATCTAGGAAAAGGAGGAGCAACAGATGCTTGTAAAAGAAGAAAAAATTCTACAAACCTATTTTGGCTATGAAACGTTTCGCCCTGGTCAAAAAGAGGCAATTGATCATATATTAAACTTACATAACACACTTGCTGTGATGCCAACGGGTGGCGGTAAATCCTTATGCTACCAGATTCCCGGCTTGTCCTTAGATGGTACAGCAATCATCATTTCTCCATTAATATCACTTATGAAGGACCAGGTTGACGCCCTTTCTTCATACGGCATTCCCGCTACATATATTAATAGTTCACTTTCTGTGAGTGAACAGCAAGCACGGCTGCAGGACATCGCTGCCAAACGCTATAAATTCGTTTACGTAGCTCCCGAGCGGTTTGAGTCGATGCATTTTGTCAATACCATTAAGCATATCCCGCTTGCACTTGTGGCTTTTGATGAAGCGCATTGTATTTCCCAATGGGGACACGATTTCAGGCCCAGCTATCGTTCCATTGTTCCTAACTTGAAAAAATTAGCTAATATCCCGGTTTTTGTCGCATTGACAGCAACAGCTACCGAGGAAGTTATTTCGGATATTCGAGATTTACTGCATATCGAATCAAATCATGTCGTCAACACTGGCTTCGAACGAACAAATTTATCCTTTCACATTGCAAAAGGAAAGGACAAATCATCCTATGTCCGTTCCTTCTTAGAAGAGCATCAACATGAATCAGGCATTATCTACACCGCAACGAGAAAACAGGTAGAAGCATTACATGATCAGTTGACGCGCCGCGGCTTTGACGTAGCTAAATATCACGCCGGCCTCTCGGAGGAGGAACGTAAACAAGCACAGGCAGCATTCATTTATGACGAAAAATCGGTCATGATTGCAACAAATGCATTCGGGATGGGGATCGATAAATCAAATGTGCGGTTTGTTATCCATTATGCCATGCCCATGAACATCGAATCCTACTACCAGGAAGCCGGCAGGGCCGGACGTGATGGCGAACCAAGTGATTGCATTCTTTTATTCTCTCCGCAGGACATTCAATTACAGAAATTTTTAATCGAACAATCGCTCATGGATGAGGCCGCTAAACAGCAGGAATACCGTAAATTACAGGCGATGATTAATTATTGTCACACCCATAGCTGTTTAACCGCACAAATTCTGGATTATTTTAACGATACAGAGACAACGGAAACTTGTGGACGATGCAGCAATTGTGTAGAGCGTCAGGAGAAAACAGATATTACCGAGGAAGCGCAAATGATTTTGTCTTGTGTCAAGCGTATGGGTGAACGCTTCGGTGTCGGCATGACTGCCAAAGTCTTAAAAGGATCCAGAGATAAAAAGATAAGAGATTTCCGCTTGGACCAGATTTCAACCTACGGCATATTATCTGCCTATACGGAAAAAGGGCTGACAGAATGGATCCATTTTCTGATTGCCGAACAGCTATTGGCAACGGAAGAGGGGAAATTCCCGACATTAAGATTGAACCAAAACTCGTTTGATGTTCTAAAAGGGGCTCGCCCTGTCTGGATGTTTACAGCACCAATACCTGTGAGCGAAGCAGCCGACTATCATGAAGACTTATTCTCGTCGCTACGGGCACTACGAAAACAAATGGCTGATGCAAGAAATGTTCCGCCATATGTATTATTTTCCGATGCAACATTAAAGGATTTAAGCCGTTATTTTCCTGTCACCAAGGAAGATATGCTGGAGATCAAAGGCGTCGGGGAAAGGAAATATGAACAGTACGGAGAGCATTTTCTTTCCGTCATTCAGAATTGGCGAAAAGAACATCCAGATGTGAAAAAGAAAATCCAAATCGCTGATGCACCTGCACCTAAGCCGAAGAAGAAGAAAACGGATGATGATCGGCCAAGCCATATGGTGAGTTATCAAATGTTTCAGTCGGGCAAGTCGATGAAGGATATTGCCGTTATTCGGGAACTTTCCCAGCAAACAATAGAGAGTCACCTCTTTCAAGCTTTTAAGGCAGGATATCCAATTGCATGGGAAATCTTTTTTAACGATGAAGAAGAAGCTGCTGTACTTGCCACGCGTGAGGAGCTTGCTGAACCACGGTTGAAGCCATTGAAAGAGACTTTGCCTGAGAACTATAGCTATACGATGATCAAGGCTGTTTTGGTTAAAAATGGACTGATGTAAATGTGATACAGGACAGAGATGCGGATGGTTCCTTCGGCGTTCGGGATGGTTCCTTCGGCGTTCGGGATGGTTCCTTCGGCGTTCGGGATGGTTCCTTCGGCGTTCGGGATGGTAAACGCCATGCTTCCAGGGTCGCATGGCGTTTATACAATCATTCCAGCATATAAAAATACCCTTCCATCATTAACAGCAATTTGCCCCTTTGTATCCTCCATTGAGTAATCGTAACTCCATGCATGTGGCAATTTCTTCATTAATTGAATAGCTTCATCCGTTGTTTGACATGTGTCCAACACAATCCTTAGAATACTCCCTGCACTTAATCCTTTTCTAGAACAGGTGTGTTTAAAAATGAAAGCCGATTGCCAGCCCTTTTTCATTTACTCCTTCATGTCTGCCAACCATATGTAGACTGTAGCCAACACTCCCGTAAGCCTTCTGTGGATTAATGATCGCTAACCGATGATCATAGCCATCAAGCGAAAAATCATAATTTCGAACATAATAGTTGGGCGTGGACTACGGCAGAGCAACCCATTTCCTTTAATTTTGGAATATCATAGCCACTGAACAGAGACAGTACCTTCTTATAAGGCATTTGCATTGATCTGATAATCCCTTTATCTCATCAAGAAGGTGTGGCGCAAAATGATGAAAGATATTCTCGACGGCGTGTACATCAATATTTTCATTCACAATGGGCTCGAATTTTTCTACCAATGAAGTGGGGATACGTTTACCCTGATGATAGCCGATTTCATGCGAAGCCCCATTTTGTTGATCTATGGCTACTTCGAAATATGGCATGGAAACATCCCCTTATTTTCGTTATAATAGTTCATTCTGCATCGCGCTGTAAAATTCCTTTATTGCCCATATTATGTACCTCACCCCTCCCTCATGTAGGCTCGCTACGTTTACCAGCTATTTCATCTATGCCTGCGTCACCCTCCTGTTCGTTTACCCTATGATATCTTCACTTCCGCCTATCAAGAGCGTAGACAACGATCTCTTAGATAAAAAGCGTATTTGAAAGATAGATAGATTTTTTCACGGTTAAATTGAACAACAAGCGCGATAATCCAATTTGATTACGTTACATACTATTGATATAGTAAAAATCTGGTAGCAGCCGGTTGTGAATATACACACAAATTCTAGAAGTCGACATTGTGAAACAATAAACAAGAAAAGGAGATGATAGATGTGAGATCTGGAGAAACTGCAGATCAACATACTCACGAGGAAATGGATCAAGATTATTCATTAGACAGAGTCCCTCGCGAGCAAAGGAACATGGGTTGGATTAGTATTACAAATATTACGTTTGGTATTGCAACAGCCATATTTTACTTCCAAATGGGGAGTGTCATGGCTCTTCAATTTGGTGCAATTAATGCTATTATATCGGCTGTCTATGCGATTATTGTTGCCGGTATACTGGGAACATTCATTGCTTATTTATCTGCAAAATCCGGAATGAATGTTAATTTATTATCACGTGGCGGTGGATTTGGCTATATTGGCGCCTCGTTGACCTCATTTATTTATGCTACAAATTTTATCATGTATTGCGCGTTGGAAGGTTTAATACTCGTAGCTGCTGTTCATGAATTTTTTCCTGTAATCCCTGAGTGGGTATTAATTATCTTCTTTGGCTCGATTGTTATCCCGTTAAATTGGTTTGGGATCAAGCAGTTGGATAAATTGCAAAAATGGTCGTTGCCGTTGTTCGGCCTTTTTTTAATTGCAGCTATTATCATGGCTGCAAACACGACCTCCGTTTACGACGGTAGTTTCTGGTCGTATATGCCAGAGGGCGTCCAAGTTGGAGGAACAGCTTTATTGCTTTGTATTGGCATGCAGCATGGTATTATGGGACTAACACCACTGCTCGCATCAGACTATGCCCGCTTTCTTAAACCAAAAGATACGAAGTTTGGCATATTTGCCATTGGATTTATCCCCCAGATTTTCTGTTTTGGCGTCATGGGTGGCCTTGGGATATGGTTTGGCGTTCGACTGGGAGAGCCAAATCCAGGTGTATATATTGTGCTACTCCTGAGTATCTTTGGAGTCTTGTTTACCATGATCACGCAGGTAAGAATTAATATCACAAATATATATAGTGGGTCATTATCGCTTTCTACCTTTTTTGAAAATATATTTAAATTTAAACCAGGGCGTCGCTTTTGGGTGGTCGTTACAGGGGTTGCTGCGATGATTTTAATGCTGGCCGGTATCGTCAATCATCTGGAAGCGGCTATGACGTTCCAAGGCGTCTTCCTAATGACTTGGGCAGCGATTTTGGTTACGGATGCCATTATCGTCAAAAAGGTATTAAGGATTGGTCCCGGTTATTACGAGGCCAGGCAACAGAATCTGCATAAATGGAATCCGGTTGGTGTTGTTGCTTTAGCGGTAGCAAGCGGATTAGGCACAGTTGCAGCATTAGGATACATGGGGACATTCTTGCAAAGTACTGCTGCATTTTTCGCAGCTGTTCTCGCAGCTATACTCACTGTGACTGTAGCTATTACGACCAAGGGGAAATATTACATCAAACGAAAAAACAATGATGTGGCGAGAGAAGATTATATTGCGTAAAAGCAATGGGAAGTAAACCCGCCTCTTTGATGGTTCCTTCGGCGTTCGGGTTGATTCCTTCGGCGTTCGGGATGATAAACGCCATGCTACTGGGGTCGCATGGCGTTTACGTTGGCATGAGGCGGTTCCTTTGCTTCCTACGTCACACCACTTTCCAAAATTGAGAACGTCCCTTTAACACAATTAACTTCTGCCATTGTGCCATATGGCAAAATAAACTTCGGCTCTGTATGGCCAAAATTTAAGTTATAGAGTATAGGCAAATCTTCTAAGCCATATTCCTTCATAACGTTTACTATTTCTTCTTTGTATGCTTCGTAATATTTCTCATTATGCGGCTTACCAAAAATGATTGCCCTCGATTTGTGCAGAATGCCTTGCGCGGCATAATTCCGCAGCCAATATTTCATACATGCAGGTTCTGCCTCTTCCTCCGAAGTTTCAAAGAAAAGAATACTATCATCCCAATTGTTCTCATCAGGCCAAAGTTCGGTGCTTTTTGCGAATTCCAGCACATCCATACAACCACCAATCAGACGTCCCTGCACGACACTCGTTGCGCCCTGAAGCACTTCATATCCGGTGTTTTGCTGCATTGTTCGCCGCTTCTGTTTATTCGCTTCATCCCACTCCAGATACTCACTCGTCCATTCTTTAGCAGGTTCCACTTCACCAACCACACTGTTGGAGAATAGCGTCCGCTTCACCGCCTCTACAGTGTAAGGATCCATTTCCACATTTTCAGCAAAATCACTTAAAACAGCAGGCCCATAAAAAGAGGACACACCTGCTTTAAGGCAAAACAAATGGGAAATTGTCACATCGGAATACCCTACGAATATTTTCGGATTGTCACGGATCACATTAAAATCAATATATGGGAGTAAACGTATACTGTCATCTCCACCAATATTCGAGAAGATCCCTTTTATTTCCTCATCCCGAAAAGCCGTCATCAGATCGTCGGCACGGGCTTTCGGATGCTCGTATAGATAATCCGCACCCTTTAAACTGTTTGGCATCGGCACAACCTCAAGGCCAAATACCTCCTCTAATCTTCGCACTCCTTGTTCATATCGCCATTTGATTTCCGGTTCCCCAGCCCCTCCCCAGGAAGGGCTTACTGTCGCCACTTTGTCTCCGGGTTGCAATTTTTTTGGTTTTATGAGCATTGGATCCCCTCTTTTTTATTATGACTTTTTCTCTTCATGTATATCTATTTCTACTCCAGCCTTTCCAATTCCTGCAGAAAACACTACTTAATAGAATGATCCATTTTACTTAACTGTAGCAGCCATTTTTCTACATAGTGATCAATGATTTGCTGTTTATCAACATTATCTTCCAAAGCGGGGAAAATAAAGCGTTGATGCACCGTAAGATAATAGAGAGGGGCGAGAACACGCACAAGGCGAAATTCCTCATACAAACGGGCAAGCGAGTCAAACATCCTCCATTCTTCAAGATAAACATCTAATAACTGCTGACTTATCTGTTCGGAAAAGTATTCATTCACTTCTTCCAATAATACGATCACACTCAAGAAAGGATGGGTCAGGGAACTATCTGACCAATCATAAATAATTGGTTCTCCATGGTGAACCATAATATTACCGCCAAACAAATCGCCATGGTCTAATGAGATGGGAAGTTTTGATTCACGTAATCCCTTTGCAAGAGACAACATAGATGGGATGCTCATTTTCAATGCAATATGCTTTTCCAACGAAATATTATTACTGGAAACTAATTCACTCAGGGATTCCTCTAAATGGTTGTTTAATATCTCTATGATTGGCCTGACAGGACATCCTAATTTTCGCAGCTTATCTTTATGAATGTGGGCTTCCTTTTGTATATTACCCATTCGATATAAGGCGTCTTCCCAATGGCTACGATTCGTTGAATTACCAAGAAGATCCCCTTGTAGTTCGCCCATGATATACCAATTATTTTCGAGATCCAAAGCGATTACTTCCGGAACATAAGATGGATAATGTTCTGCAAGATAGTTGTGAATACTGGGTTCATGTGAAAACACATCTGGGACAGCTTTCAAGTAATAATTTGCTTGATTTGTCTTAATCTTCCACAATGCTGCGCGTTCCCAGCTTCTGATTTGTACAAATGTGATTGGATAATATGGCAATTTCTGCTTTACCCATGCTTCCATTCTCTGACGCCATCCAAATTGAAACCATGCAAAGGCTCGATTATCATCTTTAGCCGACCAATCAAGTAGCACTTTTCGTTCATTTGGATGAATTGCTGCCAATGATGGAATAGAAATAGGGTCTAACCAGACAAGTCCCACCCTCTCACTTGAATAGTTGTCTAAGACTTCAATTTCATATATGCGTATAGCTTCATCCTGATAATAACCGCGTAATACATTCACTTCTAAATCGAATTCCCTTTTAAAAAAGTCATTGATTGGTGAGGTGACAGCCACATGTAGACGTTCTAAATGAAAAGAAGGTAATGCGTATGTACGATGTTTCCGGCATAATAACAATTTCCATTGACTACTTGAAAAAACGATAAATTTCAAAAGCAAGGCATTGATCCCCTCTCGAGCATTTTTGTCCAACTTCAAATGAAAAAAGGCAGTTTCATTAATGGCTTATTTTCCATGAAGTCAGTGTAAATATCCTCATATGTCCTATTTTATTACTGCCTCTTTCCACGTACTTCCTTTTTTATTCCGTCTATTATATCATAGACCCAAAGGAAAAAACCTTTTCCATATTAAAGTGATGCCTGCAAAACAAGAAACATCCTCATCACATAACGGAGGGATTACATGAAAGCAAACAAAGAACGTATTGAAACGCATATTAGCGATCTGAGTGCATTTACAGCCACGCCCAATCAAGGTGTGACTAGGCTGACCTATAGCAAAGAAGATGTACAAGCCCGAAAATATATAAAAGCAAAAATGAACGAATATGGACTGGACGTTCGGGAAGATGGGCTGGGCAATATTTTTGGAAAATTGCAAGGAACCAAGAAAGATGCTCCGAGTGTCCTTGTCGGATCTCACTTCGATAGTGTGCCGCATGGTGGAGCTTATGATGGACCGAGTGGTGTTGTGGCAGGACTTGAAGTAGCTGCGCTTTTTCAGGAAAAGAACCTTACACCGACATATCCATTAGAAATTATAGCAATGATTGAAGAAGAGGGCGCACGCTTTGGTGGCGGACTAATGGGATCCAGGGGAATTACCGGCACGACAGATGCAGAAGAACTAAATCATACGAAGGACAAGGATGGCGTTTCAGTGGCTGAGGCCATGCGGGATATCGGATTAGACCCAACACTTTCGAAACAAAGAGACCCACAGACGATAAAAGCCTTTCTGGAAATGCATATTGAGCAAGGACCAGTTCTTGAAGAAAAGGACATTGCAATCGGTGTTGTCGAAGGGATTGTTGGACTCAGCCAATTAGAAGTGACCATCCAAGGTCAAGCTGGACATGCCGGTACGACACCTATGGACCGGCGCTCAGATGCCCTGGTTACTGCTGCAAATATTATCGCGAAGCTACCAGCTATTGCAGCAGAAGAAGGGGAAGGAACCGTTATTACCGTAGGAAGGCATGAGGTGTTTCCGAATGGAGCTAATGTCATCCCGGAAAAGGTTATTTTTTCCGTGGATATACGCGCTGGAAAAGAAGAACATATGCAAAGTGCCATCCAGAAAACCAAAGATTTTATCACCTCCTTTGAGGGACAAGGAATGCAGATATCCATGGAACAGTCATTATATATGCAGCCAAAAACATTGAATCAGCATATCCATTCGCTTTTACAAAATGCTTGCAATCAATTGGACATCTCCTATCTACCCATGAATAGCGGAGCAGGCCACGATGCCATGGTCTTTGCTGATGTGACGGATGTTGGTTTGATTTTTGTCCCGAGTAAAGACGGAATCAGTCACGCTCCGGAAGAATGGACAGATACGAAGGACTTAGCTAATGGTGCAGATGTATTATTTCAAACTGCGATGAAACTAACGGAAACAACGTAAACCATTTCAGCAAAAATTGGAAAAGATCCACGGTATTCGTTGACGCTGTGGATCTTTTTTCATATAGGCTTTCCAGGATAACCTGCACCTCTCCCCATCCTGTTTTCGACAAAGTTCAGGGCGTGTCAGTACACCTAGCTGGCAAGCACAATCGATAATTTTCATGTTAAACATGTCGAGTATTTCTAAAGCTGGTTTGCTATGATGAAGATATGAAGGAGGGATACATTGCTAAAAGAATTAAACCTCGTGATTGACTATATTGAGGATCATTTAACGGATGACTTATCTCTTGAAGAAATTTCTAACTATGCCGGTGTTTCCGACTACCACTTTCGAAAGATATTTTTTTATTTATCGGGATTAACGCTAAGTGAATATATTAAAAACAGAAAATTGTCGGAGGCAAATAAGGATTTATTGAATGGAGAAAAAGTAACAGATGTTGCTTTCAAATACGGTTATCAGTCCATGGATGGCTTTACTAGAGCATTTAAAAATTGGGGCGGTTTCCTGCCATCAGATGTAATTAAAAAAGGAATAAGCAAATCGTATCCCAAACTTTCATTCATCATAACTGTTAAAGGAGGAACTACGATGGAATTTAGAATTGAAGAGAAACCAGCTTTTCATTTGGTCGGTGTAAGTAAACGCGTTCCAATGCAATTTGAAGGTGTTAATAAAGCGATTGAAGAGCTTGCAGAAAGCATTACGGATCAACAAATGGAAGAAATGCATGCTCTACAAAATATGGAGCCGAAGAAAATCGTGAATGCTTCTTATGACGCTGACGCTAAATTTTTAAAAGAAGAAGGCGATTTAACGCATTTGATAGGTGTTTTAACAACGAAAGATCAAGTAAGTGACCTGTTAGACAAGGTATCAGTAGAAGCCTATACGTGGGCAATATTTCCAAATGAAGGCCCATTTCCATCTACACTACAAGAAACAATGGCAAAAACTTATTCGGAATGGCTTCCTTCTTCCGATTATGAAGTAATCGATGCCCCAACATTTTCCTTCACGAAAATGGATGAGAGCAAAAAAGATTACGCTTATAGTGAGATCTGGATTCCTGTTAGGAAAAAGTAAAAAGGGGGAGGCATGGGGTGATCCTCATGCTTCCTATAAAGGCAAAAAAATCAGCCTCTTAAGTCTGCATCCGCCTGTTTCTAAAAATGGTCTACTTCCCTCGGGACATTCAAACCATAACACCCTCAATATGAAGTAATTGCTTTTTCATTCCGATCCCTCCAGCATACCCGGTCAAACGCTGATTTTTTCCAATAACCCTATGGCAAGGAAATATAATCGGTAGCGGATTCCTGCTATTTGCATGCCCTATGGCCCGAATAGCTTGCGGGCGACCGATAGAACAGGCTATCTCAAAATAAGATCTTGTTTCCCCATAAGGAATTGTTTGCAATGCATCCCATACTTGCTTTTGAAATGATGTCCCCTCAAGTTCAAATGGTAGAGTAAAATCCTTTCTTTCCCCACTAAGATATTCTTGAAACTGTTGTCGAATAGGTTCTCCCAGCTCAGAGCTCTTCTTAACCGTATTGTTTTCAACAAAAAGTAACCAGTGGTAATTGGTTAAGAACACACGAGTTAGCGTCCCATTTTCCTTTAAGGCAAACCGTAAATGCCCGATAATAGTTTGACATTCATCATAAATCATAGCTCAAGTCAAGTCCTTTCTATACTGTTGTGGCGTATATTGCGTTTGTTTTTTGAAAGCCTGATAAAAACTAGAGACATTTTGAAAACCTACTTCATAACAAATAGCAATAATGGACAGTTCAGTGGTTTGGAGAAGATGAACCGCTTTATTTACACGTAGATTTTCAACGTAGCAACGGGGGGTTTTCAATGTGTACTGTTTAAAAAGCCGACTTAAATAATAGGGGCTTATGCCAATGTTTTGCGCTATTTGCTTCAATGTCATGTTTTCCTTGTAATGCCTTTGAATATATGCCCTTGTATCATTAATAAGATCCCATTTCGGATCAAAATGCATCCTATCCGGTTGGCATCTTTTGCAAGGACGAAATCCCGCCCTCTTTGCGTCCGCTACTGTTTGAAAAAAGGTGATATTTTCTTTATTCGGGCTTTTCGATTTGCAAGAAGGACGACAAAAAATTCCTGTTGTTTTCACCGCATAGAAAAACAGGCCGTCATAGGAATCGTCACACGCCTCAGCAATTTTTACCATTTCGCTGAAAGAAAACGTTGCATGAACAACCATCTCCTTCACCTCCTTTTATTACAAAAACACATATAAACCACATATATAGAAACAACAATCAATGGAACAATGATGTATGACCGAAAAAACGGAATGACGAGCACACATAAGATAAAGGCGATCCATGAACACAACCAGGGCACGGTTCCTTTTCCAAATAGTTTAACACCAGCAGCCATGGAAAAAATATAAACGAGTATTCCCAAGGAAGTTGGTATAAATAAAATATCATTAAATGTGAGAGAAAGAGCACTTGTAGTGACAACTCCAGCCCCTGCGAACAGAACGACAAACAAAACCATACGTCTTGATATTTCCATTTTTGGGTGTAACACTGAAAAATAAGACGGAAATGCACCATCTCTACTTAATGAATAGCCAAGCTGCGTAAGACTTGCAACAAACGCATTTGCTGTTCCGGTACAAATGACAAAAGCAAGAATGCCAGTTAGCAATTGAGCATTTAAACCTAGCGTATCATTCATAATAACGGCAATCGGAGATAAATTGCTTTTCTCATCACCGTATGTCCCTGTTCCAATGGTTATAAAACTAAGTGCCAGAAAAAGCACGCCTATAATGATGGCACTAATAATGGTACTTCGAACGATGTTTTGATTTGGATGCTTAAAATTAGTCGCAAGGTTGCAAATCGCCTCCCAACCAAAAAAGGCCCAAAAAATGACAGTTATAGCAGATCCGATTGAACCACTACCTTTAGAAAAAAAGGGGCTAAATTGATGCCAACTGATACGAGGAATAGCCAATACAATCGTTATGATTAACAGAAAAAATAAACATCCACTTAACAATAGGGCGACTTTACCACTTACTTGAATGCCATAATAGTTCGTGATTCCAGCAATAGCCAATATCAACATGGCAGAAAACGTTATTTGAATCTGAGAAAAATCAAAGGCATTTCCTAAATAATAAGCACCTGTTAACGCAACGATGGTCTGTCCAACTGCTGCTGTGACAAAATAGAACCAACCTATTATATTACCTGCATGCTCCCCAAATGAATATCGTACAAAAGTAGCAGCCCCTCCAGCGTCCGGATACGCTCTTGCTAAACAAGCAAACGAGTAAGCCAATGGGAAACTAATCATGATCACAATCATCCAAGATAATATGGATGCCGGTCCGGCTATGGAGGCCGTAACACCAGATAAAAAAAGCACGCCTGATCCTAATACGGCCGCAATATATAAAGCGATACCTTGAGTTAATCCAATGGATGGACGTTGCATGTAGACACCTCATTTCTACATGCAGTATAGCAATCAAGGATTAACGTACGCTTCCGGATTTTTGCGATTCAATTTGGTGAATTTGCAAGTTTTTAATGAAAAATGAACAAACGCACCATTCATTTGGTTTTTATGGGTGTTACTTTCTCCATTTTAACACCTCTTTTAGTTCGTTCATTACACCATAACTGGAAGTTCCATAAGGATAAGACAATTATTCTACTATCGTGCCAGTGTTTTAACCATCTTCACAATTTCTTCTTCATATCCGAAGTGTTTATAAAAATGAAGTGCATGATCATTTGCTTTGAATACATCTAAAACGATTTGTTTACACTCTTTATCTAAGCACCACTTCTCTGCTTTATCCATCAACATTTTTCCTATTCCTTTACCCTCACCTGCACTAGTTACTGCAATCGCTGAAATATAAGCTACTTTATCATTTGTGAAATAATCCCTGTCTGTTGTTAATTCTACGTATCCTAGAAGCGCATCACCATCTTCAACCACAAAAATATCTGATGTACGAGATGCGACAGCCCTTTTTGCTAACTCTAATTGTTTTTGTTCCATATCCTCCCGGTTCCTATATTCCATAAATGGAATATCACTAAAACGATCAGATAGGCTGATTATGCTGTCTTTATCCCTTTCCTGATATGGCCTAATATGCATATGTCTTTCACCCCCTATTAAAAATTTTCTGTTTTATATCATGTACAACGTTAAGCTCTGTTTAGTTTTGATATGTATAAGGAATAGACTGTCCGATAAGTACTTCTACACCATGAACATGATACGCGCTTGTCCAGGATCTACCATTGAATGTCACCTACATGGTTTTGTATGATGGCATAGACGACATCGATCCTTTTCATCAAATCACCTTCATCTTGTTCTAATCTGAAATCCTTAGGAAGATTATTAACTCATCCATGTTAATAATTTACTTTTTGACTATTTACTATAAAAACACACTAACTATAACAAAAAGCGCCTGAACTCACCTATATTACGGTCCTTCATACGGAGGATTTACATAATGGTCTGCAAATTCCTCTTTGTACGGACTATTGGATTGAAGAATTCTCTCTGAGGCTGACTGCGTATCATAGGCTGTTACTCTGAAGTCAATTTCGTCTCCCAATATAACCCAACATGCTCCGCTCGCCCTACTCTGCAAACCGACACTCCCCGCATTGACAACACGTTTTTCTCCTACTCTGCGATCAAATTGAATATGTGTATGTCCACAAACAATTATATCTTGCTCAACGTTTTCAAGCATTGAACCAAGTTCACTATCGGTTGTATTCAATCGAATAGCTTCTTCATCACTTCGAGGTGATCCATGAACAAACAGGACTTTTCCTAAACCGGCCATTTCTATTTCTTCTTTCTCCGGCAAATTTTTAAGAAAGTGCAACTGTTCATCTGTTAGCTGGTCCGCACACCAGTGATTCATATCAGTAACGAAGTCATCCAACCCTTTTTCTTTCCCATACCGATGAGCAACTTCCCGGTCTGCATTTCCCTTAATAAAAGTGAACACTTCTTTATAATCAAACAAAAGGTCCATAACTTGCCTTGGTTCCGGTCCCCAAGCCAAATTACCTCCAACAATTACTTTCTCCACGTTGCTATCCCTTATCTCTTGAAGCACGGCTTCGAGAGCAAAAAAGTTTCCATGAATATCATAAATAGCTGCTACCCTCATTTAATCGACCTCCTATACCCCCGATGTGATTTGACTTATCGGCTATTTAATTCATCTATAATTAGAGGTATTTTTGCTAAACCCTCCACTACATAATCAGCCTCCACTTTATTCCATTGGTCATCTTTTTTCCAGATGCTTTTCATCCCAACATTCTGGGCAGCCTTCACATCTTTTTCTGGATGGTCGCCAACAAAAACACATTCAGTAGGTAAAACGTTTAACTCATCTGAAGCATTTTTGAATAGTTGTGGATCAGGTTTTTTCATACCCTCCCATTCGGATATAAGGATTGTTTCAAAATAGTTTTGAATCTCTAAAGCTCTGATATTATCCATTTGAAATTGTCCTTTGCCGTTTGTAATCATACCAAGGACAAGACCACTATGCTTCAACTTTTTCAATATCCCAATGAGGTCAGGGAACGGAACGCAACTATCTTTAAAATTCCTCACATAATCTTGAAGCAATTCCTCCCAGGTCAATCCTGAAATATCAAATTCATTCGTTAACTGTTGATACACTTTATCCTTCCATACGTGCCCTCGATCATCAAGTTCTATAAATCTTGTTATATATTGGTCTTTTGCCACATGTCTTAACCACTTATTTAAACGTTTATACTGCTTGTCAACAAATATCTTCACTGACTCATCCCGATTCAGCAACGTTCCATCTAAATCAAATATGGCAGCCTTAATCATTTCTCAACCCCACACCCCTGCAGCAAAAGTTATTTCCTTTTGTTCCCTTTTCTTAAACAAGATCATCCTTTTACACCGTCTTTCGCGTTCCATGATCCTTGTAATTTTCGGATATACAGGATCTGTCCGGTATGGTAGGTTGTGTGCAGGGTCAGATGAGCAAGCTCAGGTGCAAACTCCTCGAGTTTATCGGAGTCAGATGCCTCGACAACATTCTTCCATTCCACCATAATCGTATTTAATCGTTGAACCGCTTCATTCCAATCTAATGCTGCTTTGTTTCGAAAGGTATTATCATCTGTATTTCTTTCGTTTGGTATGTCTTTAAACCGATTTAAATACCGCTGATTATAGAATAGGAGATGATTTACCTCCTCAAAAATAGAGTTATTTGTCTCATTCGGTTTCCAATTTGCTTGTTCTTCCGTTAGACCATCAATAGCGTTTCGTAACGATACAAACCACGTGTTTTCCTGAAACGTATTTAGCTGTGCTAAGAAAATATCTTTAACATCCATCCTTTTTCTAACCTCCCCTTTATTGAAGCAATATTCTCATCGATCCACTCCTATAAGTATTCGACAACAACCGAATATATCCTTCTTGCCACTACAACCTTATTCTTTATCTATGAAAAAAATCTGCAAATGTCCCTTCAACGATATGTACCCATCTTTATTTACATTCACTTCAAAAATGAATAGCAAGCAAATGGGCGCCCCCTTATGGAGAACGCCCACGTTAGCAAAGTCATATGGATAAAACCGGTTATCTTCCTAGGCTATATCATGTTAAAGCAGTAATCTCCATACCCACCGTCTCCTTATCCAACTTCACATATTTCATACCTTGCGTTTTGTTGAAGGTAATACTTTTAACCAGCAGGTTACTTTCTAAGAGCCCGTTATACTGTTCGATTACTGCTTTCAACGACCCACTCACATCAAAAGTTAGATTTACCCGAGATTCAACAGATAAATTTAATTCCTTACGATACTGTTGAACAGATCGAATGAGTTCCCGGGCAAGGCCCTCTTTGTAAAGTGCATCATTTATCTTTGTGTTTAAAAAGACAGCATAATATTCATTGGAAGCCATCTCTGTTTCCTTCCGGGTGATTTGGTTAATGCGTAAATCCTCCTTTTCGATACGCAATGAATCTCCGGTCTGCGTTTTTGTCTCGAAATAACCTTGTTCTACAACCTTTTTGGCCTCTTCCTCATTTAATTGTTGCAATTCTTTTTGAACGATCCCTACCTGCTTACCAAGCTTTGGTCCTGCTGTTGGGAAATTTAATGTAATCTCATACCGAACAGCTCCCCCGGCATTTTCTTTGAAATAAACCTGCTTTACATTAATCTCTTCCTCAATGATATAACGGTAGTTCGACAAAAAAGACGTATACCTCTCATCCCCAACCACTGTTAACTCAGAAAGTGGTTGTTTTGTTTTGATGTTGGATGCGTTACGAGCGTGACGAGCAAGTTCCACTACCTGTAGCACCCCATCCATTTCCTGCTCAAGCTCCTGATTCATTAGCTTTTCTACAGGTTTAGGAAAATCAGCCAAGTGTACACTTTCATCGGTCAAATTAGTATGAATATCCTCCGTTACAAATGGCATAAATGGAGCCAACAGTTTACTCGTTGTTCTTAATATCTCATATAAGGTATGGAAGGCAGCCAATTTATCATCATTCATTCCTTCGCTCCAAAAACGGGCACGGGAACGACGGATATACCAATTACTAACTTGTTCAACAAAATTGGAAAGTTCCCTTGCTGCAGCAGTGAAATCATAATGGTCAAGATCCTTCCTTACTCCTTTGGTAACGGTATGAAGGCGTGAGATCACCCACTTATCCAATAATGATTTTTCACCCTGAGGATGCTTATCCGGATTAAATTGATCAATTTCTGCATATAACGTGAAGAAAGCATGAATATTCACCAATGTGTCGACCATCTTGGACTTCGCCTGGCTAACAATATTCGCTGAAAAACGTTTATTGTTCCATGGAGCACTGTCGGCAAGAAGGGACCAACGCAGCGCATCTGCACCATACTTCTCCACAAGTTCCATTGGGTTTATAACGTTACCTTTACTCTTTGACATTTTACGCCCGTTCTCATCCAAAATATGTCCGAGTGATAAGACACGTTTATAGGCTGGTTTTCCGGTAAATAAAGAAGATACCATTAGCAGGCTATAGAACCAGCCACGGGTTTGATCTACCCCTTCAGCAATAACGTCAGCAGGAAATTGTTTTTCAAATAACGCTTGATTTTCAAATGGATAATGGTACTGTGCAAATGGCATAGAACCACTATCAAACCACACATCGATAACCTCTTTTGTACGTTCCATATCTCCTTGGCAAACAGGACATCTTAAGATAACTTCATCCACGTATGGTTTATGAAGTTCTAGATCTTTAGGAACATTACTTTTCGCATGATCCTTAAGGTCCTGAATACTCTCAGGTGCGTGTTGATGGTCACAATTGTTACAAATCCATACATTTAACGGTGTTCCCCAATAACGATTACGGCCTATATTCCAATCCACCATATTTTCAAGGAATTTCCCAAAACGGCCATGCTTCATGTGTTCCGGGTGCCAATGTATGGATTCATTATTAGCAATGACGCTTTCCTTCATGGCAGTTGCTTTAATAAACCAGCCCTCCATCGCATAATAAATGAGGGGAGAATCACACCGCCAGCAATGGGGATAACTGTGTTCGTATTTTTCTTTGGAAAATAATACATCTTGTTCTGCTAACATTTTTATTATTTTTACATCACAATCTTTCGCGAATTCCCCGGCTAGAGGTGGAATAGCATCCGTGTAGCAACCAGCTTCGTCGACGACATTTATAAAATCGAGACCCTTCGCTTTCATTGCTTGATAATCATCTTCCCCATGCGCAGGTGCTACATGAACGATCCCTGTACCACTTTCATCTGTGACAAAATCTGCATCTATTACTTCATAACCTCGATTTATATTGAAGAAGTTGAATGGCGGGACATAAGAAAGACCAACGAGCTCACTGCCTTTATGCTGACTAACAATTTCATATTCACCGTCCATGGTCTGATCTACAAGGTTTTTAGCAATAATATATACATTACCTTCTTGCTTTACCTTAAGATAATTTAATTCTTTATGGACGGCTAAAGCTACGTTAGCAGGCAGTGTCCATGGTGTTGTGGTCCATCCCAAAAAATACTCATTTTCTGTTCCATATACTTTAAACTTAGCTGTTGCAGATAAATCTTTTACGTCTTTATAACCTTGAGCAACTTCATGCGAGCTTAAAGAGGTTTGGCAACTTGGACAATAAGGCGTAACTCGATGTCCTCGGTCCAGCAGACCTTTTTTGTGAATCGTGGACAGGATATACCAAACACTTTCCATATATTCATTTTGAAGCGTTATATATGGATCATCCATATCAATCCAATAACCGATCGCCTCTGTAAACGTCCGCCACTCTCTTTCATAATCAAAAACACTCTTCTTACATTCTTCAATGAAATTTTCTACACCATAATTCTCAATTTCCTTTTTTCCGGAGATTCCAATCTTCTTCTCCACACCAAGTTCAACTGGGAGACCATGTGTATCCCATCCCGCTTTACGAATAACCTGATACCCTTGCATCGTTTTATAACGCGCAATAAAATCTTTCATCACACGCCCTAAAACATGCCCAGCATGCGGAAGTCCATTAGCGGTTGGCGGCCCTTCATAAAATACAAAAGTTTCATTTCCCTCCCGATTGGTGATAGACGTTTGGAACGTGCCTTCATTTTCCCAAAGATCCTTCAACCGATTTTCACGCTGTGAAGGTGCTTCACTTCCATTTGCCTTCTTCATTTCCTCACTCCTCATTTTTCTTGGTAAAAAAACACAAAAACTCGCCCCTATCAATTAGGGACGAGTTTCACCCGTGCTACCACCCTGATTCCGGATATCATTTGTTAAAAAGATTCTCCAGCACTCATGCAACGTACCATTATACGCGATCCTTGTAACGGTGGATTTCCGGAAAAGCTTAAAACAAACCTTCAGCTTTTCTTCTCGGAGAGGATTTTCAACACAAACTGAACATTGGCTTTCACCATGATGCCAACTCTCTATGGAACAGACCTTATGCCTACTCGTTCTCGTCAACGAATTTAAACGATTAATATTGAAATTAGGATATAGGATATGCAAAAGAATGTCAAGGTTGAAGCATGAGAACCTATTTAGATAATGGCTTCAACCTCAAACCCAATCTTTTTTGCATGAGCGATAAAAGTTTCGATACTTCCCTTCTCCCATTGGTTCGAAATCGCATACATAGAAGAACCAAAAACAAGAAGTTCATCCTCATTCAAAAAATGCCGGGCAATATTCTGTCTTTCATATATTTCCCGCGCCTTTTCTATTGGAACAAATAATCCTCCACTGTGTAGTTCCTGGGGGAATACCTCCAATAATGCATCTAGTTCTTGCGGTTGGTTTTCCTTTACCCAAGTATGAATGACAGCTAAAACCAATTTCCTTTTGTTTAGTTCTTCACCTCTGAATTCGTATCTGGTATAATCCCTTGATGATTGCGCCGCCTGTCTTTTTTCTTCTGATTTCTTTCGTAATTTGATTTGATATTCCTCAGCCTCCGGTAATGGCAATACTTGCTTCACATCAACGAAAATTTGGTCCTCATTCTTATATGGAACCATACTTACACAGCGAATATCCAGTCCATAATCATTTAGCCACATAATGGTGGTAGTCAGTTCCTTTGAAAAATCGGATGAAACAAGTATGATGCGGACATTTAAAGCAAATTCCTCCTCTTGAGGAAACTCCCAATTTAAAAACGCCAGCAGAT
Source organism: Virgibacillus sp. NKC19-3 (assembly GCF_019837165.1). Taxonomy (NCBI): domain Bacteria; kingdom Bacillati; phylum Bacillota; class Bacilli; order Caryophanales; family Bacillaceae; genus Virgibacillus; species Virgibacillus saliphilus. The sequence goes on from NZ_JAGYHC010000001.1 coordinate 3,694,682, forward strand.
TCGTTTCCGCATCTTCATCTATGTTGTTTGCGTACAGAAAGTTTTGATAGATATCAATAACTTTCTTGTACGTTAAAGCAGAAACCATAGCAGCGTATCGTAGTGCTTGTAATTCCATGTGCTTTCCAGTATCCGTTCGCTTCAGTTCTATCACAACAAGGTTGGCATTTTTGTCTATAGCAAGTAAGTCAAGACGCCGTCTGCTATCTTCCCATTCGGAAAATTCCTCAGCTATTACCAAACATTCGGGTGCAACAATTCCTATGTTCTTCTTTAAAGCGGATTGAATATGCTGCCTTTCCAGAATATCTTCGTCGATAAATGTGGTTTTTTGAATTGGTTGCATCTTAGCGTTTTGATAAGTGTAGATCATGCAGGAGCTCCTTCCCTTTTAATGAATCAATAGCCTGTTGAAAAATTTTTTATTTCATTTACAGTTTATTTCAGACCTTATAAGTACTCGTGTTTATCTATGTCTTGATTTTCACCTTATTTTCATGTAAGTAAAGACCTTGATAATTAAGAGCCAAACACATTAGATAACCTGCGTCTATGCGTGAAATATTCGTTGGTATGTCACGAACGGTAAGAGTATTTCAGAATTTATATACCGCTTTGTTTTATCAATACATGTTAATAAACCCCCACTTAATTATTTTTTTAGATAATTTATTTCCTTTTAACTATACTACTATCTTATCATAAAAGTAACGAATAAATTGAAATATTTATCCAATTAAATCTATAAAAAAGCCCCAGCTACCAAAACAATTATAAATTGCTTCAGTTCTGGGTACTTTTATAATTATCAATACTTTCCTATTCACGTTACATTTTACGATCTCCTGGTTTTACCTCTTCTTTTAATTTAAAGGAAAGGACGAACCCGAGGACAGCTGTGAATGCCGCTACGATAAAGGAAACATTCACACCATGAATAATACCACTTACATCCTCGCCAGGGATAGCGGCAGTAGACATGATGGTGACAAGAACAGCTGTACCGACGGAGCCGGCTACTTGGCGGAATGTGTTATTCATTGCTGTACCGTGCGGAATCAGATCGTTAGGCAACTGGTTCAATGCCAAAGTCGTCATCGGCATCATAACCATGGCAATCGAGATCATTCGAATAGCATTCATAGTTGCCAGATAGGCGAAGCTTGTATCCGCGGATAAATTCGTAAATGCAAAAGTTGTCAAGGATAGTAGCAACAAGCCACTTCGAGCAAGCCACTTACCTCCAAACCTATCAAAAAGGTAGCCGGTAATCGGATTGGAGAATCCCATAATAATGGCTCCGGGCAACAACACAAGTCCAGATTCGAGTGCCGAGAAGCCAATCATATTCTGCATGTATAATGGCAAAATAACGTTTGTCCCAATCATCGCTGCAAAGACAACCATGCCAAGAGCAGTTGCTAATGTGAATGTTCCATGTTTGAACACCCTGAATTCGAGCAGCGGCTCTTTCAATTTCAGTTGTCTTGTAATGAACCAGTAGAGAGAAATAATACCGACAGCCATTGTTAATACAACCTGAAGACTGAGCCATCCTGCATCACCAGCGACACTGAAGCCGTATAAAAGTGAGCCGAATCCAATCGTCGAAAGAATAACCGATAAAATATCCAATTTTGGTTTCTTCAGTTCTGTCACGTTTTTCAATAAGAAATAAGCTGCTATAATATCTAAAATAGCAATCGGCAGTACAACATAAAATACACTACGCCATGGGAACTGATCCACTAACCAACCCGAGAGACTCGGACCAATTGCCGGGGCGAACGCGATAACAAGTCCAAATAATCCCATCGCTGTACCTCTTCTGTGTACGGGGAAAGTAAGGAACAGAATGGTCTGCATCAGTGGCATCATAATTCCTGCTCCTGAAGCTTGTAAAATCCGGCCAACCATTAAAAATGAAAAGTTTGGCGAAATTGCTGCAATAAAGGTTCCTAGGGTAAATAGTCCCATTGCAGTCATAAATAACTTACGTGTGGTGAATTTGTCGATTAAAAAGGCTGTAACAGGAATCATAATCCCGTTAACGAGCATAAAAACAGACTGCAGCCATTGTGCTGTACTCTCACTTAAATTGAGATCTTGCATGATGGGTGGAAGTGCAGTCCCAAGCAGCGTCTGATTCAAAATAGTAACGAAAGCACCAGATAATAACACCGCGAAAAGCGGAATATATTTTTTCCAATCAAATGTTTGTTGTTGTGTGTTTTCCATAATATACCTACTTTCTTGCAAAAATTACCCTCGAGCGACATCTCTCAATAATAACACACATAAAATAAAAAGGCAACTATTTATGATAAACATTTATTTCGAGTTTCGAATTTTATTTCATTTGCAATCAATGAAGTAATCATGCATACACTTATTTCATCATAAAACGGCATCAAGGATATCCCCTGACGCCGTTCTAGATGCTGGTTTTGCTCATAAGCTTACATGGTAAAATAGGCAATTTCTCTCCATAACACCATTGACAAGCTTCTGACAGCCCTAAATTTTTATCCCGAAACTTAGAAATTGGATGACAATACAAAATTTCGAAGCAACTACACGCGCGTTCAAACGATTTCTGCGCACGCCAATTCCATTCCAGCTCAACATTTCCCAAATCATCTAATTCCTCATTCACGCAACTCATGGCCTTCCTCTTCGGTAGGTGGATTACCTCTCTTGATAAAAAAGCTAAGCACAACACCGATAACCGAAAGCAATGTAATAACCATAAAGGCAACATTGACACCATGAATCATCGGATAGGATATAGCAGGGTTATGTTGTCCAGATACTTCCGTTGTTGTCATTACCGTGATGACGATAGCCGTTCCGATCGATGCTGCAACCTGACGCATGGTATTAGTCATCGCCGTACCATGTGGAATCAGCTCTCTAGGAAGCTGGTTTAAACCAGCTGTTGTTACAGGCATCATGACCATAGATAAGCCGAACATTCGAATCGCGTACATAATCGTGATCATGAGCATCGATGTGGAAGGCCCCAAATTGGCAAAGACGAAAGTGGTAACCGTTATAATCGTAAGCCCGATAACCGAAAGCCATCTCGCACCGAAACGATCAAATATGCGACCTGTAATCGGCGACATCATCCCATTCATGAGCGCGCCGGGAAGAAGGGCAATTCCTGCTTCCATCGCTGTAAAACCACGCGTGTTTTGCATATAAAGTGGAATCAATGTCTCCGTACCAATTAGTCCCATAAACGCGATCATGGGAATAATCGTCGACAAGGTAAAGATAGGATTCTTAAATACCCTAAATTCTAACATAGGTGTCTTCATACGTAATTGCCTGATAATGAAAAATACTAAGGAAACAGCGCCAACAACCAGCGTCGTAATCGTGATAATACTTCCCCAACCATTGTTGCCCGCACTTGTAAATCCATATAAAAATCCACCAAAGCCGAAAGATGACAGGATGATCGATAACATATCCAGTTTCGGATACGTCAATTCCGTAACGTTCCTCAGCACTTTGGCAGCAAGTAGAATGACGATGATTGCAATAGGTAGGATAATAAAAAATACCGCACGCCATGAAAAATTGGTAATAATCCAGCCGGACAAAGCAGGACCAATCGCCGGAGCGAAGGAAATTACAAGCCCCACCAGTCCCATTGCCACTCCACGGTTTCTAACAGGAAAAAGCAATAAAAATACAGTCTGCATCAGCGGCATGATCACACCCGCTCCACTAGATTGAATGGTTCTGCCCAAGAGTAACATACCAAAATTCGGAGCAATGGCGGAAAAAGCTGTCCCAACCGCAAACACACTCATTGCAGTAATAAATAGCTGCCTTGTCGTGAATCGCTCCATTAAAAACGCCGTGACAGGAATCATCACGCCGTTGACGAGCATGAAAACAGTCGTCAGCCATTGCCCGGTATTGGCACTCACATCCATTTCCGTCATAATCGGCGGGATCGCAGTGATCATCGTTGTTTGGTTTAAAATTGAAATGAACCCACCTGTAAGAAGCACAATAATGATGGGTGTTTTATTAAATGATTGCACTTTCCAGTGAGCACCCTCTTTCGTATAGCATATTACAATAGAGCCTATATTACAGGATGCATTTATTTTTGTCGACGATTGTGCTTTTCATTTCATGTCTTTTTTCCGCCATAATAAAAGAGACACTAGTTTTCCTATCCAACAAGAAAGGCGTAAGTATGTTGGATTTTACACAATAATGGAGACTTGATTAATATGAGTGCCCGAAAGTAGTCTTTCGAAGCAGGGAACGGCCACTCATAAGGGCGATGAGTGACCAAAAGAAGCACTTTGAAGCCAGGACGGTCACTCATAAGGGCGATGAGCGACCGAAATAAGCATTTTGAAGCCAGGACGGTCACTCATAAGGGTGATGAATGACCAAAAGAAGCATTTTGAAGCCAGAACCGTCACTCATAAGAGAAGTGAGTCTTCGTGTCCATCGGCACACCAAATAGATGGGCCCAATCTTCAGCAGTTGATTATTTTATCGCAGTGTAACTGGCTGTAAAACTTCCGCTTGAGCAAAGGCGCAGGGCACTCGGGTTAGCAACGTACAAACTGGAACCCTTCGCAGTGAGATTAGATGAACTTGACTTATCGTAATGGAGAAGTGTGAAGTTTGGGACTGCGCTAAAGCTCGTCCCACCAAAAGACTTGGGACTGCGCTAAAGCTCGTCCCACCAAAAGACTTGGGACTGCGCTAAAGCTCGTCCCACCAAAAGACTTGGGACTGCGCTAAAGCTCGTCCCACCAAAAGACTTGGGACTGCGCTAAAGCTCGTCCCACCAAAAGACTTGCTATTGCTGGGTGCTGGAGCCGGATGTGGCTACTTTTGGAAATCAAGTTATGCCCAAGCAAATAATTTTATAATTTCCTATCCAAAGAAAAAGAAGCATGAGAACTTTCCTCACACTCCCTTCTTTGGTCTTATTTTACATCTAGTGCCCAAGTACCGTTACGAAACACAGCTTCAGTTGTACCGTCTGCTTTTACGCCGTCGATGTCTAATTCCGCGGATCCAATCATAAAGTCAACATGCGACAAGCTATCGTTAACACCGTGCTTATCCAATTGTTCATCATCCATGGACGCACCACCCTTTAGATTCGTTGGATATGCTTTGCCTAGCGCGATGTGACAGGATGCATTTTCATCAAATAACGTGTTATAAAAAATTAACCCGGATTGAGATACAGGAGATTCATCCGGCACAAGCGCTACCTCGCCGAGCCGACGTGCACCTTCATCAGAATCAAGTAAATGTTTTAGCGTGTCTTCTCCTTGCTCTGCCTGATAATCAACCACTTTTCCATCCTTGAAAGTCAGGCTAAAGTTATCGATTAAGCTACCACCATAGTTTAGTGGTTTTGTGCTCGAAACGGTACCATTCACTCCGTATTTATGAGGCATGGAAAATACCTCCTCTGTTGGCATGTTTGGATTAAAGGTGACACCATTTTCTGTTTGAGCAGATCCGCCTTTCCAGATATGTCCTTCAGGCAGCTCTATATCAAGTTCCGTACCAGGTGCTTTGAAGACTAACTTCTTATAGTTCTTATTATTTAAAATCTCGCGCGCTTTTCGCAGTGTCGCGTTATGCGTGTCCCAGGATGCGATTGGATCGTCATGATCAACTCGAACAATTTTCACAATCGCTTCCCACAGGCTTTCGATGGCATCTTCACGTGACTGATCCGGAAAAACCTTCTGTGCCCAATCTCCAGTGGGAATCGATATGATTGACCAAGCGATACGGTCATTCATCGTATAGCTACGGAAATTCTTCATCGCTTGTGCTGCTGCTTTATTTGCTTTAGCCACACGGGTTGGGTCGATATCCTTTAATAAATCCGGGTTTGTCGACCGTATGTTTAATACAGCTGCTCCGTCTTCTGCAAAGCTGTCATGCAACAACACTTTCCATTCTGGGTAATCCGTAATCACATCATCCGGTGCATTCTCATATTTCATCAGGGTTAAATCATCATCGCTCCAGTTAATATGTACGTTCTTTGCTCCTAATTCATATGCTTTTCGAGCGACAACTTTGGTGAAATCTGCTCCTTCGATTGGCGCATTAATCATCAATGCTTGATTTTTTTGCAAATTAACTCCTGTCTGTAATGCCAACGCTGCATACTTCTCTTTCGTCTTCTGACTAACCATATTTTTACCTCCAAAATGTTTTTCACTTATTATTTCACAAAACCGAACAAATTACCAAAATATTTTACTCAAAATGTGCAAATGCAGGAACATATTTTTTTGTCAAGCAATAAACACCCCTATTTACGTTGAACAGTGGATATGTTAAGCTATTATTAGGTTACTTTTGGTAATTGCTTAAATTATTTTTATCTAAGCTTATAAAACATCCAAATGAAGTAGAGTGAGGTGATGATCATGGAGAACTTATGTCCACGTTTTGAGAAAGCTATGGGACTTCTTAGTACACGCTGGGTTGGGCTAATTTTGTTTGATCTATTAAAAGGTACGAAACGTTTTTCCGAGATGGAAGCCGATTTGCCTATTAGCGGAAGATTGCTCTCTGATCGACTGAAACTACTCGAAAAAGAAGGTATCGTCAATCGAAATATATATTCCGAATTCCCTGTCCGTATTGAATACACCTTATCTGATAAAGGGAAAGATTTAGCACCTGTTATCAAGGAGATTCAATGCTGGGCAGATCAGTACGTGACTTTAGAAGAAACAACCGAACAAAATGTCTGATGAAATGCCGGGGTTGCTTACATGCAACCCTTTTTTTGGCTTCATAACTGCTTCATCCCATTTGCTACTATCCTGCTTGTCCTATTCAAAAATCAATGTTGGATCAAATGCCACAATACCCTTGGTTTTGGCTCTTTCATGTGTTGCCAATATGTAATTCCTTTATCCGTGTTTGACTTTCCATACCTCCAGGTCCAATCGCCGAACATCGAAACCGCTGCTTTTGATGGAAAAACATGTGGCCACCTCGCATACTTCCTTTGAATTCCGGTGAAAAAGTAGTTGTATCAGCCCTATTTGGTAGATTATCAACGGACGCCACAGCTTTATCAGCAGCGAGCGGCGTTTTATCAGTGATCATGTACCATTTATCAGCGCTTCAAATAATCACTAGTTGCTTATCTATCATTGTAAGCGTTTTCCTTTTAAAATTCAATTCTTTTTTTATCTATTGTTATTTCATCATTCAATTAGCGGTTCTGCTTCATCCAGGGCGATTTTACCGATTTTTGGTCCTATTTGGCTGCCACGTTAGGCCAGATTTTAAGGACCTTCTCAAACAAGTTTGTTCATTTGAGAAAGCCCTTCTTATTCTTTATCTAATGTAATCTAGATCTTCTCCATTTGTCCGGATGACTTTTTTATACCATTCAAAGGAATCTTTCTTCGATCGTTTCATGGTCCCATTCCCTTTATTATCACGATCTACATAGATCATGCCATAACGCTTTTTCATCTCTCCGGTTGTGAAAGATACAATGTCAATGATGCCCCAAGGTGTATAGCCCATCAAGTCTACGCCATCATAATTCACCGCTGTTTCTAACGCTTCGATATGGGAACGAAGGTATGCTATCCGAGCTGCGTCATGAATAGAACCGTCTTCTTCTACCGTATCGATTGCCCCGAAGCCATTCTCTACAATAAACATTGGTAATTGATAACGGTCATAGAAGCGGTTTAACGTATAACGCAAACCACTTGGGTCGATTGCCCAGCCCCAGTCGCTGGATTGAATATATGGATTCTCCACTCCATGCGGCAGTCCTCCATTGGTTTTTGCAGAAGATTCATCCGCATCTACCTCACTGCTTACCGTCGTTGACATGTAATAGCTAAAGCCAAGGTAATCAACTGTTCCATTCATCAGAATGTCGTCGTCGCCTTCTTCCATCACGATATGATAACCTTGTCTTTCAAATTCCTTCAACGCATAGCTTGGATAATAGCCGCGAACTTGTACATCCGGGAAGAAATAACGATCTCGCATGTATTCTTCCGCAAGCATTACATCTTCCGGGTTGGAAGTGTACGGATAAATAGGGACATGGGAAACCATCGCACCAATTTGGAAATTCGGGTTGATCTCTTTTCCCTTCGCTACGGCCAATGCACTGGCTACCAGCTCATGATGGGCCGTCTGGTACATGACTTCTTTTGCATTTTCCCCTTCTTTTAATAAGACGCCTGAGTTTGTCCAAAGGAATAATGGATTACGGACATCCATTTTGTTATTGATTTCATTGAAGGTCATCCAATAGGTCACTTTGTCTTTATAACGTTCAAAGACAACCTCAGCAAATTTTACAAAAGCATCGATCACTTTCCTGCTCCGGAAACCGCCGTATTCACGAGCCAGGTGCAGCGGCATTTCAAAATGAGACAACGTAATTACCGGCTCAATGCCATACTTCAATAATTCATCAAATACGTCATCGTAAAATTGCAGTCCTTCTTCATTCGGCTCTGTTTCATCCCCCTGCGGAAAAATCCGGGTCCAGCCGATAGATGTACGTAAGCATTTTAAGTCCATTTCCGCAAATAGAGCAATATCTTCTTTGTAATGATGATAGAAATCAATGGCTTCATGATTGGGATAAAATTCCTCCGGCTCCACGTTATCCGTTATTCTTCTAGGCACTCCATTGGCACCGGCGGTCAATACATCGATCACACTAGGTCCTTTCCCACCGGCATTCCAGCCGCCTTCAAATTGATGCGCAGCCAATGCCCCGCCCCATAAGAAATCATTTGGTAATTTACTCATTATTATTCCTCCTTCAAATTACTTAACAACACTAAATAGTCTATCGCCTGTTTTAATTTCCATGGTATCTTCCGTAATAATTTCCTCGAATTCCCCCATATTTGTAATAATAACAGGAGTAACTGTCTCTAACCCCTTTTCACGGATCATGTCTTGATCAAATGTGATGAGGTTATCCCCTTGATGGACTTTCTGGCCATCTTCTACGTGGATCGTAAAGGGTTCTCCGTTCAATTCAACGGTTTCTAAGCCGACATGCACCAACAATTCTACTCCACTCGTTGTTCGTATTCCTATTGCGTGCTTGGATGGAGCAATAAATACAACCTCTCCATCAGTCGGAGCAATGACTTCGTTCCCGTCCGGTTTAATCGCAACTCCCTGCCCCATGGCACCGGAACTGAATACTTCATCCGGAACCTCGGACAATGCCAGTAACTTTCCGCCAAGCGGGGAAGCAATTTCTTCCTCATTTTGCGTCGTATTCTCATTTGCACCGTTTTCTGCGGCTTCGTTACCTTTATTTGCACCTTCTTCGGCCGCAAGTTTTTCATCGGCTTGTTTTGCCGTATCTTCTCCAAAACCGAAGATTTGTATTAAGATAATTGGTAAAATAACTGCGATAACAGCCCCGATGACAATCCCCCAAATGGACATTGGGTATGCACTATCAATCGCATTTACCATCGTGATCGGGCTAGGCAATCCGGCGTAGGCAAAGTAGTTGGGATCAAAGAAACTTGCTACGATAGCACCAATCGCACCTGAAATACATCCGAAGATAAATGGCTTCTTAAATCTTAATGTTACACCATAAATAGCGGGTTCGGTAATCCCAAATATACCGGTGATTCCCGCGGATGTACTTACCGTTTTGGTTTGCTTATTTTTGGTTTTAAGCATAACACCAATGACAGCCCCAACCTGTGCTACTACAGCAATGGTTTGATATGCCTGGAAAGAGTCCATGCCGTACTGTTCAAAATTGGCCAGCACCATTGGCGTGATCCCCCAATGGATTCCAAAAATAACAATAATCTGCCAGAATCCCCCAATAATGGCTCCGGCAAGGGCAGGGAAGACATCAACCAGATAATTATAGCCATTGGCAATCATATGTGCACCACCAGTGGTCAATGGTCCAATAACTAAAAGAACAAGCGGAACCATAATGAGAATACTAAAGAATGGAACGAACAACGGACTAATGACATCCGGAATTTTTTTATTCAGGAATTTTTCTAAATAAGATAAAATCCAAACTAAAAATAGCGCCGGTAAAACAGAAGATGTATAGGTTGTCTGCGACAAGGCCACACCTAAAAATGTTACTGTTTCTCCGTCAGCAACCCTACCGGCGATGTCTGTCCATTCCGGTGTCACCAAAGCTGCTGTTGCAGCAACCGCAATATACATATTTACCTTAAAATGCTTCGCCGCTGTCATCGCTATAAAAATCGGTAAAAATGTAAAAGGTGCCCATGACATCATGTCCAGCACTTCATATGTTCCTGTATTTCCAAATGCAGGAAATATAAGGTTAATCAGAATCAAAGACCCTTGCAAAATACCTGCCGCTGCTAATATATATACAAAAGGGGCAAATACCGCCGACATAGTGGCAATTACACGATTTATTACCGTTCCTTTATTCTGATCCTCCTCATCTTCTTCGACAGTTTCACCAGTCAAATCTGCAAAAGCTTCATATACCTCTCCAACATGCTGCCCGATAACGATTTGAAACTGTCCATTGTTTTCCACTACAGTAATAACACCAGGCATGGAACCGACCTTTTCTTTGGCTTCAGGTTTGGAATGCCTTAATACAATACGGAGCCTGGTAGCACAACGTGTAGCACTGACAACGTTTTCTTTTCCGCCAATTGCTTCTAGGATATCGCCAGCTAATTTATTGTAATCCCTCACATTTTCAGCCATTTTTATACTCCTTATTTTTAATTTGATACTTACATTATAATTATACCGTTACAATTTTTCAAGATGGTTATAAAAACTTTATGCATTTATTATATTAATATACTGGAAATAATGTGGTATAATTGGCTTATATTATAATTAGAAAACTTAGTTTGAGAATGAAAGTCCGCACTTATGCAGTAAGACCGTATTTTATACTTTCTTATCTGCCAACGAAAATACTTCATCACCTACACATAACCAACAAAGTTTGAAGTAACTGGAAATACAGCGTCCAAATGAGGTGTGTATACATGTTAAAGTATCAGCAAATCGCCAATGAAATTGAATCGTATATTGAAAGGCATCACATACAACAGGGAGAAAAACTCCCCGTACTCGAATCCTTAATCAAAGAATTCGACACAAGTAAAAGCACAATTGTAAAAGCATTGGACGTACTAGAAAAAAAGGGATTGATCTTTCAAGTACGGGGTAGCGGTATTTTTGTAAGAAGAAAGAAAAGAAAGAATTATATTAACCTGTTATCCAACCAAGGCTTTCAAAAGGATTTGGAGAAATTCGATATTACATCGGAAGTGCTCCAGCTCGAAGTCCATAAACCATCAGAAATCGTTGCCCAACAATTACATATTGACAGGGATCAGGATGTTTACTATGTAAAGCGAATACGGTATATAGAAGGAGAGATACTTTGCTTGGAGGAATCGTATTATAATAAGGCCGTGGTACCCTATTTAAATAAAGAAATTGCCACAACCTCCATTTTCCAATATATCGAGGATGGGCTAAGTTTAAAAGTTGGTTTTTCGGATATGTACCTGCAAATTGGTAAACTGACAGATAAGGAAGCAAGTTATTTGAAACTGAACAGTGGGGATCCAAAGCTTACAATGGAAAGCATCTTCTACCTGACAAATGGAACACCATTTGACTATTCCACGGTTATATACAACTATAATCAAGCCCAATTTTATATTTTGGGAACGGGAATTTAAGGATGATTCATAAAGAGTGAACTCAAAAAGAACTCACTCTTTATAATTCGTTCATGGGTCTTCATTATTCTCAAACGCTTTACCAATGACTGATACATTTTTGCATCTACACCATGCTGCAATTCATTGTAGTTAGCGTTAATAATTCCTTCTCAAAGAAGAATATCAGTCCCATATATTTGGTCTTTGAACTCCTACTGTTCGTAAATAATCAAGAAGTTGTCCTGTATGGACAGATTCATGATAAGCGATTCTTAACAACATATCCCCCAGATAACGAGTATAACCGGCATCAGACCGATCTATTTTTATATTTGTTAGATCGTTACTATTTAATGACTCTATGAATTTAAGGAACTTATTCCGATATGGTTTTGCGAATTCTAATTCTTCGTTAATGGCGGTAAAGGTTTTTGATTCGTAAGGATTATGTGACTCTATTGTAGTCTCACCAACATGTTTTTCCAAAATTTGATGGTAAAGATATTCCCCTTCAAGTACGTGCCTTATCATTTCCTTGCAAGACATTGCTTCTGAATCTGGGCGCCAGTCCATCATTTCTACAGGGATAGCCGTCCATAATTTAATGCTCCGCCGACGAACCTCTTTAAAGTTCAACACAAGTAAATCATTTTTATTCATTTGAATCTCTCCTTCATTTTATTTCTGCTATTGTATCACAGGGAAACTTCGGTTATGATCGAAGTATAAATGTTTATGGAGGAATAATGATGGGAAGTAGACCTGATTTTTCGTTTATTGCAAAACTAATGGCTGATTCATCGCGGGCTTCCATGTTGGATGCTCTTCTTGGGCTTGATGGTCTTCCAGCGACCGAGTTAGCGAGGAAAGCGAACATCTCGTTGCAAACTGCTAGCGGTCATCTGACAAAGCTGGTAGAAGGAAATTTGGTTTCTGTAGAAAAACATGGTCGGCATCGTTACTTTCGACTGGCAAGTGCTGATGTTGCCCAAGCAATAGAAGCATTGACTGTTATTGCACCTCCTGCACGTATCAACTCATTGACGGATTCTTCGCGAGCAAAGAAAAATAAAATAGCCCGCACTTGTTATGATCACCTGGCTGGAAAACTTGGAGTATCTATAACAGAAGCCTTTGCGGAAAAAGGATATTTACTTGAGGATGCAGATGACTTTCTTGTAACGGATAATGGAGAGAAGTTTTTTTATCATTTTGGAATCGATATTGAAGTGTTACGAAAGAAAAGAAGGCATTTTGCTCGGAAATGTCTGGATTGGAGCGAAAGACGTTACCACCTTGCAGGGTCGTTGGGAAATGCCGTTTTAGTGCAATTGTTTGATCTAGGTTGGATTGAAAAGCTCCCTGATCGAGCTGTAAAGATTACAAAAAGGGGTGAATCTGGATTATATGAAACTTTAGGTATTTGTATTACTAACGACTGTCTGTAATGCAGGAAGGTTGGTTATGCTTGTATTTCCCCCAGGTTTATGGAACGCTGTTCAAAAACGTCAATCTGCATCCAGGGAATATGATTATTCCAACTTGTAGGCGTATTCAGAGGTAGCGGGCGCAACCATGACAATTTTGCGCCCGCTTGAAAAAATTAACATGAGTCCAAAGGCTTTTTAAACACATAACTTACCTTGTCATAATCCATTCTTTCTTCATAAAAACGGTGAGCGTCTATTCGTTTTATTCCTGATGATAAAGCAACACTCTCGTATCCATTTTCTTTAGCCCATTTATGTACATAAGAAAGAAGTTGTTCACCATATCCGTTTGAACGTTTACTGCTATCAGTAACTAAATCACATACCCACACGAAACGTCCGTAATAAAGGGTTATCATAGGTTTAAATCCAGTGACTGCAACAATTTCTCCTTGATCATACAAAGCAAATAATCTGTACATATCTTTTTCTTTGGATTCCGTCACCAAATTAAGATATGTAGATTCATCAAGATGGGTGCGTAATTGATTCATTAACGGAAATGCTGTAAGGATATCCTCCTGAGATTGAAGTGCGCTGATAGTTAAAGTACTCATTGCCAAGCTCCTTTTCTTCATTTTTTACAACTGTCTGATTCGACCCCAACTACTAGCTTGTATGGATAAGTCAATGGAGTCAAAGCTACCATTTACTACATTGGTCACATGGCATAAACCAATCCCTTTTTTAAATACCAAGGGCGTTTTTGTACAACGTTATTCATCATTATATCCCTATCACTTTTAATGATAGAGTATTCGATTGTTTAACGACTGTCTTCGGAAAAAAGTATATACTAGTTTTTTAGATACGACTTAAACGACGCTCGTATAAAAAATATGCTAACAGTCGAAATACTGCCGGGTAGATGAAGAGTAGACCAATCCACTTCGACCCTTCTACACTCCCGAATAAAATCAATAACAAACCAATCGGTCCACACAATACCGCATTAAGCGTCCACATATTTCCGTTAACCGGAACCGTAGGAAAACTCAAGCCTGGACCTATATATCCCTTCATTTCTTTCACATAACAATCCTCGTGAAACGATTGTAAAACGATAATGATTAAACATGCGACTAAATCATCACGATGTTCAATCTCTTCTTTACATTTCGCACAAGTAACATACTTTTTCATGACACAACCCTCTTACTTCATTTATTTTTAAGGCCACTTTAAACGTGGTACGCAGACTAGCTAGGCAAAAACAGATGATATGTATTATTCTCTTCGTTCCATCATCGCGTTTAATTGTTAACACTGTTAATGGTATGGATAAGAAATGACACACAGCAAAATGTACCTGCCCCATTTAATGTAAAAATTCCATCGGCTCTTGGCAATGTTGATACCCATTCCTTTTATAGAAATCTATACTTGTCTCACTCGGCCAAACGATAATAAATTCGTTTTTTTGCTCTTTGGACCATTCATTCACCTTGGCAATCAACTGACCTCCAATTCCCTTCCCTCGTACCTCAGGTATCGTATAAACATTCGTCATAAAGGCAAATGGATAAGTGACTCTGCCCGGTCTAGGTACTTTTTGTATCAATTCAATATATATGTGCGAAACAATTTTCCCATGATGCACCGCTACCCAGATAAACCAATCATTACTTTGAATTGCTTTCGATAGAAAATGATAACATTCGCCTCTAAATGCTTCATAATCTTCTTCTTTTACAAGACTACCATAATCCGCATCTTCCAACGTAAAATCCCATCTCATTTTGATAAGTTGATCAATATCGCTCAGTGTTGCAAGCCTAAACTCCATTCAAAAACCCCCTATTCTTTACACTCCTGCAATAACTGCCCCACTTAGCTTAATAAGAAAATTGATAGCAAAAACAAAAGTAAAATATAGATACTTTTTAATTTATTTTTCCTCCATGTATGAAGGAAGGAAACGATCCCGCCTATACCTAATAGGACAATACCAACTATGTTAATGATATGTACAGCTAACGCATTTCCCAAAGTAGCTAAAAAAGCACCAGCAGTCAAAAACCCCATTGTGAAAATAGAAGACGGTCTTTTAAAATCATCCATCGCTGATTTTCTATCTTCGCTGCTCATTTTTAAATATTCCCTAACAACCATAACAACGGGAAATCCCCACATAATAAAGAATGTTACCAGACCAATAAATACCACACCTCACTTAGAAAACTAGCTTCCACTTGTCTGTAAATAGTTTTTATAAATCTGTAGGTTGGTTCAATCCATACCTAAGAATCAGAAAGCTTGCTAACCATAGAAATATGGCACATTGCGTTATGATATACATCATAAATTCAAAAGAAGTAAGCTTTCTTTGCCGTTTCGTTTTTTTCAGGTATCTGGAAAAAATAAATGAACATAGGAGCAATACTGCTATAGATATTCCATAAATGTTTTGAGGCTAACCAAAACAATTCTCCTTCCTCGTTAACGATTTTAGCATTTTCATGATAAGTATACTTAAAGAAACTTTGTAGTAGTAACCTGTTTCAAAAACTTATCTAAGGTACCAAAACATTTTTCAACTTCTTCCAGATGATAAAATGTACTTGTCGTTTCAACATTGTTTATCTCCTCATTTGATGAATAAAGAAAAACCCTTTTTCCTCGGCCCAATGCAATACCTAATTCAATATGGGTACCTTTGCCACCAGGTAATAGAACTACAATGAAGGCAGCTTCCAATACCCCATTTTTCTCTTTTTTTCCAATATCCCTCAGGTCATCTAACGTAAAGATTTGTTCTTCTTTTCCTTATCATGATCCAATTTAATCATTACCGTAAAATAAATATACTATTTCGATAATTGTATCGTTAGCTTAACAGTGAACTTAGTATAAATGGTAAGATAACCAGGATGATAGAAATAGCGATAAGTGTAATGGAAACTTGTTTTGACAATTTCCTTTTGTCTTTCCCTTTATACCAGCCAGTAAATTGCCACTTATTCCTATATAGAACAAAAAGGAAAATTAATATGGCTAATGCACCGGTCCACGAATAGGCTTCAGATACTTCATTGGCTGTGTAAATAGGTTCTATAACGACCCAACCCAACGCGCCACATAACACAAATATAATCATAATACGAAGTAACTCCGCTACTGCTCCCATTCGTTCATCACCCGACTTGTCGTATTCTATTCATTAATTAATTTTTTCATATAAACCCAGTTATTTCAAAATCAATCAACCCTGTTTGTCAATGATATTAGATTACAAGGTCATATTCCATTCTCCTAGCAGTTTTTTGAGCTGTTTTCGAACCTAGAAGTCTTTGGACAATATGAAAAGACATATTAATACCTGCTGAAATTCCACCAGAGGTTACAATATTTCCTGCATCAACAAATTTAACGTCTTGTTGTACGTCAACTTCAGGAAATTCCCTTTCTAATCTATCAAGACTTGCCCAATGCGTCGTACATTTTTTTCCTTTTAATAAACCGGCTTTTGCTAGCAGTAAAGCACCCGTACATACCGAAGTCATTATTTCAACATTTGGCATTTGAGCTGCAATCCATTTTATAACATTGTCATTATGTATTTCTCGTTCTCTAGCCCCTAGCCCGCCGGGAATGATTAAAATGTCAAATGATGGCATATTATCAAAGCTATAATCCGGTTGAACCTTTAACCCATTTCTTGCATTTATCAAGTTTCCCTTTTCAGATACTGTTTCAACAAGAAAGGGCTTTTCGCCATCTTCTATTGTTGTTACTGAAAAGACTTCAAATGGTCCTGCAAAATCCAAAACCTCTACCTCATCAAATAAGAAAATTCCCACTCGCCACTGTTTTTTATTCATATAGGGCTCCCCCTTGAATTTTATGATTTTCATCCAAAATTAGGCCTAATTGTTGCGCCTTGTTATTGATTTATCGCGTCCGATCGTATTGCTGTCGAAACAAGGTTCTTAAGCTAGAACACGTTCGCTCAAGATCTTTCTCCATTCATTTTCCAAGATACTCATCTCCCATAAGCTCCAATATTCATCCCCCACTTTTCTAACATCCCTAAGCAGACCTTCTTTTGTAAAACCTACTTTTTCATAACTGCTTATAGCTGATCTATTAAAATTTTTCCATGCAAAAAAATATCAATTAAACATTATTCACAATTACTTTCGCTGTATCACCTGTCCTAATTTTTCCCGGACATTCAACAATACCAACAATGCCTCTTTGTCCTAACGATGCTTTGACGAAGCGTGTTGTTAAGTTGGCATTTGCCGGATATTTATGTTGGATCACTTCTCCGGGTTGGGTGCATGGAAGGTTTTCTCCCTCACACAGAATGCCTGCTCCACTCGGAAAGACAATCCGGCTTCCTGGGGCTAATTTCGTGAGATTTCCAAGGCCCTTTATAGCAATATTAGCCCCTAACCATTCAGGGAGTATCTGTTCAACTTCAAGTTTCTCCGCTATCCACGCACATTCCTCAACCGAAACGATAGAAATCTGCCTGCGATTAAAAATTTCTGTACCACGTTTATACATCGATTCTCTTGCACCTGCAAATTTGGTTAAACCAAAATGTAGATCACCTGGAATACCACCGTATTCTAAAACTGCCTCTTCCGTTTTCGTCGTTACAAAAGTATCATCCTGATTAGCAATAAAAACCGAAAAAATTTCAACCTCATGATGTTTGCCCATATAATCCTCCCTATTTAGGTGCGCTAAAACACGGATTGGATTAGCGCATTTCGATTTAATTATATAACAATCTATTTTTCAATGTATTCATTATGTATTTTGGTCATGATGAAGTTGATCTGTTCCTCATCTTCCATGTAAAACGAGTGAGCTCCTGTATGAACAAACCCCTTTTTTCTTATAGAAAGCTATAATTACTTAATGGATCATTTATTTTTACTTTTCCTTAAAAAAAGGAAGTCCCAAAGATAAAGCAAGATAATCATTATAATAGAAACCCCTAATATATCCAGACTGTTACATTCGTTCCTGTTTTTAAAAAGCTATAAAAAATGAATTGAAGTATAAAAAAGACAAGAAAAGTCGTTAAATATTTGGTTACTTTCATCTACTTATCCCTCATTCCTACAACATTAGTGCTAAGCTTTGCTAAGAAAATCACTTAATTGTTATGGATATGATCCTCCATATCAACTCCATTGCTTGGTATATTTTTTATTTTTACAATCAACCTATAAGCATTCAAATAGAATCATATAGTGATAAAACCGGCCGATTCATCTCAGCATTAAAATACCGAGAATTCTTGGCCATTATTCTAAAGTACCAGTTCATTGAATTTAATGCTCCATTTAATGAAAAAACATACCTTTATAAAAACTTTCGCAGCCCACCTATTTCAAGCTGCGAAAGTTGCGTTTTAAGAAAAAACAGCTTTACCCCTGTTTCGAATAGTTACCTTCTAATTGTAGATAATGGGAGCTTGCTTGCTTCACTTCTTTCAACAGCGCACTATCTTCTGCCAGTGATTCACCAAAAGACGGGACCATTTCTTTTATTTTTTGTTCCCATGTTTGAATATATTGTGGAAAGTTGTTACGTAAAAGTTCTAACATAATGGATACAGAAGTAGAAGCTCCTGGGGACTCTCCTAATAACGCTACCATAGAGTTATCTTCTGATTGAACAATTTCTGTACCAAATTGAATATAGCCTCTTCCGGAATGCTCGGTGTCTTTAATGATTTGTATACGTTTCCCTGCAATAAGTAAATCCCAATCCTCATCTTTCGCATCAGGGACAAATTTTCGTAATTCTCGCATTTGATCCTTTTTATCCATCATCACTTGCTCGATAGAATATTTAATCAATGGCATATTTTTAACACCTGCAGCTAGCATCGTTAGCATGTTATTGGGTTTAATAGAGTTGACAAAGTCTAAATTAGAGCCATTTTTTAAAAACTTAGGACCAATCGAAGCAAACGGACCAAATAATAAATTACTTTTATCCCCGAAGTATCTTCTATCGAGATGCGGAACAGTCATAGGTGGTTTTCCAGAAGGCTCTTTCCCATATACCTTCGCATCATGTTGTTCGACTACTTCCGGCTTGTTACTGACTAAAAATGCGCCACTGATTGGAAATCCACCAATCCGTTTGCTTTCGGGAATGTTTGTTTTTTGTAATAGAGGAATGGCATTTCCACCAGCACCAATAAATACAAAATCTGCTACATGGTATTCAAGGGTGTTGTCTTGATAGTTACGTACTTGCACTTCCCATTTGCCGTCTTCTAAACGATTAATATCTGTCACCGTATGTTGATAATGAACTTCTGCGTGGTCATGTTTTGCTAAGTTATCTGTTAGCTTACGAGTCAGTTTGCCAAAATTGATATCGGTACCTGCGTTCATTTTTGTTCCGGCAATCGGTGTTGTTGACGTACGCCCCTGCATCATCAAAGGAATCCATTTCGATAATTCCTCAGGATCATCGGTAAATTCCATGTCTGCAAACATCGGTAGGGAGGATAAAGCCTGGAAGCGCCTACGTAAAAAGTCCACATTTTGTTCCCCTTGTACAAAGCTAATATGGGGTAATGGGCGTATAAATTCTTGAGGGTCTTGAATTTCTTGATTTTTAACTAAATAAGACCAAAGCTGTTTGGAAATCTCGAATTGTTCGTTTATCTCAACAGCTTTGCTAGAATCAATGGAGCCATCTTCTTTTTCTACCGTATAATTTAATTCACATAATGCTGCATGGCCGGTTCCAGCATTATTCCACTCATTTGAGCTTTCTTTTCCAGCCATGTCCAATTTCTCAAACAGTTTCATATGCCAATTAGGCTCTAATTCTTTTAAAAATGTTCCTAACGTCGCACTCATGATGCCAGCACCTATTAGAATAACATCTTTCGTTTGATTATCAGTCATAGATTTGTTCCTCCTCGTATATTTGAATCTTGATTGTATGGAAATTTTCAGATAATAATTACGGACTAGGTTTTCATTATTTCGTTTTTCTTCCACATATTATAATTATAGATTAATTGAACGGAAACAGCTATACATAATAAGGCAATAAGCACAGGAATAACGAAGTCTGACATTCTTATCTCCCTCCACAAAAGGAACTGTTTAGGGAAATACATACTATTCAATTACTGCGCTCGTTAATAAAGCTCATGTACCTTTATCAGATTTTTCCTGTTTGGATAAAAAAGCCCATATGAACAACATAGAAATAGCCAAAATTAATGGTGTAAAATTCATTTCTACCTTAGTAACAAACTTCAAATACAATTGAAATAATAAAGGTATAGTCATTGCTATTGAGATAAAGTTAAAGATAAATTTTTCCGTAATGGTTATATTTTTGAATCTTATTTCCACGCAAAAGCCCCCCTATATATTTTTTTCTTTGTACTATAGCTGCAGTTTATTCCACTTCTCACCCGAACGGATGAACTCTCGAATTTTGAACATATACGTTAACTTAAAACTTAAGATATCCCCTAATTTAACACGATAAACTATGCCCATAAGTATTCCTTTTTCAATAGAGTCATAAAATTTAGGCAGTGTGTTAAAACAGAAAAATCCTATTCATTCATTTCTTCTCTCACCTGTTGATCGCAATAACAGGTACACAGCAGAAATGCCGAAGAAGAACAGAAATGTTTCCATCCAATCCATCGTACCATCCATCAAATATTTGATAAACATTGTTCCTAAATACACAACTACAAATACAACGGCATACAAACGTAGATCCATTGGGGGATATTCACTGCCTTTTTTAGCAGGCATCATATCAAACCCTTCTCATACATCTATTTTACCATCCTGGAACGTCTGACTGGTAACATTTGAAATGGGCGCCAAATCCTTTTCCGGAATGGCGCCTTATGAATCAAATGACATTAGCTTTTTACTTTCTTTCATCTTTCGTAAATAACTTACTTGTATCAAATAACCGACCAACGCTGCTAATGCACCAATAACTATGGATAAAAATGCGTTTATATCAGGAAAAAAGAATTCCTTAGCAACATCAAGCAGACTGTTTCGATTCAACATTATCTCCAACCTGTTTATGTTTTAATGTCAGCATAGCAATAAAGGATATACCGTATAAAACGGCTAAGTAGCTCATTGCCATTGTCATATCGTACGTTTGCAAAATATACCCAACCAGGATGGGCGATAAGCCTCCTAAAGCCCGACCAAAATTAAAAATGGCATTTGTTGCCGTACTTCGAATTTGAACTGGATAGAGACTGCTAATTAATGCCCCATACCCGGCAAACATACCATTTGCAAAGAATCCTACGATTGCTCCACCAACTAATATGCCTACACTGCCTTCTGCATACGCATATAAAAATACAGCTGCTGCAGAAGCAAGAAGAAATATGCCATAAGATCGTTTGGCACCAAATCGATCCATAAATTGACCAAACGTTAGCATACCAATAATCATGCCAACCGCAGTAGCAATGGTCCAAATCGCAGAGTTTGAAACCGATAAACCCTGTGACTGTTGCAACATGGATGGAAGCCAGATCATTAAACCATTATACCCTGCAATCTGAACGGTCGTCATGATCGCTAAAGCAATGGTCGTCGCTGTAGCTCTAGGCGTATCAAATAACTGGATCAATTTCCCTTTTTCTTTTCTATTGTCTAGCCTTTTTTCTTTTTGCGCAGCTACCCACTCCGGTGACTCATCTAAATTTTTTCGCACCATAAATGCAAAAATAACAGGGAGTAACCCAATGAAAAATAGCATTCTCCATCCAAAGAGCGGAAGGATGACTGCACTAAGTAGCGCCGCGAGAATGACGCCATATTGAGCACCTAAACTTACAAATGAAGACGCCCTGCCTTGTTTATTTTTGGGCCATGCCTCTGCAACTAACGCCATGCCAATCCCATATTCTCCACCCGCACCAAGACCTGCGATAAATCGATACACATAAACCTGTTCCATATTCGTCGCCAATCCGGTTAATCCAGTGCCGATGGCAAATAAGAAAATACTGTACGTAAAAATGCGGACCCGGCCAAATTTATCCGCTAAAATTCCAAAAATCACACCACCAGCAAGCATTCCCATATTTGTAATAGCTGAAATAAGCCCACCTACTGCTAAATCGATATTAAAATGCGCAACAATCATCGACATAGCAAATGAGATAAACATAATATCCATGCCTTCCAATGTTAACCCTGCTACAGACGCTACTACTGTTTTTCTCTGATAGTTCATACATTCCCCTCCGTTTTTCTGAAGTAAATTTGCGAACCTTGCTTTAAAAGGGAATGGGTTACTTTTTTACCATTCTCTATCAAGCCTCACCGGACTACGTTAATAAATAATAAACATGCTAACCAACATGCAGACATAACAAAGGCTCAGAGTGCCGGATGTGGTTACTTTCGAAATCAAATTATGCCCAAGCAAATCATTTTATAATTTCCTAGGCAATAAAAAAATACCCTTTGTCACAGGGGACATAAGGGCATCAGCATCCATTGATATATCAAAACAAACGTTTCCATGTTTCGTTTTAACCACCCTTTGCAGCCTCTCTGGACCGTATTAAAGGAAATATTTTATTAAAATAATAGTAGCATGATCGTTTCCATGTTTCAATGGAAAATACATAAACTAGCTTTATGTAGACTGTTTTTCCAAAAAGGTTGTAACCACTATAAAATCGTTATAATGAAACGCACACCAATCACCGTGTACCGACCTTCTTTACCGTCATTACAATTCCAACAATCAATTCAAGCATAGCTACTGCTAATACATAGAATCCGATTGATGGTAGTGATAAAAGACCCAATACAATGTGAAAGGCCGCGGCGATATATAAGCCGATCGATTTCTTTAAAAACACACTAAAAATCGCATAAAGCAACACAGCAATGATTAGTCCCACGCTTAGCCAAGGTGTCATTGGAATTCCCTCCTTCTAGCTAGTTTTATTTTAACATAAATACCCAGATGCGTTGTTCTATCATAAATGCAACAATTTACCTTATGCTTCTATATAACAATCTACATCCAACAAAATCCCCTGGATGTACCCAATCCACAGCCACGGCACAGTAATACATAAATATTATCCGCATGTTTACCTTGAAAATTGAAATTGCCACATATCACTAAAAAATGCAAACGAAAATAAATCTCATTTTCGTTTGCATTTTTTTACTCCAGGTGTGGATCAGACAACGACTCCCTCGCCCTATCTTTATCACCGATCCCACGGGAAATCCGTTCCAAACGTTTCAGCTAACCCCTTGGATTGCTTCCTTCGTTCCTTTCGCTGCTGTGCACGTTCAGGTGCCTGTTCGTGAAGCATCTTTTCCTGATTCGATTCCGGGTAAACAGCTGGAACAGGGGATGGCTTCCCTTCATCATCCACCGCAACAAATGTGGTAAACGCTGTTGTACATACTTTTCGGTCGCCTGTTACCAAATCTTCTGTAACAGCTTTAATAAACACTTCCATCGATGTGTTGTGGGTCCATGTTACAAATGCTTCCAAACAAATGGAGTCCCCTTCCTTCACAGGTGCAAGGAAATCAACAGAATCTGTCGAGGCTGTTACCACTGGCTTTCTGGCATGCCTCACAGCAGCTATTGCAGCCACATCATCTATATGTGCCATTAATGCACCACCGAACAGCGTCCCGTGCGCATTGGTATCCGGTGGCAACACATGCGATGTTTTTACTGCAAGTGACTTCCAACAAGGTTTTTCTTCCATGTCAAATCCCCCATCTATTCTATAAAGTTATATCACGTATTATAATACAGGTGAAATCAAGCGGGAAACAGATTCCTTGAAACGAATCCCTAATGAACGCTGCTGGTATAATTTTTTCGTGAGTTGCGTTGATAGCATAATATCACGGTTAAAAGCGTCATCCAATCGTTGTGTTAGATCCAGATCATATAAAAATGCGTTTACTTCAAAATTCAAGCGAAAACTTCGTACATCAATATTCGCTGTACCTACGGAAGATATTTTCCCGTCTACGACAATGGTCTTCGCATGCAAGAAGCCATTTTGATACATATAAACTTCAGCTCCCGCATTCAACAAATCGCCAACAGACGATAATGTTGCCCAGTAGACAAAAGGATGGTCCGGTTTATTCGGGATCATTACTTTCACATCTACCCCCGACATCGCCGCTATTCGAAGCACATCACGCAAGCTTTCATCCGGAATAAAATACGGTGTTTGTATATAAATATACTCCTTCGCTTCCATAATCATTTTGATGTAACCATTTTTAATTTGTTCCCAGTCTGAATCCGGGCCGCTTGATACAATTTGTACTCCAACGTCGCCGTAAGGGATGGAATCATAAAATCGATCTTCATACAAAATATCATTACGTGAAGCTTGGTTCCAGTCCAGGATAAATCTTGTTTGCATATTTTGAACTGCATGGCCATAGATGCGCAAATGCGTGTCACGCCAATAGCCAAATTTTTTCTTTTTTCCAAGGTATTCATCACCGATGTTAAACCCACCGATATAGCCAACTTTCCCGTCGATAATAGCTAGTTTACGATGGTTTCGGTAATTGATTTTAAAGTTTAATTTAGCAATTTTCGGTGGGAAAAATGCCCCTACAAGGACCCCTGCATTTTCCAAGCGTTTAATATATTTACGACTCAGGCTTCTTGATCCCATGTCATCGAATAGTACACGAACCTCTACACCTTCGTTTGCTTTCTTTATTAGCACATCTGCAACGCGGCGGCCCAGCTGATCGCTCCGAATTCGGTAATATAACAGATGAATATGATCCGTCGCCTTTTCCATATCCTCCATGAGCGCATCGAACTTTTCAGTACCGTCTGTATAAATATCAACTTTATTATCATGCGTGAAAATCGCATCATCGTTGCGCAGATGCAGCGAAACCAAATCCTCATGTTCCGCTATCCCTTCATGTTTAAAATAAAAATTTCTCTCTTCTAGTGCGCGCAATTGCGATTTTACCTCCGTCTGTACGCCCAGACGACTTTTGGTATCCCATGTAAAAATGCGTTTCTTGCTAATCGGCCTGCCAAAAATTAAATAAAGGACAAAACCTGCAATTGGGAAAAAAAGCAGCACCATCAACCATGCCCATGTGGAGCTGGCATCTTTTCTTTCCAGGAAGATAAT
Organism: Virgibacillus sp. NKC19-3; assembly: GCF_019837165.1. NCBI lineage: Bacteria > Bacillati > Bacillota > Bacilli > Caryophanales > Bacillaceae > Virgibacillus > Virgibacillus saliphilus. Next base: position 3,720,076 of record NZ_JAGYHC010000001.1, read on the forward strand.
AGAAAATCCTAATATGATATTAAAAATAATAATAAACCCTAATAATAATGTCCATATGACCATGTAGCAAATCTCCCACCTATTTGGAAAATGTGTTTACGTTTATCTATCTATAATATAGCATAAATTCAATATTACCAAAAAATCGGAAAAGAAAACACATTTTTATATTGGGGGCGAGAGGATGGAAGTTAAAGTACTATAAAACGGAATGCTGACTGCGTTTTATATCTTATTGACTTAATCTATATATTTCCTGTTGAAATTAGTTTAGTATAAATGAAGGAGGGCGCTATATGAAAAACAATATGGGAATTATATATACAGCATTGGCTTACGTACTTTGGGGATTCCTGCCCATCTATTGGAAATGGGTTGACGATGTCCCGGCCGGAGAGACATTGGCACATCGCGTTGTTTGGTCATTTATTTTCATGCTTGGCATTGTATTGATTTTACGAAAATGGACTCCTTTCATACAGGAATTGAACGTGATAATCAGAAACAGGAAAAGACTGCTTGGCATCACGCTTGCGTCTATTTTCATCAGTTTAAACTGGCTTACCTTTATATGGGCGGTCAATAGCGACCATGTTATTCAGGCAAGCTTGGGGTATTATATTAATCCACTTATCAGTATATTACTCGGGATCATCGTGCTGAAAGAGAAGGTTACGAAGAGACAGGCACTATCGTTTATTCTTGCTGGTATCGGTGTCACCTACCTAACATTTAGCTTCGGTGTGTTCCCATGGATTTCTATTATTCTAGCGCTGACTTTCGGATTCTATGGCTTATTGAAAAAGAAGGTGGATATTAGCGCCATGTTTGGTTTAACCATCGAAACAATGATCGTAACACCACTTGCCGCTCTTTATTTATTCGCCATTCCGGTGAATTCCTTTACCCTGGAAGATTTGGCTGCACCGGTGAATCTCCTATTAATTGGGGCAGGTATCGTTACCGCGATTCCATTACTTTTATTTGCAAGCGGAGCTAAGCTAATCCCACTTGCGATGGTCGGATTCCTGCAGTATATTGCGCCAACGATCATGCTAATTCTTGGTGTGTTTCTTTACGGAGAGCCCTTTACCAGTGGGCATGCTGTCGCATTCATATTCATTTGGTCTGCTTTGTTCATTTATATGGGGTCAGGGTATAAACGCAGGGATTCCCGGTTTAAGCGTGGAGTTCATGAAAAATAAGTTAGCTCTATGACCTAGTTACCAAAAGTAGCTTGATGAGCGCATAGGACGCCTCTGCGTGACCTATATCCCGAGGCAATAAAATAGTTATTTTCTAAAAACCGTTGACATTCCGTTCCATTTACCGTTATACTATTCTTTAATTTAGAAAAATGAATCTCTTATCAAGAGCGGCGGAGGGATAGGCCCTGTGATGCCCGGCAACCTGAAGGCTAGTAAACTACCTTTTACGGTGCTAAATCCTACAGATCAAGATTGGTCTGGAAGATAAGAGGAGGATCGTTTACATATACGCCCTCTTCTTAGGAAGGGGGTGATTTATTTATTCCCCCCTCTTCCTCCAGATACGTTAGAAGTGCAAACCAAAAGTAAACATTCAAGGAGGAATTTTCATGTCAAACTTTCCATTTCACAACCCGGAAACCATATTACTTCATGGAGGTCAGGAACCCGACCCTGCAACGGGATCAAGAGCTATGCCCATTCACCAAACAACGTCCTACGTTTTTCGTGATACCGAGCATGCCCAGAATGTATTCGGATTAGCAGAACCGGGAAATATCTATACCCGTATTACAAATCCGACTGTCGATGCTTTCGAACAACGCATGGCTTCACTTGAGGATGGAAGTGGAGCTGTTGCCACCTCATCCGGTATGGCAGCAATTACATTTTCTATTCTTAATCTCGCCGGCTCAGGTGATGAAATTGTTGCTGACAGTAACTTGTACGGTGGGACGTACAATCTTTTTGCACATACACTACCGCGTTACGGAATTGATGTGAAATTTGTTGATGGAACGGATCCTGAAGCGATTAGAAGTGCTATTACAACAAAAACAAAGGCCGTGTTTGCTGAAATTATTACAAATCCAAGTCTAAACATATTTGATGTAGAAACCGTTGGTGCGATTGCGCATGAAAACAACATTCCATTGATCATTGACAATACATTTGCCACTCCATACGGCACAAAACCGCTCACATGGGGAGCAGATATTGTTGTTCATTCTGCGACAAAATGGATCGGCGGCCATGGTACAACAATTGGCGGAGTTGTCATAGATGGCGGCCGCTTCGATTGGGGCAATGGTCACTTTCCAGGATTTACTGAACCGGACGAGAGTTACAATGGCCTCCGTTACGTAGATCTTGGTCCAGCAGCCTACGTGACAAAATTACGTGTGCAACTACTCCGAGATATTGGTGCTTCTCTGAGTCCACAGAGTGCCTTTTTATTTTTACAGGGACTGGAGACATTACATCTGCGCGTCGAGCGTCATAATAAAAATGCTGAAGAAGTCGCTGCTTATTTGCAAAAACACCCAGCTGTAGAATGGGTTAATTTCCCTGGCCTTGAAGATCATCCATCCCATCAGCTTGCGAAAAAATATCTCGCTAATGGATTCGGCTCGATTATCACGTTCGGCATCAAAGGCGGTCGGGATGCTGGTAGGAAACTAATCGATAATGTTACACTCTGGTCCCATGTTGCCAATGTGGGTGATGCAAAATCGCTGATTATTCATCCAGCATCAACCACACATCAACAATTAAGTGCTCAGGATCTGGAAAAAAGCGGAACAACAGAAGAACTAGTTCGCTTATCGATTGGCATTGAAAACCCGAAGGATATTTTAGTTGATCTCGATCAGGCCATTGCCAAAGCGGTTGATCAGCGTCCGCTTTTCGAGACTACAGAAGACGATGCTATTACGTGGCTACTGTCTTCGCCATTTGATCGAAAAGATGGAGCCATTCGGAAAAAGGTAATTGCAGCTGTTACTAGCGCTGACAATACACTTGATAAAGACGAAAAGCAATTGGCAGCACTAGGATTTAGCATTATCCCTATCAATGAAGAGGCGAAACTGGAAGACATTGCTGATGAAGTAGACGCTGTATGGGTGAACAATCAACAGCTACCGCAATCAACCATTGAACAATTAATTAATAAACAAGGTAAAATATTGTGGGTAGAAGAACCGGATAAGCATGATCAAACAGTAGAAAATGCACGTGCGGCAGGTATTACGGTCATTACGGGCAAAAATCCATATGAGGAAGCACTTCGCCTGAGGGATAATCATAGAATAGCGGATCCATGGAAAGTATAGAAGAATGGAAGTGTATGCGGGATGCGTTTTTTCTTCCGGGATTGACTCTTTCGCTACTGGCTGAGATTCAAAGCCCCGGACGATCCCTCATCTCCCGGAAGCACCGATAAATTATGTTTACCCTCTCTTCATAAAGGAAATAACCATGATAAGAGGCTGGGACAAAACAAAAGTGTTTAATAAAAAAGACGAACGTTATCAAACTTAGCGTAGGAAATATGCGGAGACTCCAGCGGGAGGAAAGGCATAGGTGAGACACCGTAGTGCGATAGCACAAGGGGGCTCACCAGCCGCCCTAAGGTGCGCGAAGTATATTTTTAGAAGCGATGTATGTTCGGAATTTATTTGTTAAAAACACTTTTGTCCCAGCCTCTTTTTAGTATGATAACATCGAAACAAACCTATATTAAAAATACTTTCGAATTTATTTATGACATGAGACAATATATCCTATATCTTACGTATAATATAACAACCGGGTGTGGTATGCATGAAGAAGAAAAATTTTATGATTGCAATTATCGTTTTTATTGTTGGGGCAGGCATTTTTGCTTTAATAAATCAACCTACTGCAACGTTTAATAATAAAACAATTTCTCAACATGATGATACAGGGACGAAAACAAAAGAAAACGAGGAAAACGAAGATGTTGGCGAAGAGTCGCAAGATGAAACAGAAGAAGATGAACCATCAACCGAACAGAGGCAACTCTCCACTGTAGCTATCGAGGCTTTTCAGGAAGCGGTCGATTTCTTTACCAATCAAAACACCCATATCGTTGCGGTTGGTGACTCCCTAACACAAGGTGTCGGAAGCAGTAATGGAGGAGGTTATGTAGGCATATTAGACTCTGCCCTTAATGCTGAGGGACAAATTGTTTCCTTTGATAATTTTGGGATACGTGGAAACCGATCGGATCAGCTGTTGGAGCGCCTGGATAATCCTGAAGTTTCCACCGCACTAGAAGATGCTGATATTGTTTTAATAACGATCGGAGCAAATGATATCATGAAAGTAGTGAGAGAAAATTTCACGAACTTAAAGATCGAGGAGTTTAGGCAAGAACGGATCGATTATGAAGAAAGGCTACAGCAAATATTTACCAAACTTAAACATATAAATCCGAACACAGACATTTATTTATTAGGGTTTTATAATCCCTTCGAACAATACTTTCAGGATATTGAAGAACTTGATATGATTGTAGAGTCTTGGAATAAAACAGGAAATGATATCGCACAAGAAGATGCGTCTATCACGTTCATTCCTACCGTCGATTTATTCGATGATCCGGATGCAAATTTATTCGCAGAGGATAATTTCCATCCAAATGATAGAGGCTATCAACGAATGGCAAGAAGAGTTTTGGATTATTTAACTAACGAAGAAGGATGAGCGCGATGCCCCAACGAAAAGAAGACCATCAGTCAAAAACAATAAAATGGAAAGCCTTATTTTTTGGTTTATTAAGCGTAAATATCCTCTTTTTTCTGGTCATTGTTGCACTCATTTTTTGGCCGGTTTCTGAGAACATATTTCCCTCCAATGATGAGCAGGAAAGTAGAGAGAGCTCTGAATTTACAGTTCGAACCACTAAAGATAATTTGAACGAATTGGTCAATGCTTATATTGATCAGGCTTTATCAAACACAGGACACGAGTATCGTATCTCCCTGGAGGAGGATATCCATCTAATTGGCGAGTTACCGGTATTCTCCAGCACCGTACCACTTTCCGTCCATCTAGAGCCAATCGTACAGGAAAACGGGGATCTCGTTTTAGAACAGCGATCCATCTCGCTTGGACTATTGGATTTACCAAATCAAAAAATTATGGAATACATGGAACGTTACTTATCGATGCCTGAATGGGTTACGATCAATCCAAAAGATGAGGAGATTTACGTTGGCGTTACAGAAATGGATTTACAGAGTAATTTCGAGGTTAGTGTAGAACATATTGATCTGGAAGCAAATAATCTCGCATTTAATATTCGAATTCCATACCGGACATTAGGCATCGAACATATAGAACCATAATGAAATGAGCTAAAACCATCATCTCCGGGGTTTAGCTCATTTCATTGTAAACTATACCTCCTGTTACCCAAAAGAGAACCACTACAGCTCGTGTGTGGTTCTTCTCACCTGATGACAAATTGTTTCACTTTTGCAGATAATAATAAAATGAATGATTGCTTTTGTAATGCCTGCTCTCCTTGAGTCAGCTTTCTCTCTGTATCTACAAAATAATGGCTAAGTTTCCCTTGATAAATTAGTTGCATCCCCTCGTGTGCTCGAATATCAGCAGGCGTCGTAAAGCAAGCAGGATTCGGTAGCTGAAAATGCTCCAAATCCCGTAGCACGGTCGCTACAAACTGGGAACAAAACAAGGCATTTCTGCGGCTAATTTTAATTTGGAATAAGACACCAAGGAGTCCAATGAAATTAAATTTATACGCTTCTTTTTCAGCTTCGATTTCTTTAATATGATGATTAATGATGGCACAGTCGCTCTCTGAAACCGTATAGCTATAAATAGCGCAATTAGCATTTCTCATGAAGTCACTTTGAGGGTCCTCCTGTATAAAACCCCCAACAAACGGGTTCCTTGGTCGTTTCCGGCCAAAACTGTATACTTCCTTTAATTCCGGGTCAAAGCTTATCGATACATGGTTTAATGATTGATTTGTACAGAAATTAATCATCCTAGATAAACAGGTTCCCGTATCCGTAAAAAGAAAGTAGATCGTTTTTTCTTCCATCAAATCACCCCTCATCGACTTTTCATTTATAGTATGTCAGGTTTTCGATAGTCACTTACTTCATGCGCGGGTGTACTACTTGTGTGATGATAACTTATTGTTGCATATTTCCACGTAAAAATACACCCCCACTTTTACTTTTATTCATAAAATAGTCCACTTGTCACGTGCTGGCGGCCGTACTGTGGGTGCTTCTCTCCCGTTTTGGACTGGGGCTTTCCCGTTTCGTAGTCGCTGTCTCCCGTTCTGAATTGACTTTCTCCCGGTTTGAAAGGTCTCTCTCCCGTTTTGGACTAATCGCCTCCCGTTTCAGTGCATCGCTCTCCCAGCTCTAATTTCAACCGTCAAACATTGACTAAATCATTGAAATACCGTAAGCTTACTATGTGTACTATTTTTTATTGGAGGAATATCATAATCGATGATTAATGTTTCGAATGTAAGTTTACAATATGGTGACAAGAAGTTATTTGAAGATGTTAATTTAAAATTCACCCCTGGTAACTGTTATGGATTAATTGGGGCAAATGGTGCCGGTAAATCCACATTTCTTAAAGTATTATCAGGTGAGATAGAACCGCAATCCGGTGGTATCTCCTTATCTCCCGGAGAACGAATTGCCGTGTTAAAACAGGACCACTTCGCCTATGAAGATACGCAGGTGCTGGAAGTTGTTTTAATGGGGCATGAAAAATTATATGACGTGAAACAAGAAAAAGACGCGATTTATATGAAGCCCGACTTTTCCGAAGAAGATGGTATGCGTGCTGCTGAACTAGAAGGCGAATTTGCTGAAATGAATGGTTGGGAGGCGGAATCCGATGCTGCTGTTCTACTAAAGGGACTTGGCATTGATGAATCCCTCCATATGAAACAAATGAGCGAATTATCGGAGGATCAAAAAGTAAAAATATTGCTCGCTCAAGCTCTTTTCGGCAATCCTGACATTTTACTACTGGATGAGCCAACAAACGGACTTGATATCCATGCGATTCAATGGTTGGAAGAATTTCTGATCAACTTTGAAAATACGGTAATTGTTGTGTCCCATGATAGACACTTTTTAAATAAAGTATGCACCCATATCGCCGATGTTGACTATGGAAAAATTCAAATTTATATCGGAAACTATGACTTCTGGTATGAATCCAGCCAACTTGCAAACAGGATGGCCCAGGAAGCAAATAAGAAAAAAGAAGAAAAAATCAAAGAGCTGCAAACCTTTATTGCCAGATTCAGTGCCAATGCATCGAAATCCAAGCAGGCAACATCACGGAAGAAATTACTGGACAACATCACACTGGATGATATTAAACCATCATCCCGTAAATATCCGTATATCGCCTTTACACCGGATCGTGAAATCGGTAATGACCTGCTACGTGTTGATGGATTAACAAAAACCATTAACGGGGAAAAAGTACTTGATAATGTGAGTTTTACCATGAACAAGGATGATAAAATCGCCTTGGTCGGAAAGAATGATATTGCCAAAACGACGCTATTCAAAATTATCATGGGAGAAATGGAACCAGACGCAGGCACATATAAATGGGGTGTAACGACATCGCAATCCTATTTTCCAAAAGATAACACCGCATTTTTTGAAAACGATCTGCCATTAGTCGAGTGGCTTCGCCAATATTCCCCAGAAGATCAGACGGAGACATTCCTGCGCGGTTTCCTAGGAAGAATGTTGTTTTCCGGCGAAGAAGCATTGAAAAAGGCAAATGTGCTCTCCGGTGGTGAAAAGGTTCGTTGCATGTTATCCAAAATGATGCTATCCGGGGCGAATGTGCTCATCTTGGACGAACCGACCAATCACTTGGATCTGGAATCCATTCAATCCTTGAATAATGGCTTAATCCGATTTAAAGGTTCGATCCTATTTACGTCCCATGACCATCAATTCGTTCAAAGTATCGCAAACCGTCTTATCGAAATTACACCTAACGGCATTATCGATAAGGAAATGAGCTATGATGAGTATGTGCAAGATCACCAACTACAAGAAAAGATTGAACAAATGTATGCTAGTTAAGAAATGAGAGCGTGCTCCTGGTGGGAGGACGCTCTTTTTGACATGGATAAGTTGGAGCTTAGGCTTAGCATTCATGGCTGATTACAAGGAATGAAGGATGCCCTTGGCTACGATTACACTAGTAACTAACCCTATAGGATTTCTCATTTTAACTTTTTCTTACAATAAAGGAACCCATTTTGTAAAAGGTTAATCAAAATGGATTCCTTTGGAGGCTTCGCTAATAAAAATACATTGTGCTTATGTTTTCGTCATCAATCCTGCAAAAATGTTAAAAGTGCCTCATTAAATTCTTTGGGATGCGTTGCATTTAAACCATGTGAACCGCCTTTTATTAAGGCTAATTTACTTCCCGGAATCGTTTCATGCGTCCGCTGTCCGCTGGCTTCAAATGGTACAATTCCATCTGAGTCGCCATGAATAACAAGCGCAGGTATCGTACATTTAGCTAGATCTTCTCTAAAATCTGTCTTACCAAAAGCAGAAATACAATCCAACGTTCCTTTAGGCGAAGCCCACTCTGCGATAGCTCTATTGTATAATCGGAACGGTTCACTTACGAAGTCAGTTTGATCCCCACCAGCGAAAAAGGTTTTTGTAAACCCATCAAGAAATGCAAGGCGATCCTGCTTCACCCCGTTTTCAAATTCCTCAATTGTTGCATCATCCATCGGACCATCAGGGTTATCCTCTGACTGATATAAATAAGGTGGGACAGCGCCGGCAAATACAGCCTTCGTCACTCTACTTGTTCCATAGGTAGCGATATAACGTGCCACTTCACCACCACCCATGGAAAAACCAACAAGCGTTACATCTTGAAGATCTAATTGTTCCAATAACTGATGTAAATCCGCAGCCAACGTATCATACTCGTATCCATGCCATGGTTGAGAAGAGTTCCCAAATCCTCGGCGATCATACGTAATGACTCTGTATCCTGCTTCTACGAGCGCTGGAACTTGATATTCCCAGGAGCGACTACTTAATGGCCAACCGTGAATGAATACAACTGGTTTCCCGGTGCCATGGTCCTCATAATAAAGTTCGATTGCTGCTTGATTTTCTTTTCCTACAGTGATTTTTGCCAATGTTATTCCCTCCTTAACTATTTTAGGAGTGTTGCCAAGTCAGCTGCAATGCTTCCCATAAATAGTGAAGAACCATCAATATAGTAGAATATTACCCGTTGCATCTGTTTTACAAACATCATGCGTTTATTTCAACTACATACGAACCCAAGTCATTGCTGTTTATTCAGTATGAAGCAACAACTTGGAGAAAAATCTATACTGCGTTGTCTAAATATCGCTATAGATCTCAGTCTTTTTTCATGATTAATGAACGAAACGTTTCGGTTAAGAACTAGCCTTTCTCCGAATGACAAACAAAATAATGCCAGAAGCCATGAGGAAGAATCCAGCTAATATAGGCAGTGGATAATCACTTGCTGTATCTGGGATTTCACCACCTTGGAAGTATTCTAAATGGCCTAGGCGAGACATGATTTTATCTGCAGCAGTTAAATCGCCATCTGGGTATAAAGCGCCCTCCCAATCAGCGTACATCGGGTTTGGGAACACGATGAATTGATTGCCGAACTCATCTTGCTCATCATACACCTGCTGATTTCTTGCTTCTAACGCTTGGTCTTTCGGAAAGCCTGTGAAGTCTGATAAATTATCACCGAAAAATAACAAAATATCATGGTTCTCGTTAATGTCATCAAAGCGATCTTGTTTCCCTGTTTCATCTTCTTTTGTCAGCAATACATGGTCGTTGTCCACTTGGGGTGCGTCTAGTTTTTCTAGATTTTCTACTGTTACATCTTGCAGCCTATCGGAGCGTCCTGTTACATAATAAATCTCCACCCCTTGGTCATCCACATATTCAAGAAAATCCAAAGCACCGGGGAGTGCTTCTGCCTCTGCACTTTCCTGCCACTCATCGAGTGACGCTTGTCCGCCCGTTTTGGTCATTAAGGCGTTGTATGGACCGCCATTCAATACAGTTTCATCTAAATCAAGCACAATTGCAGGATCTTGTTTGTCTCCCTCTTCTAACGCAGCATCTATTTTTTCAGCTCCTATATTGTATCCTTGATGATATAACGCTTCCGCTTCACCTGAAGTTTGATACCAAGCAATGGACATCACATTCTGATCTTGGAGTCTCTCGTCAAGCAATGTTGCAGCCTCAGATGAGTCATCTTTTGGACTGAAATAGGTTAAATGATCTTTGCGCACTTTCATTTTCTCTTCAGCTGTTAAATCACCATCCGGATATAAAGCATCTTCCCAATCACCATACATTGGATTAGGAAATACGATGAATTTATCTCCAAATTTATCCTGTTCATCGTTTACTTGGTTGTTGCGATCATCTAGCGCCTGATTCTTAGGAAAACCGGAAAAATCCGAGAGATTGTCTCCGAAAAATAAGAGAATATCATGATTTTCATCAACATAATCGAAGCGGTCTTGCTTTCCCGTTTCATCTTCTTCTGTTAGCAATACATGATCATCGTTCGCTTGTGGTGCACCGATTTCTTTTAAATTTTCAACAGTTGCTTCCTGAAGTGTATCAGCTCGTCCAGTAATATAAAAAATCTCGACACCTTTTTCATCAGCATGATTAAGAAAATCCAAAGCGCCGGGTAGTGCTTCTGCCTCTGCACTTTCCTGCCAAGTATCCAATGAGGCTTCTCCAGCTGTTTGGATATCTAAAGCATCAAAGGGGCTGCCATCTAAAACGGTCTCATCTAAATCCAGCACAACTGCAGGAGTCTTGTCAGTGCCTTCTTCAAGCTTCATGTCTAGCTTCTCTTTCCCAATATTATACCCTTGGTGAAATAAAGCGCTTGCTTCTCCAGCTGTTTGGAACCATGCCGTGGACATCACGTTTTGATCCGTTAACTGCTCCTCCGGTGTTTGATTTTCAAGCCCATCCTGATTTTCCTCAGCTAACACATGACCATTGCCAATGAATAATGTAAAGGACAGTATAAAAGCGGTGAAAATACTCATGTTTCGTTTGGTATACATTCATTCTCCTCCTTTATATAGATTCTTTGATTAAATAAGTAATTCTACCATGAAATATAAATGCTAAACCCTTTTGGCGCAACCGTTTTCCAAAAAGAAACCGAGGTAGGAAAAACACCTCCATAATCGTTGCTAAAATTAGATGATTGGTCATTCCACATTGGCGTAATCATCTGAAGGTAAACATCTTTTAATCTACGTTTACATTCATAGAATAAAAGATATTTTACAATTTGTTCGACTTAAGTATACCCTAATTGAATATAATTTTAAAGGTAATAATAACCAAATAGCTTGGAGAAGTAAAAAAGAGACTCACAAGGGCGAAATTCGTACATCGTTTATTATCTGGATCTATTCTAAAATTACTTCAATGATGATAAAATATTTCATAATCAAATAGCGATGAAAAGAAGAGTATATGTGCTTGAGGCATAACAGAGAACTCCGTAAGCTGTGATGGAGGGTGTAAGAGCGCATAGAACCAAGTCTTGGAGCTGTACATAGGATATTGTTCTTCTGACGATTGATGATGTACCGGTTTCTCCCGTTAGCGAGATAGAGTATATCCTGCAATATATGCAATATATGTTGTCGGCGTACTTGAAAAGGTTTATTGTGGCGACACAAGAACAAACAGAGGTGGCACCGCGAACTTCTAAATTCAGGGAGTCTCGTCCTCAAGTCTAATCACTTGGGGGTGGGATTCTTTTTTGTTTTTAAACCTTGAATTTAGGAGCTGATGATACATGAATATGATGAAGTTGAAAAATCCCTTATTACTTCTGCTTGGTATTGGAATATCGAATTTGGATGCCTGGATTTATTTAATTGCCCTGAACTTGATTGTTTTGGATTTGACTGGATCACCATTAGCAGTATCCGTTCTTTACATCCTTATACCGATTGCCACCTTATGCACGAATTTTTGGTCGGGAAGTTTTATCGACAGGTTAAATAAAAGAAATTTGATGTTTTTCATAGACGTAATCAGAGCATTATTCATATTTTTACTTTCATTTATAGACTCGCTTGTTTTCATCTATGTAATAGTTTTTATCATTAATATGGCGAGTTCCATTTTTGAGCCCGTATCTATAGTTTATATGACGAAGCTTATACCTAAGTCGGGGCGGCATCGATTTAATGCTTTACGAAATTTCATTAATTCGAGTGGTTTTATTTTAGGTCCGTCGGTTGCAGGTTTTCTGTTTATGATTGGGTCACCCTATCTAGCTATCCAATTAAATGCTTTAGCATTATGCCTATCAGCAATAATAATTCTGATGCTTCCTAATTTAGAATTAAGAAAAGAAAACGTCGTTGCTGATAAAGTTAGCATTAAAATGATCAGAAAAGATTTGAAGGAAATTCTTCGTTTTAGTAAGTCGAATATCCATATGACATTCATTTATATCCTTTTTAGTGGAATTACTGTTTTTATGACAGCGTTAGACTCTTTAGAAACTGCATTTGCAACAGAGGTTCTTTCTTTATCTGAAAGTGCTTATGGATTTCTTGTGAGCGTTGCTGGAATAGGAATTATAACAGGGTCATTAACAAATGCTTTATTCACCGGTCGTCTAAAACTTAATGTTCTTATTGGTTTTGGTGCACTATTTACGCCGTTAGGATATTTGGCCTTTGCGTTTTCACAGAATTTCATTTGGGCATCCATTGGTTTTTTCACATTAACATTTGCCTTATCATTCGCAAATACTGGCTTTTTGACTTTTTATCAGAATAATGTGCCAGTAGCTATTATGGGGAGGTTTTCAAGTGTTTTAGGCATGTTGGAAGCTTTGTTAATAACTCTATTCACTGCTGCTGTTGGGCTATTTGCTGAATTATTAGAGATTCGGCCAATCTATATTATAGGCTCGTTTGCATTTTTAATCTTAGGTTTTTGCCTTAACTTGGTTGTTTTCGATAAATCAAAAAGTGATTATTATAATGCTTAATGGAGAAATTCCCTTCAGCCGGTAAGTAGGCCCTTTATTCGTTACGCCGAATCTCAAATCACCCGAAGCGCCAGCCTATAAATAAAATTTGGATTGTTGGGCAGTTTATGACCATCATACGTTTAAAGGGGAAATATACAATGGTTAATAAACTATTTTTCATTCTGCTTATTATCGGATTACCATTATCGGTGATTGGGTCTTTGCTGGACTGGCCATCTGTTGTTATGTTCATTATTTACTGTCTAACCATTATTACGTTGGCTGGCTATATAGGGAGGGCAACAGAAAGTTTAGCGATTGTATTAGGACCACGAATCGGTGGGCTATTAAATGCGACATTCGGAAATGCTGTAGAACTCATTATATCGATTTTTTCTCTTAAAGCAGGGCTTATTGGCATTGTGCTAGCGTCTTTGACTGGTTCTGTCCTAGGAAACTTACTTCTTGTTGCGGGATTGTCTTTTTTTATAGGTGGTCTGAAATTCAAACGGCAATCTTTTAATGTACATGACGCAAGACACAATGCAGCATTACTGATTTTCGCAGTAGTTGTCGCATTCGTCATACCAGAAGTCTTTACTCAAACGATGGATGACCAAACTACTATGATACTGAGCATTGGAACATCTATTATCCTTATTGCTTTATACTTCGCCACGTTGTTCTTTAAGTTAGTAACACATCGTGGTATTTACCAAAACAATAAAGATAGGGAAAACAAAGCAGCAAATCAGCAGGAAGAACCAGAATGGGGAAAAATGAAATCAATTATATATTTGGGTTTAGCCACTATGGCTGTTGCTTATGTATCTGAAAACCTGGTCCACACCTTTGAGGCAGTAGGAGAAGCATTTGGTTGGACAGAATTATTCATTGGCGTTATTATAGTCGCAATTGTTGGAAATGCTGCAGAACATGCGTCTGCGGTCATCATGGCATTTAAAAATAAAATGGATGTTGCTGTCGAAATTGCGGTTGGATCCACCCTTCAGGTAGCAATGTTTGTCGCTCCATTACTCGTACTGATTTCCCTATTCTTTAACACATTCATGCCCCTTGTCTTTACATGGCAGGAGCTGATTAGTATGATAACCGCTGTACTCCTTATGATCATGATCTCTATTGACGGGGAATCCAATTGGTTTGACGGTCTAGCCCTACTTGCTGCGTATTTCATTATGGGTATTGGCTTTTATTTACTTTAGTGCCAGACGAGTCCATTTATTACTTAAATTACGCTATTTTCCTTGTAAGTAGAGTTAAAACAGTGTCTAAAGAGTGCTTGCATACAGGTAGGATGCACACTCTTTTTTGCGTTTGGGTAGATGGGGCGATACGGAAGCTAGAGTTTATACTCCCCCCCCAATTATCAATTATCAGCAGGAACGCTTGGTTTATCAACGGTTAAAACTCAGTTATCAGCACTTCTATCACATCTTTCAGTATTAACACCAATGGCTTCAGCACTCACATCACGTTCATCAGCGTCAACAACAAAGATATCAGCACTCCCCTTCTATTCTTCAGCACTAACACCAAATTCATTGCCCGCCGCTTCACCCAAAAAAACGCCCCCTTCATCAAAAGAGAGCGTCCTTTCACATCATACAAGCTTTCCTGCCACTTTTTCCAGCATTTCTCTCGTCATCGTATCCATATCGTACACTGCCTGAAATCCCCACTCGTCTCTCGCCGCGGAAGCATCAATGCTATTTGGCCAACTATCTGCAATTTCCTGTCTGATGGGATCAACGTTATAGGACAATGTAAATTCCGGAATATGCTTCTGGATGGCGGCTGCAAAATCCTCCGGTGCTGCGGATATTGCGGTAATATTAAATGCATTACGAGAAATGAGCTTGCCTGGGTCCGCTTCCATCAATTGAATAATGGCATCCAAAGCATCCGGCATATACATCATATCCATATACGTACCTTCACTAATATAGGAAGTATATGTTTTGTTTATCATCGCTTCATAGTAAATCTCAACAGCATAATCTGTTGTTCCACCACCTGGAGGCGTAACATGCGAAATTAACCCAGGATAACGAACACCACGGGTATCTACGCCAAAACGACTATAATAATAGTCACAAAGTAATTCACCTGCGACTTTATTGACACCATACATCGTTGTAGGCCGTTGCAATGTATCCTGTGGCGTATTATCTCTTGGAGTGGATGGTCCGAATGCACCGATAGAACTCGGAGTAAAAAACTGCAGCTCAAGTTCCCGTGCTACTTCTAATGCATTAAAAAGACCACCTAAATTCAGATCCCATGCCACTCTGGGGAAAGCTTCCGCCTTTGCTGATAATAGTGCAGCTAAATGCATCATTGTATCTACATTATATTTCTTAGCAACGGAAAATAATTGGTCCGCATCCATTACATCTACTACTTCAAAAGGACCTTCTCCTTCTTTTTCTTCCAATTCTCGTATATCCGTTCCAATCACATGTGACGTTCCATAGATTTCTCGTAATTTCCCCACAAGCTCTGAACCAATTTGTCCAAGCGCTCCTGTAACAAGAATCTTTTTCATTTCCCAAACCCTTTCTCATCTGTTTGTAAATTTAAATCAAGCCCATTTCCTTTCCAATCTTTTCATACATTGCAATAGCTTCATCAAGCATTTCTCTCGTATGTGCTGCGGTTGGCATATTACGCAGGCGCCCAGTCCCTCTTGGTACCGTGGGGAATACAATGGATTTCGCATACACACCTTCTTCAATTAAGCGTTTGCTGAAGTCCTGAGCTTTCTTTTCATCCCCAATCATACATGGTGTAATGGGGGTTTCACTTTTCCCAATATCGAAGCCTAATTCCTTTAATCCAGCTTTTAAATAACGGCTGTTATCCCATAATTGCTCATTTAAATCGGTACTTTCCATGAGTATGTCAATCGCTTTTGTACTAGCAGCTGCATCTGCAGGAGAAACAGCTGTGGAAAACAAGAACGGACGGGATCGTACTTTCAACCAGTCGATCAAGTTTTCTTTTCCTGCAACATACCCGCCGACAACCCCAATCGCTTTGGACAATGTGCCCATTTGAACATCTACTTTATCTTGAAGGTTGAAATGTTTCACCGTTCCGGCGCCTTTTCCCAGTACTCCTGATCCATGGGCATCATCCACATAAGTAATCAGATCAAATTCTTCGGCGATAGCAACAATTTCAGGTAGTTTTGCAATATCACCATCCATGGAAAATACACCATCTGTAATGACCATCACTTTATTGTACGCGCCGGATTCTACTGCTTCCTTCGCTTTTTGACGCAGGTCATCCATATCCGAGTGATTAACACGAATGATGTTCGCCTTAGATAGGCGACAGCCATCAATGATGGAGGCATGATTTAATTCATCGGAAAGAATCGCATCATTCTTATCCATCACTGCAGAAATGGCTGCCATATTACAATTAAATCCTGATTGATAAGAAATTGCAGATTCGGTCCCTTTAAAATCCGCAAGCTTTTTCTCCAGTTCAAGATGGAGATCCAGTGTTCCATTTATCGTACGGACTGCGCCTGCCCCTACACCATATGAAACTACTGCTTCTTTGGCTACCTCCCTTAAGCGTTCATCTGTAGCAAGACCTAAATAATTGTTGGATGAAAGATTAATTAGTACTTTGTCATTGATTGTGATCTTTGGTCCATTCGCTCCCTGAATCGAATCAATTTCATTATAGAGACCGCGTTCTTTTAGATCAGTGATATGTTCATGTATAAACATATCCAATTTATTACTGGACATACGAGCATACCCCCTTATTATGTAAGCGCTTTACAATTAAAGTTTAACATAATTTCCTGAAAATGTTTACATGAATAATAGTGAAAATACCCACCAACTTAAACCTTACAAAATTGTAAGGTTAAAACCGAAATATGTCACCTAAATCTATGGTGAATTTCTATTTTCTTTATTATACTGTTCTATAGATAAGAATTTTGGAGGAATTAGAATGAAAAAACTATTAGTTGCATTATTTATAGCAATGATTCTGGGGGTTGGGATTGTAGGCTATGTACAGTCTGCAGATCAGCCAGGTGAAAGTATAGAGGATACCAGTAATTCCACTAGAATAATCTCTTAAGATGTAAATATATACGTTTGAAAATGGATAAAAAAAGGGAAGTATCCTACTAACAGATACTTTTTAACAGATACTTCCCTTTTATATGAGACTATTATTCTACAATTGTAACATCGACGGTACGTACGCCCCAGTCGCTAGCTTCTTCATCTGAGGAAACATGTACGTCAATTTTATTACCGTTAATTGCACCACCAACATCACCTGCTACTGCATGGCCATAGCCTTCAACATATACTTCTGAACCGAGTGGGATAACACTTGGATCAACAGCAATTACTTTTTTGTCCGGGTTTGCGTTTAAGTCAATTCCTGTTGACGTAAGACCGGAACACCCGTCACAATTAGCCGTATACGCGGTAGCGGAGACAGATATTGTTTCACCATCTGCTTTTTGCCCTGAGTCATTTTCTTGTTCGTTTGAATCAGATTCTGCTGCAGTATTTTCTGCCTTCGGTTCACTTGACTCAGCACTTTCTGATTGATTGCTTTCGTTTGAGTTTTGTGTAGTTGTTGCTTCTGTTGTTTCTTTTTCGTCTGTTGCTTCAGGAGCTTCTTCCTGTTCAACATTCGCACCATCGATGCTTAACTCTTGTCCAATTCCAATGATGTCGGAAGAAAGGTCATTCCATTCTTTCAAATTATCTACCGTCACATCAAATTCATTGCTGATACCATTTAATGTATCGCCTTTTTCTACTACATATGTTTCATTATCGTTATTGTCCGTAGTAGATATTGTTTGTTTTGGTTGAATGACGGTTGATTTTAACTCATTTATATCTACCAATTCTTCGATAGTTGTATTGTGTTCATTTGCTATATCCCAGAGGCTGTCTCCTTTTTGAACCTCAATTTCTTCTGCTGATGTGGTTGTTGCAATTGTACCAGCAATGATGACACTCGTTGCTAGTGTGGCTACTAATTTTTTCACTTTAAGTAGTCCCTCCCTTTAATTTCTGACAAGCTTCATACTAACACATGTTTATAAACAATACAGTTACAGGAATTTTAAAAGTCTATTACAAGAATTACCCAAAAGGAGATCTATATTACAAATTGTAATAGTTTTGATATAAAAGTTCTTATATGAGCGTTTTGTTTTATTGTCGTAATAGAATGCGAGATTTTGTAATCAAAAAAGGGCATCCATTCATGTGGATGCCCTTTTTTGATTACAAATAAAATTTACTACACCACATTTTATTCACCGCGAAGATTTACAAACAGCCATACTTTTGAACTACTCGCCACTTAACACCCTTTCGGTTTGTTTGAAGTGGGAGATTCTTGGGAATAGAGCATACTTGTTAGCGTATTTCTTTACCAACAGAGGTTTCTCTTAATAGACCAAGCTATCCCCGTAGATTCCTACGGTTCTATGTTTTTTGTTTAAGCCAAAGCTAAAGTTCTTAAACCTTCGGCTAGGATATTTTTACTTGCATTTATATCTCTATCGTGATGTTCGTGGCAAACAGGGCAAGTCCAATCTCTTATTTCAAGAGATTTCTTGCCATCTTGATGCCCACAATCGGAACATACTTGACTAGACGGAAACCATCTGCTTATTTTCACGATGGTTTTACCATACCACTTCGCTTTGTATTCTAACTTAGTTACAAAGGCAGACCATGATACATCAGATATTGATTTTGCTACCTTATGATTACGTAACATTCCTTTGGTGTTCAAGTCTACGATACAGACAATATCGTGGTTTTTGATTATTTCTGTACTTAACTTGTTAAGAAAATCGTCACGTTGGTTCATTACTCTTTCGTGTAATCTAGCAACGCTACGCTTTTGTTTCTGATAGTTTTTTGCATCTAGAAGGTTAACACCATTATTTTTTGCATGTCATGCACGTCTTGAAAGTTTTCGCTGTTCACGTTTTAATTTCTTTTCCATTTTTGATGTGAATTTATTATTGTCAATCTTGCGACCATCAGAAATAATGGCAAAGTCAGTGATGCCTAAGTCTATACCAATAGATGATTCCGTTTTCTCCCATGGCTGTACTACTGTTTCTGCAAGAATAGATACAAAGTATTTACCACTAGGATATTGTCTAATAGTAGCATTAAGAATGCGACCATCTACTTCACGACTTTTGGCAAAGCGAACAAGACCAAGTTTCGGCAATTTGATGTTGCTGTCTACAATCACAATGTTATTGTTTGTTTCTTTCGTCGTGTAGGATTGTACTTTATTATTTTTAGATTTGAAGCGTGGTGCTTTATTTTGTTTCTTGAAGAACCGAGTATAAGAATCAGCAAGATTTTTCAGCGAAGATTGAAGGGCAACACTATCAACTTCTTTTAGCCATACGAATTCCTTTTTTAGTTGTGTTAATTCTGTAGAACATGAATGGTAAGTTAATCCTTTGCCAGTATCTTTGTATGTATCGTTCCATTGATCTAAAAAATGATTAAATACAAAACGACTACACCCTATTGTTTTAGCAATTAAGATTTCCTGCTCTTTGGTTGGATAGATACGGAATTTGTACGCTTTGTTGACTAGCATTGTTTCCACCTCACTTTAGACCTTGATTTTCAATGTACTTTTTAATGACGTTGATTGGAGATCCACCAGTAGTTAGTAAGCAAAAACTTCTTGACCAAAACATTTCTTTCCATAGTTTTTTTCTTATTTGTGGGAAGTCACGTTTTATCAGACGAGAACTTGCACTTTTATAAGCATTTACATTCATCTCCCCCTTATCGTTGGGCTTCGCCCTTCACACGATTGAAGAGGGAGTCTTCTGTCGGAAAATGATAAAAAGGGATCATGAAACACATCTGCTACCCAACGTAGAGGGTTTCTCCCTTTTTATGTGCCAAGCATAAGAAGGAGAAAGGTGGCTGCCCAAACAACATAGGCAACTTGGGTCATGATATACATAATATATTCGAAAGCAGAAAGTTTTCGTTCACGCTTGATATTTTTTAGATGACGCCAATAAAAAAACGAACATATTACTAGTAATAGGATGCTTAGCTGATGTAGATTCTCTAGGACGATCTCACCATTCAAAAGAAATACCTCCTCATCAACTATTTAAAAAGATTACGTATCGACTCAAATAACTCTGCAAAAAAGTTGCCGACCTTTTCCCAAAATCCTGCGTCCAATCCTAATTCATCCATTTTATCGCTAACGGTAGAAGCAATATCTTCCAATTGGCTTTTCACCTGGTCAAAGTCAATATCCAAATCACGCATTTTATCAAAAAGATCGACAAGCATTTGCCTATCTTCTTCACTGAGTGATACTTCCAGATTATCCAGTTTCTCTTGGACGATTTGCTCGACATCTTCTCTTGTCGCCGGGTCTTGATCAGCAATCATTTGTTTAATTTCTGTCAACAGCTCACTTACTTCTTCCTGAGACATATCTTCATCTTCTGCCAGGTCTGTTGCTACATTCAGTTCATCATTCGCCAGTTCCATTCGCTCCTTATCGAGCTCCTCGCCTTCTACATCATACGCCTTGTAAATACCTGTCAACGCAGAATGTCCAGTTACTGCAGCTGGGGAGGCAACATCTATGGTTGCATTTTCAACTCCAGCTGTCAGGAGCGCATTTGCATACATTTCATTGGTAACCTCTGTAATATTATCCGGTGTCACAATATTCACTGTTAATCCTGCGCCGCTTCCTTCTAAGGTAATTTTTGCAGATGAATACATATTCGAATTCGGATTCCCATTAATATAGTTCGCGTAGTCTTGTCCATTGACATCATATTCTTGAATGGCATCAGAGTCGCTCACTTCCAAGATGTTACGTATCTCATTACGCTGCTGATCCGTTAGTTGCTCCCCATATATGACAACCTCCCCGGAAGTTGCATGAACAGGGGCAGCTATCCCTATAACCAACATTACCATTAGAAACAAAGCGCCAATTGTTTTACATTTATGCGTCATGTTTTATTTCTCCTTTATTTTTACTTATAACTCACCCTATGCTAGTACACTCCAAAAGGCAACCCTATATTCAATCATATTATACCTTTTTTCGTATCATGTGAACATCTTTTCCTTTGAATTTTTTCGAATTCATGATATGAGCATTAATCTTTCTTTCTGCCGTGAAATACGATATATTTAGGGTAACGAAATAAATTGTAAGAAAGAAGGGCATCACAATCATCAATCAAGAACAAATTGCAAAGCGTAATTTAGCAATCATGTGGTTTGCTAATTTTTTGTTGGTGGAAGTATGACCATGGTTGTTCCATTTATTTCCTTGTACATCGAATCATTTGGAAATTTCTCGGATAGCTATGTACAGACATGGTCTGGTTTTACGTTTGCGATTACCTTCGTCACAGCTTTTATCGTTTCACCAATCTGGGGGCGAATTGGAGATAAGTATGGTAGGAAGAAGATTTTAATTTTTTCCGCCTTTGGCATTGGTCTATCCGTATTATTAATGGGATTTGCCACATCCGTATGGGAATTATTTATACTTCGCCTCCTGATGGGTATCGCAACCGGATTTGTTCCGATGTCTCAAGCATTTATTTCCACGCAAACCCCAAAGCATATTGCTGGAAGGGTACTCGGGACATTGCAAACAGGAAGCATCACCGGGACATTAATGGGTCCTATGCTTGGAGGTGTTTTAGCTGACACATTCGGCTACGGAGACACGTTTAAATGGGTTTCTATTACCGTATTTCTTTCCGCATTCATTGTTTTATTTGGTATAAAAGAATTTAAACTAACATCTACGGACGACGAAAGTGATTATAGGTCCTATTCCAGTAAAGAAGTAATCGGATATATTACAAAAAGGCCTGTTTTACTTGTTGTCATGCTCATTTCGGCGCTTGTTCAAATTGCTCATTTCAGCATTCAGCCGATTTTATCTTTGTTTGTGGCTGAAATACATGGACCTGTCAACATTGCCTTTTTCTCCGGTTTGGCTTTTTCCGCAGCAGGACTTGGGAATTTATTAATGACTCGAAGCTGGGGGAAATTAGGTGATCGAGTCGGCTACATTCGAATATTAATCATTTTGCTTTTCATGGCAGGGGTTGTTTACTTCCCTGGAGCATTTGTTACCAACATTTGGCAGCTAACTATTCTACGATTTTTACTTGGGGTAGCTATTGGAGGTATTATACCTGTTCGGATTGCATATATCCGCCAAGAGGCTCCATTATCAATGCAAGGTGAAGTGCTTGGATATAACACCAGCTTGCGTTTCTTTGGAAATATGATTGGCCCGGCAATGGGGGAATGATCGCAGGATTCTTCGGGTTCTCAGCCGTATTCCTTGTAACAAGCGCCTTGCTCCTATTAAGCGGATTACTCATGTTGACTACCTGGTACAGAAGCGAATACGCACCAAAATCAAAATATTCCTCGAGGCTTTCACCCCACTCCCATCGAGGATAAGGACTTTGAAAAAAGCATCTATCGAGCAGAACGATTGATTTGGCCGCGTCAATATGTTACAAATAAATAAGCCATTACAAAGGCATTCAAACCTTATGCTCTAGAAAGAAAGTGATCGTAGTGGGAATAGTCGTTGTTGAGGTTTGTGACGGAAATGCAATCACTACCATTAATATAGAAGAAATCATCGAAAAAGAATTTCCGGAAGTAGCCGTATTGATGAATGAATGTTTATCCTTTTGCGGCCTGTGCCGAGTGAAACCATACGCACTAGTTAATAACAGACGCATTTTCGGTAACACACCTGAAGCATGTTTAGATAAAATAAGAGAAGCAATAAAAGAAGAACTGGCTGTTTATCAATAAGCCAGTTCTTCTTTTATGGTCGTTCTATTTCCCGGGAAATATTTTGTCGAAACTTGATTTGAAAATTTCTTCGTAAGTGCTTCCAACTTATTTCGTATATACAACAGCGTCCATTTCCACAAGTACATTCTTCGGCAAGCGACTTACTTCAACCGTTGCCCGAGATGGGTATGGCTCGCTTAAATAGGCCCCATAAATATCATTTACTGTTGCAAAGTCATCCATCGAACTTAAATAAATCGTAAATTTAACCACTTGGGAAAAATCCACATCGGCTTCTGTAAAAATAGCTTGCAGATTTTTCAACACCTGCTCGGTTTGCTTTTCAATCCCACCTTCTACCACTTCTGAAGTAGCTGGGTCCATTCCAATTTGTCCGGAAACATAAACGAAATCACCCGCCTGAATCGCTTGTGAATATGGGCCTAATGCTGCTGGAGCATTATCTGTATGAATTCCTTTTACCATTACATATTCCTCCCTTGCTTGTTTTCTCTGATTATATCATTATTTTGCGGCAAATACATCTGTATATTCCATCACAGCTTGAACATAGTAGATATCGCCGTAGCACGCGTCTAGTTCCTCTGCTTCTTCACGCAAACAGCGAAAATCCGATTGATCATCCATATTTTCATACATTTCCTGCGAAAAGGCAATCGCTGTTTCTTGTGAATAACTGCCTGACTCCCCGAGGGCATAGTCAATAAAACCACTGCCAAAATTGTAGGACTGAATCGCCAAACTAAGATCGCCATTTGCATCATTTAGATTTTCCGCAAAATAGGAAACACCTTGCTTAATGGAAGTTTCCGGATCCTCGATACAACCCCGCTGTCCACAATAGCTCTCCGAGGATTGCATTGGATCATCCCCTCTTCCACCGGACTCCTGCATCATCATGCCTAAAAGCACATCAACATACTCGGAAACTTCGTATTCATCCGCATAATCCTCTACAAGCGGACGGTAATGTTCTACTTCTTCGTTAATCTCAGGATGTGTCTGTCTATCCGGCTTTTCATAAGAAAATACGGAAATGAGAATAAATAAACTGCACAGAAAAATGGCAATCACAGCTGTCTTACTTATTGCTTTTTTCGTTTTTTGCTTCATTTCTATCTATCCTTTTAACTACCAACATATCAATAACTATATCATAATTATGATGGTCTATCATCCAATATCCAATCCGGAAACAACTCTATCACTACTCGTTTTACAAGATTGTCATTGACTTCCCCCTGCTGTTGCAAATAGTTCCTTCTCCCGCCATTTACCGAATCGATAATAGAGATAAGCAGCCAAACTGCTGACAATGAAACTGGCGCCCATTCCAATTGCAATGCCCATATCACCAAACCAGCTAGAAAATAACGCTGCTAACGGATAACGCAATACCCAGAATGAGATAATATTTAACGCCAGTACCTGGTACATTGCTCCCGCCGCACGAACGATTCCATTCAAGATAAAATTAATACCCAAAAATGGATAACATAAGGCAATAATTTGCAGGTACCTTGTTCCAAATCGGACAGCATCTTCTTCCTGGATAAAGAGCCTGATTCCATGTTCGGCAAAAATGACCACCATTATTCCAACAGCCAGCATTACAGACAAATTGTACAACACGCCATACGTTGTAATGCCTTTCACCCGTGACCAGTCCCGCACGCCAATATTTTGCCCTGCCATACTACTAACAGCAACGCCAAGTGATTGAGCCGGCAACATCACGAGACTATCCAAACGTTGTGCGGCACTAAAACCTGCTACTACAGACCCCCAAATGTTGTCACAACACTCATGATAGCCGCAGATCCTGCAGAAATGACGCCCATTTGCAGACCGGAGGGAATCCCTAGATTTAAAATCAGTCCAACTTCCTGCCTGGAAGGTAATGTTGGGAGACTGAATGGTGCTAGTTTACGGTACAGTACATAAATGATGCCATATAAAAACGCAGTTCCCTGGGAAACAACCGTTGCATATGCTGCCCCTTCTACGCCGAGATTAAATCCTGCAATAAACAATGGATTAATGATGATATTCATCGCAACCGCAATTGCAACAAAACGCAGCGGCGTTTTACTGTCTCCCAATGAACGGAGCACCGTACTAATAAAATTATATCCAAATAAAAATAATATTCCGAGAAAATTAATCTGCAAATACGCCTTTGCCTCTGCCATCATGGTCTCCGGTGTACCCATTAAACCAAGGAGACCTTCCGCAAATACGAATCCAGCCGTCCCCAGTATCACTGCCATAATGGTTAAAATCACCACAAAAGCATTAAGATAACGCCTTAGTCCGAATTCATTATTCTTTCCTTTTTGCTGTGAAAGTATCGCTAGCGCCGCATTATTTAAGCCAATCACGAACGACAGGACAGTAAAAATAATCACACCGGATATGGATACAGCTCCTAATGCATCCGATCCAAGCAAGTTTCCAACCCATAAACTATCCGCAAATTGATAAGATGTCTGCAGGAGATTCGTTAGCATAATGGGCCCTGAGAAAATAATTAATTGTTTTAATATATTACCTTCTGTGAAATCATGCTGTTTCTCCACTTGTATCTACCCTTTCACGCGATACTCATGCTTACCACTTACCTAATCCACAAAACCTACATCTTTCCCAACAAAATCATTAATAATCTCCTCAGCTGTTTCCTCTTTTTGAACCGCACCTACTCCTTGTCCGGCCCACAATGATTGAAAATCTTCAATCCCCTGTTTCTTACCAGCTGCTCTTATATCTTTCGTTAACTCATTCTCGATTGGAAATAGTAGTAATT
This sequence comes from Virgibacillus sp. NKC19-3, assembly GCF_019837165.1. NCBI lineage: Bacteria > Bacillati > Bacillota > Bacilli > Caryophanales > Bacillaceae > Virgibacillus > Virgibacillus saliphilus. The sequence continues at coordinate 3,745,911 of NZ_JAGYHC010000001.1, forward strand.
CAACGTGACTAGCTTCTACTTCCCTAACAAATGCCATCCCGGCTTGAATAATTGGGACCTCCACATCAACCATATCCAAAAACGTATTCACAAGTCATTCCTCCATGTTTATCCTGAACATCAAATAGCAATACGAAAAACGGAAAAACAGCCCCATTAATAGGGACTGTTTTCTATCATCCATTCTACTCTTCAATATAAACATCTTTTAACTGCATAATTTGTGTTGGCAGTACTTCAAATCCTTTTACTTCATCACGTATACTATATAAATATTCCTGGTGATGGATGTAAGACATTGGCGCAATATCTACAAGCAGCTCTTGCGCTTCACTATAGATCTCTTCACGCGCTTCCGGATCCCCTTCCTGACGCCCTTCTTCTAAGAGCGCATCCAGTTCATCATTTTCCGTGAATGTGCGGTTTCCTGGCTCTCCCAGGTTATCGGAGTGGAATAGTGGATGCAGCGCGTAATCGGCATCACCTGTTGCTACGGACCAGCCAAGAACGAACATATCCTGTTCGCCGTTTGCTGTTTGCTCCAAATAAGCACCAAACTCCATAACTTCCACCTCTGCATCAATTCCAATTTCTTCAAGTTGTGCTTGAACGTTTGTCGCTGCATCGATACGTTCGCGGTTATCATTTGTCCAAATGGTTGTAGAAAAGCCATCTTCATAACCTGCCTCAGCCAACAGTTCTTTTGCTTGTTCTACATCATAGTCAAGTCCGGATACATTTTCATCATAACCGAATACATCCGGTGGTATTGGACCAATAGCAGGGATACCAACACCGTCATAAATACCGTCAATAATTTGATCTTTATCAATAGCCATGGAAATGGCCTGACGGACACGTTCATCATCAAACGGTTCCTTTTGCATGTTGAATCCTATATAAGACAAGCTTACACTTGCTTGATCATGTACATGCACACCATCCGTCGTTTCTATTTGCTCTACATCGGATGGGCTAAGTGGATCCCCGATATGCGAATCACCGGTAGTAACCTCTGCCACACGTGTTAAATCTTCATCTACTACTTTAAATGTTACCGAATCCAGTAAAGCAGGGTCATCCCAATAATCTTCATTTTTGGTTAAGCGTACAAGCTCACCAGGAGACCATTCGTCAAACTCAAAGTAACCTGTGCCAATCGGGTTTTCATTAATAACACTTCCCGGCTCTTCCCCATCTTCCATGGCAGCATAATCTTCCTCAATTTGATCTAAGCCCACCATTGATCCACCAGTATGCGCCAAATGGGCAGGAAGTGGAGCAAATGGGTATTCTGTTGTGAATCGAACCGTATAATCATCGACTACTTCAATATCTGTAACCATCTCATACAAGAACGCACGAGGTGATGCTACGTCTTCATCCATAATACGTTCAATATTTGCCTTCACAACATCTGCGTTAAACTCCGAACCGTCATGGAACGTTACATCTTCACGAAGATTAAATTCCCATACATCATCTTCCACGGCTTCCCAGCTTTCAGCAAGACCTGGTTGCAGCTCCATGTCCATATCTTGTTTCACTAATGTTTCAAAAATATTTTCTTGGACATCGCTGGAAGGAACATCATTGGAACCTGCAGGATCCAGCCCAGTGACGTCAGAAAGCCTTGCGATTTCCAAATCGCCACCTTCCTGGCCTTCGCCGCCTTCTACTTCCCCGTCTTCTGCTGTTTCTCCATCGCCACCGTCATCTGAACCACTATCGTCCGGTTCACTAGCACATGCTGCGAGGACGAGACTGAGCACGAATGCCAAAACCAATAATAACAATGAATTTTTTGATATTTTCATATGTTATTTACCCCCTGTTTCTAATATGTAATAATTCTGTTACTAACCTTTAATATAACCCATATACTTTGAAAACACAAGAAGATTTCTTAATTTTTTTCAATGTTAAAATTGAATCACGTTCATTATTCATAGTTGTGAAAAAACCATGCCAATCGTAATCTACTAGGTGAGTTTAAGCTATATTGTTAAATTTTCATATTGTCAAAAGCACTATTCATGGTATAATCTATCAATATAGCATTTATAATAAATGTTTGAATAATTTGTCGAGAAAGGGAGTAAACAAGCTATGAGTGTAGAAAGACAGACAACTACAGACAATCCCAACACCGCTGTTAAACCACCTAGCCCTCGCCTGAAAAATTGGAAGATTGCCTTTAACAAACTCAAGCGAAATAAACCGGCTATGGTAGGTGGTATTCTAATACTTTTTTTCATTATTGTCGCAATAGTTGGGCCGTTCATGGCACCTTACAGTCCGTATGCACAGGATCTTGTAAATAAACTTGATCCACCGTCTGCTGACCATTGGTTTGGCACAGACAGTTTTGGACGTGACATTTTCAGTCGAATTCTACATGGGATGTCCATCACATTATATATTGGCTTTTTCTCAGTAGCATTAGGCGGGACTGTTGGTGTACTACTTGGAATTGTATCCGGTTATTACGGCAAACGTACAGACTCCATCATCATGAGATGTATGGATGTATTATTGGCTTTTCCTGGTATCCTATTAGCACTGGCAATTGTAAGTGTACTTGGTGGTAATTTAATCAACGTTATTATTGCAGTAGCGATTTCCTCCCTCCCTATTTTTGCCAGGATTACGCGAGGATCAACCTTGTCTGTTAAAAACCTGGAATACATAGATGCGATGAGAGCATTAGGCGCCAGTGATTTACGTATTATATTTAAACATATATTTCCGAATATTACTTCACCAATTATTGTACAAGCGACCATGTATATTGCGACAGCTGTTATATCAGCAAGTGGTCTGTCCTTCCTTGGACTTGGCGCACAGCCACCAATGCCGGAATGGGGCGCTATGCTGTCAGATGGACGTAATTATCTATATAACGCCTGGCATGTTGCATTCTTCCCGGGAGTTATGATTGTTGCTGTTGTACTTGCATTTAATGTTCTTGGTGATGGATTAAGGGATGCACTTGATCCGAAGATGAAAGAGTAGAGGAGGGAGTAATATGTTTAAATTTATAATCAGACGTCTCATTCAAACTATTCCTGTACTAATAGGAGTTTCTATAATCGTATTTAGCTTAATGCACTTGATTCCCGGTAACCCTGCTCAAATCATGGCAGGTGAAAGTGCGCCAAAAGAAACCGTTGAAGCCATGGAAGAGAGATTAGGCTTAAATGACCCCTTACCGGTACAATATTTCCATTATGTTTCAAATGCTGTTCAGGGGGATCTCGGAAGTTCCATTCGAAGTGGCCGGGATGTCACTGATGAAATTGGAGGCAGGTTTTGGGTAACCGTCGAACTTGCCATCTATAGTACGATTTTGAGTGTATTTATGGGGTTAATAGCAGGGATTGTTTCTGCCACAAAAAGGAATACATTCGCAGATACTTCCCTTATGATCATTGCACTATTCGGTCTTTCTATGCCTAATTTCTGGCTGGGGCTAATGTTAATCCAATGGTTTGCCATCGGAATTGACTTACCAAGCTGGATTCCCATATTAAACAACACCGCATGGTTCTCTCCATCGGGTTGGGGAGGATTAGATCAACTTGTATTGCCCGTTATTACACTAGGAACAGCAGGTGCGGCAGTTATTGCTCGTATGACACGTTCCAGTATGCTTGATGTTATCGATCAGGATTATATCCGTACAGCAAGGGCAAAAGGTGTAAAAGAACGCATTGTTATCTATCGCCATGCCTTAAAGAACGCATTAATTCCTGTTGTTACGGTCGTCGGGCTTCAGTTCGGCACGCTTCTCGGAGGTACCGTATTAACAGAAACCGTTTTTGCGATTAACGGAATGGGGAAATTAATTATCGACTCCATCACAGCGCGGGATTTCCCAATTGTGCAGGGCGGTATACTTGTCGTAGCTCTCTTGTTCGTCTTGGTAAACTTGCTTGTTGATATAGCCTATCGCTTGCTTAATAAACGAATCGAACTGGATTGATAGATGACTAGAATAAACGAAAGACTGAGGTGATATGCGAATGGAGAATAATGCTTCTGAAAATATATTAGAAATAAACCAATTGCAAACCTCTTTTTTTACGAAAGATTTAGAGGTAAAAGCAGTTGATGGGGTAACGTTTTCCCTCCCAAAAGGGAAAACACTCGGGGTTGTTGGAGAGTCCGGTTCCGGAAAAAGTATTACCGCACTTTCTGTTCTCCGCCTAATTGATGACCCAGGGAAAGTCGTTGGTGGAGAGATTAAATTTAAAGGCGAGAACCTACTCGATAAGAAAGATGCTCAAATGAGAAACATCCGTGGAAACGAAATTTCCATGATTTTTCAGGAACCAATGACTTCCTTAAACCCTACGTATACGGTAGGACAGCAAATTAGTGAGGCATATATCACACATGAAGGTTTAGGGAAAAAGGAAGCAAAGCAACGTTCCATTGAGATGCTTAAACTTGTAGGGATCCCTTCCCCTCAAAAAAGAATCAATCAATATCCGCATGAACTTTCCGGCGGAATGAGACAACGAATTATGATTGCAATTGCACTTGCATGTAATCCGGATCTTTTGATTGCAGATGAACCAACAACGGCACTCGATGTAACGATACAAGCTCAAATCCTGGAATTGATCAATGATTTGCAAGAACGGCTGGGAATGGGAATGCTTTTAATTACCCACGATTTGGGAGTCGTTGCGGAAACTTGTGATTATGTTGCTGTTATGTATGGTGGGCAAATCGTAGAATATGAAGACGTAAATACACTTTTTCGCAATCCAAAACACCCATATACCGTTGGACTGCTTAACTCTATACCTCCAAATGACCAAGATATCGAAGGGGACTTGCCTGTCATTAAAGGAACCGTGCCAAGCCCGGCAGAAATGCCAACAGGCTGTCGCTTTGCACCACGCTGTCCGTTTGCAACAGAGCTTTGTAGAAATAAACTGCCAGAATTAGAAACAGACGAAAAAGGAAATCAAATTCGCTGTTGGATTTACACAGACGAATGGGATGGCGATCCGGAGGTGAATGTTAATGACGAAAGAACTTCTAAAAGTTACGGACCTTGAGCAACATTTCCCGATTAAAGGCGGAATTCTTGGTCGCACAGTAAACCATGTAAAAGCAGTTGATGGTGTATCCTTTTCTATATATGAGGGAGAAACGCTAAGTATTGTAGGCGAATCCGGTTGTGGCAAATCCACTACCGGCCGTGCGATACTTCGCCTTGACGAACCAACAGGCGGTGAAGTGGAATTCGACGGAGAAGACCTGCTCTCCTTCAACAAAAAGAAAATGAACAAAACGCGCAAAAATATGCAAGTCATTTTCCAGGATCCATATGCATCGATCAATCCGCGGCAAACCGTTCGTCAAATATTGAACGAAGCCATGGAAATACAGAATGTTGTTCCAAAAAATGAACGTAATGATAAAATTATCGAGCTTATGAAAACAGTCGGCCTTGGTGAACATCAGGCAGATCGTATGCCACATGAATTCAGTGGTGGTCAGCGGCAAAGAATCGGTATTGCCCGCGCGCTATCTGTGAATCCACAACTTATTGTTGCTGATGAAGCCGTATCCGCGTTAGATGTATCAATCCAGGCACAAGTTATCAATTTGCTGAAACAATTGCAACGCGACTTTGATTTAACGTATCTGTTTATTTCCCATGACCTTGGGGTTGTGCGTCATATATCAGATCGCATCATCGTCATGTATCTTGGGAAAATTGTAGAAATCGCAGATAAGAAGTCACTGTTCTCAAATGCACAACATCCATATACGAAAGCACTACTTTCTGCAATCCCAAGCACAAAAACGGATGTCAAAAAGGAGCGGATTGTCCTAAAAGGGGATGTACCCTCACCAATAGATCCACCAACAGGATGCAGGTTCCACACCCGTTGTCCGTTCGCTACAGAAAAATGTGTCAATGAGGTGCCGGAACTTCGCCGTTCGGATGATATGGAAGACGGCCACCAAGCTGCTTGCCATTATATGGAGGAAATTAAGTCAGGTGAACACCAGCCAACTAGATAAGGAAATATCAAAAAAGTGCCTCCAAGCCATGTGCTTGGAGCACTTTTTTTGTTTTATTTAGCTCCGAACTCCTGCCTTCCTACTATCCTTCACTACCTGTTTTTTGAACTTCTTCTATCTTTTGATCCTGTCTTGTAAACAGTTGAATGATGAACAGTACAATAAATGCCGCAAACCCAATGATATCTGAATGCCCTTCCGGATACATTAACATCAAACCTGTCACTGCTACAATAATTCTTTCGGTCCAATGCAGCTTTCGATACCAGAATCCAATAATTGCCGCTCCAATAGCTATCATCCCAATAAATGCCGTTATGAGCGACCAAGTAATTTCCATGGAAGTTGCGTCAATCATTAACAACTGTGGATTCAGTACAAACATGTACGGGATGATAAACGCAGCAATAGCCAATTTTGAGGCGTTAAACCCAGTACGAATCGGCGCCCCTCCGGAAATACCTGTCGCCGCAAAAGCTGCCAGCGCAACGGGTGGGGTGATATCTGCCACAATACCAAAGTAAAACACGAACATATGGCCAGCTAACACCGGAATAGCTACTTCCAACTGATCATTCAACGCCAGAATTGCAGGTAGCGCAATGGTTGATGTGATAATATAATTGGCTGTTGTTGGTGATCCCATTCCCAATATAATAGAAGCAATCATGGTGAACATGAGTGTCAACAGCAATTGAATTTCTGGAGAACTTGCAATGGTACCTGCTATGCTTACGAGACCATTCCCCATTTTCAGCCCTAAGCCGGTTTTCGTCACAACACCAACGATAATACCAGCACAGGCAGTGGCTGCTGCAACTCCCAATGCCGTTTTTGCACCGGATTGCAGGGCTACAATAAACCTGCTGAAATTGATTCTTGTATCTTTCCTGAATAAACTAACAAGTATTGTTGCACCAATTCCAAAGAGAGCTGTCCGCTCAATGCTAAACCCGGCAAATAATAAATATATAATGATCAGGATCGGTAATAACAAATGTATTTTTTTCAGTACCGTACTTTTTTTGGGGATCTGTTCTTCCGGCAAACCATGAAGCCCGGTACGCTTTGCTTCAAGATGTGTCATGATCCATATGCCGGAAAAATATAATATTGCTGGTATTGTCGCTGCCTTGGCGATATCCCAGTAACTTTCACCAGCAAATTCAATCATCAAAAACGCTGCAGCCCCCATTATTGGCGGCATAATTTGTCCACCAGTAGATGCCGCTGCTTCTACCGCACCAGCGAAGTTCTTTCGATAACCTAGTCTTTTCATCATCGGGATTGTATAGGAACCAGTCGTTACCGTGTTTGCAACCGAGCTACCGGAAATCGTTCCATTCAACGCACTGGAGAAAATCGCAACCTTCGCAGGCCCACCTGTACGCTTACCTGCCAATGAAATAGCCAAATCATTAAAGTAAGTTCCGACACCTGTCTGTACAAGAAATGCCCCAAATAGCAAGAATAGAAAAATATAGGTGGACGATACCTGTAACGGTGTACCAAGAATCCCTTCCGTTGTAAAGTACATAGAATCTATTAATTGCTCCAAACTAAGGCCTCGGTGTGCTAGCATACCCGGCATTTTTTGCCCGAAATAGGCATAAAGCAAGAAGGCTGAGGCAATAATCGTAATCGGAAGCCCGACAGCTCTCCTGGAAGCCTCCAAAACGAGTAAAATAGCAACACCGCCTATCATCATTTGGGTCATGTCTATCCCACCGATCTGTTGTACCAATGTATCATAATACAACGGCCAATAAACGGTGACAATGATCGACAGTAGTACCAGTATGTAATCATACCACGGTATGGATGATCGCTTCGTTTTACGCCTTGCCGGAAATAAAAGAAATACAAGTGATAAAGCAAAACCCAAGTGAACCGTTCGCTGAATATACGCTGTAAATTGACCAAATACCCCGGTATAAATATGAAATAGGGAAAAAGCTATTAATCCAAAAAAGACAACATAACCAATCCAGCCTTTTGATGTCCTCGTATTCGCTTCCGCATCATATTTCTGCATGATTTCTTCTTGTTGTTCTTCTGTCATTTGATTACTATTGTTTTCCTTCATGAATTTTCACTCCTTTTAAGCGTTTCCAAAGAGGCAAGCGCTCCACCTTGACAGTGAACCACGCACCAGGTTCAAAATACGTATTAAACCAAGCCATGTGTTCTTTCTTTGAAGAACTGTCATCATCATTTCCCCATACAAGTCGATGTTCGGAAACCGTTTTTCCATTTCGTATATTCATAGACGAAAAGTAATTATCCAAATCCTTTAAATAATATTTCCCATCCTCATGTACAAACGTTTCCCCCGGGCCTGCATTGGATGGCATCCCGATTCCAAATTCCTCATAAACCATCTCATATTGTTTTATGTCGTAATCCGCAGTCACTTCGTATTTTTCCACAACATCTGTTAAGTGAATAGAATGCTTAAAAATAATTTGAAATGTTTCCCCAGGCTTTATGGGAAGGTAAGCTTCGATGTGATCCGTATTTTCTTCATAAAATATCAAAGCTGTCTGAAAAGGTATGAATAAAACAATGGCTATTGCAATAATGGAGAAACTGACAAATAATATAAATTTTAATCGATGCTTCATTGGCGGTTCACCCAGTACGAAAATTCTCTTATCCTATCAAAATTGCAAAATGAATCCAAAGCTAAGGTAAAATGAAAATAACCGACAGCCATTCCCTTCAGAAGAATGGTCGTCGGCCATTCCATTTATATGATCGCTTTTAATCTGCGCTTACTCCCTCTTCATCCAAGTAACGCTCAGCGCCAGGATGTAAATCAATACCTACACCTTCAAGCGCATTTTCAGGCGCAATTAGTTCAGCTTTATCATGCGCCATATCACCTGCATTTTCATAAATAGATTTGGTAATGTCATAGACGGTATCCTCAGGAATATCGTCGGTTACAACCATCATTGCCATCACCGCAGCGGTCGTTACATCTTCCTCCACCGGCCCATAGGTTCCTGCTTCAATTGTATCTTCTGCATAATACGGATACATTTCAATCAATTCATCTATTTTATCTTCTTCCATAGAAACGATATTAATATCTACAGTAGCTCCCAAACCTTCTACCGCTCCGGTAGGCGTACCGGATGTAATAAATGCCGCATCAATATTGCCGTCTTGTATTCCTGATGTTGATTCATCAAAATCAAGATTCTGTGCATTAATATCGTCCATGGAAAGTCCGTGTACTTCCAGGATCTGCTCTGCATTCACATAAGTCCCCGAACCAGGGGCCCCTACAGACACTGCTGCCCCTTCCAAGTCTTCCACTGTTTCTATACCTGAATCAGCATTGCTTACAATTTGAATGGTTTCCGGAAAGAGGGAACCGACTGCTAAAACGTTATCTACCGGCTCTCCTTCAAAGGAGTTGACCCCATCCACCGCATTGGACATGACATCCGTTTGTACCATGGCAAGCTCTGCTTCTCCGTTTTGAAGCGCGATCACATTATCGGCTGAAGCATTTGATGACAATGCATCTGCTTGTATTCCGGTATCATCACTGATGTTTTGCGCCATCTCTCCACCCAGTGGATAATATGTACCGCTAGTACCACCAGTCAGGATACTCAAAAAGTCAGGTGCATCTTCACCCTCGGCTTCTCCACCAGTTTCTTCACTTTCTTCACCACATGCTGCTAAAAGCATTATTAGTGTAAATAGCAGCACCCCAAATAACAACAGCTTATTCTGTTTCATTAAAATTCCCCCTTTTAATTTATCAATCTATAATACCGTATTTAAATTTTAACCGTTTTCATAAATATGTCAAGTATTTTTGAATAGTACTATTTAACCAATGCCTTATGCGTCTTGACAATTTTAAGAAAATTCAATACCATGATAGTAATACATAAATATAGGTAAAAATAAATTGCCTACAGTGGTTTGAGAAAGGCTATAAAGGATAGTCTCCAATTAATAGGTAGCCTTTTTTTACCAAAGCTTTACGTTCTTGACGTTGAAATAAACATATAGGAGTGTATTGAATGAAAGTGAAAATAGCAGTATTTGGCAGAAAAGAAATAATGAATAGAATAAAACAATTAGTCGTTAAACGGGATGATTTGGAAATTATACCATTCCCGTATACCAATGCTAAAAATGTGAACACATTAATTGATAAAGCTTTGATGTGTGACATCTATTTATTTGCTGGCGCCCTTCCCTATTTATATGCATATGAAAAAATAAATAAAAAAAGACTACCTTTTGTTCAAGTAGCTATTGACGAATACACCATCCTTACTTCTCTCTATCGCCTTCAAAGGGACCTTAAGCGGCTTTCCATTGATGTATCCGATCGCGTTCATGTAGATAAAGTGATTGGGGAATTGGAAATGGACGATAAAGACATTTATACGATTGAATTTGAAAAAGAAAGGGACATAACGATTGATCACATTGTAAAACATCATCACGATCTGTGGAATGAAGGAAAAATTGATCATGTCCTGACCTCCATGAATGAAGTGGAACAGCGGATGAACGAGCTGGAAATACCAACAACCTGTATGACCATTCCAACATTAAACCTAGAGCATACAATCGAGCAGGCAACATCCATCGTACGACTGAATCAACGTAAGAGCCCACAAATTGTTTCAGGGCATGTACGCATTCCACATTTAGAATCCATAACCAAGGAGCAGGGAGAAGCTGCAGCAAATGAATATTTACTTAAACTACATCACATTTTGTTAAAATTTGCCCGAAAAACAGATGCATCTGTTTTATCCAGTGAAAATCAATTTATCTTATTCGGTACCAGTAGCGTGCTGGATTATATCACGAATCATTATCGCGACTTCCCGCTGCTTCGGGAAATAGAAGCTGATCTGAAAACACCGGTGGACATTGGGTTCGGGCTTGGATTAACCGCGAAACAAGCGGAGGAGCATGCAAAATTAGCTTTGGACCAGGGGGGACAGACAGAAATTAGCAATTGTTATATTGTTAACGATAGACAGGATACGATTGGCCCGCTTGGAGTCAAAAAGCAATTTGATACAACGCGTTTATATCATTCGCTCATTCATCGAGCACAACTTAATAATGAATTATCCTATAACTTCCTTGATTTTATTAAAGTCCGCAATAACGAACCATTCTCGTCCAATGACATTGCTACATACTATAATGTAACCAAACGCAGTGCCGAGCGGACAATAAATAAGCTTTTAAGTGGCGAGGTAATTGTAGCAGTTGGAGAAGAGAAACCATATACCAGAGGACGACCGAGAAAGCTGTTTACATTGAATCAATAGGGGCATTTTGGGACAGGGGGGACAGGTCCGCTGTCCCTCTTTTGGCCTGATTCTGGGACAAGGAACCTGCCCCCCTGTCCCGCAAGCAATCAAATACTCAGCAGCTCTCGCACGTCTTCTTCACTCAAGCTGGAAAGCATGGTTTCTCCAGGTTGAATGACTTGATCGATGAGTTCACGTTTTTTCTGCTGCAGGTCGTATATTTTTTCTTCAATCGTTCCTTCTGTAACAAGGCGAATCACCTGAACGACGTTTTTCTGACCGAACCGGTGGGCGCGTCCCGTTGCCTGATCCTCAACTGCCGGGTTCCACCATAGATCATACAGGATGACTGTATCTGCACCCGTTAGATTCAGACCAGTTCCACCTGCTTTTAGCGAAATTAAAAAGACATTGTTCTCTCCGTTATTAAAGCGTTCGCTCATTTCCACACGCTCCTCGGAACTTGTTGCCCCATGGAGATAGAAATAGCCAATGCCCTCTTGATTTAACTTTTCAATGATGATTTCATGCATGCTGGTGAACTGTGAAAAAACAAGCATGCGTTTGCCATTTTCAATTGCGTTTCTTATCGTGTCCATCAATTGTTCCAACTTACCGGAATATCCCTGGTAATTTTCAATAAACAATGATGGATGACAACAAATTTGGCGCAGGCGCGTCAGCCCGGCCAGGATTTTCATGCGGTTCTGATTGAAGCCACTTTCTGCCATCGATTGCGATGCTTCCTGTTGCAGCTGACGTAAATAACCGAGATATAAATCTTTTTGGTCCCTTGTTAGCTCCGAAACGCTGACAGATTCAATTTTATCAGGCAACTCTTTCAACACTTCGCCTTTCAATCGGCGCAGAACAAACGGCTTGGTCATGGATGCAACCTTTTCATTAGAAAGCTGTTTAAACTTGCGCTGATTTGGCATTAGCCCAGGTAAAATCACTTGAAAAATAGCCCATAGTTCGTCAATGGAATTTTCAATTGGTGTCCCACTTAACGCAAATCGTCTTCCTGCTTTAATTCCACGAATGGCCTGTGATGTTTTTGTCGCGTAATTTTTAATAAATTGTGCCTCATCCAGGATCAATGTCCGGAAATTCAATTCACGGTAAAGCTCGATGTCTTGGCGCAATGTTGCATAGGATGTTATCCATACATCCATCGTAGTTAATGACGCAATCTTTTGTTTGCGTTCTGCCGGTGTTCCTGTCAAGATTGCAACTTCTAAATCCGGCGCAAATTTCTCGAATTCATTTTTCCAGTTATACACGACAGAGGATGGTGTCACTATCAAATGTGGATGATCGCTTGGCTCGGAAGCGACATAAGCAATACTTTGCAATGTTTTCCCAAGACCCATATCATCGGCTAAAATGCCTCCTAGATGATAATTACTCAATGATTTAAACCATTGAAATCCCGTTTCCTGATAGTTTCGCAATGTGCCTTGTAAATTTTCCGGTAGTTCATAAATCTGGTCCTCCGGCGATTTTAAGTGATTCAATAATTTGCGAAAGGAGGGGTCATAATTCTTGTTCGTCTGCATTAACTCATCAATTTGCGTCCCGCGATACACAGGCATATGAACATTCCCATCCTGCACATCATCTTTTTTTATCTCAAAATCATCGAAGAATTGCTTCATAGAGGAAAACTCTTCGCCCTCAAGCGAAAGTAGCGCACCGCTTTGCATACGATAATAGCGTTTTTTCTCGATCACGGCATCAATGATTTGATTGATCTCGGAATCATCAACACCATCGATATCAAAACCGATTTCCAATAAATTAGAAGAGGATTCCAGACTCACGTTCGTACTGGGCATTGGTTCATTTTCGACGATTAAATTACGAATATCCGACGTTAGGAATAACTCTACATGCCCATCAAGCAATGGTAGAACTTTATAAAGGAAGGTATAAATCTCCTCTTCATCCGCTTCGATATACAACTCCCGTCCATTATAATGAAAATTCGCATGCTCGATTAAACGCATAATCTGTTGTTCTTTTTCGACATCACGAATGATAATAACATCGCTTTCCTTGCGACCACTAAACGGATCGACCAAATGATCCCCGTAGTGGTATTCCAATTTCCCAGTAATCCAATCTGCCTTCATTTCCAGGTATAATTTCGCTCTTAGCGGAACTTGAATGATTTCCGCTGCCACCTTGTCAGCTATTTCCACATCCCCGATTCGCTTCAGAGAAGGCAGCACTTCGGATAAAAACGTATCTGCCTGATTTTGGTTGATCGGCAGTTCCAAGTCACCCATGCCAAAATGATTAATTTCCTCCAATACTGGAATTTGTTCCTTTCTTGGAAAATAAAACGTTCCCTGGTAGAACAACATTTCATAAGCCTTAAAATAGATCGCATCATCAATTTCATCCATCTTGAGCATTAAGTCATTACGTTCATTTTTCGTCAATGCAAATTGAAACGGCAGTGTATCTGTCTCCAGTGTGACCGGATTATAGCTTCTGTTTCGTGTCTCAGCAGTGAAATCCCGTTCAACAACCTTTTCAAATAGCTCTCGAATCACAAGTGGTGGAATAACAATCGACCTTCTATCACTAACATTTCCCCGATAATGATAAAACGTATAACCATTATAGATTTGTTCATTTTTCAAAATGGAGTAGAGTAATTCAAAGATAGTCAGGTCCGCTTGCTGGAAATAGTGGGTATCTGGATGATAGGTGAATGTTTTCGTGAAATAGTGCTCATTTCCATGCAGAACATTTTCCAAAAAATCATACGCATCTTTGACAACAAAGCACCGTTTTTCCCCGGTTTTTAATTCGATAACCAGATTCTTATCAAACGACCATTTGCAATAATACTCTACATGCATGGGTTTCTTTTCAGGTAAAACTTCAGCTGTTGTACTAGGCTGCTCGATGGAAGCCAGGGCATTGATAAAGCGATTGGACATTTGATAATCATAATTGGCAAATGCCGGGGTCCCCCGCTCAGATTCCTTATTTGCTATACTAATCAATGTTGCCGCAATATGTTTACAGGAACCATACGTTTCAAACGCCGGACAGTCACAGTACGTATCGACTGATCCATTGGCAAAGTCCTCCATATTAATTTCGGTGAAGTAATCTTGCGTGCCTTGAACGGTAGCAGTCCATCGTTGATTTTTCGTATCATATAAAAGATCACGCACCAGATCTCGTTTATAATAGTCTAATCCGCGCTTATAAATAATGGTTGGAAATAATTTTTGGATGTTAATATCACTAATACGTCTCAAAGTTCTGGAAACCTACTTTCTACAGTCTCGTTACAACTATTATAAACGAGAAATGGGAGATTTTAAACCATGGGAGCTTTTACTAGGATTGGAAAACTAGCAATATATTATACATTGCATTTTTAGGAAAGAACTTATACACTAGCATCCCTTCGCGCTTTCACTAACAGGTAGATATACAAGAAAATGGAAAGCATCACAAACGCTGCAGATGTCACATAAATAGATCTGTAGCCAAAGATAGAAGCAAGCTGTCCAAATACCATCGCGCCAAGGCCTATCCCTAAGTCAAAGAATGAGAAAAAGGTGGCATTCGCCATTCCTTTTCTATTATTCGGTGCTTTTTCAACAGACCATGCTTGAAGTGCCGGCTGAACACTGCCAAACCCCAACCCATAAAATCCGGCTGCCACAAGCATTACCGTCGTACTCGGGAGCCATGATAATAGAAGCATTGCAATAACAATCAGTGATGCCCCCGGGAGAAATACATAAAGATGTCCCTTCTGGTCATAAATTCTCCCTGCGAAGGTTCTGGAAATCATGAGAAAGATTGCATATACAAGAAAATACAATTGAATACCCGCCACATTCTGCTCCATCGCATGCAGTGGCAAGAATGTAGCGATCCCGCCAAATGTCGTTGTAATAAAGAATAATAATACCGATGGCTGCAAGGCGGTTTTTTCAAAAATATCGAATTTAACTGTCGTCGTTTTATGCTCGGATTTCTCTACTTTTTTATAGCGAATTTGTGAAGAGAAAAGGAGTGCAATGAATCCAAATGCTGCGCATATTAAGAACAACTGCGTAAAGGAAATCATTCCAACCAACGTCAGCCCAAGTGCCGGTCCAAAGGCAAGTGCAATATTTCCGGACAGACCGAAATAGCCCATACCTTCACCGCGCCGCTTAGGCGGTATTAAGTCAGTAGCTATCGTCCCACCCGCTGTTGTGGAGAATCCCCAGCCAATTCCTTGTAAGATTCGTATTGTAAATAGAAGTCCAATACTTGCGATAAACGCATAGGAACCTATAGAAAGCACAAAGATTGCCAGACCTGTCATGTAGACGAATGCCCTTCCCTTGGACTCAAGCGCATGACCGGCATAAGGCCGGAACAATAAGGCAGAGAATGTGAAGATACCAACAACAACACCGACTAATTGATCACTTCCACCCAAATCCTTCAAGAATAAGGGAATCGTCGGCAACGTCATCTGAAATCCCAGAAATACAAAAAAGTTAGCAAGACAAATAAACACAAAATCACGTGTCCAAATTTTAGCTGCTTTCGGCGCACCTTGCGCGTTCGGTTGTGAACCCATGTCATACTTCCTTTCTTTCGTTACTCGAAATATATTATACATGAGTAGGGATGATTATGGAAGACAGTTGGCGGATTTGACTATGTTATTCAGCAGGGCGTCCCACGATGGGGATGCTAGTCTAAAGAGCAGCGGTTTATTCGGTGTTCATGTAACCCGGTTCAGCTTTCGTACCACTCTGTTCGGCTTTCACCATTCTTGCTTCAGCTTTCGTACCACTCTGTTCAGCTTTCACCGCTCTTACTTCAGCTTTCGCTCCACTCTGTTCAGCTTTCACCACTCTTGCTTCAGCCTTCGAGCCACTCCGTTCGGCTTTCACCGCTCTTGCTTCGGCATAGCGGAAATTTGCACGGCTTTTTGGACTTTTTTCCAGCGGCCAGGCACCAGGATCCAGCGCTCAGCACTGCGGAACTCTTAAATCTGCTGAAGCAACAAATACACACCACTAAATAACAGCAACACATAGGTCAACCATTGAAACAGCCGCTGATTAATCCACGTAAACATGAGCTGCCCCAATATCAATCCAATTACGACAAGTGGTAGCCCAGCCAAACTCGACATCCAAATCTCCCTCGATGTCCCAGCAAAAACGACTTGGAAACCTAAGCTCACAAAATAAACGAATAAATAAAATGCCAATGTTGTCCCGCGTAATTTTTCCTTTGTCGTATTTGTTCCGGAAAAATAGAGTAAAAGGGGAGGCCCGGGCATACCTATACTGGTTGTTAGTGCACCGGAAAATCCCCCCACAGCAAAATCCCGCTTCCCTGTTTGGTTGATGCGAAAGCGAAGGATAAGCAGTAACGTAAGCACTAAAATAAGAATACTTATGCCAAATTTCAACAGTGTCATATCCAAGAACAAAAATATGGAAATACCTAGAGGAAGCCCTGCTATGCTTCCAAATACAAATCTTTTCAGCACACCCATATCAACATCTTTTCTAATTTTCATGATTAGGGCGATTGAAATAACAAGCGATAAAATTAAATTAATTTGCACTGCTTCACGAGGTTCAAATAGCATTAATAAAAATGGAGTAGCCACAATCGAAAAGCCAAATCCAGTACTAGTTTGGAGAATGGATGCAAATAAAATAATGAACATAAATAAAATGAATGAATTCAATGCGCACACCTTCTTATGCAGCCAATCATAACATAAAAAGACATGCCCGAGAATGGAATCTCGGACATTCTTAAAACCTATTCTTCAATAACCCCACAAGCAATACGGTCGCCAGCGTCACCGGATGGCTGGGAGGTATAATCATCTGCGTCGGAATGGATCATGAGCGCAGTTCCCCCGTTAGCATATAAGGAGTGATCCTGATCTTTTTCCAATGTGACCATGTCTGCTGTTACTTCTTCCTCAACGGTTCCATCTTCACGCACTTCCATATTTGGTAAGTCACCCGCATGCGGACCATCCGGATCGTCAAAACCATGATTAGCCTCTGTGGGATTAAAATGTTCTCCCGCTGATTCAAAATCTTCAGATGGGTCACAAGATGGATTTTCATGAATATGGAATCCATGTGTCCCTGCTGGTAAATCTGTTCCTTCAAACTCAATCGTAACACCCGATTCACCTTCTGTTAGAGTGGCAGTTCCTACGACATCACCATCTTGATCACTTAGTGAGACCAGTTTTTCCTCTTCGTCCATGGCATTGGTTTGCTCGGATTCCTCGTCCGTGTTTTCCTCGGGTTGCGTTTCTTGATCCTGGTCCTCCTGTTCTTCTGCATTTCCGCCGCAAGCAGGCAGGATAACAGCCAATACCAAGATAAATATAATCATGATCCAACGTCTCATTGAACAACGTCTCCCTTCAAGGTTGTTATGGACAGTTTTTACGTAATGGGAAACGTTTAAACATTGTAGTAACTATACGTGCAAGCAACAGTAAAAA
This sequence comes from Virgibacillus sp. NKC19-3, assembly GCF_019837165.1. Lineage (NCBI taxonomy): Bacteria > Bacillati > Bacillota > Bacilli > Caryophanales > Bacillaceae > Virgibacillus > Virgibacillus saliphilus. The sequence continues at coordinate 3,763,788 of NZ_JAGYHC010000001.1, forward strand.
GAAAAAGCAGGAATTTTAAACATGCTTGTTGAAGTAGTACCTATACCATTACAGGAACGCTGGCTTTTGAAATCGTAAAAAGATAATCCATTTTATGGAAAAATCGCAAAAAAGTGTACCACTTAATACGGAATTTAGATATCACTATTTTTAGGAAAGGGTGATTATAATTGCAAGCATATGCTAGTAAGCAAGCCCTCATTGATGAAATTACAAAAAGGGCAAGGCTCTTTATCGATGAATTTCGTTCTGTCGACAACCTTAATAAAGACAGTTTCGTAGATGAAGTCGATAGAACACCCTCCCAAATGATTGCTTACCAATTGGGGTGGATGAATTTGATATTATCATGGGAACAAGATAACAAAGATGGAAAAGAAGTCATAACACCAACACCAGATTATAAGTGGAATAACCTTGGTGGGCTTTATCAGCATTTTTACGATCAGTATGCAGATCATTCACTTGATGCGTTAATAGACAGATTTGAGCGCGATGTTACGAAAATCATTCAACTCATAGAAAGCTATCAAGATAACGAATTATTCGAACAAGGCGGTCGGCAATGGGCAACTACTACTCCGTCTAGTTGGCCAATATGGAAATGGCTTCATATCAATACAGTTGCACCATTCAAATCATTTAGAGCGAAAATAAGAAAATGGAAAAAGCTAAGCGGAATATAAGGTTGAGTTGATTAGCAGTGTCCATATATATTACTGTAACGTAAACCACAGCGTAAAAATATTCTTCAACACTCGGGCGCGTCGCGATAGATTAACGCGCCCGATCTTTTTGATAAGGTTCCATTTTTGCAGAATAAAAATCACACACTTCCAAAGCCAAAATGGAAGGTGGTTACATCGGAAAATTGCTTGTGGTACATGATGCATGAAAGACAATCCCCCCTTAGGAGTACGATTCTTTAGTGCCACTCACCCCTCAAGTGTCAAAAGCCAACTGTACGTACTAACGGCTAATACGATACGGAGAGCTCGTTGATAGCACTTTGCCATCTGACATCATAATAAAGCAACCAATAATCCAATTTTTTCTAATCTAATTTTAATCTTGTTCACAATGCGTTTTAATTTGGTGACTATATGATAAAAGTAACATACAACAAAGGAGGGAAGACAGATGAAAACATTCGTACTTACAACGGCAAGCGCACTACTTCTAACGAGCGGAGGTATTGGCTATGCGGCGCACGCAAATCCAGACACAGCACCAGTAGCAGAGAACAACGCTGCAATGAATAACCATACCCACGCAGAAGATGTTGACGATCTCGTTGAATACGACATACTTGATGATGTAGCTGATGCCGATAACTTTAATGCTCAAATCGTGGAAAACAACAATAACAAACGTATTATTTTATTAAAAGATGACAATGACCAGCCACGATTCAAAAGTATCTATGGTAAAGATACAAGCAGATTAAAAGTGATCGATTTCAATGGCGGGTTAGTGTTTAATCAAATGATCGATGATACAGAAGAAGAAGTTGATGTAGATGAAGATATAGCTGAAAACGAAGGTAACGCCAATGAAGCTGTTGAAGAAAATGATCGAGATAGTGATGCTGCCGAATCAAAAACGGAGCTTGAAGGATTGGAAGAGTACGCCACACTTTCCAATTACGTTGATGTAGATGACGGTAACGCACAAGTTGTGGAGGACAACCCACACAAACGCATCCTTTTATTAAAAGATGGCAATGATCAGCCACAGTTCAAAAGTATTTACATGAAACATCCACACCGATTGAAGGTCATTGAACTTGATAGAGGCCCTATCTATAACGGAAGCATCCAGTAAATCACTTCCCCTGAAAATGACATAAATGTTTTTTCAGGGGAAGTGATGTATATTTCAAGGGAGAGACAGCGAGCCAGATGCGATGCTACATATAATCGAACCAATCAATATTTTAAATGAGGACGAAGTGTTTGTTGCCTTATGGGCGTGCCGTACAAAATACAACTGAGTCAACAATCCCCTCTCCCCCCTATTCTTTTAAAGTGATTCCCTTTGCATTTGGCCCCACAGTCTCACACCCTTAACGAGCCACGAAAACCCCTGGCACCATAGTAAGAGGACGCACCATTGTGATATACGAAGACATGTCCGTAACGATAATCGCAAAAAAGTGCACCACCGCGTTCTCTAATAGCCGAAGGGGTTTGCACCCAGCTCGATGTTTTCATATCAAAATTACCAAGCTTTTGCAAATCCCGATATTGTTCTTCGGTTAAAAGTTCAATACCCATGGCAGCTGCCATATCCATAGCATTATTTTCCGGTTTATGTTTTTTCCTAGCCTCTAGCCCTTCGCGGTCGTAACAAACACTTCTGCGGCCCTTAGGACTTTCTACTGAACAATCATAAAAAATGTACTCGCCCTTCCTTTCATCAAACCCGACAACATCCGGTTCACCGCCAGTTTCCTCCATTTCATAAAGCGACCACAGTTTCTTTGGATTAGCATCCAGATTAGCTTGAACATTAGCCCATTCAAGACCTTTATGGCGGTTTTTATTTTCCTCAAAACGGGCTTTCAATGTGCTATATAATTCTTCACGTTGTTCAAACGATAATTCATTCTTTGTCATATGCATTTCCCCCTCATTCTGGGACAGTAGGGACAGGTCCCTTGTCCCACCTAGTCCCAAGATTTATTAAATCCTCACCCCTGGCCAACAACAGCCTCAAACGTAATCGTCTGATTTGATCCAACAGGATATTGTCCGTATTTATAATCCGCTGAAATGACAATATCTCCAAAGCCAACCTGCTCAAGCAGCATTTTAAACTCTTCAATGCCATACTAACGTAGCGGAAACATGAACCATAATAAAGCTAAACAAACCGATACATCAATATATCATCAATATATTGTCCATCTGCGTTTTTGATTTCCCTTTTTCTACGACCTTCTTCTTCAAACCCGAATTTTTTGTATAGCTGAATCGCACGGTTATTATCTGCAAATACGCTTAACCCTACTTTTTCGATCAATGTACTATCTTGAGCCCATTCAAGAAGCGCTTTTATCAGCGCCTTGCCAATTCCCGATTCTCGTGAATCCTTCTCAACTGACATCCCAAAACTTCCCCTATGCTCCAGACTTTTTCTCCATCCATTTTGGAAGTTAATGAGACCGACGATTTTCATATCGACTTCGGCAACAAATAGTACAGATCCAGGATTTTCAATGTGTTTTCCTATGAATTTCTCCTCATCATCAATGGTGAAGTTTAACTCTCCTGGACGCGTTACCATATAACGACCTTCGTCCATAACTGAGTTACTTAAATTTAGAAGCTGCTCAGCATCTTCTAATTTTGCCTCACGAATTGCTGCCTTACTTCCATTTTTTAATTCAATTATATTCACTATTGATTCCCCCACTTTTTCCTTACAGGGACAGGTTCATTGCCCCAGCACCAGACGAACGGGACAATGAACCTGTCCCTGTTATTGGTTGGCAGTAAGTATATATCGCTCAAACTCTGGTATTTCATCCCAATATAAAGGATCATGTAAGTAGAAAAGTTCGACATGTCGAAAGAAATTCTTTTCTATGACAGATTTGAGTCTTTCTCCAGCGCTTCCTTTGTAATACGGGATCGAATCGCCTATCTCCCTAAATTCATCTTGATATAATCGTTTCTTCCATTCACCTTCGATGATAGCCAGTTTCCCATCTGCTTTTAAAACTCTTTTCCATTCGCTTAATGCGCTATTTGGGTTAGATATATTTGAAATGAGAAAACGGTTGATGACAAGATCAAATGAGGCATCTTTAAATGAAAGGGATTCAGCGTCTTCCATGTGAAAATCAATGGAGTGTCCTCGCTCCTTCGCCTTTTGCCTTGCCTTTTCCAACATACTGGATGCTACATCAACACCGATTACTTGATGTCCTTGTTTGGCCAATAACATACTAAGAAATCCCGTTCCGCACCCAACATCTAAGACATCCAGTTTTTTATCGCCAGTGATGCTTTTCATACGTTTTAACCATAATTCTTCTTGTTCAACACTGCGAATATCATGATGCCCTGTAAAATCGTACAGTTCTGCTCTCCTATTCCAATGGTTTGTTATGCGTTCCTTGATACTCTCATGTTTTGCAACCATGAATACCCTCCGTTTTCAAAAAGTCTGCATATCACGTAGTGCTATCCTTTTGCCGGACGGACACACATCATTTTTTAAAAATCATAACAACTTTGACATGTAGTATTCATCAACAAATTCACCATTGATGAATAAAGAATGTCTTTTTGTCCCTTCGATTTCAAATCCCATTCTCTTATATAATGATAAACCGACTTCGTTCCGAGTGACGACTGTTAACGCTAAACGATGTATACTTTGCCTCTGCGCCCATTGTTCCATCTCTTCAAATAGTCTTGTTCCTACTCCTCGGCCTCTGTAACCCTTGGAAACACCAACAACAATATAAACTGCATGCTTATTTCTATTTGCATCGCCTCCAATTGCCATCAGGTAACCCACTAATTCATTATCATCATTTTCAGCCACAAATATAGTGGAGTTCGCTTTTTTTCCAATACTCGCTATCATCTTTTCTTGTTGCTCAAGTGAAATGTTTCTCTCTCCTGCTTCCCAAAGCATATATTCGGAACTTGCCTCAACTTGCTGGATAAGTCGGGCAGACGTTTCCGCATCAGAAGTGTCTATTTCTCTAATCAGCAAATCATTTCTCCCCCCCCCACAGTTTACGATTTGAAGCCTTGATACCAAACCAAAGCTTTGCTCTCAATCTCTGATACCATCTGCGCCTTTCCTTTTATATATGATTCTATATCATTCGGAAAAAGATTGGACAATTCTTCTTTCAAATCACCATAATTTTTTAATATATCGGGGTGTTTCCGTAAATAGTCCCGGAAAGCTAGATGCCGTTTAATTTCAGGGTCACCTCGTTCATAAACATGGACATGATGCGTTCGATCATCTCCTCCCTTTTGGAAAAATCGCCGATCAGATATGCCATTTTCTCCTTTTGGTTCATAACCAATGTTGATCATCTCAGCGTCAAACTTATCAATCCAACTAATATTTTTTACCACAGGCATTATATCGATAATCGGCTTTGCTTTTAGCCCTTTTACGGAGGTACTGCCAATGTGATGAATTTCAATCATTTCCGAACCAAAAATATGATGTAGCTGTTTAGACTCTTCCTCAAATTTCATTGGCCAATCCCCGTCATATGAGGTTACTTCAACCTTTCTCATTTTACTCTCATCCTTTTTTAATCCTGCTGTTGCTCAATAATATATTCACATGCGTATAAGCTGATTATCGTGCTCTATCGCTGAAATATGATTGCTTAATCACACTCTAAATCTCAATCAACATTTAAAATCACCGCCTTTTTCCAGGAAAAACGCTTCATTAGCGTTTTTTAATATAATATCAAAATTGCAATGATAAGGATGCATAAATAAATCATATTGAATTCTACGCTCTTCATGCGATTGTCTTATAGCGTGAATATCTGCTCCTCTTTCAGAAGCATCTCGAATACCTCTTCTTATTAATTCCGTTTCACTGTCAGTATATAAGTAAATCCTCAAATCAAACAAATGTGGATTTATAAAAGCAACACTCATACCTTCTACAATATTCACTTTGCTTTGTGAATGGATTAAAGTGCTACGCATATAGGGCGTACCTATTGTATAAAAATCTAATTCATCTCTAATCATATGGATGTCTCTTTCCAAACCTAGTACGTTATGGGCAGCAGGATGGCATGCGGTCATTTTATAATGATGATTTTTATTGTTATATTGATAATTTAGAATAGTGTACTTCCTAAGATTAGAACCAATAATATAAGGATCCGTATTAATATAATTTACATCTTTTTGTCCTAAAAGTTTTCCACGTTTATTTGCAAATGTTGTCTTCCCGGAAGCACCATGACCTGAAATTCCAATGATTACTTTTTGATCTGTATTATGTATCAAATTGACTATCCCGTGAAATATCTTGTCCATCACTCTCCCCCTTTTAATAGCAAAGCCCTTTCATTATTTTCATTATAACAATCACCTTATTATATCACGCAGTGGGACGTGGGGACAGGTTCATTGTCCCAATATGCTGGGACAATGAACCTGTCCCCACGTCCCACCCCTAGACATTACGTCAAAGAACTGCTAAACTATAAAGGTTACTCTAGCTAACTGTTACTGAAGGTAACTATCCAAAGAGGTGATTTCCATTAAGACTACACAAAAGTTCTTCCACCAGCTAATCATGTTATACCGCCCGTTTGAAAATCAGCTAAATATAGAGCTGAACAAGCACAATTTGCACCGCGCACAATGGACGATTTTATATTATTTATATCATTTTGGGGAAGCGACAAATATCGAAATTTCCCATTACCAAGGTGTCGAAAAGCCTACTATCACCAGAACCCTGGCAAGCTTGGAAAAATTGGGTTATGTGCAGCAAGCGAGGGGTAAAGATAAGCGTGAAAAACGAATGCAGCTGACAGATTCTGGCAGGAATATGTATGAGCATGTACGTATTACCATTGATGAATTGGAAGCGGACATTTTACAAGGCATATCCGAAACAGAACAGCGTGAAGCCATTCGTATTATGGAAACAATTAGAAGCAATATTCGAAAGTGAGGAATTCATTCGTGGAACAAGCAAAATCAAAATTATGGACGAAGGATTTTACCATTGTATCCGTGGCAAATTTCTTCTTATATTTAGTGTTTTATTTATTATTAGTGACGATGTCGGTCTATGCTGTTGAACAGTTTCGTGTTTCGGAAAGCCAGGCAGGTCTTGTCACTGGTATTTTTGTTATTGGAACATTAATTGGGAGACTGGTCATTGGCCGGTTAATCACAACCATCGGTAACAAGAAAATGTTATATTTCGGACTGATTTTCTTTATTTTGATGTCCTTATTCTATTTTGTTGATGCGGGCATCACCTTTTTTCTAATTACCCGCCTATTACATGGAATCGCCTTAGGCGCAGCAAGTACAGCAACAGGAACCATTGTCGCAGAAGTCATACCTGAGCATCGAAAGGGAGAAGGAATTGGCTATTACAGCATGAGCATTACCCTGGCAACGGCAATCGGTCCATTCATTGGACTTTATATGAGCTCCCATATGGATTACCAGGTGATTTTCATCTTTTGTTTGGCATTGGCAATCATTAGTTTTATTATATCCTTATTTGCTAAAATACCCGTTGTGAAAAATCCTATAAAAACGGCATCTGCGCCACGTAAGAAGAAAATAAAGCTTTCCGATTTTATGGAACCAAAGGCATTACCAATTGGACTCGTACTCATCATCCTATCTGTTGGCTATGCCAGTGTTCTGTCCTTTATTAATTTCTATGCGATTGAAATTAACCAGGTCCAAGCGGCGAGCCTATTCTTTATTGTCTACGCCGTAGCGATCCTGATATCACGGCCATTTACCGGACGTTTACTCGACCTAAAAGGTGCCAACTGGGTGATGTATCCGGCTTTCATTCTATTTGGGGCAGGATTATTGCTGTTAAGCACCGCACAAAGCAGTATATCACTATTAGTAGCTGGTGTATTGATGGGCCTCGGATATGGGAATATGCAATCCACCACGCAAGCCATCGCTGTAAAAATGGCTGCCCCACATCGGGTCGGTCTTGCCACATCAACTTACTATATAGCGATGGACGCGGGAATTGGATTCGGACCATACGTGCTGGGGATCATCATTCCATCAACCGGATACAGCAATTTATATCTCATTATGGGAATCATGGTCCTAGCTACGACGATGCTTTATTACTTCCTTCATGGTAAAAAAGAACATGCCATTTCAGAACCGATGGAGGCTGTAGAAATAAAGTCCCATTCACATTAATTTTAACAACAAGATGGATCATCCATCACGTTCAATGATGTCCCGGGAAAAGCCCGGGATATCTTATAGTTCATAGGGCTTTTTGCTTCCTCAGCTATCCTTTTTATTTAGGATAAGTATACGTTATCACTTTTGATCCAAAACAAACATTATTATATTCGGCGGATTTTGTATACACTAAAAGCAGTTCCCAATCCGGAAGCGAAAGGAGACTGATTCCATTGACTATTAATTTCCATGACCCAGATAACAAAGACAGTTATGCCACCCGCAAACCAGATATGAGCTGGTATGATACGATCAAGAAAATGGTCGATTTGCAGAATATTCATGATGCAGCGGATGTGGGTTGTGGAGGTGGTATCTATGCAAGAGCTCTAGCTGATATGGGAATTGCTGCTATTACCGGTATTGATTCTTCTAAGGTGATGATTGAGGAGGCCAAAAAGCGGTCCAGTGATTACAAGCAAATAGACTTTCAAGTTGGCAGTGCATATGATACAAAGCTACCAAACCGTTCGGTTGATTTTCTATTGGAGCGTGCACTCATTCATCATTTGGAAGATCTATCTTCATGTTTTACAGAGGCATTTCGGATATTAAAACATCGGGGATCCATCCTTATCCAAGATAGAACCCCTTCTGATTGCCTATTAGAAGGAAGTCATGAGCACATTAGAGGATACTTCTTTTCCAAATTTCCGCATTTTGTTACACTTGAAATGAAAAGAAGATATACAAGTGACATTGTTGTAAAAGCGTTAAAGGCGGCTGGATTCACAGCCATTCAGCAAGCAACATTATGGGAGACTAGAAAAAAGTATCCCTCCAAAGACGGATTACTAGCAGACATACGTGCAAGACAAGGGCGGTCTATCCTGCATGAATTAACCGATAAGGAAATAGAACAACTCATTCATTTTATGGACGTTAAGCTGAATAAAAACGGCCCTATCGTTGATAAAGACCGCTGGACGATATGGATGGCTACAAAGTGCTAGAAATGGCTCACTGACATTCGCAAGAAATGCTAACCAGCTTATCCATCTGCTATTTCACTTTTGCAACCCCTAACGCTAGATGTTCCCACAAAATTTTTTCCACTAATTCCATCCACTCTTCCTTACAATCAATAATCAGAATGACCTCCGGATGTTTCCCTTTTAACATTCTTTTTCGCTTTTTAAAAACGTTTTCGGTAAACAGTCTGATGACAACACCTATAATAAATCCCAAAAATGCAAATAGTAGCCCCCACACTATTGGACCCCACGCCATTTTGAAGCCAATACTTGTCCCAACAACCGCAAAGGCCGTAGCAAGTGCAGTCCCTATATCAATCAGTGACGTACCATCGGAAGTATCCAAGCTATCAAACAACCTGCGCGCTTCCACTCGATTATCAAGAGGAACTGCATAAATACTTTCTCTTTTAATCCCCCTTTTTTCCAGTGTGGAAATAGCCATCTCTAAAAAAATATCGTTATCAAATATGGAATATAACTGCATGCTTATCACTTCACTTTTCTCCCTTTTAGAAGTTGAAAATCAGGGTGTTGATAATGTTGCTTTAAAAACCGTCGTTGTTCTTTTTCAAACAGTTTATTATTCTCCACGGTATTTACATACGCATCATACATAGAAAAGCCATATATAGAAGGCAACATGATCAAATATTCACCTTGTAAGACAGCGGTTGCTTGTGCCACCTCTCCTACTAACAAAAGCTGAATAGCTTCGAGCGCATGGGAGAAGTAAAAAAAGAGAACAGCCCAGAAGATAACAAAGAAAGCTGTCGCAATTCGATGGATATAGAGTTGGCCCAAACCTGGTACAACAGCCGACCAAAATGCTGCCATAACAGGGCTTCTCTTATCCAAATAATTAATTTCCAATGCCCCATGCTAAATATATTGAAGCGATGTTCCTCATGCTCGGTCAATACATAGACTTTATTCATATCTACAGTTGTTCGATGACTATCCCAAATTCCAAAAAAGTACACGGGCAAATAGACTAAAAGCCACCTGGTATCCAGGACATTAGTAGCCATATCAAAATTACCCTGAAATGTATATATAATTGCTGAATTAACATTTGCCTGCACATTAACAATCACCTCCCAAATAAATAAGACAAAGCCCCGAATATATTTCGATAAAAGTAAGTGACCAAATCCGGGAAAAGCTGCGCTCCACCATGCAATAACAGAGGGGCTTCTTAAATGAATCTGTGTGGTACCAAGCACACTGACATGTGCGATGTAACGTCTAGCAGTATTGTCCGGTACATAATTATCCATTTAAAAAACCTCCTTTTTCTACTTTTGCTAGTTTTTCCTTTTTAGAAGATTTTTATACTTGTAATCTACCTTGTGAACGAAAGGTAATAGAATCCAGGGAAATGAAAGAAATAAATCCTTTTTAACTATTAAATTCCTTGGATCTCGTAGGGATTGCCTCCCGTTTTGATGATGCGCCTTCCCGTTTTGAGAACGCTCTCTCCCACTTTGATGGGCTGCTCTCCCGATTTTTCATTCTTTCTCCCGTTCAAGAGATTTCTTGCTTGATGTTGCATCCCGCTTGAAAGCATGGATACGGCCGATTACCCTATTTGACAATGATAGTATTTTTTATGACAATTATCATTGTCAAATTGATCATTATCGTGTACAATACCATTATTCATTTAAAAAATGGCAGGTGATCTAGTTTGAAAAGCCGCTTAAAGGAACTTCGTGCACGTGAAGGTTATAATCAAACACAGCTCGCGAGACACGCAAGAATATCCAGGCAGACCATAAGCTTAATCGAACGTGGGGAGTATATGCCCTCCCTATTAATTGCCGTGCGTATTGCGCGTATTTTTAAGGAGCCTGTTGAAAATGTATTTAGCTTTGAGGAGGAGGAGTTGTAAATGAATTTAATCGTACGATTTATCGCAGCGGGATTCGTTGGATTTGTTTCTTATTATGTGTTGATGAATTTTTCAGAGCTTCATTATGCCGGGGAGATTGCTGTCATTAGCCTCATGGCTATCTCCATTATCTTAATCGTTAGGAGTATTTTCCGGTTTCGAAAGGTTAAATCATTAAACAGCCAGCACTTTACAGGTGATGAAGAAGATGAAGTGGAAAACAAAAAGTATAAGCTATTTTCTGATTATGCTCTGTGTGCCAATGTCAGTTTCGTTCTTTCTATACTAGCACTTAGCTTAAGTCTTCTTGCAACCCAAAACGTAATCATGACAGTAGGATCCATTATTGTACTTCTCATCACGATTGTCTTAAACCGGTACATGACGCATATCATGCAACACGTGTATTCCGATCGTAACATGGCACCAACCGCTTCCCATGCAGATTACCCTGAATCGGTACTCGATATTGCAGATAATGGAGAAAAGCATGTCATTCTGGATGGACTGTTTCAATCACAAGGATTATTGAACGTTACACTCATCCTTGCTATTGTACTATCGACCGTCTACTCCATTAATTCTGACAACGCAGAGATTTTTTCGATTATCCTTATGGCCGTTGTATTGCTGGTAGTTAATGTGAAATATCAGCTGGTGATTCGTAATAGATAACAAAACGTGTAGCTCATAACCAGATTCCCTCTACTTAAAAGCAAAAATGGGGATTAAAAATGAGGCTGTCGCCAAAGTGAAGACAGGGGTGACAGCCTCGTTTGATATTTTTAATTACGGTGTTGAATGAGGTCGATGGTACCTAGTACAACATGTGCTAATCCAAAGCCAAATAGGGTATTGGCAATCATTTGATTGGAACTACGTTTTTGCTTTAATCCATAGCCTGTAGCTGTTACAACCGAACCTAACGCAGTTGGTATCATTCCTTCACGAATATTCATCGTCATATCCCTCCCGAATGTTTTAAACATCTCTTAATTATTCGCTCGCAATTTACAACGATACAATTGGAAGAGCCTTAATCCTTTTTATTTGTAAAATTTCGATCCTGTTCCGGGAAGTTTCCAGAAAGATCGTTATGATTCAGATCGGTTTCATCACTAAATTCTGTACCATAACTTAAATTTCTAGGTTCATTTTCATGATCATTGCCATGATCCGCTTCATCCATTGGCTCAAAAAATAATGTCAGGCAGTACAAAGCACTGATTCCAACAAGGGTGTACACTACTCTGGCCAATGCAGCATCTTGTCCACCAAAAAGTGATGCTACTAAATCCCATTGAAACAATCCAATTAGTCCCCAATTCACACCACCGATTATTAATAATACTAACGCAATACGTTGAACGGTTCGCACATTTTCACCTCCTATTCCTTTCGCATTTATAGAATGAATGGCATCTGTTACGCGCATTCTTGCTTCCATTTTTCTGCTCTTTCGCAAAAAATGCGGAGCATGCACTTATTATTTGAGATACAGCTCTTTTCATACAATTTTTCGTTATAACCTTGGAAGTGGGTTAGAAACTTTATGGGGCATTTATACATATACTATCCGGTAAATGGGAGGTTATCGGATGGGGAACTTTGCACTTGAGATGCTCCAGCTCTACTTTATTGCGATACTGGGATTTACGGTAAGGAAAACCAATATACTTCAAGAAGAAGGAAATGATGTGCTGACACAGCTTATCTTATATATAACATTACCTGCTCTCATTTTATTTTCCTTGGATATATCATTTTCCTTTGAATTGTTGAGGGATTTTGGATGGTTGTTGTTGATGTCCGCCTATATCCTTCTATTATCCATTTTTTTAGCTATGTGGATGCGGAAGCGATCACAACTTCCAAAAGGCAAAAAGCATGTTTATGAAGGGCTTATTATTTTTGGCAACCAAGGGTATATTGGCTATGCCGTCATTTTTGTTATTTTTGGAGAGCAAGGAATCGTTTATTTAACGATGTTTAATATCATATATTTCATTCTCATCTGGACCTATGGGATTTACTTATTTACCAGAAATACAGTTGCCATGGAGTGGAAAAAGATCTTCCTGAATCCGGGAGTGCTTTCTACATCAATTGGATTAATTGTTTTAGTTCTCCCCATAAGCTGGCCAGCTATGATTGCAAATACCCTGGAGAGTGTTGGAAAAATGACAATTCCGCTTTCTATGATTTTAATTGGCAGTTTAATCGCGAATGTACACTATAAAAACATCCCTTTTTTATTAAAAAATAGATATTTATGGAAATCCGCCGTGGCGAAGTTAGTCATCATACCGTTATTCCTGCTTCCTTTTGCTATTTCCTCTGTATCATTGACACTAGTTGCGGTTGCTTTCCTTGCTGCTGGTATGCCATCAGCTCCAACAATGTCGCTTTATGCGCAGAAATACGGAGGAGATACCATTTTTGCTTCCTTGGGCGTATTAATATCCAGCCTGTTATGTGCTCTGACTATTCCATTGCTTTATTTGATTTTGCATTTCTTATACTGATTTGGGGTGTTCCTTGTAAACTGCAGCACTCGCTCTCCCGTTTTATCGATTGCGCCTCCCGTTTGAAGGGATCGCTCTCCCGATTCACCGATTGCGCCTCCCGTTTGAAAGGGAGTGAGTCCCGTTTTGACGAAGTACTCTCCCGATTTCCATATTTCTCTCCCGATATTGAATGTAAACAGCCTGATACCGATGGAATATCGGTATCAGGCTGTCGCACTTGCAGTTCCCTTTTCTTTTACGCTGCAACCGTATCTTTTTCTTTTTGACCTTTTGTTTGATTTGTCATGTGACTCTTCAAGAAAGGAATTACCCATCTATCCAGGCCATATCTACCTGCATTATAACCTGCAATCAATAGGAATACAGTGATGACCACCATTTGTGCGTTTGTGCTTACGGTACCACTGAATAGGAAAGCGAAATTCATGGTGATGCCCATTAGTGCTGCAAAATTAGTGAATATACCCAGAATTAGTGCGATACCTACCAGTAATTCGCCCCACATAACTAGGTATGTGAAAAGTTCTGCATTCGGCAGTGCTACTGTTTCCAGAAATGTTCCCCACCATGCTTGAACCGTTGCACCTTCACCAGTTGAATTGGCAATGGCACCTTGAATAAATCCACTAGCATCAAACTCTCCCCCAACAATTTTCCCGTATCCGCCTGTCATCCATTGGTATCCGATATAAATCCGTAAAAAAGCTAAAATCCCAGCCATAACTTTATTATTGCGAATAAAATTCATGATCATCATTTCCATCTCCTTTTACATTTTATTCAATGTTTCACAATATATTGTGTGGTTTGTTTCTTTATTACAATTATATTGTAACATGACACCGCCATCATAAAAGTAAATATGTTCACTATTTCACATTTTGTTAATAAAGTTATGGCAAAAAAGTGAACATCGAATATAGCCCCCCCATCCATTATCATTCTGAGCAATTTGTAAAATAGCCTTGACTTCCAGCAAAAGTGTTTTATACTGTTTATATACACATACACAGTATTACAGTTTGAAGGGAGGATGTATCATGCAAGACTGGAGGCAAGCGTATTGGCTAGCTACATTTGAATGGAAAACTTCCTTAAAGACATTCATCGGGCTTTTTCTATTCTATGCTTTCATGACACTATTTTTCTTACCGTCATTTAGTGCTTATTTAGAAAATGATTTTGCGGGATTTGATCTTTTTTTTATGATCCTGTTTGCCCTTGCCCCCGCCTGGTTAAGAACGAAAGAATTTAAATACCAGAAAATCAGTGGAGAAATATGGGCATCGCCTGCTTTAATCATGTTCGCACAATTACCTGTTTCCAAAAATATAATCATCAAAAACAGATTCATCGTTTATGCTGCCTATTCCGTTCCTTATAGTCTTTTAATGCTTATTGCACTATATATTGTAAACCCTGAGTTTCAAGTTATGATGTCACCACTCTCGCACGTTGCCTTTATAATCATTTGGATTGCGTTCGGCATCTACGCAGGTTTCATCATGCCTGCAAGTGATGCGGGGGATAAAGTGAACACGAAAATTATGACATTTTATACCATCGGTCTGATCATAGGGGGATTGATGCTCCTTACCTTTTTTCACCTGCTTTTCGGCAATGGTCCTGTTTATTTAACCATCATTGCAGCCCGACATTGGCCATTATTATCATCCATCATTTCGATTGTACTTGTGTTCCTTGGATTTCATTACTGGCAGCGTTATATGAATAAGCAAATGGATAAATTAGATTATCTCTAATGGAGCATTTCAGAACAAAGGCGGAAGCGCCCGGTTAGCAACGTACAAACTGCGCTTAGCGCTGCGGGTGGTCAGGCGTGCTTAGCAAAGTGGCGAATTTAGTTGAAGCTCCTTTTCCGCAGGTGAGATTAGATGAACTTGACTTGTCGCCAATTAATGGCGAAAGTCAAAGTGAATCTTATGCTTGGAAAGCGAAAAGGAAACACGGTGAGCTGACAAGCGAACCGATGCCCGCTTATCGCAATGGAGGAATATGAAGTTTGGGACTGCGCTAACGCTCGTCCCACCAAAAAGACCTGCTAGTTGCTGGGCGCTGGAGCCGGATGAGGCTTATCTGGCTACTAAATTATCCACAATCCTGAAATTTTATAATTTCAAAGACACAAAAAAGGGGTGCATACCGTGGAGCTGCCAATTCGTCTTTCCAAGGATTCACGTGAACCAATTTATCATCAAATCGAAAACCAGTTGAAGGCATTGATTGCTGGCGGGCATCTTCCTGCAGATACCCCGCTGCCTTCCGTTCGAGCGCTTTCCAAGGACCTGGAAATCAGTGTGATCACCATTAGGCGCGCTTATCAAAACCTAGAATATCAGGGGTTTATTCGAACAACCCAAGGAAAAGGCACCTTTGTTGCAGAAATAGGCGACTCCCTAAAACAGCAAATGAAAATATCTTCCGTCTATGAAACTATCGAAAAGGCAGTGGAAACAGCGATTAATTATGATTACACCGTTGCGCAAATTGAAGAAATTTTCCACGAAGTATTAATGCGACATAAGAAAGGAGACTAAGCAATGGCTTCCGTTCTACACATGAAAGATGTAGAGAAACAGATAGATGATTTCCAACTGGGCCCGATTGATTTAAACCTTGAACCCGGCACGATCACCGCCTTAGTCGGCAACAACGGCTCCGGGAAAAGTACATTACTGAAGCTAATCATGCATCTGGCAATGTCGGATAAGGGCAATATCGAGATCTATGATACGTTTGTTTATGGGCAGGACGAAAGCTGGAAGGCTAACATTGCCTACCAGCCTCAGACTGTCATTGGCTGGGATGCCTATACAGCGAAAACGTTAAGAGATATCATTTCGCCATTGCATTCGAATTGGGACGATGCCTTATTCGATAAAATGATAAAACTTTTCGATATCCCATTAAATAAGCGATTCGGTAAATTATCACAGGGCGTCAAGCAGAAGCTGAGCTTGGCATTAACGATTCCAAGAAATACACCCATATTACTACTAGATGAACCAACATCTTTCATGGATATTCCATCTAAAAAGTATCTGATGGACATACTCGTAGACTGGATGGATGAGGGAGAGCGCGCCATTCTCATGGCAAGCCATCAATCTGCAGATATGATGAAACTTGTAGATTATTTATCCATCCTAAAGAGTGGAGAAATGATAGGAACTTTTGAAAAGGAAGCATTAACGGAAAGCTTTAAACGCTACTGGGTAACGAGTCCTCTGCCAACAGCACATATATCAGGCGAAGTTTCCCGGGAGAATCAGCAAATCATTTCGAATCAGCCTGCGGCAACGGAGCATTATTTCCTGGAAAATAATTTGGAATGGACGAACCGTACAGCGCTGGATTTGGAGGAAATTATTACGCTCCTGCTGGAACGAAAATAGGAAGAAAGGGGAAAAACGTGTGGAAACAATGCTATCCGTAGAAAAGTTAGGAAAGTCCTTTAAAGGCAAACAGGTTATCTCAAACATCTCCTTTGATGTACGAAAGGGGGAAATTATGGCAATCTTAGGCCCCAATGGTGCAGGAAAATCAACGACCATTCGAAGCATCATGGGGATCATGTACCCGGACGGGGGAACGATCAGCTTTCAAAATAATGCAGCACAGGAAATTCCGCGTCATAAAATCGGCTATTTACCGGAGGAACGCGGGCTGTACAAGAATGTAAAAGTCATGGATATCCTACTCTATTTAGCGGAACTCAAAGACTATCCGCTTGATAAGGCGAAAGAGCGTGCACTAGCTTATTTGAAAAAATTTGATTTGGAAGGAAAAGAGAAAGTTTCCGTGGAGGAACTGTCCAAAGGAATGGGGCAAAAAATTCAATTTATTGCATCGGTTATTCATGAGCCGGAACTGTTGATTTTGGATGAACCCTTTTCCGGACTTGACCCGGTCAGTCAGGAATTGTTCAAGACAGAGATTCAGAGCCTTGCAAATAAAGGTACAGCAATTCTTCTGTCCTCCCATCAAATGAACCTTGTTGAAGAAATGGCTGATAGATTATTTATGATGCATCAAGGACAAAAGGTGATCTATGGGACCATGGATAACGTGAAGACACAATATGCGAATTTCAAATGTACCATCCGCGGGGAAAATAAGCCCGTTGAACTTGAACGCATACCGCAAGTACAGCGGGTGGACCAACAGGAAGAAACATCGATTCTTTATTTGGAAAGCGATGTGCAACCATCTATTTGGCTGAAGCATTTGCCGGATCACATCGCCATCCAGGAATTAACGATCGATCGTATTTCGCTTCATGAAATATTTATCGATATCGCCACAGACGGAAATTTTGTAGAGGAAGCTGGTGAAGCATATGCGTAACACCATGAAGGTCGCTAAATGGGAAATTAAACGCAATATGAAGAGCAAATCCTATCTTATCGGGTTATTTTTAACACCTGCCATTTTCCTGTTTTTCTTTATGATGCCCTCAATTTTCGGTGGATCAGATGATGATGCAACCTCAACAACTGTTTTAGTAAATGATCAACTCGGTGTGTATGAGCAAATGGAACAAACCGTCGAACAATCCGGTTTCGATTGGGAGCTTGAGCAAACCGATGTGGAAGAGGCGAACATAAGGGAAGCGCTGGAAGACGAGGAAAACACGGCTTACGTATTTGTAGATGAGCATGCCTTGGAAGATGGCGTGGTACCGGTCTATACAAGCGAGGAAATGGATCAATTTTTTACCAATCAAGTACAGGTTTTAGAAGCACCCATTCAGGCAATAAAGCTGGAACAGTTAGGATTAAGCGATGAAGAAATGGCGGTCGTCTCCAGTGGTGTTGAATTTGATGAGACAACTGCAGGAGACATGGAGGCTAATGAAACCGAAGGAAGCGCAAAGTCCGATGGCATAGGAGATAATCCGATGGAGCGAATGGTTCCTGGCGCTTTTGCCTTGGCTATCATGCTTTCGATTGTTTTCACAGGTATGGCGATATTCCAAAGTGCTTCCCAAGAAAAGAAAGACAAAATTGCTGAAATCATTCTATCATCATTGACACCTGGAGAATTAATGCAAGGAAAAATTTTCGGCTACTTTGTGCTGGGACTTATTCAGGTGGCCGTATTGCTTGTATTTGTCCTACCGGTTCTCGTATGGCGATTAGATATCCCGATTCTAGAGTATTTATTTGTTCCGGAACTGCTCTTGTTAATGGCTATCGCTATTTTAGGCTATCTGTTGTTCGCATCTATTTTCGTTGGTGTCGGTGCAACCATGGCCGATATGTCAACAGCAGGAAACTTCCAGGGGATGGTTATGATGCTGCCATTCTTGCCGTTTATCTTTATCGGACCAGTATTCAATGATCCGAGCGGCTTTGTAGCACAACTCGGCACCTATATTCCCTTCACTTCCCCGGGCGTGTTACTCCTCCGCCTCTCACTAATGGAGGAATGGCCATGGATGGAGATCCTTATTGCTGTAGCTATTCTAGTTGTAAGTGTCTGGTTCTTTATGAAACTGGCGGGGAAAATATTTAAAACTGGAATTCTGATGTACGGGAAAAACGCGACACCGGGTGAGATTTGGAAGTGGATTCGGGCTTAAGCGTTAGGTATTGGCGGAGTGCCTTGTGGGGTACTTCGCTTTTTTGATGAAATAGAACGCGGAAATTATTTATACATATCCCATGTGGCGGATAACACCGAATCTGGGTAAATGCATAACATACTAAAGAGTCATCATTAACACAGAGGAGGAGTTTTTGTTATGTATCATTATTGGGGACCAACTGGATATCCCAACTGGCAACATCAAGGATATGGATATAGAGAAAATTGGAATCGCCAAATAAACATGATAGAGGGAATAAATATAGCCCTGCAGCAGGTTCCTGGGGAAGTGGTTAGTGCTGAATTGGATACAAAGAACAATACACAAATCTATGAAGTGGAAATTGTAACTCAACAAGGAGCGAAGTATGAAGTAGATGTAGATCGAAGTACAGGTAATATTCTCAGTATCGATCTTGACTAGCACCCAATATGAAAAAACCGCTGTAAGTCTATAGCGGTTTTTTCATTTGATTCCATACGGTTTTTATTTTCATGGGGAAAATCCCCTGTTAAAAACACCTTATTCCAATGGTTCTATTTCTGTGGAAGTTGAATCGGTAAGACTTTTATAAGCTATATAAACAGAAATGCTCGAACCGATGAAAAATAAGATGGAGCCGATAAAATCCAGTTCTTCCAAGGATAAGGATGATCCTACTGTTGTATTTTTAGGATTGTTTGCTCCCGTTCTTGGCATAGTCGACATGCTAACACCTCCAAATTTTATTCCTTCTTATTTAAAATATTCAATAACGAAATATATGATTATGTATTCGTCAAACGAAACGCATATTATCCAACTCATTTTTATGCTCGTTCTTCACCAATCTGCTTCACTGATAAACCAATGCGAAACGCGCCATGATTTTTTTCATGTAAATTGGTCAACCATGTAGCTCTGGCTTACAGGAGGATAGAAGAATTATTTTCATCATTCATGGAAGAAAAGCCGCCCTTTGGTGGACAGCTTTTTTCATCATTCAAAAAAATCCCTTGAACCAGACACAATAATCTGATAGTATATTACATAATTTCATACTATACCTTATCAGATCGGTGAGGTAGAGGCGCGGATGATAAAAGTAATCAATTGGAGTATGACATCGATGAAGATTGATGAAAGGATTATTCGCCGAAGCATAATAAGAGTCAATCTTATTATTGCTGGGATGTCTTTCAATAAAGGGCATACTGTCATGTGACGTGCATGGAGAACTGCTGATCGAGATGGAGGATAACATCTTTTGTAAAACAAGGATAGCTTATTTTCTATCGTTGTTTTTTATTTTAAACAACTATCATAACAATCCCCTCAGCTCAGGCTCTAGCTATATACGAAATAAAACAGGATCACATCAGTCCCTTCTCAGCATCGCTTCAGCCATTTCTACAAATGATCGATCCAGGCAATAACGAAGGAGAGAGCCATCATGAAAAAAATCTACACCAATGGAAATATTTATACATTTGACCAAACAAAACCAACTGTTCAATCTGTCGTGGTTGATCATGGCCGATTTATCGATATGGGAACAACAGGGGACATGCTGCTTCATTGGAATGGACCAGATAGCAAAGTAATCAATTTGGAGGGCAAAACCGTTACCCCTGGTTTGGTCGACAGTCATCTCCATCTTTCCCAGATTGCGCATACTTTTTTACATTTAGATTTGACAGGCGTCACTTCTAAACAGGAAATGTTAAAGCAAATTCAGTTAAGAGCAACCAAACTACAACCCGGAGAATGGCTTGTAGGAGGTGGCTGGGATGAAAATCTTTTTACCGATGGACCCGCCATACCCACCATTTGCGAACTGAACCATGTCGCTCCACATAATCCAGTATATTTATCCAGGATTTGCATGCATGCCTCGATAGTTAACACAAAGGCGTTAGAGATGATTAACTATCATCCAAATATGAGCCTCCCTGTAGGCGGTGAGATTGTTTTAAATGGACATACGAAAGAACCGACCGGGCTCGTGCTTGAATCGGCTTCTGAGCTATTTAATCAACAAATTCCCGAAAAATCCTACGAGGCGCTAAAGGGTGCGATGAGGCAGGCGATCCAATTCGCGCTGAAAAAGGGATTGACGAGTGTGCATTCGAACGACCCGCTTTATTTAGGGGGACTAGCGCAAACATATCAAATTTATGATGAATTATTGAATCAAGAAGAACTCGGCTTACGCGCAAATCTATTAATCAACCATGATTTTCTGGATGAGTTAAGAGATATGGGTATGTACGCAGGATACGGAAATGATACATTGCAAATCGGTGCTGTAAAATTATTTGCTGACGGTGCATTCGGAAGAAGAACTGCTCTTTTATCGAAAAGCTATGAAGATGACCCGGGAAACAATGGGGAAGCCATGTATGATCAGGAAGCAATGTTTAATATTGTCAAACGAGCTCGGGATTTGTCCATGCCGGTTGCTGTGCATACGATCGGTGATCAGGCTTTGGAAAACGTATTGAATATTTTGGATCAGTTTCCTTCTGCTTCCTACCGTGACAGACTGATTCATACACAGGTATTGAGACAAGATCTGATAAAGCGGCTGGCCCAACCTAGTCGAATCGCAGATATCCAGCCACGATTTTTGGCCTCCGACTTTCCGTGGGTTGAGGATCGACTTGGCAAAAGGCGAATCGAGCTTGCTTATGCATGGAAAACACTAATATCTGCGGGCGTCCAATGCGCAGGAGGCTCGGATTCGCCTGTAGAGCCTGTTGATCCATTGCTCGGCATTCATGCCGCTGTAACAAGGAAAGCACCTGGAGAAAACCATGCCGGTTGGAATCCGAAAGAAAAATTAACCATGCATGAAGCATTTCGCCTGTTCACGGAAATGGGTGCCTATCCGACCAATGAAGAAACGAAAAAAGGAACAATTTCTAGAGGAAAGTTAGCAGATATGACCGTTTATTCCATGGATCCATTCCAATTGGAAGATGCGGATAATTTATTACATACAACCATTGAAATGACCATTATCAGTGGAGAAATTAAATAGCCGTAAGAAAGGATATATCCTTTCTTACGGCTCAGAAAAATTCGACGACTAGAAAGGAGTACGGTCGATGGAAGCTCTATTGGAAAATGTATCCGCCTTTTTATGGGGATTGCCGCTAATCCTTACCATTGTTTTTGTTGGAATATTTTTTACCTTTCGAAGTAAATTTTTTCAATTCCTCTACTTGCCGCATATTTTAAAGGAAACATTTGGAAATCTCTTTAACAAAAAGGAAGCAGGTGCAGGGAAAGGGATCTTGTCCTCTTTTGAAGCAGTAAGTACTGCAATTGGCGGATCCGTTGGTGTGGCAAACATTGGTGGTGTCGCCACCGCAATTGCAGTTGGCGGTCCTGGCGCTGTATTCTGGATGTGGCTATGTGCGTTGGTCGGAATGATTATCAAAACAGCCGAGGTAACATTATCTGTTTACTACCGAAATACAGACGAAAACGGCGATCCATATGGTGGACCGACGTATTATATGGAAAAAGGGCTTGGTGAGGAGCGGAATTTTAAATACTGGATGATCCCTGCATTTATTTTCGGTATGGGTATCTTTTCCACTTTCTTTATTACGATGCAAAACTATACGATATCCGAGGCAATCAGTTCAACCTTTGATATCGGCATGATCCCTGCTTCGATTCTATTTATTATCTTTCTTTATTTCATTATTTACGGTGGCATCAAGCATATTGGAAAGGTAGCATCTAAATTAGTGCCTTTTATGGTTATGTTTTACATTCTTTGTGGCATCTACATCATTATCAGTAACGTTGGAGAGATCGGTGACGTTTTTTCCCTCATATTCACGAGTGCATTTGGAGGTACCGCCGCTGTTGGTGGTTTTACAGGAGCCGCAGTTGCGCAAGTGATTCAAATGGGAGTAGCCAGGTCGGTATATAGTAATGAGGCAGGATGGGGGACTTCTGCAATGGTCCATTCTACTGCTAAAGTCAACCATCCTGTAAAACAAGGAATATGGGGAGCCTTTGAGGTATTTGTAGACACGATTATTGTGTGTACCATTACGTCGTTTACAATCATCATTACCGGTGCATGGGCTTCTGGTTTGTCAGGAGCGGATTTGACGCTGTCTGCGTTTGAAATTGGGATAGGTGAGGCAGGGCGAATCATTATCACCCTATCCATTTTCTTATTTGGGTTAACCACCCTGAGCGGCTGGTTTCTCTATTATGAAATCCTACTTCGGCATTTACTTAAAAATAGAGAACATAAATTAAAAAATGGACTACTCGCCTTTTTCAAATGGTTTTATCCCATACCGGGAATGCTAATGGTCGTCTATGCTGCCAGCTTCGGAATCCCGGGCCAAACCGTCTGGTATTTTGCGGATATTACTTCTGCAATACCAACATTCATCAACGTCGTCGTGATCTTAATTCTAAGCAAAAAATTCTTTGAGCTTCTTAACGATTATAAAGCAAGATATCTCGGAGTTGGGCAAGTGGATCCTGACTTTGTATTATTTTATGAGGATAAGGAAAAGCAAGAAGCAAAAAAGAAATGGATGTGAGTGATAGAGAATGAAGGCCTGGCGAATGAAGCTGGGCTGCTGCCTTTTACGTTGGTACAGTTGGTTGGTACAGCTTTTAGAGTGCTCCATACCATATTCGAGTTTGTTTATTCGTCGTTCTATTACGCTAAGCCTTCCTTCATTCGACATCCTCCACGAACATCTCTGCTACTAGTCCTCAGAAAGTACTATTCTACCTATCTCTTCTAGTATATCTGGATTATTTTGGAAAAATGTGGTTTACTTATTACTTGTTAAGGTTATAATTAAATTATAGCATATAATTTAATAGATTTTATGCTTCATCACAAAAAGGAGGTTTATATGAGATTAATTCGTTATTTTACAGTTGGGATGGCTTTTTTGCTATTTTTATATCTATTTCTCCCAACAACAAGTCAAGCAGAAAGCGGAGATACGTATGAGGTAAGTACTACGGTGCTCAATGTTCGAAGTGCACCCGCAGATGGGGCAGAAATCGTTGATGTCTTAACTAAAGGGGACACCATTGTTGCTTTTCAAGAGCGATATGGTTGGGTGCAAACCTATTATGGTGGTAATGAGGCATGGGTCGCTAAACACCATTTAATTCCGGCTAACAGTTCCGTAGAAAGCGAGACGTCAGCTTCAGAAAATACAGCCGACACAATTACAGTCATTGCAAATAATGTTCAAGTTCGTTCAGGGCCGGGTACGAACCATTCCGTTATCGCCTCAGCATCATCCGGAGATACATACAACACCATAGAAACAGCTGGAGATTGGCATAAAGTATCTTTAGCCAATGGGGCTACAGGATGGATTGCTGCATGGTTAACGGATGCTGCAACTTCCTCTAATGAGAGTGAGGCTGCGGTGCCAGCGAATCATGAATCAGCTGAGAAGTCTTCCGGATCGCTGGAAGGCTATACGATCGTCCTTGATCCAGGTCACGGAGGAAAAGATCCAGGAACAATCGGGCTTAATAATATATATGAAAAAGACTTAGCCATGTCCACAGCCGAAACAGTCGAGGCGCAATTGGCTGATGCTGGTGCAAATGTAACGATGACAAGAACGGATGATAATTTCATTCCCCTTGAAAAACGAGCCCAGATCAGCAACGAATCGCAAGCAGATGCATTCATTAGTTTACATTATGATTCTTTCCCGATTCAATCGGTAAATGGAGTAACTACTTATTTCCATTCCAATGGAGCAGATCGTCACTTTGCAGAGGAAATTCAGGCTTCCCTGGCTTCTACCGTTAATTTGCAAGGTAGGGGAGCTATGCAGGCCAATTATAGTGTGTTACGTAATAATAATGCTCCATCCGTTGTGACAGAGTTAGGATTTCTTACAAATCAAAGCGACCTTGCAACGGTACAAACAGCTGATTATCAAAACAATGTGGCTCAGGCTATTGAGAATGGATTAAAGAACTATTTTGGTGAATGATTAAAAAAAAGGGAATCTACCCTCCCAATGCTGAGGGCAGATTCCCTTTTTAATGCAACCACTTTCCGGATCTCATCTTCGGCGTTTTATGAGCTTCTATTTTTCCTTCGCTTAGGTCCTGCACACCTTTTTCCATATTAATTCGAACATATAATTCATGCATTATTTCTTCCATTGTCACATTATCCGGTAGCTCTTTAATCAATTTAATCACTTCTTCTTTGGTGTTCATGGTGCTACCTCCTTCAAGACTTATTTGTTGTACCCGCTCAGATTCGATAAATTATTGGATCATGGAGTGAAACGTTTCCCTGATTCTTCATCTTACCTTTCGAGAATAATTCTACCTGAAAAAAGATTAAGGGACAATACTGTTCATTACTTTCCGTATTCACCCGGTGATCTCACACAAAAATATAATCAGTATTTCTTTACTGTACTGACAAGGCCTATTTTTATGGTTGAATTCAAGTTCTTAATGCTCGAAAAAGGACTATTTAAAAGCCATTTCGTTAACGCTTCCGACAAATACACACCATCAGCGGACTTTCAGCTTGAAGCGGGCTTCTGTCAAAATTTCCATAAACATTATCCAATACAAATCCGTTATAATACAGCAACATTTCAAGCTCTTGTGGGAATACATATCGGATGGCAATTCGAGTGTGTATGGTTTCCTCTACCTCGTGTTCGTTTGCCCAAATTTGATATGTTTGCTTATAATGTTCAAGTTGTTTGATGGAATCATAATGGTGCTTCCAAGTATGGGTGATACGTTTTCCACCTTCATTAACCTTATTTTCTCGTTGCTCTTCAATATTTTGGTTATTTAATAGTCGGGAGAGCACAGGATTTCTAGTCTCAAAGGCAAAAACACCATCTGAATCTAGATGATTGTGTACAAATTGTAATAATCCTTCTTGTGATTCGCGCGTTGTAAAACCTTGAAAGGCATTCCCAGTCGTGAAAATGATTTGATACTTACGTTCTAACTTAAGTTGCTTAACATCAGCTTCAATCCAGTTGATTCGTAGGCCGAGACGTTCACTTTTTTTCTTTGCTGTTTTAAGCATTTCAGGTGTGATATCAACACCCGTAATATCATAGCCCTGTTCTGCCAGCGGAATAGTCAGCCTACCTGTCCCACAGGCAACATCGAGTATAGGCCCTCCATATTGGAAAGCAAGGTCACTAAAAAATTCAGCTTCCACATCCTTCAACGCATTTGTTGCATCATACAGTTCACCATTACGAAATTCCTCCAGATTATTGTGTTCCATCATTTTATCTCCTCCCGGGACACGGGGACAGGTTCATTGTCCCTTTTATGTTTCCTGAAAATACAGTTTCTTCTCAGGCAAAAATAGCAAAACAACCATCAAACCACCGACTATCAACATCCCAAATGCCAAAGCTATAATTGTAATCCGCAATGGTATGATATCCGAGATCACACCAACACCTAAGACAAATATGATTTGAAAAAGGCTTTGCAGCAATTGGAATATACTTGTCACTCTTCCCATTAACGCTGTAGGGACACTATTTTGGTAAAAGGTCATGATGCCTGCATTTAGAAAGACATTAAAGAAACCTAGAATCGTAAACCCAAATGCAATGGATAGAAACGACCATGAAAAGGCATATAAAATATAGCCGGTAGCTTGCATTAGAATTCCAAGGGCAATCAGATAACGCAGTGAAAATTTCTGTGAAAACACCGAGATTATAAGCGCGCCCGCAATGGAACCAATCCCTGTTATGCTGACTAGCATACTATAATCCACCTCAGTCAAACCAACCACCTGCTGAGCGAAAACGACCTCCTGGGCATCCATCGCAAAGGTGAAAATGGTCGTAGCCAAAAACGCTAAATAGAGAAGCACAACATACGTATGCTTATTTACAAAAGATAGAACAACCTTAACATCCGTCACTATCTGGACAAACGATAATTTTGGAATCGCATTTTTATCATAGCTGTCTTTTTCCGGCAATACATACAGCAAACAAGCTGCAAGCACAAACAGGGAAGCATTCATCAAAAGCGTTGGCTTCACAGAACTTATCAGTATAAGCGTTCCACCAATAGCCGGGCCAATGATAAAAGCGCCGGATGTTGTGAAGGACTGCATGGAATTATAGCGTTTTCGCATATGTCTTGGAATTAACTGTGTGATGTATGTCGTGGATGAAGGTGTAAAGAACGCCTTAGCGATACTCAAGAAAATCAAAATCAAGTAAACAAATACAATGTTAGGGACAAAAGGAATGAAAAATATGAAAAATGCTCTTGCTAGATAAGTAAGGATCATAATTTTTCGTTTGCTTCGATAATCGATGAAGCTCCCCGTCCAAAACTTCGTCAGGATATTGACGATAGGCCCGATAATCCACAAACCAGCCACCGCCGCTGCAGAGCCAGTCATCTGAAACACCAAAATATTAATGGCAACCAAATAGATAAAGTCACCTATACTTGCAATCCCGACAGAAGTTAATAGAAAAATAGGCTCCTTCCAATGAGCTAATTGACTCTTCATGTAGTTGCATTTCCTTTCTCCCTATGGTTACCGATGTTTATTATATTCATTAATATACTTATTCGATGCAGAAGCAGTGAATTCCTTTCAAATTGCAGAATTATTTGGGACACAGGGACAGGTTCATTGTCCCAGCATCGGCAAAACGAGGGGACAATGAACCTGTCCCCTCGTCCCTATACTTCCTTCTTTTCATACCATTCTCTTGCTGCTTTTACTTCTTTCATGGTTAATTGATGTCCGCTGCTTTCCCAATGAAGTTTGACATTGGCGTTTGCGCCTTCCAGCAATGATTTCAATTCTTCGGATTCTTGTGGTGAACAGATCGGATCATTGGTGCCGGCCGCTATAAATACATTTTTCCCTGCTAAATCCGGTAACTGCATTCCTTTTCTTGGAACCATTGGATGGTGGAGGATTGCCCCTTTTAGAGCATTATTATAGTGAAACAGTAAGCTTGCTGCAATATTTGCCCCATTTGAATACCCGATGGCCAGTATATGATTACGGTTGAATTCATACTTTTTGGCTGCTTCATCTAGAAACGTATTCAATTCTTTGGTGCGGGAAATCAAATCTTCCTCATCAAATACACCTTCTGCTAACCTTCTAAAAAAACGTGGCATTCCATTTTCCGTTACATTCCCTCTCACGCTTAGTATATTTGCATCCGGATCGATCTTATCTGCAAGAGACAGAAGGTCATGCTCCGTGCCTCCAGTTCCGTGCAGTAGTAGCAATGTCGGTTTGGATGGGTTATTCCCCTTTTGAAAGATGTGCTTCATGATTTATTCCTCCCTTTCCATTGATCAAGACCTTACTCCTGTTCCTTTTCAAATACTTTGGTACTTCTTACTGTATCAATAGAACGAACGGCATTTTCAATCTGCTCTCGTTTGGGTTCCAAAAATGGAGGTAGCGCCAATTTTTCTCCCAGCGTTTCATAGGGTTCATCACCCATAAATCCGGGGCCATCTGTCGCAATTTCAAACAGTATTTGTGGCGAAACTTTCGTATACAAGGAGCCAAAGTAATAGCGTTCCACATACCCGGAATTCGGCAGACGGAAGGATTGCATCCGTTTCATCCAGTCATCCAGTCCAGCCCGATCCTCTACACGGAATGCGGAATGGTGAACAGTCCCATACCCTTGGCGCGCCTGTGGTAGTACGGTGTTATGTTCCACAATAACTTGTGCCCCGTTTCCACCTTCACCCACTTCAAAGAGATGATAAGCACCTTCTTGATCCATTTCGGTAAATAAGAGAACCTTTTCCATGATTTCCTTAAAGTAATCGAAATGATCAACACGTACAAAGATTGGTCCCAGTCCTGTAATGGCGTACTCTAGTGGAATAGGACCTTTTTGCCATGGTGTTCCGGCTGCAACACCATTGTTATTTTCATCAGAGATCAGTTGATAGTGTTGATCATCAAAATCGACAAATGAGAGTGTCTTTTTCCCAAATTGCGCTTTTATCCCCGTATGCTTGACATCCAGACGGTCAAAGCGTTTCACCCAATAATCGAGTGCTTCATCATCCGGCACACGGAATGAGGTTTTTGCAATCTCATTTGTCCCGTGAACACCTTTTGGAATACCGGGAAAATCAAAGAATGTCATATCGGTCCCTGCGCTCCCTTTATCATCTGCGAAAAATAAATGATACGTTTGAATATCATCTTGATTCACTGTTTTTTTAACTAAACGCATGCCTAATACATAGGTGAAAAATTCATATATCTTCTCTGCGCTGCTCGTAATTGTTGTAACATGATGCATCCCTTTTAATGCGTTCATTGTTATACCCTCCATATTTCTATTTATGATCTATTCAACGAAAACCACTATAAAAAACCACATTTTCCTGAAATGCTTGTTTTCTTTTTTACATTGAATTAAATTATCTTTAATTACGTTTAATTTTATAGAAAAACGGGAGAAACGTCAATTATTTTGTTTGATTCATTCAAGAAGGAAAAAAGCCAAAGAACAGTAGAGAAAACCTTACCTCTATCGTTCTTTAGCTTTTTCCTTGGCTACTATTTGCTTTTCTTAAAGGGGCAAATCCATACGCTAACCATTAGTCACAGAGCACCGCGCCAATTGCTTAAGATGCCTCAGTTAGACCATTCATTTCTTATATTATGCGGGCGCCTACTTTTATTCCAAAGAGACACCCGTTCTTTACGATGTTTATAAATCAACATAGAAACATGAAAGGCGGTAGCTAAATAACTACCAGCCAAATGTAATCATAACAACAAATTTCTCAACGTTATATAATAAGCATGCAAGTAATAGGTTCCTTTATCAACATTCGTACGCCATGCTTTTAACATATACATCCATGCGAAAAATAACTGATATAGGCCAAATATGCTTGCAATCACAATCCCAACATGAAATAAATCGGTACTATCTTTATCTTACTAAAGCGTTCTTATTTTTGCTTTATACCCCATCGCTCTGCCTATTTACGCAAGGTCTCCATGAAATTAACGGTATTTAATCCGAAAAATTTCAGTGCACTTTTTGACCCTTTTAGCCCGTGGCCGGCTTTGAGGTGCTTAAATATGGCTACACCGAGAATAATATTAATCATAACGGTCCCAATTCGTACAAACTTTTTTCCAAAGACGGACATGAGTAAAAATATCGAGCCAATTAATTCAAAAAAGCCTGCAACCCGCATGGCATTACGCGATAAATTGAAGCCATTCTTAAATTGCTGTGCCGCTTGCTCGTCATTTTTCACTTTTGGTAAGCTGCTATTGATCATTTCCTTTGCAACATAACCATTTGATAAATGTTTTAACATGATGATATTCACTCCTGGTTGGTTGATTTTCTAAATGGTATTTTTTAGCTAATTTACATATTGTTGGTTATTGCATTTATTACTGATATTTTGCTCTTTCCCAGTCATGTCATGGTTACGTCGCTACATGGTCGTACGAAATTTGGATCTTTCGCTCATTCCATTTCGATATGATCACAGCACTAAGCCTATCGTAAAAGCTCGTTTTTCGAAAGGATTGTGCTTTTTTCCATTTTATAGTGTCTCTAACTAGTCCTTTTTTTATTCTATATAAAAAAGGACTAGATCGTATGAAATGATATATGTTTCATCAAAATAAATCTCTTTTACTCTTAATAAACGGGCAAATCAATACACCAACTGTTAATCCCAGAAAAGCGGACACAGCAAATAACCCGAGCCCCATTCCTTCCCAGCCTCCTATTCCAACGAGACTGAAGACAATGAGGGAAATACATACTAAACTTAAAATGGTCGTAATTATATATAATACCGCTTTTTTGATGGAAAACGCTAGCGTAACAATTATTACAGCTACAAGTACACCTGTTAAAATAATAGGGAGCCATTCACTCAAAAGTAATCTATCCATACCGTAAACCTCCATTTAGGGAAAATTAATCTCAATACGTTCTCGCGCTGTTCCATCTGCACGAATCACCCAATAGCTGTAATCCGGTTCAGATGTAGCAAATCCTTTATCCACCGTAACAACCAGTTTATCCTGATGATGAAAAAAGACTGGACTAGTTACATGTTCGCCAAATGACGTGACCTGCGCTGCCTGCTTCGTCTCCACATCCATTCGGAATCCTTCATAAATAAAGGTGCCGTCTTCATCTGTCCTAGCTACATCAGAGAAAGCAATATATTCCCCGTCCGGTGACAACGCCGGTGAAGAAATTAGCGGTGGATCGGCAGCGAAATCTCCTATAGGGGTAACAGTTGTTTCGCTTCCCCCTTCTAAGGACTGAAACACTAACTGATCGCTTTCATCATAATAGCGATACAGCAACGCCTTGCCATTAGGCGTAACGTTCACATCGGACATATCGTAGGCCTCTTTGTTCGTGATCTGTTCAATTTCTTCTGTGTCTAAATGAACACGGTACATATCGAAATCATGAGCACGCTCGGATGCAATGGGAGAATAATTTGTGTGCACACCAGCTTGAAGGAAAAATAAAGACTGGCCATCCGGCGAAAAGGTAGCCTCGGTCACTAAACCTTCCTCATCTGTCATTTCCTTTTTCTCTCCATTTGTGCGATCAATGAGTACAAGCTTTCCAAGCGGCTGTGCATCATCCTCTTCACCTTCTTCCCATTGTTCAACATAGGCAATTTTTTCGCCATCAGGAGAAAACGTTGGATGCAGGAGGGTATTTCCTTCGGTGGCTTCCACTACTAATTCCGCATTTCCACCGCTAACAGGTGCCGTGTAAATTGCAGACTCCCCCTCATGTTCATAGGTAAAAACGATTTCTTCATCATTCGGCGAAATATCCGTAGGCTCCCCGAATCCAGAATAGCCGGTAGGGCCTCCAGCTAAGTAACCCATACCCCACAAGATGAGGAATAACAGTATCATTCCGGTGATGAAGCTTATATTTTTCATGATTAATGACATTTTTAATACCCCCCGGAAACCAAACGAATCAAAACAAAGGAAAGGACGATAGCTAATAGGCAAGCCAATAAACCTGTTACCAGAGATAAAGCCGGCTTTCTCGCGATGAATGTCATTTGGTATTTATAAAATAGCAACCAGATCAAAATCGGCATCAATGTCAAAAAGTTATATATACTTGTTTCGGAGAACGCAAGAAGGGCCCACAAGAAAAACAAACTTAAAATGACAGTCGCCATTCCATACAGTAAATTCATGATATAGCTAAATTTTACAAAGCCTTGTTTTCCCTGTGTCATTCCCGTTTGATTGGTAGAATAGTAGGAATTCCGAAAAACAAATAGAAGACCCAGCCCAATCAGAATCAGTAAATAGATACTAAAAAGGATAGCCTGCCACTGGGATAAACCTTGCACCACTACCAAATTGATCCCATTCCAAATCACGTTGACCATAAGCAGGACATTAAGCAAATAAAAATAACGGCCTGCAAAGGAAATATTCATCGCTGCTAACGTGACGATGCTGCCTGATAGCAGTTGAACAATTAACCAAACAGGGGTCGGTTCCCGGATAACAAAAGTAAGATTCAAATAAAAGATAACCCCGAATAGAATAGTAGCGATACCAATCAGATACAATAATCCCCGTTGAAACGGATACATCGATTCCTGTAACTCCCATCCAACCCTATGCGGATCCCCAAACGCTGCGATTACTTTTTTCTCTGCTTGCTTTTCAGAGAAACCATCACTGATATAACTGCTTTTGGCCTCATGTAAATGACTGAGCAGCTCCTCTCTCATCTCTTCACGTTCGTGATCCGGACTCTGCGTTTGTTTGAGTACATATTCGACATGTTTTTCGAACCGGTTCATGATAAATCTCCAGACGTTTTCGTTATTAAGTTATGAATACTATTCCACTCTTCCAACTTCTTTTCTAAAATGGCACTGCCTTCATCTGTTATCTGATAGTACTTCCTTCTGCCATGCTCCGTTTGGGACCAATAAGAATGAAGCCACTGCTTTTTCTCCATTCGCTTTAAGGCAGGATAAAGTGTCCCTTCTCCCATATTGTACAACTGATCACTTTTAGCTTTCAGTTCCTTTACCATCTCATAGCCGTACATATCTTTTCCGGATAGTAGATTCAGTAATAAAATATCAATACTACCCTTCATGATTTCCCGATCCATTTTTTATATCACCTCTTTGTTCCATTGTATTACGATGTACATCGTATTACAAGGTATAGGAGTGAGAGGTGACTCTATTCAGTTTCAACGGGCTCCTTCCTGGTTTTATGGTGCCTTGTCGATCGGTTGGGAGTGGCGCTCGATCGGGTTACGCTCGCACTCGATCGAGGTGAGGCGGTACTCGATCGAGTTGGAGGGGCTCTCCCGTTTCAGGACCACTCTCTCCCGTTTTAACGCGTACCTCTCCCAACTTCACGATATTCTCTCCCGATTTAGCTTCGCACTCTCCCGTTTTCATTATGTTCTCCATATACCTCACTCATATAGCCTTTCTCACCCTCCGTCCTACCAAATACAGTACAACTCCAAGCAACAAGGTCACATAGAACGGAATTTGCACCGATGGCCCAAAATCTGGTACGACAAAGATAACCAGCATAAATAAACCAATCGCAACAATCCCCAATAGTGCAGACAAGAAAAATTCCACTACTTTGTTGATTTTCTTAAAGCAGGACCAACGAATATACTGAAGAGCTGCATACAAAATCACAAATGCCACCGGAATATTGATCAGCGTTTTAAGAGCTAGCGTTCCCGTGTAATACGTTTTTGTTAACGGTTCTATACCAAGCACATAATGACTAAAAAGCGTAGCAATTCCTGAGTAAAAGGCAATGGCAGCCAGAAAATACAGCACACCCATGATGAAATACTGCATGCGTTTTTTCGTTACCATTTTAGGGAGTTCGCCAATAATTTCGTCCGTATATTTCTTCGGCTCCCGCCCAAATACATCCTCCGCTGTTTTCCCTTCTGCTTGTGCCTCTAGTAAATGATCCAGTAATTCAGCTAAAATCTCCTCCGTTTCCTGATCGGATTTATCATAGGAGAGACGCACATAGACCAGCATTTCCTCATAATACTCCTTATTTTCCTTTGACAGCTGTTTTCGTTTTTCATTATTCATTTGAATTAATTCTTCTGCATTCATGCTATTCCTCCTTATGTAGTAAACGGTCGACTGGAGATTTAAGCCCTTCCCAGTTTACTTTAAATTCCTCTAAGGCCTCCGCTCCCTCATCCGTCAGATAATAATACTTCCGATTTGGGCCGGTTGGTGATTTTTGCATTTCTCCCCTAATCAGCTTTTCCTTTTGCAGTCTTAGTAGGATGGGGTAAATGGAGCCCTCACTAACGGAAAGTCCGTAATCCTGAAGCTTTAATGATAATTCATAACCGTATACAGTCTGACGGTCGACTACCGCAAGAATGCATCCCTCCAATATTCCTTTTAATAATTGACTTCGTATCGACAACTAGTTCACCTACCTTGTATTACAATATAGATATGCAAAAAAATATGTACAACTTTAATTTTGCCTACCTTGTTATACCATATAGTTTAGCAGAAAAACAACTAACTTGCAATACAAAATAGCTGTTTTTCCTTAAACTTTAGGTGTGATCCAATAAAGTCCTTCTTATTTCTTTGCATAAATCATACTTAAGATATCATTAAATTGGTGTGTTTCAACGATAAAATT
Source organism: Virgibacillus sp. NKC19-3 (assembly GCF_019837165.1). Classification (NCBI taxonomy): domain Bacteria; kingdom Bacillati; phylum Bacillota; class Bacilli; order Caryophanales; family Bacillaceae; genus Virgibacillus; species Virgibacillus saliphilus. Next base: position 3,798,507 of record NZ_JAGYHC010000001.1, read on the forward strand.
ATTTGCATCCAACCATTCCATTAAAAGGGATTGATCTGCATAATATTCATCTTCTATGGCATTGATCGCCTCGTTATTTCCTGCCGCTTGAAAACTATCCATCACGCTTGTTCGATGCTGATCATTGACAAACATCAAATCAGCGATACAAATCTGCCCATGTGGTTTTAGCACCCGGTTCATCTCTTCTAAAGCGATCACCTTTTCCTCATCTGGTACATGATGCAATGCATAACTCGACACAATCACGTCCACCTGGTCATTTAGCAATGGGAGGGCAAGAAAATGTCCTTTTCTCGTTTCAATTGTAGGATGCTTTTCGTTACAAACTTCAAGCATGTTAGCTGACTGATCAACACCAATCACGTTAATACCCGAAGATAAAAGTTTGGAACCGAGATTTCCTGTGCCAACTCCAATATCAAGACAAATATCCCCAGGTTGCAGTTTTATCGTATCTACTACTTTGTCTAAAGCCTCATTGTAATCCTGATGAACATTAAAGGCATATCCCTCTCTCTTTATGTGGTAATCAAAGTCTTCCGCCCAGCTATCAAAATTCCATTTATCCTGCCAACGTGTACGAATGTGCTTTAAGTTTTTCAGATGTTGGGCCAATTCATGGATATCGTTAATGGAGTAATCTTCATTTCCTGTACGCGCCACCATTTGATCGATAGTTCGAATCATGTCTTTCATCTACATCCATTTTTCAAACATTGCAGCGCGTTGGATATCAAGATACTGTTTCATGCTCATATCCAAGCCTACGAATATTTTTTTAATATCTGCCACTCCTACATCGATCTCCCGTAAGGCTAAAATGGTACTTAAACGGAGAAGATCCTTTTCCGTAAAATACCTGTAATCATTGAATATATCCTTTTGTGGAGAAATTAATCCCTTTTCTTCATAAAAGCGAATGGCTCTTGAAGTCGTGTTCATTAAGTTTGCTACGTCTTTGATATACATGCTATCCTCTCCCTTATCCTTACTATAAACGTTAACCCAACGGAAAGGTAAAGGATTTTATCAAAAAAGTGACATAAGGAACATTCCATACAAAATAAATAATGAGTACCTATGCTAACAGATTGCACCTTCTCCCGATTCGGTGCGCGGCTCTCCCTATTTCATGGCGTCCTCTCCCGATTCGGTGCGCGGCTCTCCCTATTTCAAGGTGTCCTCTCCCGGTTCGGTGCTCGGCTCTCCCTATTTCAAGGTGTCCTCTCCCGGTTCGGTGCTCGGCTCTCCCTATTTCATGGCGTCCTCTCCCGGTTCGGTGCGCGGCTCTCCCTATTTCAAGGTGTTCTCTCCCGGTTCGGTGCGCGGCTCTCCCTATTTCATGGCGTCCTCTCCCGGTTCAGCTCGGTGCCATCCCAGATCAAGCGACTTGACAACGTTCCCCTAAGAGTAATATTCTTTTGATTATCGTTCAAAATTTTTCCAAAAAGGAAGGAAATATTATTTTCTTCTTATTTACAATAGGTGTCACTGTAACTATTTTAGAATCCACAGGCGCCAAACGCAGGAGTTAGCTTACTAATTAAGTATTATCAATTGAAAAAGCAAGAAATTGCATAAAAATCAAGGAGGCAGCAATCATGCAAGAATTTGAAGAAAAACATGTTAACGAGATGCTAGAAATGCTTGAGAAATTAGTAAATACCGATAGTGGATCAACCGATAAAGCAGGTGTAGACCGCGTTGGTGAAATCCTTTGCCAAAACTATGAACAAATTGGTTTCGTTCCAAAAGTGCACAAAAGCGAACAATATGGAAATTCCATCACTTTACGTCACCAAGACGCAACAAATCCGGATATTTTAATTGTGGCACATATGGATACCGTTTTTCCAGCGGGAACAGCAAGCGAACGTCCGTTTACCATTCGTGACGGGAAAGCATATGGTCCTGGCGTCATCGACATGCAAGCGAGTCAGGTGATGGTTTTTTACACAATGAAAGCCTTGGTTGAACAACAGATTTCCGCCTATAAGCATGTTGAAATTGTGCTCAATAGTGACGAAGAACTTGGAACCATTTCGTCCCGATCATTGATTGAAGAAAAGGCGAAAGGAAAGAAAGCAGCCCTCGTGGTAGAACCGGCAAGGGAAGATGGATCGGTTGTGAGTTCGCGACGTGGCAGTGGCGTGTATGAGTTGCATATAAAGGGACGTGCGGCACATTCCGGTATGAATCCAGAAAACGGGATCAACGCCATCGAGGAATTAGCACATAAAATCCTTGCATTCCAAAGCCTTTCTGATCCGGACAATGGCTTACATGTTAATGTAGGACTCATCGAGGGAGGAACATCAGTGAACACCATTGCTCCCTCTGCAAAAGCTTCGGTCGATGTGCGGATCAGCACCGCATCACAAGGAAAAACCATCGACGAACAAATTCAGGCGATTGGTCAGCAAAACGTACTCGACGGAATCGAATTAACGCTGACAGGCGGAATCAACCGGCCACCTATGGAGTTAACCGACGGGGTGCAAAAACTCGTTGATATTGTCCAAACCAAAGCTCAAGCACTTGGACTAAACGTCGGACATACGGCAACCGGCGGCGGATCAGACGCATCCTTTACAGCGGCAATGAATGTCCCGACCATTGATGGCCTTGGTCCCGTAGGTGGGAAACAGCACAGTAGCGAAGAATACCTCATCGTGGATAGTCTCCAAGAACGAATGATGTTATTTTGCAATGTTTTACAGCAGTTAAGCGAGGAATAAGACTGCACTGGCATGCTTGTATAAAGTAGAAGCAATGCTTTCAAAGAACTACTAAAGGGTAAACGTAACGTACGCTTTATCGGCGGATGAGGGCTCGGTTCTCAGGGGGACGGCTCAGCATGGGACTTCATTTTACCCATGAGTGCCCGTTCTCAGGATTTCCAGCTCAATATGGGATTTCACTTCGCCCATGAGTGCCCGTTCTCAGGATTTCCAGCTCAATATGGGACTTCATTTTACCCATGAGTGCCCGTTCTCAGGATTTCCAGCTCAATATGGGACTTCACTTCAGTAGCAACGAAGCGATGATGACTTTCGCCCGCTGGGGCATACGTGCGACTTTAGCTCTGTCTGCGCCTGAGGCCTGCAGCCGCTAAGTCTTCTAGGTTACTCCTGTGTTGGCTCCTAGTTTTTGGCGCTTGGGGCTGAATACGGCCGTTTATCTATCAATAGTTATGCGCAAGCCAACAATTTTATAAATCCCAAACATAAAAAACGGAGACGATCAGCACTACGCCAATCATCTCCGCCTAAACTTTATCTACAGATCATCAAATCCATTCAAATCACTTGTCTTCGTATATTGCCTGGACTTCTGTTCAAAGAAGTCGGTCTTCGTGCCATCAAAGTTATCCACATACGCGCGGATCCACTTCATTGGATTATCCACATGTTGGGGATAAATCTCCTCAAGTCCCATCATGCGAAGCATTTTATTGGCCCGATACTTGACATAGCCTGCCATTTCCTCAAGGTCGATACCTTCCACATCTGCCAATACATAGTTGGACCACTCGATTTCCAACTCAACCGATTCCTGAAAATGGGCATAAATCCAATCCGTAAACTCACTTGTATTGTACTGGGGATTTTCAGCAAGTGTTGCACGAAACAATTCTGCGATAAAGCGCCCATGTTCGAGTTCGTCACGGTTAATATAGCTGATCATGGTCGATGTACCGACCATCTTGTTATGCCGGGCCAAGTTATAGAAAAACGCGAAGCCGGAATAGAAGAACATGCCCTCTAACAAGGATGTGTACACAAGCGTCTTTAGAATATTTTCGATGGTTGGTTCTTCTACAAACGCATTATATTGCTTGATGATATTCTCATTTCGCCGCAGTAGTACAGGATCCTTCCTGCCAAGATCGAAGGATTCATTTTGCTCATCCAACGATACGACAGAGGAAAGTACATAAGAGTAGCTTTCATTATGCACCGCTTCCTGCTGGGAAATGACCGCCATAATCGATTGCACCGACGTATCGGTGGAATATAGGGACAGAAGCAATGCCGTTCTTGTTTGTGGACCATCCAATGTGGATAACAGGCCAATGATTTTCAAATATGCCTCTTGCTCTGATTCCGTCAACATTGGAAACTGCTTCACATCACTGGACATATTGATTTCATCTGCTTGCCAGTAGTTACCCACAAGCCGCTTATACATTTTATACCAATGTGGATAAGCAATGTCATTCCAGTTTAAAATTCCACTTGATTTCCCGCCGAATAATCCTGTTGATTTATTCGGATTACGCGGTTCCAACGTTTTCGCTTTCTCAAGCATAGCTCTTGGCAAGATGCAACACTCCTTCTACCCATTCATCTATAATTGCTTCTTGACTACCTCTCGGGGATTGTTCAATCTTCAACCCATTCCACCGGCTGTGATAAAAAGTAGCCAATTTATCCACAGCCCTGCAGAATAAATCGTCACCACCAAATTGCGTATCTCCTGTTCCAAATACCGCAATATTATCCGGCTTATAGCCAACTTCCAACACGAAATCCTTCACCTCATCCGGCGTGCTTCCCTGTTCCCATGTGAATGTTCCAAGAAAAATATAATCATACATGGCGGGATCTATCGGGGCATCAATTCCGATCTGATGCCGATCCACAGTTAGGTTTTCATGCGCTAATTTCGTTTCAATAGAATCCGCTACTTCTTCTGTATTTCCACTATAGGATAAATATGCAATTAGGATTTTCAACTTTCACACCACTCACATTCTTCGACTTCATTCGCTGTTGAACGAACATAATAGGTCGTCTTTAATCCTTCCCTCCAGGCCTGCAAATGTACATCCAAAAGCACGGATGCGCGAATGGTATTTGGCACATAGATATTGAATGAAATACTTTGATCAATATGCTTCTGACGTGCGGCATTTTGCTTGACTGACCAGCGTTGATCCACAATATAAGCAGAGCGTCGATAGACTTCATACGTATGATGATTTAAATCCGGTGCCGTTGTCGGGATCTTAAAATCCTTCTTTTCCTCATTATAAAATGGCTTAAAAATCGGATCAATACTTGCGGTTGAGCCTGCAATCATCGAGGTGCTCGAGTTAGGCGCTACCGCCATTAAGTAGCCATTACGCATTCCATTTGTTTCTACTTCTGCTTTTAATGACATCCATTTATCATCGGTGTAGCCTTTTTGTGTAAAATACGTTCCATCGCTCCATTTACTACCTTCAAACGCTGGATAGCTTCCTTTTTCCTTACTTAATTCCATGCTGTTTTTAATCGTTAAATAGGCAATTTTTTCATATAATTCATCGGCAAATTCTACCGACTCTTCAGATTCCCATTTCATATTTTTCAAGGCTAATAGATGATGCCAACCGAATGTACCGAGGCCAATCGCACGATATTTCTGATTGGTTAACTGCGCATTTTTTATCGGTAGGGTGTTAATATCGATCACATTATCAAGCATCCGTACTTGAATTTTAATTAACGGCTCCAACACATCATCCGGGACAGCTCTTCCAAGATTAATAGAGCTCAAGTTACAAACAACATAGTCACCCGTCTTGTATTTTTGTACTATGGTGTCTTCATTTTCAATGAATTCTTCTATAAATTCACTTGGTGACTGGTTCTGCGTAATTTCGGTGCATAGATTGGAACAATAGATCATACCGTTATGCGGATTGCTATTCTGTCGGTTCACCTCATCACGGTAAAACATGAAAGGCGTGCCTGATTCGAGCTGAGACTTCATCACCCGTTTCATGATATCAATGGCAGGGACGCGGCTTTTCGAAAGCTGCTCGGATTGTACACATTCCTCATATTTCCTGCGCCATGTTCCATCTCCTCTTTCCTCATCATAGAAGTCTTCCAGGGAATAGCCCATGACCTGACGTACTTCATGCGGATCAAATAGATACCAATCCTCTCGTTTTTCCACTTTTTCCATAAAGTAGTCCGGCAGCGTAACCCCTGTAAAAATATCATGGGCACGCATTCGATCGTCCCCGTTATTTAATTTCAAATCAAGGAACGGTTCGATATCTTTATGCCACACATCTAAATAAATCGCAATGGCACCTTTTCTTGTCCCAAGCTGATCGACACTCACTGCTGTATTATTCAGCTGTTTAATCCATGGGACAACACCACTGGACATCCCTTGAAAACCTTTGATCGCACTGCCGCGACTGCGGATTTTACCCATGTAAACGCCAATGCCGCCACCATTTTTGGAGAGTTTCGCAATATTGGTATTACTGTCATAGATGGATTGTAAACTATCATCAACCGTATCGATGAAGCAGCTGGATAATTGACCATGCGTTTTTCCGGCGTTCGTTAATGTTGGTGTCGCAACTGTCATATACAGATTGCTAAGCGCCCAGTAGCTTTCCGTAACAAGCTGAATGCGTTGCGCCTTGGGTTCGTCCTGCATGAGATACATCGCAATAATCATCCAACGTTCTTGCGGCAATTCATATGTATTTTTTGCGTGATCGGTTGCCAGATATCTTGTTGCAATAGAATATAATCCTAAATAATGAAAAAGCAGGTCACGTTCCGGCTGCATATATGCTGCGACCGTATCGATTTCTTCTTTCGTATATTTCTCTAATAAATGACTTGCGTAAATCCCTTCCTGGGTAAGTGTCTGAATAAGCTCATAAAAATTCCCATAACGCAGAGCAGGATCATAATTCCTATTTTTTCCTGCTTGACGGTAAAGTTCTTGTAAGTAAATTCGACTTGCCACATAGGTCCATTCCGTATTTGCCTCGTCGATATTTTCGAGTGCATTTTTGATTAAGATTTCTGCCGTTTTTTCTGGTGTGGCATCTGGTTGAATAGCTCTTAAGGATTTTTCCTTGTATTTCGCTGTGTCGATTGATAGATTTTCCGCCGCTCGATCAATCATTTGAATGATGTGCTCCTCATTAACTGCTGCTACTGTTATCATGCGTAATTCTCCTTTTTATAAAATAAAAACCCGTTCATTCGTGAATGAACGATAAATAGCAACACAAACGTGCGCTCACCTTCTCTCCCCAAGGAGAAACGATACTTCAGCTATGGGAAGTATCTCAACTTGAGCTTCTCTCTACTAAAGTCTCTCTCATATGTTATAATATAATAGGTAGCTCATCGTCCACACGAACCGTTGCTGGATTCAGGTCCAAGTTAAGACCGGATTTCCTTTACAGGCAGCAATTGCTGTCACCGTAGCGAAACACTATATATAGTTTAACTTGACTAAAATGATCTCAATATGTTGTATACAACTCTATCATATATGCTTATAGAATGCAATGGATTTTTCTGTTCATTTCTTCTTTCCATTAGCTCTGAAATTGCTCCAATCGAGTAAAGAAATCTTTGAGAAATTGATAGAATAATTTTTCTGTCGGAAGCAATTGGCGATCAGATGGAACAATAACCCCTACCGTTCTGGTGACATTTGGTTGCGTAATTGGCAACTTCACTGTTGCACGTGGTAAATTATCAACAAGCGTTATCTCCGGTACAAGAGATACGCCAAGCCCCGCAGAAACCAATCCCTTTATGGCATCAATATCCTTTCCTTCAAAGGAAACATTCGGTTCAAACCCCAGTTGCCTGCATGCATCGATCGTAATATTGCGCAGGATAAAGTTTTCCGGAAACAGTACAAAGGAGTCCTCCCTTAATTCATTTAAATGCAGTGATTCAGATGTGGCAAGGGGATGAGTTACCGGCAATAACGCAGTCATACTTTCCGAAAAAAGAATGGTACCTTTTAATTTCTTTTCCTTCATCGGAACAGGCCCCAGTAACGCCATATTAATTTCACCCTTGATGACGGCCTGTTTTAATTCATAATAAGATCCCTGATTTAATTGAAACTTCACATGTGGATAGCGCTCCCGAAATGCAGAAATCGCTGTCGGCAAAATATAACTCGCTATACTACTGGGAAAGCCAATATGAATCGTCCCCAACTCCGGATCGGTGTACTCTTCAATGATTTGCGCAACATCATCAATCACGTGGATGGCATTTTCCATCCGGTCCAAGAATACTTTCCCAATCGATGTTAAACGGACACTCCTTCCCTCACGTATAAATAAATCAACACCAAGTTCCGCCTCCAGGTTAAAGATTTGTCGGCTAATCGCGGATTGGGCTACATGCAAAGTGTCAGCCGCCTTCGTCACATGTTCTTGCTTTGCCACCTCAATGAAATATTTAATCTGTTTCAGTTCCATAACACTCACCTCTTTGTCCATTATCGCATATTGGCATTGATTTCATCTATAATTGATATTGTTTCGATGAATTATTTTTAGTAAAATTAAAGATACTTACTCATTTCCGATTCGAATTTTTACTTCCGTATATGCCGATAAACAAAAAGTAAGGAGGAATAGAATGATAAATGCCGTTGGAAAAAAAAATAGGACAGAAACCAAGCAAAACGTCCACGACTATTTAGAAAAAGTGTACGAAACTGTTGTAACGCGCGACCCAAACGAAACCGAATTCCACCAAACTGTAGCCTTAATCTTCAAATCCCTTATCCCTGTCCTAGAAAAGTACCCCATCTATATGGAAAAAGGAATCTTAGAACAAATGATAGAACCCGAGCGTGTGATTACATTCCGTGTACCATGGGTTGACGACAAAGGCAACCCACATGTAAACCGCGGATTCCGTGTACAATTTAATAGTGCATTAGGACCATATAAGGGTGGCCTAAGGTTCCATCCGTCCGTTAATTTAAGCATCGTGAAGTTTCTTGGTCTGGAGCAAATCATTAAAAACTCCCTTACCGGACAGCCTATTGGTGGTGGAAAAGGTGGAGCCGACTTTGATCCTAAAGGTAAATCAGATAATGAGATTATGCGCTTTTGCCGAAGTTTCATGACAGAACTGGCAAAATACATCGGGCCAAATACCGATATACCAGCTGGTGATATCGGCGTGGGAGCTAGAGAAATCGGCTATATGTTCGGCCAATACAAGAAAATTCGTTCCAGTTTCGATGCTGGCGTTTTAACCGGAAAAGGATTAGAATACGGCGGCAGTTTAGCACGTAAAGAAGCTACCGGTTATGGAACCATCTACTTTGTAGAAGAAATGTTGAAGGATAAAGGTCAGTCCATTCATGGATCGACAGTAATTGTATCAGGCTCCGGAAATGTATCCATTTATGCCATCGAAAAGGCGATAGAACTTGGTGCAACTGTTGTTGCATGCAGTGATTCAGGCGGCTATATTTATCATGCCAATGGGATCGACCTTGATGTTGTAAAAGAGATTAAAGAAGGAAATAATGGGCGAATCCGCGAATATACCGAAAAGTATCCGGAAGCCGTTTATGTAGAAGGATGCACAAGCATCTGGGAAATCCCCTGTGATGTTGCACTCCCATGTGCTACGCAAAATGAGCTTGATGAAGATGCAGCTCATCTACTTGTTCAAAATGGAGTTAAAGCAGTAGGGGAAGGCGCTAATATGCCTTGCAACGCCGAAGCTATCGATGTATTTTTAGACAACGATGTATTATACGGCCCTGCAAAAGCTGTAAATGCCGGTGGTGTAGCCGTGTCTGCCCTGGAAATGTCCCAAAACAGTATGCGCATGTCTTGGACGTTTGAAGAAGTGGACGGGCAATTAAAAGAAATCATGAAAAACATCTACCAGAATTGCGTCTCCGCCTCTGAAGAATTTGATCTTCCAGGCAATCTAGAAGCCGGAGCAAATATCGCAGGCTTCCGAAAAGTAGCGGATGCAATGCTGGCGCAAGGTGTTGTATAATTATGAAAGAAGCTGTCTGCAAATGCAAAATTGCATCTGCAGGCAGCTTTTTTAATAAGCTGATTCATGAAATGGATAAACACGTCACTTCTTTTTATCAAATGAGATCCATTATTTATACGGATTTGAAATAATTGGAAAAAACAGCATGGATAGAATATGGAAGTTTGCTATTTCCTGTTTTGGGAATACATTCTACATAAGAAGATAATAACATGTATGTTGAAAAAGTGTATGCGTTTCATTACTTTAAGGAGAGGTTATATGTCATACGTAAGTTTTGGCAAAAAGAAATCTCAATATTTAAGTGTACTTACAGGAGTTTTTACCATGCCTATAATTGCTATTCTTACCTTTTTAGGTGTAGTTCCACTAGAACCTGCTGTTGGATGGCTAGCTGCCGCAGTATTTGTTGTCAGTCTTTTTCTTTTATTTACAAAATTTAAGAATGCAAAATTTGGGATGAAAAAAGGAGACGAAAAAAATTTTCCATAATATGGAACAAGCAAGCAGTGTTGCCCGCTGTATGCTTGCTTGTTCATTTCTTCTTTCGTATCCCAATCACACGACCGACTTCCTTAGGCTTTTCATCGGGTGTATGGGCTTCTGCTAGTTTTTTTACCGCAGCAAAAATCGTCTCCGGAAACGGGGCCGGTTTTCCAGTTGCCTGGTCCATCCCCATGAGCATTTGTTCACTTGTTGCAGCACGCTTGCCATCTTTTCCGTACAGTTCATAAAATACATGTACACGCTTCTCATCATAATCAATGACTTGCACATGCACCTTGAATGGCTCGTGACGTTTCATTTCATCTAAATAGCAGACATGGCTTTCCAATGTAAACATCGTGTACTGTTTGTCGTCTCGAAAACGTTCGTCCAGACCGATTATGTCCATAAATGCATCGACACCCCAGCTGAATACACGCACATACTCCGCATCATTCATATGCCCATTATAATCGATCCATTCATCCCTTACATTATCTTGAAGTATTACGTTTGCTGTTCCCACCTTACATTCCCTCCATTACGAGCCGTTGACTGTAGCTGCCGGCCAATATTTTTCTAATAATTCCTGGAGCTCGATCAGAAATTGATCTCGTCGTTCTTCCAGTTCATCCATTGAGGTATTTGCTGTTTGCCTTTCTGTGCCTGTAATTACTTTCGCAGCAAGTTCATCCGTTAACTCCGGCGCTACTAATTTCGTCCATGGCAGTTTTAAAGCCGGGCCAAATTGTTCCAGCAAATGCGTCATGCCTTGTTTTCCACCACCCATATGCAAGGTTAGAAATGGACCCATTAATGCCCAGCGCAAGCCTGGCCCATAGACAATAGACGCATCTACTTCTTCTGTTGTTGCCACACCATCATTGACGATGTGGAGCGATTCCCGCCAGATTGCCTCCATCAGCCGATCTGCCACATGTCCTTCTATTTCTCGCTGCACGACAAGCGGCTTCATGCCAATGCGGTCATAAAAGGATGTTGCCTTTTCAATACATTTATTCTCCGTTTGCTTTCCACCAACCACTTCGACCAATGGCATTAAATATACTGGATGAAAGGGGTGTGCCACGATAACGCGCCCCGGATCATGTACACAATCCGCCTGTAATGTACTCGGTAAAATTCCCGATGTGCTTGAAGCAATCACGGTCTCTTTAGGTGCGTATTGGTCAATTTCAGCAATCACCTTCTGTTTTAGCCCTTCTCGCTCTGGTACATTTTCCTGAATGAAATCTGCATGCGAAACAGCTGTTTGTAGATCTTTTTCGAAATATAGACGATCGATGGAAGCTCCTTTGGCTAAACCTACTTTTTCCATGGCTGGCCATGCTCGTTCTACTGCCGCGCGACTACGTTCCTCTGCTGTTGGATCAGGGTCGCTCGCTGTTACCTGATAGCCATTTGCCAAAAACCGTGTAATCCAGCCATTTCCGATAACACCGGTTCCTACTACGGTGATGTTTTTCATCTGTGCTGTTGATTCTTCTACATTCATATTAATTCGCCTTTCCATTTGGGTTCTGTAAATTTAAATGCGTACGTGCATCTGCTGGTGACATAATATCTGAACCAAGGCTTTGCACAATACCTACTGCCTTATCAACCAATTGCTCATTGGTAGCAAGTTGGCCTTTCTTCAAATAAAGATTATCTTCTAAACCGACACGCGCATTACCACCTTGAAGCACAGATTCTGCCACCATCGGCATTTGCATCCGCCCAATTCCAAACGCAGCCCAATTCGCGTTTTCCGGGATACGTGTCCGCATATAGCTCAAGGTTTCGGCATCAGCATCCGCTCCCCACGGGATTCCTAAGCAGAATTGAAAGAGTGGGTCTCCGTCAATAAGACCTTCTGCAGCCAATTGATTGGCAAAACGGATATGCCCGGTGTCAAAGCATTCCAGCTCTGGTTTGACACCACTTTCTTGAATAAGACTGGCTTGTTCACGTAACCAATTGCTCGGGCTTACATACAATTGATCGCCAAAATTCACACTACCACAATCCAATGTGCACATTTCCGGAAGTAGTAATCCGACAGGCTCATGTCTCTCTTTTGGTGTTTGTATATCTGTACCTGCACCACCCGCTGTCGGATCCACATCGCTTGGCACCCAATCACCGCCACCGCCGGCTGTAATATTTATAATAACATCCGTATCTGCCTCCCGGATACGCTCCACTACTTCTTTAAATAGGTTCACGTCATGACTTAATTTTCCTGTTTTTGGATCGCGTACATGCACATGAGCAATCGTTGCACCTGCTCGCGCTGCTTTAATTGCTGCATCTGCAATTTCCTTCGGGGTTATCGGAACATGCGAACTCTTTTCTGTCGTATCTCCCGCACCTGTTACCGCACATGAAATAATCACATTTTTATTCATGATATTTTCCTCCTTTGATTGTATCTACATGTTTCCACAAAAAGGTAGTTTTATTAATTCCTCATACGTCCTGTAGCTGTGAACGCACGTTGAATGCTTCATTATTCTTATGAAACTGTAACATGCATCGAAAAAAATAAAAAATACAATTATACACCGTAATTTGGAGCATACTAAAGAAAAAGCAAGTATGTTAGTTGTAAACTTTATACAACTTAAATTTTACAAAGTTTATACTTAAAATAACCTTTTAAAGGTAGGAAGGAATTTCACTATGAATGCAAAATTAATTGATTGGCCTACATTTATCGGTGCGTTAGTTGTCTTGTTATGTGTGACGATTCCACTAATGCTTTTTCCGGAGGCCGGAGCTGAAGTTATCAATATGGCGAACCGTTTTATGACTGGTAACTTTGGTGTACTCTACATGATCCTTGGTTTATTAGTTTTCCTTTTTCTGTTGTTTGTTGCGTTTAGCAAAAACGGCAAAATTAAACTCGGTGATAAGGGAGATGAGAAAGAATTTGGCGATCTCTCCTGGGCAGCCATGCTATTTGCCGCCGGTATTGGTTCAAGTATTCTGTATTGGGCAATGATCGAGTGGGCTTACTATTATCAAGGGCCGCCATTTGGTGAAACACCTGAATCAAATGAGGCCGTGCAGTGGGCAACTACTTATGGTATTTTTCATTGGGGGCCAATTGCCTGGGCCATTTATACGTTACCCGCACTACCCATTGCTTACTTCTATTATGTTCGGAAAAACCCGGTACTTAAAATTAGTAAAGCAGTACGACCTGTACTCGGTAAGTTAGCGGATGGCCCGCTTGGTGTCATTATTGATATCTTGTTCATATTTGGGTTAATGGGCGGGGCTGGAACGACCTTAGCGCTGGGAACACCCATGATCGCAGAAGGAATTAACGACTTGACAGGAATCCCGGTTACACTGGGCCTCCAAACCGTGATATTGCTTTTATGTACAATTATCTTTGCCATTAGCGCGTATTCGGGGTTAAAACGAGGAATTAAAGTGTTAAGTGATGTTAATTTATGGTTGGCCATTTTCATTCTTTTATTTATTTTTGTGTTTGGACCAACGGTTTTTATCAGTGAAGCAACCTTTTCCAGTTTTGGAATCCTTGCTGATAACTTTTTTCGGATGGCTACATGGTTAGAGCCGTTCGGTGACTTAGCCGGATTCACGGATACGGAATTCCCAGAATCGTGGACCGTGTTTTACTGGGCGTGGTGGGTTGTTTACGCCCCATTTGTTGGACTTTTCGTTGCACGTATCTCCCGTGGACGGACCATTCAACAAATGATTATTGGCACCATGGTATATGGTACCATTGGCAGTGTCCTGTTCTTTGGCGTTATGGGTAATTTCGGATTATATCTCCAATTATCCGGAGAGTTTGACGTGATCGGCCATATGAATGAATTTGGCGCAGCCTCCGCTATTATTGCTATTGTGAGCCAATTACCAATGGCAGGGATCATGGTAGCATTATTCACCATCCTTGCGATCATATTTTTAGCAACAACATTTGATTCCTCATCCTTTATTCTTGCAGCCGTCGTACAAAAGGAAGTACAAAGTGAGCCGATGCGTTGGAATCGGTTGTTCTGGGCATTCACCTTGTGTATATTGCCACTTGTCATGATGTATATTGGAGGGTTGGAAACACTGCAAACCGCAAGTATTGTCGCAGGATTCCCGGTTATATTTATCATGTTCTTACTTGCTTGGTCCTTTATGAAAGCATCCAGCAGTGATATTAAAGCATCCAAAGATTACACATCCCCAACGATTTATATTGATCCTAGCGAAACGGTAAAGCAAAAACGTAATCAAGAGTAACAACCAAGTGAGGGGGCGTAGAGGGCGTTGTGGAGAGTTAGAAGGCAGCAGTGTTTTCGAAACGGATGACCAGGAGCTTCTTGGTGTTTAAAACCTCGGACCGTGCTGGCTATAAAAAAGGGGAAGCATAATCCTGTGTTGCTTGTGCTTGAGAACGTCTCTCTCATACATGGTTAAGCTCTGTTTACGGGGTTCATGTGCTTGAGAGCACCTCTCTCATACATGGTTAAGCTCTTTTTCCAATTTCATATACTTGAGAGCTCCTCTCTCGTACATGGTTAAGTGCTGTTTCCAGCTTTCATGTACTTGAGAGCTCCTCTCTCGTACATGGTTAAGCTCTTTTTCCAGCTTTCATGTACTTGAGAGCCCCTCTCTCGTACATGGTTAAGCTCTTTTTCCAATTTCATATACTTGAGAGCCCCTCTCTCGTACATGGTTCAGCGCTTTTTCCGATTTCATGTGCTTGAGAGCTCCTCTCCGGTACATGGAGTAGCACAATTCCTTCACACTAGAGAGTTCAGGAGTGCTTATAGGCATCCGGAAACTAAAAAAAGCACCCAAAACGGGCGCCTGGCTTAATCATTAACTACTATCGATACGTTGGAGAGACTATTCCTCTTGAATCCGAGCTAATCCAATAATATGATGTATACCAACTAGCCCTACACCCATCACTGCAAATAATTTGGTGGTGAATTTTTATGTTGCTTCCGTTTAACTTCAGCAAATAAATCCTCTTGCTGATCTGGAGGAAGAGGTTGATTGTTCGCTTGATTATTGGTATTTATCATTCCTAAATGCTGCATGATTTGGTCTAGGGTTTGCTGTATCGTTTCCAGCTGTTGCAAATCTTTTTTCGTTGCGGCCTGTGCCTCTGGCTTTAACGCATATCCTATTTGACCATTTGGCTCGAGTGTCGCCCATTGCACGTCACTTATCCGCGCTATATTTTCCTGGCGTAAATTCATCTCTAGCTGGTCTACTGTTAACCGCAGCTTCCTTAAGTTTTTCTCATGCAATGTCCCATTTTCGATTAACACTTTTGATTTACCGGTGATTATGTTTTCGAAAAAGTCCCATTTGATTTGCAAGAACTCCATGACAATCAATGTCAGCACGAGAATAGCACCTACTCCGAGCGTTACCCAAATGTTTTCCCCGGCAACTGGTTGAATTAATAGAGAGCCAATCCCAACCATGATCGCCGTTTGTGCAAGCGTCATTTGTGAAATTGATTTTCTTCCGGCAAATCGCAAAAGAAGTGTTCCACCGAGGATAATGATGACAGCTTTCCAAATCCAAGCAAATTCCATAACGATACGAGCTCCTTTTTTAAGGTTGATATATATAGTTTGACTTATAGACTTGGTATTATGCGCCTGCCAGCAAAAACAAAAAGACACCCACCTTCACAGGAAGGGAGTGCCTAAGGAAGTTTATTTCATTTTCACATCTGTTTGAGCAAGCTGGTCCAATACAACGCCTGCTCCATAATCCATACCCTGGCAGCCAGCTAATAGAACAAGATCGTCTTCGCCAGCTTTCGTTAGCGATTCTGTGATCGCATCCGGAAGTTCATCATACAGATGAACCTTTATATTTGCTTCTTCCATCACATGCATAAATGCATCTAGTTCCTCATCTGTGACTTTATCTTTTTCCGTTGTATGAGCCACACTCTTGGTTGCCGTTACTTCATTAATGCCAAGCTCCCCGGCCCAATCAGCGAGAACTTCCGCGTTGTCTCTATTAATTTTTGCTCCGCGCCCGCCTCGGATCGCATAGACGACATGCAGATTATGGTAATCCATGAAATGGATGGTTTGCAACGTTACTTTGATATTTCCCGGATTGGCAAAGTGGTCGTCCACAACTTTGAATTTGTCTTCATAAATAAATTCAAATCTTCGAGGGACGCCGGTAAATTCTTTTAGTGATTGTTGAATCGTCGAAATAGGCACGCCATTGAGCAATCCAATGATAATCGCAGTCATGGAATTATACACGGAATGCAGTCCCGGTACAGCAAGCTCTACATTAAATTGACTAGGCTTGTACGTGATATCATCCACTGTAAAAGGTTGTAAAATCGCAAAGGTAAACTTTGCTCGACCTGTAGATAGATCCAAATCCTTACATTGCACGATACCCTTGTTACTGTTAACTCCAAATGCGATAACAGTCGCATCTGTCTGATCAACAAGGGATGCCGAATACGTGTCATCGAGGTTAAGCACAGCAAAACTATGGGCAGATGCATCGCGAATCAGACTTGATTTCACTTCAAAATATCTTTCAAAAGAACCATGCGTATCCACATGCTCCTGGCTGATGTTATGAAGGGACACAATATCATAATCGACTGCCTCCACACGGTACATTTCAAGCGCTGCAGAGGAAACTTCCATGCTCACATGAGAAACGTCATTACGAACCATTTCATTTAAAAAATACTGCAAGTCCAATGACTCCGGCGTTGTAAGTTCTGAAGGAATGGAAGATTCCCCATTTTTAACATTGACCGTTCCAATTAATCCGGTTTTAAAAGCATGATTTTCCAAAATAGCATTTGCCATATACGAGGTTGTTGTTTTCCCATTCGTTGCCGTAATACCGATCATTTTCAATTTTTCGGAAGGATGATGATAATAAGCTGCTCCTATTTGCGCTAATGCTACGCGACTATTTTCAACAAGAACTTGGGGAATTTCCACATCTTCCTGTATTTCTTCTACGACAGCCACTTTTGCTCCTCGTTTTGCGGCATCAGCAAGATATTTATGCCCATCCGTTTTATAGCCTCTGATGCAAACAAAAAGATGGCCTTCTGCGACTTTTTGCGAATGATAGGAAACACCGGAAATATCCATATCCGCTAACGTTGGGTTGTTTTCTATCCTTATTGCGTTCATCAAATGATTCAATTTCATATTGGTTACCTCCACTAAACCTTGTTCGCCTTGCTTTCCTCTATATGTACATAAACAAATCGTTTTTGAATATCTTTAATCCATTAAGTATAGCATATTTTTTAGGTAGTTAACAGAAAAACCTCATCTGCATGAAAGCAACATGCACAACACGAGTATGCCTTCTCGCATCAGTTCGACATTCCCCTTCAGGCTAATGGAAAGCTGCATTTATTGATTAAAATCATACTCTAAATAAAACAGCAAATGAGCTGTCTCAAATTCATGGCATACATTTTGCGACAGCTCATTTCCCTTTTCTTTTTAATGTTCTATCCAGCATTGCGGGCTCAACAGCAACAACCTATTCAAACGTGCTTGTCGCTTTATCCCTGCAAAAGGAGACAAGTTGATTGCCTACTTCTGCCTGAGGCACCGTAGAATCAAAGTCATCCTCGGATGTTAATGCATTTGCCATTCGCAATCCGACTACGCCCCCGGGCATCAGCGTAACAATATTACCACCATATCCCTTCATATTCGGCAGATAAAGTTCATCTCCTTCTGACGAGCGATAAGACTCAATGTGCCAATTCATCGCATAGTATTGAGGTCCAAACGCATTCTTATCTCCCTTTGGAATGGCTAAAGTAGGGAGATCTTGTTTGGGTAATATACTTTCCACCAACTCGCGATGTAGTATCTGGTTACCATTCCAGTAACCGCGCTTTTCATAGAGCAAAGCGATTTTAGTTAAGTCATCTAATGTGGCGTGGTAACCGAAATCCATTCTGGGATGACCGGATGAGCCATCACCCTCAATGCTGTGATTTACTGGTGCATAGTAGATACCAATGGGTTCGTACACTTCTTGCTTAAGCAATTGATCCAACGTAGCCCCTTCCCCCTCCTTATGCTGGAGATACGCTTCCAGAGCAACACCAAGAAGGAAGGCATCTTGATCACGATAGTTATACTTCGTCCCGGGCTCCCAAACCCGAGGATAGTCTAATGCTTCCCTCATCTTTTCATCCTTCGATGGAGCTAAATACCACCGGTGATAATCACACAAATAGCATGTTGGATCGTCAGTAGTGGCACCGCGTCCCGAAGCCATATTAGCCATATCCAAGTAAGTGACATCATTCCATGCTTTTTGGGATGCTGGTATTTGGATATAAGTGGCAATTTTTTCATCAAGCAGACTACATCCATACTTCTGAGCTAAGCGTAACATGGCAACGTTCATCATCGCTGTTTTTGTCACAGACCAAACACCATAACGAATGTCATCACCATATGGAAATGGGCCAGCAGCGAAATAACATGGCGATCGATATAGCACGCCCTCATAGAAGAGGCCGGTTTGGAGGACGTGTTTTTCCTCTTCGGCGTTTCTCGCCCCATGAAATGCCGCTAGATGACGGCCCCCAACCTTTTGTTTTAATGCATCGAATGGGGCGGTTGGAAAGCGACTTTCGAGATGTCGTCGATAAACATTTTTATGCTCCTCTACGTTATCTATTCCACCAGGCTCATAGGTTGCCTTCATAACTCCCCAGGCATTGAAATAACTCGATACGTCGAAGGGACCTGTCTGGGCAACGATCTGAAATCGAACATGGGAAACATTCGCTTCTTTATAAAGAAACATGGCGATTCCTATATGGGTCTCTCCTTCTAAGCGATTAACGAGCGAAAACGGAAATGAAGCACGGTTCCAACCGTTATCTTGGTCAACCTCTCTCCAAACGCGCCCCGGTTGGACAATGATATCCCAGTAGCTTCTTGTGTGCTCCAACGTACCATTGGGGATGACATCTTGTGTCACGGGAACGAGATACTTATCATCCACCGTCATAAATGCGAGAGATACGTCCGGGAAAAACGTAATATCTTTGCCATGTACGTTTTTCGTACTGAACTTCGGGCTCATTCCCATTTGTGTACCTTCAAGCTTTAACGTACCCTCAAATTCCATCGAAGGCTCTTGCGCGTTATCGGGGGCGGCGAATTGATCATTCTTCGTTAATCCCTTAACTTCCGTCCCCTCGATGAGTTCATTCCAGGTAATTGGATCATTCGCTATTTTCATCATTGCATGGTCCTCTCTTATCTATATCTAATCGTAAATGCTCACTTGTCCGTCGTGTCATGATTGAATGGTGCATCGGATGAAACAACAGGAGCCTATTTTTTAATTTCCATTTTTCATGTCATCAATCTTATCTTGATTGTTATCAATCCATTCCTCTGTTACTTTATCAGGATCCTCTCCACTATCAATTTCGGCTATCATTTGTTCCATATCTTCCATAGATATGCTCCAGTTGCTTAAAAACTGAAATGCTTCAGGTGCTTTCTCTTCTAATTCTTTATTCGCAATAACATGAATCTCACTCGAATCAAACAACCCTTCCTGTTCGGTTGCTTCTTCATTCGTTAGTATTTTTAAATCGAATTTATCAAACATCGAATGCGGACGCCATCCATAAAATAAAACAGGATTCCCCTCATCCATTTCTCCTTCTGCAGCGGCAAGCATAGCTGCTTCTGATGAATTGATCATTTCAATATCCAGGTCATAAAAATCGATAACTTTTTCCATATCCTGCATTGCTGGGTCGCCTTCGCCAATGGCCATCATTTCATTATTGACTATATCCTCATTCCCTTTTAAATCTTCAACGTCATTGATATCCTCCATATACGCAGGAACCACCATTCCGGAATTAGCATCATCATAACTGACAGAGATACTTTCAATGGAATCAGAATACCTTTCAATATATTGTCTTTGTGCTGGAAACCACGAATCCATAAATATATCAACATCGCCTTCTGACATGCCGGTATATACACTACCAGTATCGGCATCGATTTCTTCTATGTCATAACCCATGTCTTCTAAAATTTTGCCAGCTATTTTCGTTGGTGGAACGGTACTTGTCCAGTCCGTGACGCCAAACGTTAACGTGTTCTCATCACCTTCATCAGAATCACCACTTGATGAGCAGCCGTATATGACTGTTGATACTAAAATTGCTAGTAGAATAAATCGTATTTTCTTCATTTTACACCTCTCCTAAACATATTAAATATCGCTCATTGTAAGCTCTTATATTACTGTTATGACATGGTTCAAGAACATTTTATAACCGCTTTTCACCCCTCGCTTATTACCAGCTGGTTTACTATATTTATCGTTCTTCGTCATATGTTTAAACTCCAGCAAGGTAAAAACACCTCCGTATTGTCTTTTCTTCATTGACGCTTTGTTTAGTATAGAAAAATACCTCTCATATGAAAAGAAGCATTTAAGCCTGTAAACTTTTAAAAATCTATACAATTTATATTGTATAAACTTTAAAAACTATTTTCTTAGATTTCCTTTGATTTCCTCATTCTTAGAAATGCCTTAGATTTTTTCTTTTCTTTTGGATGTATGTTAATGTAACAGAGAAAGTGAAGGGGGGATTTTGTGACAAACACGCGGGAAAATGTTCTGGATCAACTCAAAGAAGCCGAAGATCAAATATCGGATCGAATTGCAGACAATATGAGCACATTTGGTGTTTCTTCGACAATTGGAAGATTGCTTGGCATTATTTATTTAAATCGGGAACCAATGACACTGGATGAGCTTGCAGTCAAAACAGGCATGAGTAAAACAAGAATGAGTCAAGTCATGCGTCAAATGATGGCACTGAACATTGCTGATAAAAAGTTTGTGAAAGGAAGCCGTAAGGAGCATTACACGGTAGAAGATAATTATGTGCAAACATTCATATCATTATTTACGACGAATTGGAAAGATGTAGTGAGTAAAAATTCCTTACTAGCTAAACGCCTTCAAGACAAAATTGCACACATTGAACAACAGAATGATGGAACTTCTGATAAGCAAGTAGAAAAGAAAATAAGTGAGTTAAAGCAAGAATTGGATGATTGGGTGGCATATTATGATTGGATCGACCGACTTGTAGACTTTTTTGAAAGTGGAAAAGTTTTCGATGTTGTTCCTGTAACGCAAGAAAATACTACTTCTGATGATCAGGGAGATGCCAAACATAAGTAGTGAAGGATAGGTATGATCCTATTGCTTGTTACTTACAAACACAGTAGGATTAACGTTTTAGAAAAGCACTAACCCGCCTTTCAAAAAGACAAGAAACCAGACGATGTTCCTAATTATGAATGTGCATCGCATCAACACAATAGGCTGGTTAGCTCAAGACATATATTGGTGATGTAAAATCGGTAAAAAAAAGCTGGTTCAAAAGGCTTAAAACCTCTCAAACCAGCTTTCCTACTTATTCATATTCGAGAAGAAGTCACCCAAAGGATCGTCATCTTCTTCATCATCTGCTTCCTCTTCTTGTTGTGCGTGGAGGTCGTTCTGCAATGCACCCAGATCCACATCATCCAATGAAACATCTGAATTCGACGCTGTCTCCTTCTTGTCTCCTTCATCGGCTGCAGCACTTTCCTGCAAATACAACGCCTCATCGATATTACTTGTGTTACTATTTAATGAGGCCAGCAGCGTCGTCGCACGCATGGGATCATTTAATAATTGATAGAGAATCGTTCCAATGAGCGCCTCCGAGTGCTCATGTTTTAACCAGCTTTTCTGCTCCTTTGTAAGCTGTTTCGGCATGGGAATCGTGATCGTTTCCCGTTCTTTCGAATAGGTTTCGTTCACACCCTTTAAGACATACTGAGCAATTTTGCTGGAAAAGTTTCGTCGCTCTGTTTCTTTTAACTTCTGCAATTGTTTTAAAAGGTAATCCGGCGTATCAGAGGGGACACGAAATGTAATAGACTGTCCCCGTTCTATACTATTCTTAGACATCCTCTCACCCTATTTAGCTTCCGTCGTTGCTTGCTCTTCCTTCACGTTTTCCTTATTGTCATCTTTACTTGATTTTCGGACAAAATCTGTAATTAACTTATAATACGCATTTGCCATCATCCAGATACTTTCATTTTCATCTTCAAAGAATTCAATATTAAAACCATCCATCTTATTGTTTAGCGCTTTGATATAATCCTTCAATACGGTAGATCCCCCACCGACAAAATAGCAAATCTCCGATTGTGAATTTTTCTGCCAAACATTTCTCAAGAAGCGATATTCCTTTTTCGCAAGTTCCAATAAAATATGATCAGTGATGTCATGGACATTCGTTCTGCTTCCTTTTACCATGATATGATTTCGATCATTTTTCCGGGTGATGATGTCAACAACGTCCCGGCGACTGTCCAATTCCACACCGTGTTTGGAGCGAATTTCTTCCCGGATATCCTCCAGAGACTCAGAAACTCCCAGGTTAAACCCTTGTGCCTTATCATCATCCACATTACGATTTCGAATGACTGCAATATCTGTTGACAAGCCACCAATATCCTGGATTAAAATTTGCTTATCAATCAGATCCTTATTTATCACTTTCAGGTCATTATCCATAATTAAGTTCACGTAAGCCGCAAAGCCTTCCGGGTAAACCTTGACTTCATCAAATTTAATATTTACCTTCTTGCCTTGATATTTTGGTGTTACTAAAAATTCTACTTGATGTACAGAACCCAACAACTGAGAACGATACCCTACATCTTTTCCTTCCTTCACTTCACGTAAAGGTAGTCCGGTTCCAAGTGTATAATTCGCATCAATGATGTCTTTTTTTGTTGACTTAAATGCGTCACTTGTAACAGCATCTAGTGCAATCGATGCGAAAAGCATGACCAGGGTCTGATCCTCTTCCGATTTACTACCACCGGGATCAAGCTCAGTTGAATTACTGCTCTTGGTTGCTAAATTACCTACACGATAAACTGCATTATTTTCCTCCAGTGCTGGGGAGTGCACTCGAATATGGATATTATCCAGCACATCTTTCTCATCTAAATCCTCTATTCCAATTACCGGACGATCCTCCAAATCTGGTGCGATAACGTTAGGTATGTACACTGTATTTTCCATTTTGCCAAAGTTTGCCTTTAGCGCATCATTTCCAACATCTACTGCTGCAGTTCTTGGTTTTGTCATTGTAACATTACTCCTCTCGAAAAATAGTACTATTACTAGGTTAATAGTTTTTCATAAAATAATCAATAAAACTTTTTCTGCATTCATTTTTGTTTACATGATTACAATTTGCAAACACCTTTAAAACAGCATGTACACATATTTGAACACAAGAAAACTTTTTTGTATTCTTTTGTAAACATTTTGCATACATGTTTACATTTATGTTTGCAAGCATAAAATTGCCATTATTAACCATATAAAAAAGAGACAAGAGTATCCACTCTTATCTCCATTCCCCATTTTCAAATAACTTCTCGTTCCCAATGTCTGTGTTGGGCAATTGCCTCGGAAAACATAGTCACGAATTTCTGATGATTATCATTCATCACAATACCGGCGCTTTTTTGCATATTATTTTCCTTCAGCCATTTCTCCCCATCATGTGTGGCGCCAATTGGTTTATAATGCTTGAAAGCTTCATTCAAAAATTCAGTCGTATCGTTATGAAATACACTACTTTCGCCACTTCCTCCGACAATATAGAGGGCATCATACAATACCGCGTGCGTCGTTATAAACGTGTAATCGACCTTCAAATCCTCCCCATTATCCCCTGTTACAACACCGAGTTTTTCACTTACAACCTCATACACAATGCCTTTTGCCTGCAATCCGTGCAGAATATCCTTCACTTCCTTGCAACTAAAACCATGATTTAATATAACCCCCACTTTACGGGTTGCCGGTATTTTTGTTGTATTGGCCTGACTAAGAGCTGGTGATGACTTGGTCACATTGGATCCACCCTTACTTGGCGGCGTTGCTCCAATATTTTTTGCAAATGCAGTAGCTAATTCTAAATCTACATTGCTAAACATTTCCACGACCTGCTGCCTAATATTCATGCTTTTCACCTTACCAACTTCAAAGCTAAAGGCATTAATAATATGCTGCTTTTCCGTCTCACTCATGCTATTCCAAAATAGCTTCGCTTGAGAAAAATGATCCTTAAAACTGGAACTGCGTGCTTGAACCTTTTTGCCCTCCAGTTTTTCCTGGTAATGAACAAATCCGCCCTCGGCTGCAGTTGATGTGGCTGGTGTATTATTGGCAAGTGAATTATTATGATAAGCAACATTCCCCCTGTTAATCGTCTGCCTACCATAGCCATCACGCTGATTATTATGGAACGGACAGATCGGTCGGTTCGTCGGTAATTCATGAAAATTCGGTCCACCCAATCGAATTAGTTGGGTATCCGTATAGGAAAATAGACGCCCCTGCAGCAAAGGATCGTTGGTAAAATCAATGCCCGGAACAACATTTCCCGGGTGAAACGCTACCTGTTCCGTTTCCGTAAAGAAATTATCCGTATTTCGATTCAAGGTAAGCTTACCGACAATTTTCAGAGGGACATCTTCCTCTGGCCAAAGTTTCGTAGCATCCAGTATATCGAAGTCAAAAGCAAATTCATCCTTTTCATCAATGATTTGCACCCCGAGTTCATATTCCGGAAAGTCACCTCGCTCTATCGCATCATACAAATCGCGTCGATTAAAGTCCGGATCTTTGCCAGCCACCTTCTGCGCCTCATCCCAGACAAATGAATGAACACCAAGCACTGGAAGCCAATGGAATTTGACAAAATGCGCTTTTCCTTTCTCATTTACAAAACGAAATGTATTAATGCCAAATCCTTGCATCATCCGAAAACTGCGCGGTATAGCTCGATCGGACATAAGCCACATGATCTGGTGGGCTGATTCCTGATTGTTGGCAACCCAATCCCACAGCGTATCATGTGCTGCTGTTGCCTGTGGAATTTCATTATGGGGTTCTGGTTTAATCGCATGAACAACATCCGGGAATTTCATGGCATCCTGAATGAAAAAAACAGGCATATTGTTGGCAACTAAATCGTAATTTCCTTCTTCTGTGTAAAACTTTGTCGCAAATCCGCGTACGTCCCTAACAATGTCCGAAGACCCCTTGGAGCCTACCACGGTAGAAAAACGGGTGAACACAGGGGTTTTTGTCCCTGGTGTTTGCAAAAAGTTAGCTTTCGTATAGGGCTTCATGGATTCGTAAAGCTCAAACTCTCCATGTGCCGCAAAACCGCGCGCATGCACAACCCGCTCAGGTATACGTTCATGATCAAAATGCGTCATTTTTTCACGAAAATGAAAATCCTCCATCAGGCTCGGGCCGCGTTCACCGGCAGTCAAGGAAAACTCATCCTCCGAAATCTTAAGCCCCTGATCCATTGTCATTTTTTTATTCAAATCATCAACCTTATACTGTTCCAATTGTGCTTGTTTCTTGTTTTCGCTTCCTTTGTTCGTATCACTCATAAGTGTTCCCCTTTCCATTGGTAAAAGCTACATTTCTTAGCCTTTCCCAAAGGGGGGTTCTTATAAGATGTCATTCCCTTTTTTTATACATTATTTCCCTTCGGATCATCTTTCTACATTAATGCTCCATCTCCACTTCCTTATTCCGTGCCATATACCATTTATAAAATGCACTGGCCCATCCCACTGGTACATCCTTCATTTCTGTGTGCTCAACGGGCTTAGCGCGATTAACCGTAACTAGAGAGGCTAAGCCTAATTTCTTCTGCAGGATATTTCGTGTTGCTTGAACCTCTATGATCTTGTTCCGTTTGGAAAGAAATAACGATGTCGTAAATCCACCGGTTTTGAATTGGACAAATTGATCATTCAATACATAACGCGAATGAACGTAATTTAATATTCGAGAGACCATAATCAGAACTAGAAGGATAATGGAAATGATCCACCACGACTGCTCCACTCCAAAAAAGTCTGCCTTCGTAAAATATAGAACAGCTGTTACAATGATCCAGAACCAACTTGGCATAAGCATGCGTAACCAGAACGTCCTTCTAGGCAGGCGTTCCATCGTTTGGCACACCTGATACGCCGGTAATAACTCCGTAATCATGGCATACGCACGTTTGACAGGCAGAAAGGGATATAGCGTATTGATTTCTAAGTCATCTTCGCCCATTCCACCAGCACTGGTCAACTTTACCTCTGCCAGCCCGAGCATCCGCTTCATGAATGATTGCTCCACACTCACTGCCTGAACATTGTCTTTGGTAATCGAAAAATAGCTCTCTTCCAACATACCTTTTGTGATATAAATTTTCTCGCTATCCGAAGCAATCTCATACTTGCCGTATCTCAACATCGTCCAAATAACTCCTGCACCAATAGCAAGAAGTACTACGACAAGCAGGAAAAGGCTAATCATCCACCAAGAACCTAATATCGAGGAAAAGAACCCTTCTACTTCCCCATCCACACGAAACATTTGCTCTGTTTGAGAAATAAAGGATCCTGCGATTGGAATAACAGCGATAAAACTAAACGATGTAAAAGAAGCTTTAAGCGTATCCCTTTTCGTTGGTGTGAAATGGACAGTAACACCTGCTTCGCGTTGCTGTTCGGGATTGGCCTCTACGCTATCTGATAACACTATCCCAGCGCTATCATTCCCTTCCTCCCCCTGTACTTTTCCTTGAATTCGCTCCTCGATCTGCGTTGCTTCCTTAGGTGTAAGCACGTCGAAGTTCACCGTACCACCATCACCCTGAATACTCGTTTCAACAGTAAGGGAGGTCATATTGAATAATCGATGAAACACCTTCGTTTTCCGCTTCACATGTTGAATTTTCGTATAAGGAATGGTCTGCTTTGTCGTCGTAAAAAACTTCCGCTGCAATTGAAGCGATGTCTCATCAAATATATACGTACGCGTCAACCATTTAATCGGTATGTACAGAAGCACAAGTCCAAAAATAACAATAAATGCCATTCGTCCGTACGTAATCAGCCAAAAATCCGAATCTCCCTGAATCACAAATAGGAGAATGATAAAGAAAAAGGAATTCTTGATTAATTCCCAAATGTCATACAGAATCGTAAGCGGATGATGCCGCTTTTCTTCGATCATTCGTCTGCCTCCTTCACCTTCGCATAGCGGGCAATTTGACCCCTTAGTTCCATGGCAATTGGCTTGGGCAATGCCGGAATCACATGCTCACTCCCCATCGTGTTCACGGTAATGGCGTATAGGTTGTACCTGCGCAACAATGGACCCTGATTGGTAGATACAGATTGGATTTTCGTCATCGGTACCAGCTCATGCTTTTCTTTCAATGCACCTGATTTTAATTGTAAAAATTCCTCGCTTATCCCATAGCGCCAATGTTTGTAAAGTAAAAAGGCCTTAAAAAAAGACCAAATTGTTCCTATAATAGCTAACACGGTTAATCCGATAAAGATCCAGCCTATCCATTCCCTCCAAGACAAATAATAGTCAAGGTAAAATAGGACCCCCAGTATGATAAATCCAACCATATTCTCTGCTGTTTCCCTGATTAACCAGACCTTAATACTATCTTTCGATAATCGATTCTGTGGTGCTGGAATATCTGTGTACAAAAGATCACCCTTTTAGTTTTAACCCAGTCATTTATCTACAATACCTGCTGCAACAATCGTCGTATAAAAGTAATTCGTTTTCCATCACAAATTATCATGCCCCATATTTAAGTAGGCTGAATATCATTTCCCAGGTAATAATTATTTTTTCATTACTTCTCCTCTATGAATCGTAAAAGATAACACTTTAACAATTTCCTTCCTACCAATCTTCTTTTTAGCATTCCTTATTGCTATAGTGCTTCCGACATGTACCCGACCTCCAGATTTGTTATATATGGTTGGGATAAATATAACTAAACATATTATCTATTGCAATATTTTTTTATTGATATTCAATAATATTATATTGCTTAACGTTATTATATCATTAACAATAGAAAAGAGATATGTTACCATTGCTATACAGTTCAATTATACCGATAAACAAATGTGAGCTTAATCAGTAAGGAGTGTACATATGAAATCAAACATTATATTCAAAATAACATCGATACTTTGTTTAGTCCTTTTCTACCTTGTCCTTTTAACTGGTGTTGTTACAATAATTGAATATGCCTCACGAATTTGGATGCCCGGTAGTGGATTAGCTAGATCTTTTGGAACCTATGAACCAATATTCGGCTATATGGATCTCCATTTTTACCAACAACCAGATCTTTACGCGGATAAATCCTTTATATTCCTAGATTTTATTTCCTATGCGGGCTTATTTTTGTTTGCCCTCCTATTTTTATGGTTTATGTATAAATTATTAAAAAACATCTATGGAAATAGTATTTTTATGTATGAAAATGTCTCTATTCTTTTCAAACTAGGGATAACCTTTCTTGTGTTGGGGGCTGCTACAACTTTTATGGACGGACTATTATTATCAAAAGCTATCACTGCACTGGATATTTCCAATGCTTCCATTGCCTTTTCAAATATCGCCTATGTTGATTTTATTATTGTTGGCATTGTCCTTCTCATTATTTCCTCGGCAATGAAAATGGCCGTTAATGCAGTGGAAGAAAATGAAAAAACAATATAAATACGAAGTAGGGATGACAAAATGATACGAATAAAACTTGATGTCATGATGGCTGAACGTAAAATGTCACTGAACAGGCTCTCCGAAATCGTTGACATCACCCCGGCCAATTTATCCATATTGAAAAATGAGAAAGGAAAAGCAATCCGCTTCACAACACTTGATGCACTGTGTAAAGCCTTAGACTGTCAACCAGGTGACTTGATTGAGTACATAGAGGATGAGAGTGAGGATAAATAACATTAATTTACCCTCACTCGTTTTATAGGTAAATTTTTTACAAAAAGCTTTTAAATTACTAGTTGCAAAGGAAGAAAACACTGGTTGCAACAGAAAATTGCGAAATGGCAACTAGATGTTGGTGGCAAATGCAATCGTTTTATTATAACCTGAATCGAGAAAGGAGGCAGACTACATTGACTTTTGGAGAAAAAATTCAACAGGCAAGAAAGGAAGCCGGCATTTCCCAAGAAGAGCTATCATTTCAATTACACGTATCTCGTCAAGCTATTAGTAAGTGGGAGAATGACAATGGCTATCCTGAAATCGAAAAGATCATCAAAATGAGTGAAATGTTCCATGTGACGCTCGATTATCTGTTACATGATGCAGAGGAGCCGAAAGAAACCATTTCAACAAACGAAAAGGGGTTTTATGTGAGTCAGGAAATGGCAAGTGGCTACCTGTTACACCAAACGTTGAAATATAGGAAGATGGCATGGGCCATTGCGCTGTTACTGGCAGGAGCTGCTTTTGTATTTCTATTCAACGAAATTGGCGCCCTTCTTTATCTAATGGCGATGATCATTTCCGCCGCCCTTTTTATTTCCATCTTATTGACCGGGAACCCATACCCGCAACTACAAAGAGAACCTTTATTGTTTGATGAAGGGGTTAAAGAAGAGCTTGTAAACATCTATATGGCGAAGAAGAAAAAATATAACGTTCTCATTCTTGTTAGTATTATTCTTTTTGGTATCAGCTTTTTAGTCCTGCCTTTGATTGGTATAGAATTGGTTGAGGATTGGGTATCTATGATGTTAGCAATGAGTATGATATTGTCTGGCACATCCGTTTATCTTTTTATCTACTTCCTAGGTATCCTTCAATCCTATCGATTTCTGGCTTACAAAACGGTAGAAAACAACGAAAGGAAGGAATTAAAATGAAGAATATGCTGATATGTTGTATGTTTACACTCATTGCCACAGCCATTTTCACTGGGTGTAGCAACGAGCAAGCGCAACCACTCGATCCAGCTGAATGGAAGGAGAATATGAGGAAAAGTCAACAAGTTGAGGTCAAGGAATGGGATGATACGATGCCTACTTTCACGATGACGGAAGATGAGGAAATCCAAACGTTTGTTGATATCCTCGACGTTGATACATGGGAACCTGCCCAAGTCCCGGACAAGGCAGAAAAAGAGAAACAATTCATCTTGTATCAAGAACCCACGAGACGTTTAGGGGAGGCAAAAGCGAATCAAAGCGAATTGCAAGCGATCGCTTCTATTGTTACCTATAGAGACGCCCCTTATATCGAGTTACAAATAAGTGATTGGACCACCGGATTTACCGTTTCCGAAAGCGCTGCTGAATCGCTCAATGGATTTTAGAAATCAAATGTTAAATTTCACTATACCCCAGGACCATCTTAAATAAGATGGTTCATTTTTAATGGAAATTAAGAGCATTCGAACAATACAACAACGATTAAGTGTAAATTATATATTGATTTATGCAATTTATATGTTACAATAAATTTTAGAGTGGGATAAACATTTCAGAACATAATCTGAAATTTATATGTAGGTAGTGATTTTTAATGATGCCTAAAAAGCAACGGATCATTGGGGGTGTTTCTATTTAATCTTAATTCCCATTCCCTTACTTTACTTTTATTGGGATCATATACTTGATTACTTGGCGGCATTTTCTTTCTGTATTTAGCTTATTACATCTTTTTAAAGGTCATTCAACCAACATATCAAGACATAGCATAGACCGTAAATAAAAGTTGATAATGGCTTGTTAAAAATATAACATAAATGTAATATATATATGGAAATATGTAACTTATATATTACCATACACGCAAGGTGGTTATGCAAAATTGAAGAACAACGTAAAAATTGCTCGTGTGCAGATGGATTTAACACAACAGCAACTGGCAGAGAAAACGGGAATAACAAGGCAGACCATTAGCCTCATTGAAAAAGGGAAATACAATCCAACTTTAAAGCTGTGTTTGGATATATGCTATGCCGTTAATAAAACATTGGATGAAGTATTTTGGGTAGAAAAGGAGAATGATAATACATGAAAAAAATTAGGGATGAACGGTTGATATTAAAGAATTTGAAATACATGCAGATTGCATTGATTATTCAAACCATCGGAATTACAAGTATCTTAGTCTACAATGCAATAACAATTGATTTAAGTAGCGCCATCAAAAGCCCCTTCATGTTCGTACTGATATTAAGTTGTATTCCGTTGATATATGGAAATATAGATATCGGTATAGATAACAACAAAAGGCCGGATAGACAATCGAATCTGGGGCCATTGTTGGTCGTACTCGGAATAGGCATAGCAGCTATCCTTCTTTTCATTTTCACTTCTGATCCAATGATTAAAAGTACAGCAATCGTTGTAGTCATCTTTTCAATCTGTTTTACAGTCATATATCCATTAATTCGATATTTAGAAAAGATACGTGATAACAGACTATAATTTTTATATATCGATAGTAATTTAAATGGGGAGCGCATCTAACCACTAGATGCGCTCCCCATATTTCATCCATCTCGTTCACCAGCTTTTTCCATCTTCTTTCTCATCATTGACTTTTCCATATACTCTTTCATTCTCTTTTTATTCGGCGTAAGTGTTAAACCTAAGTATTTTCTTTCCCGGTTGGCATCTTTATAAAATGCGACAGCCATCAATATGACCACTACACTAAACGGCAATGCCGATATAATGGCTGCTGATTGTAGGGCGTCTAAGCCGGTTTCTCCACCTGCTAAGAGCAATACATATGCGATTGCCGATAACCCTAATCCCCATACGACTTTAACAAAATTTGCAGGACTTAAATTACCGAAAGCAGTCTGCATACCTAAAACAAACGTTGCAGAATCGGCTGAAGTAATAAAAAAAGATGCGATAAGCGCCAACGTAAGGAACGATAAAATGATACCTATAGGCAATTCATTAAAAATACCAAACAACTGCGTTTCAGGTGGCATGTCAAATATAGCTGGTGTATTTTGTCCAACGTCAATGCCTGTCAGACCGAATGTACTAAACCATATGATACTCACAACAATTGGAACCGTTAATATCGCAATGACAAATTCCCGGATTGATCGACCACGTGAAATTCTTGCAATAAATATTCCTACAAATGGGCTCCAACTCATCCACCAACCCCAATAATACAGGGTCCAAGACTGCATCCACTCATTTTTTTGATCGTTTAATGGAGCGACATCTAAACTATTGAATAATAATGTATTTAAATAATCACCTGTCGCACTTGGTATCATATTGAGAATAAGTAGCGTTGGACCTAGAATTAAGATAGCAACAAACAATAGACCTGCTAATATCATATTTAAATTACTTAAATACTGAATACCCTTGCTTAAGCCACTCCAAGCACTATACAAGAACAGCACTGTAACTACAGCGATGATAATGCCTTGAACCAGCTGATTATTAGGGATATTGAAAAGATAGTTCAATCCCCCATTGATCTGCATGGCTCCTACCCCTAAAGAAACAGCCACACCAATAATGGTTGCAAATACGGATAACACATCAACAACAGAACCAATAGGGCCATCTACTCTATCTCCCAGAATAGGTCGTAATGTTTTAGACAGTAAACCAACTTCGTCCTTTCGAAACTGCGAATAAGCCAACGCAAGTGCTACAATACCGTATACAGCCCATGGATGGAATCCATAATGCAGAAACGTTGATCGCATTGCTTCAGCCAAGGCAGCTTTTGTTTCAGGATCAGCAGTAGGCGGAGCCAGATAATGGGAGATTGGTTCAGATGTACCATAGAACACTAAGCCAATCCCCATACCAGCACTAAACAACATGGCTAACCATGATATTGTTTTAAATTCAGGTTTGTCTTTTGGTTTACCCAGTTTGAGTTTACCAATGGGGCTAAAACCTAAAAATATACAAAAGAATAAAATTAAAGTAAACACCGTCATATAGTACCAACCAAAGGTATCTGTGACCCATGTGCCAATAGCACCTGAAGTTTGACCAAATTGATCAGGGAATACGGCGCCTAGAAGGACTAGTGCCCCAACAATGATTGTGGCGTAAGTGAATACATTGGAAAAATGTTTTTTCTTTGTTTTCATAATGAAGTTTCATCCTATCGTATTTGTTTGATTATATATGTTTTCCATAATAACACAACAAAAGACTTCGTAAACATTCTTATTGTCTCTCGGTTGGAAAAATAAGCCTGTGTTTAATCGAAAAGGCCTGTATGTAAAGCACTTGAGAACGAATGTCGAATGTTTGGAATTCTATGAGGAATAGATAATCATCTATATATGAAAAATAGATAGAGAAACACATCTAATACTATTAGATGTGCTCCTTCCCTCTATTACACTGCTTTTGTCTTTTTAATTTGCTTACTTCGCAACTGACCACATGCGGCGTCAATGTCGGCGCCATTTTCCCAGCGTACGCCAGAATTAATCCCGTGTGTCTTAAGTGTTTCAAAGAAAGCCTGAATTGCTGTGGATTCACTTCTTGCGTACTGATCATGTTCGGAAACAGCATTATATGGAATAAGATTTACGTAAGCCAAGTGACGATGATTATATAATAATGTTGCCAATTGTTTCGCTTCTTCCTCATGATCATTCACATCACGCAACATAATATACTCATAGGTAATACGTCGGTTTGTTTTCTCCAGATAATAATCAACAGCTTTCATCAGCTTCTCAATCGGAAACGCCTTGTTAATCTTCATAATCCGTGAACGCAGCTCATTATTTGGCGCATGGATGGAAATTGCTAAATTCACTTGAATGCCTGTATCAGCAAATTCATATATTTTATGGGCAAGTCCGCTTGTAGAGACGGTGATATGCCTTGCTCCGATATTCAATCCTTTATCATCATTGACAACATAGAGGAAGTCCATCAGATTGTTAAAGTTATCAAATGGTTCACCAATTCCCATCACGACAATATGGCTCACACGCTCATCCTCGCCTTGTGCGTCCAAATGTCTTTGCACATTCATGATTTGCTCAACAATCTCGCCACCTGAAAGATCACGATTCTTTTTCAGCAACCCGCTTGCACAAAATGTACAGCCGATATTACAGCCAACTTGGGTGGTTACACATACAGACAGACCATAATTAAAGCGCATGAGAACCGTCTCGATTAAGTTACCGTCCGCTAATTTCAGTAAGAATTTAATTGTGCCATCCTCAGATTCCTGCTTAATCTCTTCTTCCAGTGTGTGGATGGCAAAGTTTTCCTCCAGTAGCTCGATGGTTTCGCTGTTTACATTTTTCATAGCCGCGAAGCTCCTGACCCGCTTCTTATACAGCCAATTCCAGACCTGCTGCGCGCGGAAACGCTTTTGCCCATGCTCCACGAGCCAATCCGTCAATTTGTCATATGTCAGTCCATATATAGATGTTTTGTTCATTTTGAACCCTCATTTCAAAACGCTTTTATTACTATTTTATATCATACTTGATTTTGAGGGGTGAAGGCAAATGATGATGAATTCCATGAAAAAATTTCTACGGTATATGGAAGGTTCGAATTGATTGAAGCATATACCTGAGGGCAACGCTCTGGTACATGGAGGAGCTTGATTTGGTTGAGGCATGTACATGAAAACCGTTCTCTGATACATGGATAGACTTTTTCAGCGGAAAAAGGTGCATGAGAGTGGTTCTCTGGTACATGCTAGACTTAGAACTAACGCAACCATGTACCAGAGAGAAGCGATCCACCCCTTTTCCACGTAATCCATCCTTGCATATACGTTGAAAAAGCATGACACAACCTGCATAAAGCTGATAATTGGACGCAACCTGTTAAAAAACGTATCATTTTCATATAAAGCAAGTATTACAAAGGAGTGAAGAAATTTGACATCCACCAATTCAAAAACATTTAATAATATCCCACTATCCGTTCTGGATCTTGCGCCTATTGTTGAGGGCAGCAATCCAAGTGAATCTTTTAAAAATAGCGTGGACTTAGCACAGCATGTGGAACAATTCGGTTTCCATCGTTATTGGTTAGCAGAGCATCATAATATGCCCGGTATTGCCAGCTCGGCAACATCGGTGATTATCGGCCATATTGCGGGTGCTACCAATCATATGCGTGTTGGTGCTGGTGGAATTATGCTGCCAAATCACGCAACACTTGTCATTGCAGAACAGTTCGGTACACTGGAGTCTATTTATCCTGGGCGCATTGATCTTGGCCTTGGTCGCGCACCGGGAAGTGACCAGGCAACCGCATACGCATTGCGTCGTACATTGAATACAGGACCAGAGGACTTCCCAATGCAGGTCAATGAATTACAGGATTATTTTGCTGATGAACCGATATCTCGTGTAAAAGCTGTGCCTGGGCAAGGGCTTGATATTCCTATTTGGCTGCTTGGCTCCAGCGATTTTAGCGCCAGACTTGCCGCGCAAAAAGGATTATATTTTTCATTCGCCAGTCACTTTGCACCAGCATATACCATACCAGCGCTAAAACTGTATCGCGATAATTTTCAGCCTTCCGACACGTTGGAAAAACCATACGCCATGGTTGGTGTCAATGTGATCGCAGCGGATACGAATGAAAGAGCGGAATGGTTGGCAACAAGTCTCAAGCAACAATTTTTAACCATGCAAAAAGGACAGCCAACGAAACTACTGCCACCGGTGGAGAATATTGAAGAGATGTATTCACCAATGGAGCTGTCAGCGATTGAGCAAAGCCTTGACCCACGTACAACTATTATTGGAGATGCAGAAACCGTCCGACGCGGCCTGGAAAGGTTCCAGGAAGAAACACAAGCAGATGAAATCATCATCAACTCCCAAATTTATAATATAGAAGATAGAAAGCGATCCTATGAAATTGTTGGCGGGCTGATGGATTAAATCACATAAAAAGAGCCACGATTTGTTGAGGATGGACCATCGTGGCTCTTTTTAGATCTATGTTGAGTCCTTTTCAAGCAAACGTTTAATCTCCTGCATTTCTTTCTGCATTTCAGCAAGCTTCAAATCTGTAGGGGAAGGGGTATCCTCCCGATGAGCCTCTTCTACATTGTTTACAATTACACCGACAAGCAAGTTTATAATAACAAAAGCACCTATCATAATGAATGTTACAAAGTACCACCAGGATGTGGGGTCTTCAACTAAAATTGGACGCATAACAGCACTTGCCCAGGATTCTAACGTCACAACCTGGAAAAGGGTTAACAGAGATGCGTGCAAGCTCCCAAAGTATTCCGGAGCGATGGATTGATACAGCATGGTACCAATAACCGCATAGATGTAAAAGAAAATACCCAGTAATAGTAGCACCGTTCCCATTGATGGGATTGTTTTTAAAAGGGCATTCACCATTAACTTAAGGGACGGGATAATCGAAATAGCTCGCAACACACGAAGGACCCGTAATATCCGTAAAACGGTCACAAAATGGGATCCCACTAAAAAATGGCCACTAGCAACAATCACAAAGTCAAACAAACTCCACGGATCTTTAAAAAACGCCCCGAGCGATCTACTTCCTAGTAATCTAATAATAATTTCCACCGTAAAAATCCAGAGTAACGCCTGATTAGCTATATCCAACCAACCCGAATAATTCTCAGCAAAAAAGGGATATGTCTCTAACCCAACTAAAACAGCATTGATAATAATAAAGCCAATAATCGTATTCATAAAATGCGGATGTGCCGCTATTTGAGCGCATCTTTCTCGTAACCTTTTCATGAAATAACGTATCCCCCTTCCTCGGTTATTTTACCTGTTTTATCGACATCTGTCACGCCATGGTGAACAGTGCCTGGAACCACCCACATTTTGTCATATTTTGTCGATTAGCTAAAAATCCGCGATCCATTTTAGATTGCGGATTTTCAGTTCTAATCCTGTTTTCTTCCCCGGCTTCGGCTTGGCAAACAACACTATTTCATCCCAACGGTCCAAAGACAGTCCATTAAAGAAAAAAGCCGACTGGGAAGAACCCAATCAGCTTGTACTAGATAAACTAATTAATTTCCGGCTTTAACACGTGCTGCAATATCCAGCGTATGTTTAGCTTGATACTTCACTGCTTCTTCCACATCTTCTACCATTTTTCCATCATCATCCTGCGTAACACTGGTACCATACGGGTTACCACCGGCTACAACTAGTGACTCGTCAGAATAACCTGGTGCTGCGATAATCGCTCCCCAGTGCATCATCGACGTGTACAACGAAAGAATTGTTGCTTCTTGACCGCCATGCTGGTTATGTGCGGATGACATTGCGCTGACTACTTTATTCACTGTTTTCCCTGCTCCCCATATGCCTCCTTGTAGATCCAAGAATTGTTTCATTTGTGAAGGAACATTACCAAATCGTGTTGGCACACTAAAAATGACTGCATCTGCCCATGCGATATCATCAGATGTTGCTTCTGGAACGATGTCTTTTGTGGCATCATAATGCTCTTTCCAAGCCGGATTTGCTGCTCTTGCTGCTTCTGGTGCAAGCTCAGGTGCACGTACAACTTTTACCTCTGCACCATTTTCCTTTGCTGCCTCTTCAGCCCATTTAGCCATTTGATAATTTATCCCGGTTGAACTATAATAAATGACTGCCAATTTTACATTTTCCATGTTACTATCTCCTTTCGACATAAGTATCAATTTTTCTTGCTTCCCGCAATTTAGTACATGAAAAAACACATACTATCCTTTAAGAAGTAAGTTACTTTATATAAGTATAATAATGGTTCATCGTCATTATGTCAAGTAACCTAATTATAAAAAATAACTACAAGGGTATCATTTCCTTACAAAAATATAGCCAAACCGAATATACAAGGGATTAGTTCCGCTTTATAAAAAGATATCCAATCCCATCATGGTACCAATCCCTAAAATAAGCGTCCATATTCCGAGGCTGATCGTAATCCAAATCGTTGCGTTTGTTTTCTGTGCTCCTAATGTCATAGCTATTAAAGCAGCTAGATGGATGCCGGTTAAAATCGGGCCGAGTAAAGCGAGTCCAGGAAGGCCATATTTATTCCATATCCGCTTGCCACGTTCATTGCGAGAAGAAGGCGCCTTTCCTTTTTCCCTCCGCCGCTTTGTATACCATTCCATTACTTTATCAGCTCCGATAACAACCGGAAGAACAGTGATTACATTTCCTACAAACGCAAGCAGCATAACCCAAAACGAAGATAAGCCTCTAATAATACCAAGCGGAATAACCACCGCAATTTCAAACCATGGGATAGCAGCCGCAACAAACACCAATGCATATTCAAAAAGCATACTTCCCCTCCTCTCCAATAAAATTCATCCACCCATTATATACGGTTGCCTAGCATGCTGTGAATGAAAATGGTATCGTAGTCAGAATCCTCCTATGAATGAACCTTTTAAACAAATATTGATAAAATAATGGCATTATTTTATTATTTTTTGTAAAATAGAATAGACATCTTAAAATAGAAAGGAATTGTACAATGCTATATAAACCCCGAACGATTTCTGCTGAATTACAAACCTTGAAACGCCTCCACCTTCGCATGAAATTATCCCCCAAAGACAAGCAGTATTTTCTACATTTACACAAAGGTTTCGAAGGAGAATTGAATTTTGATGCATGGACGGAAACACTTCAATGTGACTGCCTCATACTAAATGATTTGCTACTGAAAATGAATAACACTATCTTTCAAATTGATTCATTAATCATAACCGCGGATAAAATATATTTTTATGAAGTGAAGAATTACGAGGGAGACTTTGTGTATGATGCTCCATCTGAGAAATTTCACAAAACACCTCAGCAGGAAATTGTTAACCCCTTGCACCAGTTGGCAAGAAGTACATCTTTATTAAGTCAACTGCTGACCAAGTATCGATATACCATCCCAATTGAAGGCTTAGTTGTTTTTATTAATAGCGAATTCACTTTATACCAGGCACCTCTCCATAAGCCCTTTATTTACCCCAACCAGATCAAGCGATATATGAAACAATGCAACATGATAGCGTCAAAATTAAATAGAAACCATTTTCGACTGGCAGATCAATTACTATCTCTCCATATTCATGATTCTCCCTATAAGCAATTACCAATTTACAGCTATGACCAACTTCAAAAGGGGGTGACCTGTCTGAAATGTAATTCTTTTGCCATTTCCATTAAAGGATCGACATGTATATGTGAACACTGCAAAAGTAAGGAAGCTATTTCAACCGCAGTCATGCG
Organism: Virgibacillus sp. NKC19-3; assembly: GCF_019837165.1. NCBI lineage: Bacteria > Bacillati > Bacillota > Bacilli > Caryophanales > Bacillaceae > Virgibacillus > Virgibacillus saliphilus. The sequence continues at coordinate 3,838,059 of NZ_JAGYHC010000001.1, forward strand.
AGCAGTCAAAGAATTCCAGCTTCTCTTTCCAGAGCAAAAAGTTACAACCAACATCATTCATGACTGGTGTCGTGTGGTGAAATCAAAAAGGACGATCATTCGGATATTGTCTCAGCATTTACATGTAGTACGTAACCATCGGTGGACTTACTATTACTAGTTTATAGATATTGTGAAGTTGCTACCCCACTGTTCCTATATTTCACCTTGAACATATCGAGTCAGGCTTTCTATCGTACATGGTTTGGTCGATTTACCCCTTTCCATGTACCTGACTTCTTCTCTCTCGTACATGGATTCTCGTTTTGCTCCCTTTCCATGTACCTGACTTCTTCCCTCTCGTACATGGATTCTCGTTTTGCTCCCTTTACATGTACTTGACTTCTTCCCTCTCGTACATGGATTCTCGTTTTGCTCCCTTCCATGTACCTGACTTCTTCTCTCTCGTACATGGATTCTCGTTTTGCTCCCTTCCATGTACTTGACTTCTTCCCTCTCATACATGACAATCCATATACCTTGATAACTTACCTTTCTACAACTTCCGACCCCATCTAAAAGCCATTAAAAAAGGCAAGCAACTCTCATCAGTTACTCCCCTTTATCGCCTTTTGCTTCCTTGTCACTATCATCGTTATCTTCTTCATATGCTCGGATAGCGTCGCCTAACTCATCCTCGACCGTTAAATCAGACATCTTTACTCTAGCCCGGTATGCAGCTCGACTAATGAGATGTCCCGATACAGGAGCCGTTAGGAATACAAACACAATTCCTAAAATGAGACGTACACTAAACGAGTCACGTACCCAAAAGAAGATCAGTGCTCCTAATAGTGTCAAAAGTACAGCTAGTGTAGAACTTTTGGTACCAGCATGAGAGCGTGTATATACATCCGGAAAGCGTATGATGCCAATCGCACTAATGACAGCCATAATACTACCGATTAAAATAAGTAGTACACCTAGGAATTCAACTATATCACTTACGCTCAATGGCATATTCACAAAAGACAGAAACATCCCCCTGTTCGCACTCGTACTTCCCACGTCAACTATCGCGTTTACGTTCAATGATAACACCCCTCTCAATGTATTTCGAGAAGGCAATCGTACTAATAAATGCCAGAATTGCCAGTATTAATATAACTTCAAGAAACGACTTCGTCCCAAGCAAAACAGATATAATAGCGATCCCTGATACAAGATTGACCCCAATCATATCAAGCGCTACGACCCGATCTGGCAAACTGGGACCAATGACAATGCGAAACAAGGCAATCGCTATCGCTATACCGAATAAAGTAAGCGCAGTAAAGAGCATCGTTTCTATCATCAGCGAGTCACCTCCATAATAGCTTTTTCAAATGTATATAGCGATCGTATTAAATTATCTTTCGATTGTTCAACATCCATCGCATGAATGTAGAATGCATCCCCATCAGGCGTTACCTCAAGCACCACGGATCCCGGCGTTAACGTCAGAAGCAGCGCGAGTGCAGCAATTTCCCATTCCCCTCTCAGCTCTGTTTCATATTTGAAGATTCCCGGTCTGATGTGTATTTTTGGACTTAGTATATGCTTAATCACATGCACACTCGACTGGATGATTTCCACGTTAAAAATAAACAACAATTTAATGACTGCAAAGAATCGAGCTAGGTAAAACCGTTCCCCAAAAAGACGATGCATTAAGAATACAATAGCAGCACCGACTAGATACCCGGTTAAAAATGTAATAAAACGTAATTCATCTTCATCATTCAAAAGCATCCATAGGAGTGCAATAAAAATATTTATTAAAAACTGGGCAGGCATTCACATTCACCTCTTTTCACATTTAGTCATTAAAAACGGCATCAATATATATATCAGGATTTAATAGTGTATTTGCTGCATCTGCTACATAAACAGCGACTGTTTCTGCGCCAAGTCCCAAGCCGATCGTCACTACAGTAAGAAGAACACATGGGATCAACCAACCTTTTTTCATTGGTTCTTCATCGTCCTCACTAATAAGCGTCTCCCCCCAAAAGCTGGTCAGGAAAACACGTAAGAGTGAATATAACACAAATATACTGGAGATAAACACAAGTGTTAAAAGCAAATAAGACTCTACTTCCACTGCTCCTTGTCCGATCAACAACTTCCCGATAAATCCACTAAGTGGTGGAACCCCGGCAAGGGAGAGCATTACTATAAAGAACATCCAGCCAAGTAGCGGATAATTTTTAATAAGTCCACTCATATGATCAATTCTCACATAACCCGTTAAAGAAATCATCGTACCTGCAAGTAAGAATAATAATGCCTTCACAATCATATCGTGCATGAGATAATAAATAGACCCTTCGATTGCCTCAGGTGTCATCACAGCAAGCCCTACTAAAATAAACCCAACAGCAATGACAACATTATACGAAACAATTTGTCTGATATCTTTATACGCAATTGCTCCAATACTCCCCCCAACTAGGGTTACCCCAGCTAAAAAGCCTATAATCGTATGCGTAATGGCAGGTTCATGATAAAAGAGAAGCGTGAACACACGAAACATTGCGTATATGCCAACCTTCGTCAACAAGGCGCCAAACAGTGCAGCAACAGCAGTAGGAGGCGCACTATAGGAACCCGGAAGCCAATAATAAAGGAAAAGTCCCGCTTTTAAACTGAAAACAGTGAGAAAGATAACACTAATCACTGTTAACAAAGGCGTCTGGCCTGATTCAGCAATTCGCTCTGACAAATGTGCAAAATTAAGTGTCCCCATCGCGCCATATAAATAAGCAATAGAAACAAGGAAAATCCAGGAAGACACCACATTAATGGCGACATACTTGATCGATTCCCGCAGTTGAACTTTTTTCCCACCTAATGTAATAAGTACATAAGAAGCCAGCAACATTACCTCAAAGCAAACATAGAGATTAAATAAATCGCCTGTTAGAAAAGAACCATTTACACCTGCTACCAGGAAGTTCACAAAAGAATAAAAGAACATATTTTCATATGATTTCCCAATCGAGGAAAAAGCATATAACAGACAGACAACCGTAACGATACTTGTTGTCAAAACAAGAATGACAGAAAAGGAGTCCGCTACAAACATGATGCCAAATGGTGGTTCCCATCCTCCAAAATCAAGCCGCAACGGCCCTTGTTCCTGAATTTGATTTAAAAGAATGATACTTATAATAAAATTAATAATCATGACACTAAAACTGATCCAACGTTGCAACCGGACATACCGGCGGAGAAAGATTAGTACGATCCCCACAAGCACAGGGAGTGCCATTAGCAGCACAAGCAGGTTATTCATCTTTAAAACCTCTCAATTCATGGAGTTTATCCGCCCCGGTTTCTTGGTATGTCCGATAAGCCAATACAAGGAAAAGTGCCGTCACAGCAAAGCTTATTACAATAGATGTTAAAATAAGTGCCTGTGGGACCGCATCAACAAAAGTCTCCGAATCTTCCCCAAGCAGAGGAACACTCCCTGTCTTCAATCCACCCATCGTCATAATAAGCAAATGGGAAGCATGGGAAAGAATAGCCGTCCCCAAAATAACCCGGATCAGATTCCTGGAAAGAATCAGATAGGTAGCAACAGTTACCAAAACCCCTGCTAGGATAGTGATTAACGTTTCCATGTATTACACATCCTCACTAATACTTAAAATAATCGTTACAACAACACCTACGACCGCCAGCGCAACACCAGCCTCAAAAATAGTAACTGTAGCCAGCTCCATTTCGCCGTAAATAGGAATATCAAAATAGCCAAAAGTCTGGCTCAAGAAGGGTTCACCAAATAGAAGTGAGCCGAACCCGGTCGCTACTGCAATAAATGCACCTAATGCAGCAATTTTTTTAAAATCAAATGGAATCGCATGCTGAATGGTTTCAATATCAAAAACAATAAAGAGTAAAACGAAAGCAGAAGCTAGGACAAGCCCTCCTACAAATCCGCCTCCCGGGCTATTATGCCCGGCTAAGAATAAAAACACAGCCAAGGTCAATATAATAAATACAACAATTTTCGTAACCGCGCGAAGGATAACATTATTGATCTTCAACGTTCTTGTCCTCCTTTCCAGGTTTCAACTTGATCAGTGTGTAAACACCGATCCCTGCTATAACAAGGACAACTACTTCAAGCATCGTATCGAATGCACGGAAATCACCTAAAATAGCATTTACAATATTTTCCCCGCCGGCAAGTTCATATGCATTTTCAAAGTAGCCTGATATGGTCTCAAATAATTTGCCATTCTGTACAGCAAGCGCAACCGTCGTGAACACAGTTCCAACACCAATCGAAATGATGGCGTTACTCGTTTTTGACCGCCTTGGAGCATCTTCCTTTTTCCATTCCGGTAAGAAATAATAACATACCAAGAACAGTACCGTGGTGACTGTTTCGATCACAAGCTGCGTGAGTGCCAGATCCGGCGCACGGAATAAAACAAATAGCACCGCAATGGAGTATCCAAGCACGCCATTAAGAATAATGGCAGTTAAACGAGACTTTGCAAAAAGAATAGAGACTGCAGCCACCATCATGACCATCACAATAATCCATTCATACCTCGAAATCGGAACGTTATCCGATATATCGAAGGAAAAGGCACCCGTATAAGATAAAGTTCCTCCAATGACCACGACAAAGAAAAGATAGATGTATACAAGGTAATCATGAAGAAATCCTGTCATATAGAAACGGGTCACAGGATATGACTTCTCCTCCAATTGATGAAGCGCAAAATTATATAGCGTATTAAACGTCCACGTTTCCGGAAACAGATTGTAAATACCTTTCCAGTAACGAAGCGTTACAAATAACAATGTTCCAAGGACTACGATAGCGATCGTCATAAATAATTCTAACTCAAACCCATGCCACGCATGAATCTCTACACCTAGACCCTCGACAAATTCGGGGAAAATGCCGTTCATCGCAGGTCTGAGCAAATAATCACCGAGTATATTCGGGAAAAAGAAAATACCAACGACAAAAAGCGAAAGGACACCAGGGCCGGTTAACATCCCGACAGGCGCCTCATGTGCGGGGCGCTCCAATTTTTCTTCTTGATAAGGGCCAAGAAATGTTTTAAATACGATGATTAAACAGTAGACAAAGGTCAACACACTTGCTACCCAACCTAAAATTGGGATAAGAGATCCCCATGTTTCCAAGTTGAAAATGTTTAATTCCATTATGTTTAATGCAACAGTAAAGAACATCTCCTTACTTAGGAAACCATTAAAAGGCGGTATACCAGCCATAGAGAAACTCCCGATGGCAGCCATTGTAAATGTAGCAGGCATTAAGGTAACCAACCCGCCAAGCTTACGAATGTCCCTTGTCCCCACTTCATGGTCAACAATCCCGACAACCATGAAAAGTGCTCCTTTAAAGGTAGAATGGTTTACAAGATGAAAAAGCGCTGCAAACGTAGCCTGTGTATAAATAACAGAATCCGTCGAATAGCCGTTGTGAAGAGCGGCAGATCCCATACCAAACATACTCATAATCATACCCAGTTGACTGATAGTCGAATAGGCCAAAAGTGCTTTAAGATCCATCTGCTTCACAGCATTAAAAGCACCCCAGAACATTGTTAGAATCCCTACACCTGTAACAAGCCAGAACCAAATCGCGTCCCCACCGAATACCGGGGTAAAACGAGCAACCAAATAAATCCCCGCTTTTACCATTGTGGCTGAGTGTAAGTACGCACTGACAGGCGTTGGTGCTTCCATCGCATCAGGCAACCAGATGTGAAACGGAAATTGTGCCGATTTGGTAAAAGCAGCAAGTAAAAGCAGCAGCATCGCAGGTATGAAGAGTACGTGATCCGTATGATCCGGAATTACTCCAATAATTTCCCGTACACTGAGTGTACCTGTAATCACGTAAAGCATGATAAAGGAAATCAGCATTGCAAAACCCCCGGTGACCGTAATCAGTAACGATTTCTGCGCACCCTCTCTTGACCTTTTGCGGTGATACCAAAAAGCAATTAATAAGAAAGATGAAATGCTTGTTAATTCCCAGAACACATATAAAACCATGATGTTATCTGAAAAGATAACCCCAAGCATAGCCCCCATAAATAGTAGTAAATAGATATAAAAATTATTCAATGATTCTTTTGAGGATAAATAGTAGATGGAATAGTGAACAACGAGTGCACCTACTCCAGTGATTAAAAGTCCAAATATTAAGCTGAGTCCATCAAGATAGGTGGTAAAGTTCACACCAAAGGTTGGGATCCACTGGATGGTATGGGCAAACGTTTGTCCACTTGCGATAGATGGAATATAACTTGCCAAGGCAATAAATAATCCAGCAGGCACAAGAAGAACGATCCAACCGATATGGACGCGTGTTAATTTTTTATTGATAAACGGAATAATAATGGCAATCAGAAATGGAATGATGATTACCAAATTCACAGACAACAAATTCTAACCTCCATTTCAAACTAAGGGCTCATGAGGACAGCCTAATGATAATTGATGTAACTCCCTATTATGGTTTCTCGTTAACAATGGATAATCGGTGGCATATACTGGAAAAATATGATTAAATAATCACATGCAACCAGTCCTATGTGGAAAAATGCATGATGGGTCCCAATTTTATAGAGATGATTTGGGAGTTCATTATACAAGACAGCATGTTCATGTATCGTGGGAAATACACTTCAATCTCACATGTAACATAAGATGAATGATAGCCTAACAAGTTAATTATACACGAAATCCATTTTCAATGCATTTGTAAAGCCATTTCATTCCAATTTAACCTTTTCTATAGTAAATTTGGTAAACATCGACTATGATAGATGAAAGTGAATCCATGACCCCTTGAAAAAATTCTTAAGATAAGGGATTGACAACCATTATTATCGTGTTACAATATCTAGGTTTGATACACACACTCGGTAATCTTAGCGAGTGAATTACATGAACAATTAAAGAGGTGATTGCCGTCATGAAAAAAATAAAAGGTCGGATGGATGAAAGCATTCTGGTTTGTGTGTATTACGGTCCAAATGGTGAGAGACTCATTAAACGTGGTCACAAGTTGGCTCAAATCGTCGGATGTCCATTATATGTGTTAACCGTCGACCCACTTCCATATGATGAATTCGATGCAGAAAAGTCCGGCTATGTCGACCGCTGGAGAGAATTATGCGAAGAACTGGATGTGGATGAATTTATTATTCGTGACAATGAAAAGCGATCATCTGTCAAAACTATCAAAGAAGTAGCCCATAACCACAATATAACGCAAATTGTAATCGGACAAAGCCCACAAAATAGATGGGAAGAAATAACAAAAGGCTCATTTGTCAATGTTCTCCTGCGCCATTTGACGTTCATTGACATCCATATCGTATCCACGGATCGGACATTGAAAGGCGCGAATGAAAATGGCATCACCTATGAGAAAGGCGTGCGCGGCTTCCTGAGACAAGATGAAGACGGCTATAGCCTTAGCTTTACGAGATCGAAAAACAACCTCTATGAAGGTATCTTCTATAAAGAAATTGGAACAGACTTTAACAACGGCGTATTTAAATTTGTAAACAATGAAGGAAGAACCTGTCAGGTTCATGTAACAGAGGATAAAGTAACAGGGGTCATGAAAGAACCCCCAAATTTAAAAACAAATTAAAGAATGAGGCTACCTCCAGTATCCAACTGAGGTAGCCTCTATTTTCAATCATACAATTCAGGAATTCTACTTGAAAATACCGGCACATCCTTCCTAATTTGAGGAACGGATTCCAAGGAGAGTACCTCTATGATTGTCTCTTCCGCTACTTCATTGCCAGTCTTCAACGCATTTCCCCATGGATCAATCACCATAGACGCCCCGGCGAAGTCAGACTCCTGATAGCTACCGGTACGATTACTGGAAACCACATACATTTGATTTTCAATAGCTCTGGCAACTTGTAATGCCTTCCAATGCTCCTTTCTCGCTGATGGCCATTCTGCCACTACATATAAAATTTGCACGTCTTTTAGCGCTAAACTTCTCGCTAATTCAGGAAAGCGAAGATCATAGCAAATAATCAGCCCCATTTTCACTCCATCCAACTCGAAAACCTGCACCTTCTCTTTGCCACCTGTTAAATACCGAGGCTCATCCAACATGGGGACGAGATGGATCTTGTCATATTCATGGATCACGTTACCATGCGCATCAATAACAATACCAGAATTATAGATTCCATCCGGTTTCTTATTAGCAAAAGATCCACCGATAATATTGATACTGTAAGTAGCGGCCATATCCTTTAAAAAGGAAGTCGTCGGCTCCCCGTCCACATCTGCTATTGTCTCAAGTTGTGCCAACGTATAGCTTGTCGTCCACATTTCCGGAAGTACAATGATGTCAGGTTGTTCTTCCTGCATCGTCTGACGTATCCATCTTTCAACCTTCTGCCGATTCGCCTCCGGGTCCCCCGCGATGATATCCATTTGGTAAATCGCATGTTTCATGTGCTTCCCTCCCCGTTTGTGTTGTCTTATTATATTGTATCCTTTGTTTTGATAATTGTAAAAGTTTAGTGAGGCATTGCTGTATTACAGTTTAGTGCATAGATTAGGATGCAATATCTCCATCATCTTGGACATCACGATCTATAAACCTAAAATAAGGAAGTAGGATGCCTAGTAAGGAAATCATACAAATCATGGTCCCAATGAATATATACAAAGGCCTTACCCCCATACTTCACTCCATATTCCACCCACTAATACACCAAGTGGCAAGGCTCCCCTAATAATGAATAAACGTACAGAAAACACTTTTCCCATTACGTGGTTGGGGGTAACCTTTTGGCAAATGGTTAGGTTATGAATGTTAAAAAATGCCATAGCCACACCAGCCACAATCTCTGTAACAATCGCAAAGACAATGGATGGTGTAACACCTAAATTAATATAGGTAAGTCCTCCAACTACTAAGGCGCCTAACATCGGAATTCTCCGGCGATGGAACGTCACTTTTCCCACAAGCAGGGAACCAATCATATACCCTAAAGGAAAGCCTGCCATGAAATAGCCATACATCGCATAATCTCTGTTTAATTCATCTGTGACATAAGGCAGGTTGATCACCATCGTAACGCCAACCCCAAACTGCACAAACACCAGGAAAATTCCAAGCCAAACAACTACCCGATGTTTGAAAAAAAGGCGCATTCCATAAACAAATTGCTCTACCCATGTTTTACGGACGTCCTGCATTATTCTTTCTTCCCGTGTCCCCAACAATAAACTGCCGCTTAGTAGGAGTAATACGCAAACGAAAGTCAGGGTGCTATTGACGCCAATATACTCAATGACCACACCTGCTACAACAGGAGCCATGAACGTCATAAGACGAACCATTCCATCAACATAGGCATTTGCCGTGCTCAATTGATCTTTCGTCACAATTGTTGGGAGAATTGCTTGATTTGCAGGGACATACAACGGCGTAATGAATCCGACCATCAACTGGACAGCGTATATATGCCATGGCACTAGTAACCCCATCGTATATGCAATCAGTGGGATAAGGAAAATGAATCCTCTACTCCAAAGGCAGGCTATCATTATCCATTTCCGGCTCCATCTATCAATAAATGGACCAATAACTAATTGCAACACAAGAGAAGGCAGTAAATACAATAGCCACATACTCCCTAAAGCCATTGTAGAACCAGTAAGTTCATAAATGAGAAGTGAATTGCAAAATGTTCCAAATGCGCCTCCCAATTCAGATGCAGCATTTCCGAACCAGAGAAGCGTAAATGATCTATTTTTCAATATATTCAATGCACACACCAGCTTTTATCTAAGATTCTCGTCTCTCTTATTGATGGAAATATAAATCTAATTCTTTCGCTAATGACTCAACTGCTTTCCTCTTTAATACATACGTTGCATCGTTTATTTCAACTAACTGCGCAGAACGTAATAATTTCAAATGATGATGAATGGTTGACTTTCCCATTCCTAATTTATCTGTAATATCCTGCAACGAATGATTTCGCTCAAACAGTAACTTAACTATTCGCAGTCTAACCTCGTCCGCTAATGCTTTATGCTTTAGGACTAAAAAGTTACTTGGCAAATAGGGATCATTCGGTGAAATGCTCGTATTGGCAACCGGGTAGTAAAATACCTTTGTCCCTTCAATATCTGCCTCAATATTCCAAGGCCGATAAATAAAATGGGGAATTAATAACACATTATGCACACTAGGCTCAGGAGCATAATGAATACCGCCGGTCGCCCACTGAACCAGTTCTTCACTATCCATTTTTGTTTTCATACGTGCTTTTGCTTCATAGTCTGTTTGCAGTATAGCCGTAAGCTGATCTATCTCCGGCTTGATTACCTTTTCATACCATCCTGTCATTACAGCAATCAGATGCGTCTTCAGTGCTTGGACTTCAGCACTGCAAATAAATGTTATATACGCTGGGAAAAACATATTATCAACGGTTAACGCTTTCAATTCATGAATGGAGGCGGGGTCTCCACTTGCCGCTCTTTTCCTTGTTGCTTGGTGCTCCATTCCAACAAAAGGCAAACATATACATTTAAAATCTGTAGAAGAGAGCTGCTGTATGAAGGTTGTAAACTCCGGTAACGTTGAAAAATCCCTGTGATGCAATAATTGAAGCAATGCTTTCCATGTATTATTTTCCTCCACATAATCCAAATGCTCACGTACTTCCACTGACAATGACTGCTTGATTTCATGCCAATACCTTTGAGGCCTTTCTAAGGAATCTAGTAACGGTTTGTTTGTAATAGCCGCAATTCCTAAAGCACACTCCCAGAATGGTGAGTATTTTATTTTCACATGATACTTTTCTCTTTTTCTGCCTGTCGTATTTATAATTTCCATGATCCACGCCCTCCTGTCTTTTTCTTAATTCTATATTAATCGAATATATAATTCAATAAATATAGAATTACAGGGTATAAAAATTGGGTCACCAATTAAATCCGGAATATTTCATTTCAGAATGTTATGATCTAATCCGTCTCTTTATCAAAAATAATCTCTACAGCGGCAATGAGCAACGCAACGATAATCTCTGTTTCCAAGGAAAGGGTAATGCTTTGCATAAATTCGTCCACTGTGAACAGGACGATCCAGTTCGATACAGCTTCGATCGTGAATATTGTCCAAAGCACTTCCATTTTACCGGTTAGATGTTGGACGAGCACTTTGAATACAGGTTTGGAAAACAGTTCGACAATCGTGCCCAGGATAAAGAAGCTGATCGTAAAAAGAACCAAGGACCAAATGGATTCATACTCGACGCCGAGCAAATTAAAAATCCCTGTCAGACCAACAAAATAAATCCCCAATACAAGACCGATCACTAAAATAATGAGAAGTGCTATGCCAATGATTGTTGCTATTTTTCCTTTTCGATTCATATTGTAAAAAGAGTCATGATCATGTTCTGGCACCGTATGTTTCTCCTTTTGCCAGCACTTCAGGCAGCGCCGTTTATTTTTTATATACCAATTGAAACGTTTCACAAACAACTGGAATTTTATCATTAAATTCCTGATTAATGTGACTAAATTCCTTTTCGAAGAAGGCTTCGTGCACTTCCCGCCAGTAATCCAAGGTACGATCACCTTCCCCTTCTAAATACGCATGTTCTGCTGAAACCTCATCAAAAGGTCGTACTTCCACTGCTGTCGTCTCTATGATTGCCACAGCCTTGCCATCACCATCCAGGATAATATTGTGAAGACCTGCATACGGCAATTCTTCATTATCCCGTTCATATAATGTATAATTAGACGAGGTTGCTGTTTTCGTTCCTGCTAATACTAATTTTGCAAGTTCATCAGCCATTTCTTTGGAATCACCAAATGCCCACGCATCATAGCCTCTCGGTGCATTTGGATTCATTTTTCGATAATCTTCCCACATGTTAACGATCGAATCGTTACTCATATCAATCGATCTCCTTTCGCTTTTTCCGATCTTAGACAAAGTAACAGTATCCTACTGCCAAGCCATTACGTTTAACTTTTGGTGATGATTTTACATGCCTATTGGAAAAAACTCAAATTAGATCGACATATGAAATAAATGGAAATATTATGTTAATCTATAAAGAAGGAGAAAGAACATATCATCTACTAAAGAATTGGTAATAAAAATTAACTGAACATCGTTTAATAATAAACGTTAGAATGGAGTAGATAAATGAGTTTTGATGAAGAGTTAGAAAAGGAAATAGAACGTACGAAAGGAAGAACAACATGGGGATGTTTTATTATTGTGATAGTATCTACAGTTTTGATATTGTTATTTCTATTAGGCCCATTAATATGGAATGATTATGGTACGACACTTGAGACAAGTGATTCACCAGGAAATATAAATACAATTGAGATAGTTGAAAAAGGAGAAGCGTTTCGAAAGGGGCCATCTTCAGTAAGAATTAAATATGGAAGAGATCATAAAGACATTAGACTTAGTAATGGAGGGGAACCTCTTGGACCTAGTAATGTATCTGTAAGTTGGAATGATGATTATGAAGCAATCGTAACTCTAAAAGGAAATTATCAAGATGATGAAGAAGTTAAGATAAACTTTGAATGACTTAATATTATTAAACACCGTTTTTAATGTACATAATTTTGGCTTAGTTAATAGAACCATCTATAATGATCGAATTTAGAATATAAGACTGTGGTATAAATTTTACAAAGGGACGGCATATAAATGAGTTTTGATGAAGGATTTGAAGAAAAAATACAACGTAATAAAGAAAAAACATCATGGGGCTTCCTCATCATTTTGTTAAGTTCTATTATTATACTTGCATTATTAATATTATGGCCAGTTATTTCACATCTTTATGACATGAGATATAAAGAAAAAACACTTGAAATCAGTGAATCGCCAAGTAGTATAAATACAATTGAGATATACGAAATAGGAAGACCTTTTTTACACGGAGTATCCACCGTAAGAATGAAATATGGGGAAAAAGAGAAAGAAGTTCAGATTGATAATAATGGGCGTCCCCTTAAAAATTCAGATGTATCTGTGAAATGGAACAATGATTCTGAAGCACTTATAACCTTATCTGATACATCTGAATATCTAGAAGAAAAATTAGTCTCGATACAATTTAAATAATTAACTATTGGGAAGAGCAGAAATTAAAAATCAGGACATCCGCTTCACAACGTTTCGTATATAACTTTGCCGGTAAGACTGAGATCATAGCCACGTAATTGGTCTAATTGAGAGCGGTATTCTGTAGAACTAACGGCTGCCTTAATGATTTTGATTAACTCCTCGTTTTCCTTCGTTTTTAAAATAACTAAATCATATTGCTCCTTAATTAGAGGGATAAAGTCTACATTAATCATGTTGGATGCGTTTTCGATCCCAACACCTGCATCAGCTTGTCCACTAGCCACAGCTGAAGCCACGGAAAAATGGCTGTTCAACTCATTTTCATATCCTTTTAGTGAACGGGCAGAGATACCATTCATTCGTAGCTGTTCATCAAGTAAGGCTCTGGCTCCCGAGCCCTTTTCACGATTAGCAATCGTGATCTGCGACTTAGCTAAATCACTCCACCCTTTTATGTTTTGCGGGTTTCCTTGTTTAACATAAATCCCTGCATTTCTACAAACTAGATTAATGAGTATGAAGGGATGGTTCACCAATAGCGATTTGACATAGGGCAGATTATATTTCCCTGTATCCCCGTCATACAGATGGACACTAACAACATCACATCCTCCCTGATACATAGAAACCAGACTGTTTAAGCTGCCATTATACAATCGTAAAGGGGCAAGAGATGTATGTGTTTCAATATATTTACTTAACATATCTAAAACGACATCTTGACCACTAATGACTACCTGTTTATTGTGATTATTACTAGACCCCATATTTTCCCCTGAGGCATAGTTTTCTTCTTGCACGATACCTGTTTTATTTCTCGATTTATATCTTTCAAGCTCTTGTTGCTCCACCCTCATTTGCCTTCCAACTCGAATAGCGACAAGCTCTTCTTTTTTGATTAGATCATAAACAGTCAATTTTGATATCTTTAGAAATTGAGAAACCTCTTCAATGGTATAGTATGTATTAGTATCCATTCAATCACTCCCCTCTTTTATTATAACTTGAACAGGTTATATTGGTGAATTATTTTGTTAAATTGTATTATATTATAATAAGATATAAATAGTTATAAATGATATTTTTTTAACGTGTCTTTCTATTGTACATGAGTTCAATTCTAGACGACATTCCTTCTAAAATCTATTATATGGTTAGATACGCAGAATACTACAAATCTACTATAGGAAAAATACGCCAATTTCTATTTCACATGGATGAATTTTCTAAAGAAGCGTGATGAAAGTCATTTCTTTTTATAACTAGTTATAGTAAGATATAATCAATTATATCTACAGAGGTGGAAAGCATGCAAAAACAGTTTACGTTCATCGGCATTCTATTATGTTTACTTTTGATTGTCACGGCATGTGCAAATGATCAGAGCACAGACCAATCCTCTGATAATACGGAGACGGAAACAGAGGAGGAGGTTGAACTGACCATTTCAGCGGCGGCAAGTTTGAATGATGCCATGGACGAGATACAGGCAATTTACCAAGAGGAGCATCCCGAAGTAGATCTGAAATTTAATTTTGGAAGTTCTGGTTCACTCCAGCAGCAAATCTCCCAAGGCGCACCGGCTGATCTATTTTTTTCAGCGGCAGAAGATAAATTTGATATATTGGTTAGTAACGGAGATATTGCAGAAGAAGATGGTAAAGCTCTACTCGGGAATGAACTCGTAATGATTGTCCCAGAGGAGGAAGAGGCGGTTACAGACTTTGCGGATCTTGCAACATCAGAGGCAGAAAGTATTGCCATTGGGACTCCTGAATCGGTACCCGCAGGAGAGTATGCCAAGGAATCCCTTGAAAATATGGACTTATGGGAAGAAATCGAGCCAAAAATCGTGTACGCGAAAGATGTCAGACAGGTATTATCCTATGTAGAAACTAAAAATGTTGATGCAGGAATGGTATATAAGACAGATGCTTTGATTTCTGATGAGGTCAATATCGTTTCAACGGCGGCTTCCGATACACATGCACCAATTACATATCCAGTCGGCATTCTCAAGGACTCCGAACATTACGAGGCAGCTGAGGATTTTTATAACTTCCTGCAGAGCGATACGGCATTGAAGGTGTTTGAGGAATATGGATTTACTACTGACTGAGGAATTTTTACGCCCGATATGGCTGTCCTTAAAAGTTGCTTTGTTAGCCGGCATCATCGTAATTATATTGGGAACCTTGGCTGGCCGGATTTTAGCTCGAAAAAAATTCAGGGGAGAAGCTGTTTTGGAGACGATCCTTATGCTCCCTATGGTGCTTCCGCCTACGGTAGTTGGATTCTTGCTTATTGTTATCTTTGGAAGGAATAGCATAGCGGGACAGGCTATCGAATGGCTTTTTCATCAGCCTGTTATTTTTACTTGGGTAGCTGCCGTGATTGCATCTGCTGTTGTCGCATTCCCGCTTATGTACCAATCAGCGAAATCGGGATTTAGAGGAGTAGATCCGAGCATTGAAGAAGCAGCAAGGGTAGACGGCGCAACAGAGAGGAAAATAGTACTTTTGATTTCGATTCCTCTAGCCTCAACGTCACTTATCTCCGGAAGTATTTTAAGTTTCACGCGCGCTTTAGGGGAATTTGGTGCTACTTTAATGTTTGCAGGCAATATTCCAGGAGAAACGCAGACCATTCCTACAGCCATTTATATAGCCCTGAATTCCGGGAATATGGAAATGGCTTGGGCCTGGGTCATTTCTATGATCATCATCTCCTTTGTGATGCTCCTAATTGTCCAGAAAAAACAAGGATAACATTTATAAAATCTCCCTGTCAGAGATCATTATCGATAATGTATGATAAATAAAAAAAGCCAAAAACCAGTATTTATAGTGATTTTGGCTTTTTTGTTATCTGCAAAATTAGGGATAGGCGTTCTTTTTTATACCATTTCCCGAACTTTTCCCGATAAATAACGTACAGATCAGGTCCCCCGGTTCTGATGAAGTAATGCCTCATTACTCGGATGAATGACGATGCCCAGGGCGTTCTGCTCTGAATGGGGCTTCATTACCCGAATGAGTGACCTTTCTTTTGGATTTCCGCTCTGAATGGGGCTTCATTACCCGAATGAGTGACCTTTCTTTTGGATTTCCGCTCTGTACGGGACTTCATTACCCGAATGAGTGACCTTTCTTTTGGATTTCCGCTCTGTACGGGACTTCATCAACCCGATGAGTGACCTTTCTTTTGGATTTCCGCTCTGAATGGGGCTTCATTACCCGAATGAGTGACCTTTCTTTTGGATTTCCGCTCTGTACGGGACTTCATCAACCCGATGAGTGACCTTTCTTTTGGATTTCCGCTCTGAATGGGGCTTCATTACCCGAATGAGTGACCTTTCTTTTGGATTTCTGCTCTGAACGGGACTTCATTACCCGGATGAGTCTTCTTTTCAGCAACTTTCGTGTTCATAAACCTAGCCAACTCAAAATCATCTTTTTGCAACGTTAGATACACCTTCTCTGCTCCCAACGTGTCGCCCTTCTTCTAATACTCCAATTGACGCAGGGATAAATGAATTTCTTGTTCGTCCTCTTTTTTTACGTTGTATTTGCGTATCCTGCTGTCAATTTTCTTTTGTTGTTTGCTGCCCGATTTCCATCTATTGATAAATTGGAAAACAAATTCTCCCCAAATGGAAATCATACCGCGTGACCCAAGGTGAAATCCCATTTGCTCCTTCTCCGAAAGCGGCAGTTGCGTGTTTTCTTCAAATTCTTTTTTATAATCGCCTTGAATGATAATATGCCACTCCTTATTCGTCAATGCGGTAAGCAGCTCCTCAGCGTTATTGGCTTTAACATAAGCATCCTTATCCAATTCCAACAAACTCACCCCCTACAATAAGAATAACCTGACTTAATTTTAACATAATTCATTCAATAATTTGAACCAATTAAGGGGCAAATCCATAGAAAGTCAGTATAAAAATAAAGAAGGATATATAACCGAAGCCCATCAATACAACAAGCCAAAATAGGTACATCATAACTCTTGCCCACGACCTATCAAACCAATTTTGGGTTAAGCGAAATAATCTGTATGCCATTATCAAAAATAAGGGGACAATGTATAAATATGAAAAAGCACTTACCCAAGTAAAAAGTTTTCCGAAGCCTCCATCTACGGGCCCATCGTATAAGTGATAATTAATAGAAATATACCTAATTCCAACCGTAAATAGGATAGATAATAACGTAAAATAAGAGAGAATGGTAATTTTTATACCTCTTTTTTCTCCTTTTAATACCACATATAGAAGAACTAAAAAGAGAATCAAAACCATTATTTTAAACATGATTCACCTCTGATAATACAAGATTTAGATATAAAGTGTTTTTATAAATAGTATAATTGTTTACTAATCTAGCAACATCCACTGCATCTGACGTCTGAAACAGTCTTAATACTAGTCTATTCGTAGTAAGCGTTTTATTCGCACGATCGTATAGCAATAAAATCCCCCTTCATTCCTTCAGTACATTTTCAATCTCCACCCATTTTAACATAACCTTCGAACTATTTTTAAATTCATTTTCAAATTCTGAATTCATGAAGAATGGATGGATGAAGCATTATACCAAGGGGCAAAAGAACGCGTCCCTTTACTTGTTGAAATTATTCAACTCCGGGTAGTTAAACACGCGTTTTTTTGTTACGCTTAGAAAGGGAAAGCGTTTTATATGGATCATTCGTATGGGGGAGATTTTGTTATGAAAAGACTAGTCATTTTAGGGGGCGGCTATGGTGGACTTAAAGTCTTGACAGGCTTATTGGAACATCAGTTGCCTGAAGATATACATATTACAATGATGGATAGAAATCCATATCATTCCGTAAAAACAGAATTTTATACAATTGCGGCGGGAACCTCAGCAGAGAGGGATGTACGCATGGATTTCCCCGATGATAAACGAGTGAATTACGTTTATGGAGAAATCACGAAAATTGATACTGGCAACAGGCAAATTTGGATCAGAGAAAACGACAACCCGATTTCTTATGATTACTTAGTGATTGGGTTAGGTTGTGAGGATGATTATCATGGCGTTAAAGGGGCAGCGGAGTTCACACATAGTGTCCAAACATTCGCCAAGGCCAGACGGACAGGACTGGCAGTCGGTAATCTGGATGCTTATGGAAAAGTCACCATCGTTGGTGCAGGTCTGAGCGGTATCGAAGTCGCTTCTGAAATTAGGGAAAGTAGAAAAGATCTAAATATCCGATTACTAGACAGGGGAGAGTCTGTATTAAAGGCATTTGATACAAAAGTTCAGGAGTACGTACAAGAATGGTTTGTAAAAAATGATGTTGACGTTTTTCACCACTCCAGGGTGGAATATGTAGAGGAACAAGGCGTGTGCAACAAAGGCGTATGTTATGTGGATGACGTCACGATTTGGACAGCAGGCGTACGGCCGAATTATTTAGTAAGGGAATTACCGCTTGAAAAAGATGAACAAGAAAAAATTGTGGTGAATGATTATTTCCAAGTTCCAGGGCAGGAACATATTTATGTCGTTGGCGACTGTGCGTCATCTTATCATTCACCAAGCGCACAACTAGCAGGACAGCAGGGAGAACAAATCGCTGAGGTGTTACTGGCTGTATTGCAGGATAAAGAACCAGTCAAGCCAAAAGAAATAAAACTGAAAGGCACGCTCGGATCCTTAGGAAAATCAGATGGATTTGGCAATATGATGCAAAAATCCGTAACCGGATACCTGCCACGATTGGCTAAGTCTGGCGTACTTTGGTTGAACAAGCGCCATTAATGGAAAGAGCCATAATTTCAGATGAGATTATGGCTCTTCCCATTTACATAAACTTAACCTGTATTTAGCACCGGCTTAAACAAAATATTGTACATTTGCATTAGCAATGACACAGCTTATCCGGAGGTGTACAATGCGATTGCTTGCTAAAGTAAGTGTCTGTCTTGGAGCTGTCCTACTATGTATGCTGTAACTAGAATAATCACATTACTTCATCTATCCGTAGGGCTCTTGAATAACATCCAAGAGCCCTACCCCTAATTTGACAAATTACGACAAAACCTGGGGCGTTCCTGTCACTGTTCGCCCCGATCAAATGGGAATAATTTTTGATTTTTGGCTTCGTCTGCATGTTTTGTGATGATTTCATCAAAGAGTTGCTGCGTGTCTTTATCTTTTGTATTGATGCGAAGTTGCTCGGCACTTTGGATTACTTTTACTTCTTGCACTTCTTTATGAATGTCGACCCAGTCTTTTCCTTCTGTATCAATGCCCAAAATGGTTGCCTCGTGGTTGACTGTGGTTTCAAATACTTCCTTTTGTAATGCCTCCATATCCTTTCCTTCTGTAGCAATATCTAATTCATTTGCTCTTTTTTTCAACCGCTCTTCCTGAACTTCTTTCGCTAACGCTTCTGGTTCTTTCCCTTCTGCTTCAATGCCCATTTCTTCTGCCTTTTCCATCACTTTCTGATGATGGACTTCTTTTGCAAGCGACTTGAAATCTTTCCCTTCTGTTTCCACGCCCATTTCTTGTGCTGCTCGTTTTATTTTAGTTTCTTTCACTTCTTTTCTTAACGTTTCCGCATCTTTTCCTTCCTCGTCAATACCTAGTTCCTCTGCTTGGTACTTTACAAATGCCTCACTTTTGAAAAAGCCGGCTTTTTCGTGCCCTTCCTCATCATGAGGATCTGCCGAAACCGACGAAATCGGACCAACAAACGCCAGTGACAGCAACATTGCAGTAAGTATCCATAAACCTTTTTTCATCTTATCATCCTTCCTCGCTTGGAATTTCCTTCGTTTTATAGCATTTCCCAAGTATGGCTGATCAATGAGGAAAACAAGCAAAAGTTTATTTATCATAAAATACGAAAAGACACGTCCCTCCTTTTTGCAGGGACGTGTCTTTTCGTATTTCATTCATTCCGTTGATAAAAATTCCTTTTCTGCTGCTATCATTAAAAACATGGGTCTTCGATTTTCATCTTGCATTTCAGGTACAGACCTCACCATTTCATCAGAAGGCATTGGTTCCTTGACTGCCCTGATATGAAAACCAGTATGAATTAGATCGTTGATGTAGGTTGAAATCGTGCGATGGTATTTTATAACACGCTCTGATAAGAATGTTGTGTCACGTTTCCCTTCTGATTGGTAGTTGTCAACCGGCCAATGCAGGCGACTCCCTTGATCATCAACATACCAATCTTGTTCGTTCCTAGACGTAAAGATTGGATGTTCCACAGAGAATAAAAAAGTACCACCTGGCTTTAGAGAATTAGAAACGCTTTGACAGATTGCCTCAAATGATTTCGTATAATGAAAAGCTAGCGAACTGATCACCACATCGAAAGGATCGTTTGCAAAATCAACGTCCTCCATTGGCATTTGTATATACGAAATAGAGGGATCATCCGTTTTTTCACGTGCCTTTTGAAGCATTTTTGCGGAAATGTCTACACCAACGACAGCCCGTGCCTGTTGCTCTCGAGCATAGCGGCAATGCCAACCAAAACCGCATCCCAGATCAAGCACACGCTTATTTCGCAGACGGGGCATTAAGGTTTTTAACACATGCCATTCCCCCGCTCCTTCCAGTCCGTTAACGGATCGAGGCATTTGCGCATATGCAGAAAAGAAATCTGGATCATCATATTTATTCTGTTTCACAAGCTATACATCTCCCTTATTGCTTGTCCATCATGTACGATAGGCATGTCAATATAAGTCTTGCGCCCATTTGCTTAATGGCTAAAGGCATTTATTCTAGGAACGTACTCTATGTCATGCAATCTCTTAGGTGAAAATGGTTATTTAAGACGATGCTCCGACTGTGCAAAGGCTGCTTTGTAATCGTGGTTAATCGTGCTTCGTGTACAAATAAAAATGATCACGTTCACAGCCAATAAAACGATGAAACCAGCAAGCCCTGTCAACCCGTTGAGCAATTCCGGATTTCCGCCAGCTACGATTATAATGCCTAGGGAAGTACCACCATTGATGACACCATGAAAAAATGCAGCCGGAAAAATGGAACGCGATTTAATCGTAATAAAAGACAAAATCGGTGATACAAGCATGCAAAACACCGTCATCATGAAGACACCAAAGATAGGGGTACTGGGGTAATTATGACCTGCAAAGAGCGTCAGCGGCGCATGCCACGGCCCCCAGATGACTCCTATGAGCAAAGAGGCTTTCCAGAAACCAAGCTCGCGGAACTCCCTCAATAAAAATCCACGCCAGCCCACCTCTTCTCCAAAAGCGAAAATTGCATTAATGGTAACTCCGCCAATAATAGCTTGACCTAGGAGTAACCATAGCGGATGGAAAGGCAACATCTCAAATAAATCATTCATAGCTGCCGCAGTTCCCGTATCAAGCATGTCTATATAACCTTCCATGCCCAAATCAAGTGTTACACCTGGGAATAAAACAGCAACCAACGCGGTTAGCCCAACAAGCAACAGTGGAAAAATCGCAGCGGCCGGCCACCACCAATTTAGGCGTCCCGTGAACAATAACGGACGGGCGACTGCTTCTTTGTAGATCCATTTTTGGACGATAAAGACGGTAACAAGCGGAAAAAACATATATACGGTCATGAATATGCTTAAGAGAGGCATGTTACTTCCGAGACCACTAAGAAAAAACAAGGAAGCACTACCGAAGGTCAATACGTAGAGCCATAAAACATAAGTCAGGATCTTTCTTTTATTCATTCGCAATTACATTCACCTGCGTTATGTAATGTCAACATTTGATAAGCCATAAAACCAACCTCTCCCTTTTCTCATTATACTTAACATACGTAAATAAGCTTATGAAGTTTCAAAAATTAAGAAGCCAATATCTTTTGAATTCTCATCATATTTTTTATATAATTTCATTCCATTAACGCTACATTACCCCAAAACCCATTCATTAAAAACGCTGTTATTCCTACTGATGTTACTTCTATTGATAACAGCTATCCAAATCAGGTATCAGAACAGAACCCTCCATCAATCTTCTTGCGCTACGGCTCATTACCACTTTTCCTACATTCCAGCCAGATGCCTCCTTTGTTGCTTCGGCACCGACAGTCAACGTACCTGATGGATGACCAAGGCGAAGTTCGGACCTAACATCACCTAAAATTCTGCTCACAGTAGTTCCTGGTATCGAAGCTGCGGCTGCAATGGCTACTGCCCCTGTACCAGTCATAGC
Organism: Virgibacillus sp. NKC19-3; assembly: GCF_019837165.1. NCBI lineage: Bacteria > Bacillati > Bacillota > Bacilli > Caryophanales > Bacillaceae > Virgibacillus > Virgibacillus saliphilus. The sequence goes on from NZ_JAGYHC010000001.1 coordinate 3,860,477, forward strand.
GTGATGTAGTTTGCCCATTGAAAGAATCCGTGCCAACATATCAATAGTTCCACCCTCCACGTCTTTTCCAGCAGAAGTGGTGTAATTCGTTGCTTCTTCAAAAAAAGCAATCTTTGGTGTGTGCTGACGCTTCTTAGCATCTTCCACGCTTTTCTCCAGCCCCATGATAACAGCACTATGCGTTCTTATTGATTCAAACTGTTCCAGCAAGGCTGTATTACTGTTTATATCTGCCTGCAGCTCCGTCCCTTTAAGCCCCAACGATGAAGCTACCACAAAGACGGCAGGGTTCCCCGCATTGATTAAAGTAGCCTCTATTTCACCTATACCTGGGACATGCATGATATCTAGCGGATTCCCTGTAGGAAACACCCCACCACCAGCAGCAGCGGGATCAAGAAATTCCAACTTTACTTCCGCTGCTGGAAACGTTACCCCAGCAAGCTCAAAATTCCCTAGTTCCTGTACTTTCCCATTCTTTATTGGAACATGAGCTATAATTTTTTTGCCGATATTTTCCTGCCAAATATTAACGGTGGCCATTCCGTGCTTTGGAGCTTCTACCAATCCTTGATGTATGGCAAATGGGCCAACAGCCGAAGTAAGATTTCCACAATTGCCACTCCAATCTATCAAAGGCTGATCAATAGCTACTTGCCCAAATAAATAATCCACATCACATCCCGGACGATCACTTTTGCTTATAATCACCACTTTACTCGTACTTGACGTTGCACCGCCCATTCCATCGATCTGCTGTCCATAAGGGTCTGGACTTCCCATGATACGCAATAACACCTTATCCCGTGTTGTTGGATCAGCGGGTAAATCATCTTGTAGCATAAAGACTCCCTTGCTTGTTCCACCCCGCATATAAACAGCCGGAATCTCTATTTGTTCTCCCCCATTCTCCATGTTCCTCATTACCTCCTTCAACAAATTATGTAACGTACCTACAATTTAGCATAGAATAGGATTCGCTTTGTTTCGCCATTGTTTATTTAGTCAAAGGCATGAAACACTTTTAAATTATTCCAGGTTGATTTCCAATTCTTTTTTGTTATACGTTCTTCATATATTTTCAGACGCTGCCTGTCCTCTATGAAAAATGGAGTTGGCTTTACCTCTAAATGGACAACATCGCTAATTCCACAAGGCGCTATTAATATCACATTATCCTTCTCATCTAACTTCACACCCAAAGCTGTCGCTGTTTCTGGAAACTTTGAAATAGCATCCATTGAGGAAGAATAAGGCGGTACATTGTTATTAATATGCATTCTTGCTTCATTTTTCACCGACCAAGGAATGTTCGGCATAAGATTTTGAAGCATTTCTTCAAGTGTTTTTTCTGCGGATTCTTTGCGATTTGTAACATCATAATATATCACATCAATATCCGGAATAGGCGTTCTTTCATCGAAATGATGGAGGGTATCCCATATTTTTGAACGAACAAATCCAGCACATATCCACCAATCAAGTAAATTCAATGATTTTGCTGATCGTAATATATCCATCATCCATTCATCTTCTTTTATTAGTGAAATAATTTTACCTTTATCCATTACGATGAAAAATCCCCCTAGAAAATCTTATCTACACGTATTTTAACACAAATATTCTGAACTACTTACGAAATAATCTATTCCCTTAGTTAAAAAAAGCGATGTGATCGCATGGTATCACACCGTTACTAAGCCTTAAAAAGTGCCATTAAGTAGGCGCCTTATTCATCATTCTTATTGATATACTGATTCGGTTCCTCTTCTCCCCCGGTATTACTATTTTTATATTGACTTTTCCGCCCATTACGGTGTTCCCCGCTTTGTTGATTTTTCTTAAACATATTGTTGAATTCTTTTCCTTTGTTAACCATATTTATCAAAACCCCCTCTGTATAAGATTAAGGCTAGTTTTTGATTTTATAAGGTTTTTATTCGTAGGAGGAAAGAACGTTATGTTTATACAGGGAATACCGTCCGCAATAATCCAACCTGACTAGCGGAAACCCCAGGTAGAACTTGACAAAACGCAATTAAATATTTTCCCGTACCACTTACATAAACCACCCTTCTTCCTTAAACTTCGAGATGGCCTCAATCCGGTTGCTCACATTCAGCTTATCCAAAATCACGGAAACATAATTACGAACCGTGCCATTCGTAATAAACAGCTCATTTGCAATTTCCTTTGTCGTTTTGCCCTCAGCAATAAGCTTAATAACTTGCTCTTCCCGACTAGTCAACGGACTTCCATTATCAAGTGCCATATCAACCAATTCCGGAGCGTAAATTCTTCTGCCATCCATAATCGTACGTATCGAAGTTGCCAATTCCTCACTTGGGCTGTCTTTGAGCAAGTAGCCGCTCACCCCGGCACTTCTTGCACGTTCAAAATATCCGGTACGTGCAAATGTAGTCAGCACAATCACTTTACAAGCATCATCTTTGAGTTCCTCTGCCGCATCCAATCCACTTTTTAGCGGCATTTCAATATCCATAATACAGATGTCCGGTTCCTCCCGCTTCACGACAGCTAGCGCTTCTTGCCCGTTCCTGGCTTGTCCGACAACCTCCATATCTTCCTCCAAATCAAGTATAGACCCAAGCGCGCCAAGCAGCATGCGCTGGTCCTCAGCAATTACGATACGAATCACGACAACCCCTCCTCCTCCATTTGTTGAATAACTTGCGGCACTTGAATGATTAGTGTTGTACCATTTGAAGCATCAATTCCTAAGCTCCCATTCACAAACTCCAAACGCTCTCTCATGCCCTGAATACCATTTTCCTTAAAAGGCAATTGATCCGGGACACCTATTCCATCATCCTTGACTTGAAGTATTACTGCAGTAGAAGATTGTACAATGGATATCTGACAACTCGAGGCTTGACTGTGCTTAACTACATTGGTCACAGCCTCTTTTAAACACATACTGAGCACATTTTCAATTAGTAATGGTGTATGGCTAAGATTCGGATTTCCTTCCAAATAAAATTTAATTTGGGCAGCTTGCAAAATTTGCTGGATACGAACCATTTCATCTTTCAATTTCTTGCCTTTCATATCTGAAACCATTTCACGCACTTCTTTTAAAGCCGTCCTTGCTGTCTGATGAATATCACGAAGCTCCGATTTCGTTGTTTCCGGTTTTGCTTCTACTAATTTCCCGGCCAAATCACTTTTGAGGCCAATGAGGGAGAGCTTTTGCCCCAAGGTGTCATGTAGGTCGCGCGCAATTCGGTGCCGTTCCTCCACAACAACTAATTGGGAAATCTTTTCATTTGCGTCCTGTAACTGATCCTCCAACCTTTCCCGCTTATTCCGATTATATAATGTAAATGGCAGCAGAATAACACCAATTACAGCAATGAGGATAAACGGCAGCTGGGAGAAGAAATATTCATTCGTTGTAAAAAATCCAATACCCACAGCACCAATTGTGGTGACAAGATGAACCACATACAAGGTGATGAACCCACCTTTATGCTGAATGTTTCCAATGTAAAAAGCTAAAAACAAGGCGAAATAAACATAGCCCAGAAACACTGTCATCACAACACTTATCACCATATTTAAGCTCACCGATACATATACCGTCCATGTCCATGTCGGCGAAAGAAAGGAGACCCGGTATATCGCGAAAAACAGCAAAATCATGACGATACCAAAAATAATTTCCCACATGCCCGAGGAACGAAAGACAAAATAGAATGGTAAAACACAAAATATAATCCAAGCGTAGGCACTCAGTCCGGTGTTCTTCGGAATAATATGGTACCAGCTTTGCATCATGAGGCCCCCTTTTTGACAAGTATAATTAGAAATCTAACAATTGCCAAGCCTTTAGGCAATTGCGTCGTTGCACCTATACGGTTTACCTGAAAAAAAGCGACCCACTGACGGCCGCTATTTTACATCGTATTTATTTTTCTTGAATGCTTGTTTTCGGGTGATTGAGATGCAGGTTCAACTTTCTTCGTTTCAATACAGCTTTCACCTCCGAAAAACTTACAAACGTTTTATTTGCTTCATCATAAAGCCTGAAACGAATCGACTTTAAGCTGGAAGCAAGCGTGATTGTTGTCGCCTTCTGCAGGGGTGGTGTGGATTCATGTGCCTTCTCCAAATTATAATTCGGAACCCTTGGACTTAAGTGATGCACATGATGGTAGCCAATACTTCCTGTCAGCCATTCCATTACTTTCGGCAGCTTATAATAGGAGCTTCCATCAACAGCAGCTTTTACAAAATCCCATTCATCTTCATTTTCAAAGTAGGAATCTTCAAACTGATGCTGTACATAGAACAGCCATATCCCTGCCGCACCCGCTACGAATAGAATCGGAAGCTGAATGATCAGGAATGCCTGCCAGCCAATTGCCCAAATGATTAACCCATAAATGACAGCAATAGAACTATTGATCAAATACGTATTCATGCGTTCCTTCCGTTTTGCCCCTTTTCGATTAAAACGGTTGGATACAAGGAAAAGGTAGATCGGGCCTAATCCGAACATAACAATCGGTGTCCGGTACAGACGGTACGTGAGTCTGCTCCAAAAGTTTGCAGCAACATATTCATCCACCGTCATCACCCACACATCTCCCGTGCCACGCTTATCTAAATTACTGCTCGTTGCATGATGGATTGCATGACTTCGTTTCCATTTATCAAAAGCAAATAACGTAATAATCCCCGTGATTGTACCGACAATCCGGTTCGTCTTACTGCTTTTGAAAAAAGATCCATGCGTACAATCATGGAATATAATAAATGTCCGAACGACAAACCCAGAGGCTACCACCGCTAAGGCCACAGTTAGCCAAACGGAAATGGACAAACTTTGGTATGCAAGGAACCAAATCAGGAAAAACGGGATGATTGTGTTAATCAGCTGTATAATGCTCGCCTTGTGATCCGAACTTGCAAAAGGAATGACACTTTTTCTTAATTCTGCCTGTTTTTGTTTACTCATAGCATACATCCTCCAAAGATAGGTTTTTTCATAATACGCAATCTCTATCTTTATTGTAAATAGAAGCCATGTGCTAAAAAAGGCATAAACGTCAAGGCTGTGACATGACAAGTGTCATATATATTACAGCTCGATCCATTTGAAAAAATATGACAATTCCCGGGTGGTACCAGGCGCCTAGTTTCTCCGCACGGACATGACTAACAGGAGAACGCCAATGCCCAGCATGATTGTTGCGCTAGAGGTAAAGGGCAGATCAAATACTTGTGAAGTTGCTCCCGACAGGGTGGATCCCGCTACAGAACCCAGGGAGAAAAAGGCATAGAAAATACCATATGCTTTGCCTCGATCAACCATTGATGACACCTCGGAGACAATCTGATTCATCGAAGGGAACACTAGCGCAAATCCCACACCGTAAATCATCATTAACAGAAAACTGAGCCAATGAATCGCAGTAAAGTTTAAAGACAGATGTACGAGTCCAATAATCGTCAACCCTATGATGACTAAGTAAATGGGAGAAAACTTTTCATAAATAGCGTTCATTGGGCTGACAAAGATAATGATCGCAACAATCCCAAATGTTGTTAGCAGCATCCCTGTTGCTGCGGAGTCAAGTCCCATTTCATCTACCTTTAATGGCAGGGCAAACGCTAATGTTCCATTACTTACCATAAGTCCAAAAGCAGCTAAGGACGCTTGTATAAGCAATGGTTGTTTTAAAAGGGGAATAAAATCCCCAATGGCAACTTTATTTCTTTCCTTGGAAGAAAAGGACTCCTCCACAAAGTAAACGATTAATAGGGAGCTGATAAGGAATAATGCAGCAACCAGCCAGAATACATAATCAATTTGCGCTCTTGCAGCCATGATACCTCCCACCGCAGGGCCCACAATGGCAGCAATACCAATACATGCGCCGGTGAGCGCCATTGATTTTCCTCTTGACCCTTCCTTTGTCTTATCTCCCACATAAGCAAAGGCTGCCGGTATCAGTAATCCGCCTGCAACCCCATGAAGAAACCGTATCATGAAAAGCTGTCCCCCTGTTTGGGCAAATGGATAGAAGAAAAGAATAACTGCTCCTCCAAGCATACCAATTAACAGGATTTTTTTACGGCCAAATAAGTCAATCCAATGCCCACCAAATATATTACCAATCATATTCGTCAGTGAGTAAACAGCGACAATAGCCCCTGCCAAAAAATGCGATGCCCCTAAATCCAACGCATATGGTGTAATAATCGGCAGTTGGATAAATGTATCTAAAAATGAAACAACAATAATAAAATATAAAACCTTCGTCATCCTAAATTCCTCACTTTCTCTCCCCCATTATAAACCACACACGAAGAAAAATCCTATCATAAAAGCAATAAAAAACGACAAATTTCGGGTGTCCCGGGCACTATCTTAACAAAAGCTTTACATTAGCAACATACCTTCTTTACATTCACCTATTATACTAGCAATTGAGGGGCGGGATACGCTCTAAAATTCATAGCTATCTAAGGGAGGGCAATTATATGAGGTTTGAGAAGGTTTCATTTTTTGTAGGATCAGCTGCACTTGCTGTTGTGCTTGCAGCCTGTGGGGGAACGAACGCGGAAGAAGGCGAAGTACAGGACAACAATGAATCGGAGGAATTAGAAGGTAATATTGTTATTGACGGATCAGGAACGGTTTATCCCTTAATGTCGCGATTGGCTGAAGAATACATGGCAACCCAAGAGCAAGGTGTATCTGTTGAAGTAAGCCGTGCAGGTACAAGCGCTGGATTTGAACGGTTTTTAGCGGAAGATGGAACAGACTTTAATGATGCTTCACGCCAAATAAAAGAAGAAGAACAGGGAAAAGCAGATGAACTTGGCATCGATGTACAAGAACTGAAATTAGCCTTAGATGGTTTAACGATGGTCATTCATCCAGATAATGACTGGGCAACCGAAATGACGGAACAAGAAGTCAAAGACATTTTCCTTGCTGAAAGCGGGATTACGACATGGGCTGACATCAATGAGGAATGGCCTGATGAGGAAATCAATAAAATGGGACCAAATGAAAACCATGGTACGTATGAGTTTTTCTATGAAACGATTCTCGAGGAACAAGATTTAGACCCCAATACGAATCTTCAACAAGAATATTCAACACTTGTTAATCTTGTCTCCGAAGATGTAAATGGCATTGCATTCTTTGGTTTTGGTTATTATGTCAACAACCAGGATGACCTTCAGGCCGTGAGCGTTGATTTCGGCGACGGCCCGGTTGAGCCAAACCTTGATACCATCGCTGAAGATGGGGACTACGCAAACTTTACGCGACCGGTGTTCACGTATTTAAACGTAAATCAGGCTCAGGAGAACCCTCAAGTAATGGACTATGCGCTCTACATGATGGAGAATACCAACGATTTCGCGGGTGAAGCTGGATTCGCCCCAATTCCGGAAGAAGAAGCTCAAGGATATGTTGAAGACCTAGAATCACTTCAATAAGTTTCTATAAGGTAGGAGCTTGATAAGGGGCGCCTGTCTTATTGTCTATAAAGCATGAAAGGAGCTTCGGGAAATGGCAGCTAGCAGGGAGAATAACCGTATCAATGTTCGCGAATTAATCAATAAAAACAAAAATGGTAAGAACATGTCCCGCTTGACGGAAAACATCATTCCAACGATCCTGTTCATGATTGCATCCATTTCCATTCTGACAACCGTTGGCATTATTTACACGCTTTTATCCGAGGCGATTGAATTTTTCAGGCGAGTACCTATTTGGGACTTCTTTACAGGCACTGTCTTGCGACCATTAAGCCAAGACCCGGCATTTGGTATTTTACCACTCATCAACGGCACCATCATCTCCTCTTTGATTGCAATACTTGTTGCAGGACCGATTGGAATGATGACAGCTGTTTATTTGAGTGAATATGCTTCTGAAAAACGTAGAAGAACATGGAAACCAATGCTTGAAATACTTGCCGGTATACCTACCATCGTTTATGGGTTTTTTGCTTTTACATTTGTAACACCGGTAATAAGAACTATTTTTCCAGCAGTAGAAGCAACGAACATCCTTAGTCCCGGGCTTATTATGGGAGTAATGATTATTCCTATGATCGCTTCCCTCTCGGAGGATGCGATGACTTCTGTTCCGAATTCGATGCGTGAGGGTGCGCTTGCTTTAGGTGCCACCAAACTTGAAATGACATTCAAAGTGGTCGTTCCAGCTGCCCTATCGGGAATTATCTCTTCCTTTGTGCTGGGTATTTCCCGGGCAATCGGGGAAACGATGATTGTGACTATTGCCAGTGGGAGCTCGAAGCATTTCACATTTGACATCACGCAATCGATGCAAACCATGACCGCCTATATCGTTGAAGTAGCCGGTGGCGATGCGCCTGCCGGAGAGACGATCTATTACAGCTTATACGCCGTTGCGCTGACGCTATTTGTTTTCACACTTATGATGAATCTACTTGCAAGATACATCGCTCGTAAGTTTAGGGAGGAATACTAAGATGCAATATGTTGACACGGGAAACGTTCAGAAGCGATTAAACAGCCGGCTGTTAAAAAACAATCTATTCAAGGGCATTTTTTTCCTTGCTACGATTTTTGGATTAGTGGTACTGGCGGTCCTGCTCATTCGTGTTGGAACACAAGGGATTAGCTGGATGGACTGGAATTTTCTCACAGGTAGATTGTCGACAGATGCCGATCGTGCCGGAATTATGGGAGCCATTCTTGGAACATCGTGGTTAATGCTTGTGGTTATTCCGGTTACGCTATTTTTAGGCGTTGGTACAGCCATTTACCTGGAATTATATGCGAAAAAAGGAAAACTGCAAACCATCATAGCAACGAATATCTCAAACCTAGCGGGTGTTCCTTCTATTGTGTATGGGCTATTAGGTCTAACCGTTTTTGTCCGGGCCATGAGCGTTGGAAATGTAGTACTGGCCGGAGGGCTAACCCTATCCTTGCTGGTACTTCCGATTGTGATTGTTTCAGCGCAAGAAGCTATTCGTGCCGTACCTCAGCATTTAAGTGAGGCATCTTACGGAATGGGTGCGACGAAATGGCAAACCGTGAAGAACATCATTTTACCAGCAGCAATACCAGGAATTTTGACAGGGTCCATATTGGCACTATCCCGCGCGATTGGGGAAACAGCGCCACTAACTGTACTGGGAATTCCAGCATTATTAATCCCATTCCCTGAAGGGTTTTTTGACCCATTTACAGCACTGCCCATGCAAATTTACTACTGGACACTCGATTCCTCCCTCGTTGATGAATATGCATACTTGGCCGCTGCAACCATTGTCGTATTGCTTATGTTGTTGTTCTTATTGAATGCTGTCGCAATACACATTAGAAATAAATTTGGGCAAAGGTATTAATATTAGAATAAAGGAGAACTGATTATCATGACAACTGCTTTAGAGAGGAAAACGGAGTTAACATTAGTCGGTACAGCCGAATCCAAAGATTGGAATAAGAAAAGCGTCTACAATACCCATGATTTAAATCTATGGTATGGGAAAACACACGCATTAAAAAATATAAATTTGTCTATCTATGAAAAAGAAGTAACTGCCATCATCGGCCCTTCAGGCTGTGGTAAATCCACATTTATCAAGACATTAAACCGCATGGTCGAACTTGTTCCGAACGTAAGTACAACCGGTACGATCACATATAAGGATAAAAATATTTTAGATAAATCTTTTAACGTCGAGGACTTACGGACACGCGTTGGAATGGTCTTTCAAAAACCAAACCCATTTCCAAAATCCATTTATGACAATATCACTTATGGTCCAAAGATCCATGGTATTCGTAACAAAAAAATATTAAATGAAATCGTGGAAAAAAGCCTTCGTGGCGCTTCCCTCTGGGATGAGGTTAAAGATCGATTGAACGAAAATGCATACGGACTTTCCGGCGGACAGCAGCAACGTCTTTGTATCGCTCGTTGCTTAGCTATTGAACCAGAAGTTATTTTAATGGATGAACCAACATCATCGCTTGATCCGAAATCTACATGGCGGGTTGAAGAACTGATTCAAGCGCTTAAAAAGGAATATTCCATTATCATTGTTACACACAACATGCAACAGGCCACCCGCATCTCCAATAGAACAGCTTTCTTCTTACATGGGGAAGTGATTGAATGTGATCAAACGGATTCTATTTTTAATAATCCGGTTGACGATCGGACGGCAGATTATATTTCAGGAAGATTTGGATGAGAGAGTAGGGCTCGCGTGGCTATAGGGCAACATGCAATGCTACAAGACTATCAATTTGATGGTCTTTTTTGTTGATACGAAATGAATGTTGTTAGGACTGTTTTAGCGCCACTCGCCCACCGTATCCTGCGTCATTTCAATCAGTTTTCTCAGCTTGTCTATCGGTACTTGCCCCGGAGCTGAGCCTTGCACGCTTAAGCCGAATGTAATGATGGATCCGTATGCCCAGCCTACGATTCTGCTCAAACTACCCATCGCGCCCATCGACATGGTGACAATGGGAATGGTTAGCGCTTCATCTGTTTCTTTTGTTATTTCCAGTAAGCGTAATACATCCTCTTTCGTCTTAGGCATGACTGCTATCTTCGCAATATCAGCCTCGTAAAACTCTGCCTTGAAGGCGTGTTTCATAATATCTGACGTTTGAGGTGTGCAATCAAAATTATGATAGGATAGGATCATTTTTTTGTTGTATTGTTTGGATATTTTTCGTAGTTTTTTTATATAATCAGGATTGTTGGATACTTCAAAATCAATGATTGCAACAGCTGAATGTTTACATATTTCGCACAGTAAATGAATTTTTTCTTCCTCAGACAGGGAGATCTTTTCCCCCCCTTCTTTTTCCGATCGAATAGTAAAAAGCACGGGTTTTCCGCTAGAGGAAATTTCCTCAGCTACAGCTAAAACAGATTCGGCATCATGAAGCGCTTGAAAGCAATCTGCGCGCCATTCGATCATATCCGGGCTTTTCGCAATAATCGATTTTAGCTCAGCTCGAATTTCTTCTTTATTTTTCCCGGTTAGTGGTGTACAAATATAGGGCGGTTTTTTGTTAGGAAATAGCGCTGCTGTCATCAGAAATTTCACTCCTTCATTGTTTCACTTATCATAACTTACTTTTGAAAATTTCGCCATAAAACTGGCAAAATATGAGACAAAACAAAGAATATCGTGTACAAACCCGGATCAACTTAAAAATGAAAAAGCTTGGACAATAGAACATCGCCCAAACTTATTCGCTCACTTTTTCAATTCAAGCAGTTTCTCTTTTAATTCATTTTCCATACTGGCTATTTCTCTTTCTGCCTGTTGGCGTTTCTCCCTGCCTTCTGTTTGAATGTTCATGGTTTCCTCGATGGTGGTGATCAGGCTTTCTTGTGTTTTCTTTAATGTTTCAATGTCCACAAGGCCGCGTTCATTTTCTTTCGCCGTTTCAATGGAATTGGTTTTCAGCATTTCTGCGTTTCTTTCGAGTAGTTCATTCGTTGTGTTGGACACTTGTTTCTGTGCTTCCACAGCATGGCGCTGACGGATCAGGGTAAGCGCAATTGCGATTTGGTTCTTCCAAAGTGGGATTGCGGTCAAAATGGATGATTGTATTTTTTCGACCAATGCCTGGTTCGTATTTTGAATGAGACGTATTTGTGGTGCACTTTGTGTGGTGATTTGCCGACTTAGTTTCAAATCATGCATGCGCTTATCAAGTCGTTCGACAAATTGCAGTTTATCATTGACCTCCTGCACATCCATTTGGTTCTGACTCTGTTCCGCTTTACGCTTCAGCTCAGGTATGACGTTCTTTCCCAGTTCTTCCAACTTCACTTCACCAGCAGCAATATAAATATTCAATGCCTCGAAATAGTCTTTATTTTTATCAAACACCTCTTGAAGCATATCATTATCTTTCGTTAATGCCGTTTTATAGTGGTCTAACTTGACACTGATGCGGTCAATCTGTGCACCGGTTTTTTGATACCTTGAAAGGATTTCATTAACGGATCCTTGGATTTTTCCAAATATCCGGGAAAATAAGCCACGTTTCTCCGGCTTAAGTTCATCCGGATTTACTTGCTCGAGTTTCTTCATTAAGTCTTCCAGAATCCCGCCAATTTCTGAAGCATCATTCGTCTGGACGTGTTCAAGCATCGAATGGGAAAAATTCAGCAGCTTATTCTGAGCCTCTGTTCCAAACTGGGTAATGGCCTGATAATTATTCGAATCGATCTGTTCTGCCAACCGGATTGCCTGCTCTTGGCCTTCTTCATCTAACATATCGAATTGTCGCTGCGGCTTTTCCTCATTCGTGGTTTGTGCGACGTTTCCCTGATTACCAAACGGATTTGCCAATAAATCTTCTACTTCCTTTGGTCGTCTCGGTTCATGTTGTTCATTCATTTCAAGGCCCTCCTGTTTGAACTCGCCCGTTTATCTATGGATTGCTTGGCCACATCCAGCTCAAAATCCAAGATGTCCAAATCATCATCAAGCATGGTATGCAAATCCTTCTTAACGGTTTCGTTCATAATCGCTAACGTGTGACGAGTATCTCGCAAAGATTGGTTCATCTCTTTTGTCCTAGCTGGTTGCCCAGACAGGTATGCATATTTTTCGGTTAATGCAACGAGGGAGTCCAAATGTTCGTAGTAAAAGCGTTCAGCTTTATAGAAACGCTTCGGCTCCTTTTTCGTGTTTGTATAAATTTTCCGTACGGTTATCATGATTTCAAAATTTTGTTTAGCCTGCGCGAAATTGCGGACACTTCGCAAGGATCGGTTCAGGCGTGTTATTTTTTCTTTCGCTTCTTTCAGGTTTTTTTCGATAAATTTATATTCTCTACGACTCAGGCCATTCTGCTTCCGCCTGCGAAAATCCGTCATCTGCTTTATGGAAATATAAACGATCCCTCCACCGAAGATAGCGTACAGACCAGCTAGCCAAATCGTTTGCTCAAAGGCGAAAAAGCTAATCAGCCATGTCAGTATCGCCGCTGAAGAAGCGGACATGGATCGTATGATAAATTGAAGAAATGCTTTCATCATTCCAACTCCTATTTGGAATCTGACGTAATGGTAGATAAGTTCAGATAAGACAATACCTTGTATACGATAAAAGTCGTCAAAAGGTTTCACTTCTATTTTACGTTATTATAGTACCCGATGCCAAGTGGGAGGAACTATCGTATTGACAGCGCATCGTTCTACCACCTGAATGTAGAGAAGAACAACCTCTTCGATGACATTATTCGACAAAATGTGGGGCGTGACAGGCACTTCAATGAACTGCTATCATAGATGTAAGACAAATAGGATAAGAAAAGAGGATAAGCTATGAAAGCCATCATTGTAAAGCATCCTGGCGGGGCGGAACAATTACAAGTAGCAGAACAGCCCAAGCCGGAGATTAAATCCGATGAACTATTGATTAACGTGAAGGCGGCCGCTGTGAACCGTACTGATATTCTAAGCCGGGAGGGACAGTCCGCTTACATGACTAATCCCATTTTAGGGATTGAAGTCGCCGGTGTCGTAGAGGCATCTGGAAACGGTACGGAGGATAAAAACGGCATGCGTGTGACAGGGCTTGTTAACAGCGGGGGCTATGCTGAATATGCAGTAATGCCAGCTGACAGGGCGATGGAGATACCGGAACATTTATCTTTTGAGGAAGCGGTCGCCATTCCAGAGGTGTTTCTAACCGCCTATCAGACCTTATTTTGGCTAGGCAATTTAAGTAAAGATGAGACCGTATTGATCCATGCAGGCGGAAGCGGCGTTGGAACCGCAGCCATACAGCTCGCTAAACAGCTAACCAACGCCAAAGTGATTACAACAGCCGGATCAGAGGAAAAACTCCAATTTTGCCGTTCATTAGGTGCAGATGTGGGCATAAACTATAAAGAACAGCACTTTGACGTGGAAGTCATGAAGGCTACCAACAATCAGGGCGTTGATTTGGTACTTGACTTTATTGGCGCTTCCTATTGGGAAAAGAACTTAAACAGCATAAACGTGGACGGGCGCTGGATTCTGATTGGAGTATTAGGCGGCGCTGTGATTGAGAACGTAAATTTAATGGATATCATGAGCAAGCGTATTAAGCTGATAGGCACCTTGCTTACCCCTAGAAGCGATGATTATAAAGCAGCTCTATCGAAAGACTTCGAAACAAAGGCCATGCCTCTATTTGAGCGTGAACAACTAAAACCCGTCATTGATCATGTATTCAGTCCTGGCGAAGCACAACAGGCGCATGAGCACATGGAAAGCAATAAAAATATCGGCAAGATTGTATTGAAAATGGATGATTAAACGTTCCATTCAGCAAATTTCGAGGCGTGCCTGTCACTTGTATTATGGAGGTTTTTAATATGAAACTGGAAAACATCATTACAAAATTGCAGAATCGAGAGCCGCGAATACTTGGACAGGAGGAATTTCGAAAATCGGCGGTATTGCTGCCGCTCATCGAGGTAGAAAATGAGATTCATATTTTATTTGAAGTCCGATCGATGCAAATGCGTAGTCAGCCTGGTGATGTCTGTTTTCCAGGTGGGAAAATCGATAAGGAGGACAAAGATCCAAAAAGCTGTGCAATTCGAGAGACGACGGAGGAACTTGGGATAAGAGCAACTACTATTAAAGACATGGTTCCACTTGATTACATCGTGGCTGATTCAGGCAGAATGATTTACCCGTTTATTGGCAGTATTACCAATCCGGATCACATTCAGCCAAGTGAAGCAGAGGTCGAGGAAGTTTTCACTGTACCATTGAATTTTTTCCTCCAAACGAGGCCGGACGTGTATAAAGTAAACGTTCAAGTCGTGCCGGAAGAAGATTTTCCTTATGACCTTATTGTTGGCGGGGAAAATTATAACTGGAATACGCGTTCCATTGATGAACTTTTTTATACCTACAACGGCAAGGCAATTTGGGGACTAACAGCAAAGATATTGACACATTTTTTGACTTTGCTGGATAGCAACAGCTACTATTAGGAGAAATGTGCGTGCATGAAGGGGACATACACAAAACCGTTCGTGCACCCTATTTTTAGGAAACTTGGCTTTTTGTACGTATGTTATATAAGAAAGGTTCCTTATCGATTAAGTAAAGGTTGTCAAATTAAGGTTTATCGTCTTCCTCCAAAAGTCCATCCGTATGAAATTGGTATGTAGCCAAGTCCACGTTCCCAGTCTTGCTAACCTCAACACCTTCATCCTCCAGCATCGACTTCTGATTCATCACGCCTTCCTCACTTCTTAACGCAATTTGCCCCTTCACATTAATAACTCGATGCCAAGGCAAGTTATGTTTGCGGCTCATGGAATGTAAAATGCGCACAACCTGTCGTGCCGCACGTGGGCTACCCGCAACACGGGCCACTTGCCCATATGTCATCACCCGCCCCTCAGGAATTTGCTGTAGTACGGTTATGACGTTTTCTGTGAATGGTTTCATGTTTTCACTCCTCCTAAAGCGACGAAAAAGTTGGGGGATCGACATCGCTCGTTGACTTCTATATGTAGTTTACATGTAAAAATCCTGTTCGTATACCGAACACTACTATTATCGTTTCGTTCTGCCAAGCATGATATCTTTCCCCTACAGTTACTTCCTAATGGATGTCTATATTTTTATATTTTGGTAACATAATAAAAGAAGTAATGTATTTGGAAGGATTGTTTAACTTGGATATTACTACTGGATCACTCATATTTATATTTTCTCTCATGCTGATCATCGGTGTGCTTGCTACCAAATTTTCCACCCGATTGGGGCTGCCGGCACTTGTGTTATTTCTATTAGCTGGTATGCTGCTCAATAATTATTTATTTTTTGAGAATGTGGAATTAGCTCAATTAATTGGGCTTATGGCACTGATCATTATCTTGTTCAATGGTGGCACACAAACGAAATGGAGAAATATTCGCCCCGTTATCGGTGCTGCAGGAACATTGGCAACGCTTGGCGTATTAATCACTTCTGTCATAACAGGCTTAGCGGCTATGTATATCTTGAATTTCACATTGTTAGAAGGCATGCTGCTTGGTGCTATTATAGGCTCAACAGATGCTGCTGCCGTTTTTTCGGTATTAACAAATAAAAACTTTGATAAGCGTTTAACGGCTACACTCGAGGCAGAATCCGGTTCCAATGATCCGATGGCCGTTTTTCTAACTCTTGCTTTGATTGAAATGATTCAAATGCCGGATGCTTCTTTCTGGGCAGCAGTTGGCAGCTTCTTTCTTCAAATGGGACTTGGCGTTCTTCTTGGGTTATTGCTTGGGAAAATTGCAGTACGTATTATCAATAATATAAAGCTGGATACTTCAAGTCTATACCCGGTTCTCGCCATGGGCGCTGCTATATTTACATATGCCGTCACCGATTACGTTGGAGGAAGTGGTCTCTTAGCAGTATATGTCATGGCCATTTTTGTAGGCAATAGTGACCTGACCTACCGCTTTACTATTTTACGTTTCAACGAAGGATTTGCTTGGATGATGCAAATTGTCATGTTTACCTTGTTAGGACTGTTGGTGTTCCCAAGTCAATTGCTCGACGTGTTTTGGCAAGGCATCCTGCTGGCGGCCATTTTAATGTTTATCGCACGGCCTGTGGCTATATTTATCAGCATGATATTTATGAAATACAATGTTCATGAAAAACTGTTTATTTCCTGGGCAGGACTTAAAGGTGCAGTTCCGATCGTTTTAGCGACTTATCCGATATTAGCAGACGTAGAAAACCATCACATTATCTTTAATGCTGTCTTTTTCGTTGTATTGATCTCGGCTTTGGTGCAAGGAAGTACACTACCATGGCTTGCAACTAAGCTTGGATTAACCGGCAAGGATGATGATACAACCCCTGACCTGGAATTAATCAATCTTGGAAATACAGAGTCAGAAATCATGAAAATGACAGTAACCAAAAGCTCACCTGGCGTTGGAAGTTCATTAAATGACCTGGATTTGCCAAACGACACATTGATTATCGGCATTACCCGCAATAAAGAACTGCAGACACCGACAGGAAATACGATTATCGAAAGTGGTGACACTCTTTTTGTTCTATGTGACAAAGAGAGCAGAAAAGCAGCGAAAAGAGTACTACTCGGTCAGCGAAAAGAATGAGAAGATCCTATGACTCCCTACGCTACAATGATGACGCAGAGAGGGACAAATCTCGTGGCTCCGTTCGTTCGATAACGATATCACTTGCATGGTGAAATGCTGCAAAATCCTTCAGTGCTTGCCTTATATTTTCGCGAAGTTGGAATGTTATCTTAACCTCAGGTTCCAGCTGAAGCAAACGAATATGCAGTCGCCTGTTCTTTCTATCAAGGCCGGGGTCTATCCGCCCTATCAAGCGGTCTCCGGCTAGTATTGGCATGGCGTAATACCCATAGCAGCGCTTGGTCTTTGGTGTGTAAACCTCCCATTTATAGGAGAAGTCAAAAAGATCGACTAGTCGCTCCCGGCGCCAAAGTAAGTTATCGAGTGGTGGGAGAAATCGGATTGGCGATGCTTCTTCCTGTAAAAATACTTGAATCGTCCGTTCATGTTCTTTTAACCTATCAAGGTCTGTGGCCAGAATAAAGTAAGATCTGCGAACACCTTCGATATCCAATGGGATTACCTCACCTGAATCAACACGTTTCGTAATAGCCTCGCGGCGTTCTTTCGCGTTTAACTTTTGCCAACCAAAGCGAGCGTCTCCGGAATCAAACACACGATACGCTCGCAAATATTTTTCCAAAAGTGCTTCGCGAGATTTCGCTTCATCCGTATTTTTTGCTTCTTTCAGCAATTTTGATGGTATGGTCCGCGATGTAAGATCAAAGTATCGCTCACTTCCCTGCCTTCTGACGACACGAATTTCCCCTATATCCTGAAGCAGATTTAAGGCATGGGACGTTGCCTTCGTTTTGGGGATTTTGTTATCCCATCCTCCGTGAACGCGCTCTCTAGAACGAAAATCCCGGGAAGGAAGCGACCCTTCTACTTCCAATCGTTCCAGCACATCACTCGCAGCAGGTTCAAGCTTATCCAGTTCCATTTGTAATCGCGTTCGGAATCGATTTCGAGTTGCTTCAAATAATGGATAGTCCTCCATTGGGATTGTACAAGCAGCATTCGCCCAGTATTCAAATAATTTCCCTTGATTTAACAGCTCATTTAACATTTCAGGCTCGTAGCCGGGAATTCGCGCTGCCAGTACAAGATGCTGATTACGTTCAACAGAAGCAATGGGATCGAGTTGCACACATTCAAGCTGTCGAATTAGCTGTTCCGTGGATTCCAAAACAGAACGATCTCCAATATCACTATGGAAAAGAAGATGTTGCGTATCAAGTAAAAAACGACGGACAGCACATCGACTTGCTTCAAACGGTTTCATAGGCATTCCACCTTGTATGAATAGTAGGTTGTCTCTATCGTCTATTATACCGTAAAGCGCCTGTCCCTTGCTAGGGTGATATGGTAAAACGGAAGGAATAGACCCTTTTTAATGGTTTCACAAACAGTCAATTGGGATACGTTGAATGAGTGACTAATTTTTTCATCAATGCTACTCGACGGGTCATTCAAGATAAGGTATACTTGCTATTGGAAAAAATATGCTATGAAGGTGGGGACTGTTATTAGACTAAATACCATTGCACCAAATGAACGTATTCATTCGCTTGATATCATACGAGGTTTTGCGTTATTTGGCATTCTATTGGCCAATATGGTAGCTTTTAAAACACTTACGTTTACGGATGTCGGAGTTTTCCTTCAAGGGGCAACATTACCTGAGGGGCCTTTAAACGCGGGCGTGACCTTGTTTACAGAGTTTTTTATCGTCGGAAAATTCTATCCCATGTTTTCCTTGCTGTTTGGTCTTGGATTCTATATTTTCTACCAACGATTGAAGGATAAAGCAATTCCCCCCAGAGCGGTTTTCTATCGAAGATTAGTCTTCCTGCTCTTGCTCGGGCTTTTCCATCTCTTTTTTATTTGGAGTGGCGATATTTTACATGTCTATGCGATTACAGGATTCTTATTGCCTTTCTTCTTTCATCGCGCCGGAAAAACGATTATTTTCTGGATTGTCGGTCTATTGCTGGCTGCTTCTCTCGTAACAGGAGCCTTTATGATGCTCAGTGGCTTCGGACTGCAATTCAGTATGGATGAAGGAATGATGAGTGCAGCAGACATAAAACAGGAAAACGACGAAACCGCCGCAATCATGAGCAACGGCAGTCTAGGTGAAATCCTGTCTTACCGAATAACAAACGAGGCTTTACCTGTCCTCATGCAAGTTTTATTTATTCTCCCATCCATTTTGCCGCTTTTTCTGATCGGCTTATATATGGGGAAAAAGCGGATGTTTCAAGACGTTGAAACACACCTGAAGACATGGAAGCTACTTTGCGGGCTTGGCTTCCTCGTCGGCATTCCGTTGACATTGCTTGGCGTAACAGTTGCTTATCATGGACTTGGATTACCTGCTTATCTGACGCAAGGACTCTATCAGGGTATCAATATGCTGTCAGGTCCATTCCTGATGCTCTTCTATGTAGCTGCAGTAGTCCTACTTTTGCGCAAAGGGAACATACAACAACTGCTCATGCCCTTTGCTTCCGTAGGTCGGATGGCACTGAGTAATTATTTACTCCAGTCTCTTATCGCGGTCGGTCTATTCTATGGCTACGGCGCAGGCCTCTTTGGTCAAGTATCCAGCAGCTTAGGATTTCTCATCGCACTAATTATCTATATTCTTCAAGTCACCGCAAGCCACTTTTATTTAAAGCGATTTAAGCAAGGACCAATGGAATCGCTATGGCGCAAGTGGACGTATCGCGGGACATAGGGACAGGTTCATTGTCCCACTTGAACGATTATAGCCATGGACTAAAATTGCTTAGACATTCATGAACAGTTCATGAATGTCTAAGCAAAATATGGATAAATGGAAACTTGCATCCTATGTCCTCAAGCCAATTTTCATCTTTATTGGGTGCTCTTTTTCCTTATTGGTCTGTTTGATCAACCTTTATTCCACGTAAGCATTTGGAACAGTGTATCAAGTCAAAATGATTAGTGAAATAATGCTACACAGCGACCATTTAACCTCCCTAAATCTAGTTTTTTTGCCATTTTACTAATGCGTATATTAGACCTATTAACGTAGATGTCATTTCTTAGACTTTTATATTCATTACAGTTTTCTCCTGCCTTCATCCTATCACTTCGGTATTCATTCAGCCAGATTATATTGACTATTACCTAATAATATATTATAATTAAGGTGTAGAAAAAATAAAGGAGGAAGATATGATGTTTGATTTATTACCTTCTCGCAGAAGAAATGAAGACACATTTAAAAGTATGTTAAAATCATTTGATGATGTGTTCAATCGTGATGTCTTTTCTCCGTTAAATGAAAACTTTCGATCGTTCCAGACCGACATAACGGAAAAAGAAAATGCTTATTATGTAGAAGCTGATTTACCAGGATTTAATAAGGAAGATATACGTATCGACATGGAAAACAATCAGCTCACGATTCACGCTAAACGCGACAATAAGAATGAAGAAAAAGATAACAATGACAAAATAATTCGCCAGGAAAGACATTATGGTGAATTTGTCCGCAGCTTCTATGTGGACAATGTGAAAGAAGATGACATCACAGCAAAATTGGAAGAGGGCACGTTGAAAATCGAAATTCCAAAACAAGCCCCAACCAAACCAACGAAGAAAAAAATTGATGTTGAATAAAACGTTAAAATGAATATAACAATCCTAACTCCCTCTAACAGAGCATTAGAGGGAGTTTTATATGTTTAATGGTAACATTGTAATTCAATTATTTACCATATATATGCAAGAATCCGATGATGCCCCATGCTTAGATGATCGTATATGGGGATGGCTAATCGTGAAGTACAGAAGTATTTATGTAGTATGTTTTATCCACTCGAAAGGTGGCAATATAAATAACAGGGAGGAATGTGAAATGAAACGATCCATACAATTGCTCATGGTGCTCTTGTTAACCCTTTTTCTAGCAGCATGTGGCAATCAAGATAATACCAATAATGCTTCGAACGGTAATGACAATACCGGTGAAGAGGATCAGGTTCAGGGTGATGCAACTACTGATACTGACGACGATAATAATGCTAATGATGGAGCGGACGATGCTGCTGATAATAACCAAAGCAGTACCAATCAAGACATGATCGACCAAATGAATGAATTGGATTATGCCGAAATTGAAATTGAGATCGACTATGGCAAGGACAACGAATACGAAGCTGAAATTGAGCAGGATAATGGTGAAATCGAAGCAGAACTGGAAGACGAGGTGAAAGACAAAATTGATATAGAGGGCAAAGAAGCGTTTGATAACATCTATCCAAATGTCAAAAACCTAACTATAGATCAAGATACATCCAAAGAAGATGTGATTGACCAAACATTACAAGCATTTGACCTCGATGCAGACTACCAGGAATTTGAAATCGAAATCACATTCCACGATGGCACAGAACTTGAATTTGAGGATGAAAATTAGGGGACAAGAAGGGACGAGGGGACAGGTTCCTTGTCCCCCTCATTTCGCAACATAAATGACTCAAGGATTACTGCAAGATTTGAACCCTGTCCAGGAAAACTACATCTAATACATTCTATACATCCCGTGTGACCTGGGATAGGTATACATGAATCCAAACTGTTCATAAAGTTTATTAGCCGGATCATCGGCAATTAGGCTTACATAGGAACCGGGATACGTGTTGTGGTCTAAATAGCCCGTTATTTCTTTCATAACCATTTTTCCTAATCCTTGGCCTTGATAACTTGGCTTTACAACAATATCCACTACTTGAAAAAAAGCCCCGCCATCACCAATAACACGACCCATTCCAATTAATGTCTTATTATCGTAGATACATACTGCAAACAATGAATTTTTCAACCCAACTGCTGCAGCTTCTTCCGACTTCCCACTTATTCCACCCTCCAAGCGCAAATCAATATATGCAATAGGATTTGGTGGCTCATTGATAATAGTGAAACGATCATTCATTTTTACTTCCCCCGTTTCATCTGGGACGAGGGGACAGGTTCCTCGTCCCGTTTCTTTTAGTTTAACATATGATCTGTTCCCAATATTATATTTCCTATCCCGGTTTTAAAATACGACAAAATTAAATTTCATTCCTCAGGCGAAAAAAATTTTCCATTTTTATCTGCAAATAAGACAGATGAAATTGTGTTTTCAAAATAGGGAGCATCTTAAAATTCCATTTTAGCGTGAACAGGCGTTCTTGACCTTCAAACCTAAATAGCTTATCTTATATTGTAACTAAGAGTTGAAAATGTCGATATTGAGGTGATTCATAGATGCCGAGGAAAGCAAGAAGACCTAGTCGTAACGGAATCTATCATATTATGTTGAGAGGCATAAATAGACAAACTATATTTGAAGATGATGAAGACAAGCTTAGACTATTAGAAACGATAAAAAGGTTTAAAAGGATAAGCAAAATTAAAATTTACGCTTACTGCCTGATGGATAACCATGTTCACTTATTAATAAAAGAGACTGATGAGACAGTATCAAAGGCTATTCAAAGGATTAGCTCCAGTTATGTATATTGGTACAACAACAAATATGAACGTTCTGGGCATTTATTTCAAGGAAGATTTAAAAGTGAAAATGTAGAGACACTTCCTTACTTTCTTACGGTTTTACGATACATCCACCATAACCCTATCAAAGCCGGTCTAGCAAATCAGATTTTCGACTGCAAATGGACAAGTATAAATGAATATTTAGCTCATGCACACATAGTTGATGTTGATTTCTCCCTCAACTTATTTTCCCCAAACAGAAATACAGCCATCCAATTATTCACTGATTATATGCAAAAATCCAATGATGACCAATGCTTAGATGACCACGTAAAGTTTAGAATATCTGATGATGAACTAAGAAATCGATTGTACAAATTAGGAATAGCCAATCACAGTATCTTGCAGCAAATGGAAAAGAACAAGAGAAATGCCATCATTTTCAAACTAAAGGCGTCACATGGTGTGTCCGTTAGGCAATTATCGAGACTAACTGGATTATCTAAAAGCGTTATTGATCGTATTCGCTAATTTATTAGGAAAGACCTACACCTCCGTTCACCTGGGACGAGGAACCTGTCCCTATGTCCCGTCGGCGAACTGGGACGAGGAACCTGTCCCTATGTCCCTTCAATCATATCCAACCATTTAATATCTGCTTCTAAATGAAGCAATGCACCTTCTACAAGCATTTTCATCGTTTGATTTTCGGATTGATTCATTTGTTTTTTCATTTGTGTTAGGTGCAGGACATCTTTGATCATCGTCTGCTTCTGAACCTGAATCATATGCTTTTTATCTTCATAATTTACATGACTGGCACAAAGGTATTTGAAATAGAATTCGTCTTTAAGTAAAGAACGCTCGACAGGCTCCTTCAGCCAGGCCCAAAGCGTTTCCTTTCCTTGTTCGGTGATTGTGTAAAGCTTTCGGTCCTTTTGATCATGACCAGGTGATTCGACGAGGTTATCCCTCTCCAGCCTATCGAGCGTCGTATACACTTGACCTGCATTCAGCGGCCACATGCTTTGGACAAGCTCGTCAAATCCCGTTTTAAGCTCATAGCCGTGTCTTGGCTTTTCATATAACAGTGCAAGTAATGAGTGTTTTACAGACATAAAGATCCCCGCTTATTCATAAGTTATTGCTTCCTTTACTGGGACGCGCGATGCTGTGATGCTTGGAAGCCATGAAGCGAAAAGAGTGAATAGTATACCTCCCGCAATTGCCAAAAATAGACTGACCCATGGAACTGCAAAGCTTAACCATTCCTGTGCCTGCTCCGATTGTGCATTTAAGTAAATAACCAGAATACCATATGCAATTCCAACGATCACACCTGCAACACCAATAATTAGTCCCTCTGCAATGATCATAAGCCTGACTTGCCCTTTTGTAAAACCGATAGCCCTCATCGTACCGATTTCCTTTATCCGCTCAAGTGTATTCATGAATAACGTGTTGCTAATTCCGATAGCAGACAAAACGATAACGAGTAAAAGCAGTCCTTGCATAAGTTCGTTCATTCCAGTTAAGGCGCTATTTGATCGTTCCACATCCTGCGTAGCACTGGATACATCTGATAGTTCATCCCCATAACTTTCCCATAATTGGTCATAAACAAGCGGAAGACTCTCTTCATCATCAGTATCAATGGCTACATGAAATTGCTGGGGCCAGTTGAGAACCTGACCCAGCACCGACGCCTCCACAAACGCCGCGTAGCCTGTATAATGAGAAGTTTGCACAGTCCCTTTCACATGGAATTCAGTCGCACCAGCTGGCGTATTCAGTGTCAAAATATCACCAACTTCTCCTCCCCACTCAGCTAAAGCCCGTTCTCCCAGATAAAGGTTTGGAAATTGCTCCGATTCAGCTACTTCCTCCGTAACCTGAAAAATTTCCGCATCCTCAGAATCCCCGGAAAAGCTCATGATCGAAAATTCCCTTTCATCCCTTTGTTTTGTTTGCCACGTAACATTAGGGATATCCGCAAATAGAGAAGCACCTGCAGTTCCCTTCATCTCTTGAATGGCTTCCAACTCCGTCTCTTGCCATGGTGTTTCTTTAACAGCATGGATATCGCCACCGTACGTGCTGCGAATTTCAGATTCCATTCCATCTGGAACTGACTCAAGTGCTGCACTCATAAACAACGTTAATGTAACACCAATCGCTAACATTGCAGATGTATTCGCATTACGACTTTCAAATTGCTGAACCGCCCTCATTGCTTGTTTCCCAGCGTAATTGACCTTAAATAGTGGACCAATCATGACTTGAATTGCTCGCATAAAAAATGGGTACAACAGTACAAGTCCAATAAATAGGAATAAAAATGCCCAAACGTTATCGATCATGCCAATTCCAGTACATAAAATCCCTGCTATTATCCGTATGGAATTGGACCTCCTACTGACATATTTATGCACTGCATTATCAGCCATTGCTTTCATCACAGGTGTATTTCCCGCTTGATAAACAGGAAAAATAGCGGCTATAAATGGAAACAGAATACCAACGATTGCGGAGACAATAAGCGGAAAAGTCAATTCTAATTCATAGGTAATATTTTGTGTGGCGATTGTGGACATTAGCAACTCTTGAAACAAATCGCCAAACCATATTCCAATTGGAAGAGCGATTGCTGTACCTATGAAGGAAAGCAGTCCAATCTCCTGCAAAACTAGACGATAGATATCTCCAGTTGTATAACCCAAGCTCTTCATAATTGCAAATTCTCTTCTTCGTTCCATAATGTTTGCATATATCATGTTAAATGCAATAAAGGCGCTGATAAAAACAGATAAAATTGCTATAATGTCAAACGTCCAGTATAACCCTTCCACATCATTATTTTGTCTATCATCAATGACCACTGGCTGCACAAACGCATCAGAAGATGAAAGTTCCGATTGGAAAGATGCAAGAAGCTTATCACTAGCCAATCCTTCCTCTGCTTCAAATCGATAATCAGTGATCTTTCCTTCCATTCCTGTCCATTCTTGTAGCACATCTAACGGAATCATGACCCTTGAATGTTGTGTATTAGCCTGCTCCATCGTCTCCGGACTGCTTAGCATTGATCCTTCATGAACAATGGCAGTAACTTCCATACTTCCCATATCCGTAAATGTTACCGAATCGCCTATTTCTTTATCCCAGAGATCCGCCGCATTCTCTGTGATAATAAGCCCTTCTTCACTAACATCCCCTTCTTTCTCCGGCAGTTCAAACAGGTCATTATCAAAACTGGATACACCTGTTAACCTTACCGAGCTTTGAGCAGGATTTACTCCAGTAAGTTCGACAAACCCTTGTTTGATTAAAGAAGCGTTTCCTTTTGTAATCACATCATGCTCATCTAACCATGCCAATTCATCTTCCCCAAAGGAAAAATCATTCGTTTGAATCCAATAATCCGCACTACCTGCATACAGCCGTTCGTAGTACTCAAGCGAACTTGCCGTCGTCTCTTTAGCAATAAGCATTCCAGTCATGACAACGACACCAAGTACAATGGCGATCAATGTAAAGAAAAAACGTTTTTTATATCTCGTTAAATTACGCCATGAAACGAGAAAGGAACGCTGCATAATCGTCATCCTCTCTTTGTACTTCTGTCTCGATGAACCCGTCTTTAAACAACACAATCCGATCTGCATAACCTGCTGCAAACATGTCATGTGTCACCATCACAATGGTCTGCTCCCTGTCCAGATGAAAGGAAGCCAATAAATCCAAAATGTCACTGGAACGTTCCCTGTCCAGATTACCTGTAGGTTCATCCGCAAGCAGAATGGCTGGCTTGTGAATCAATGCTCGTGCTATTGCGACTCGCTGTTGCTGTCCTCCACTCAATTCATGCGGAAAACGCTTATCATAGCCTTTCAAATCCACTTTTTCCAATAACTCATGAACAGCTTCCGGAACAACCTTCTTTCCATCCGCGTGCAGGGGAAATGCAATGTTTTCAAAAACTGATAAGGTTGGTAAGAGCTGATAGCTTTGAAACACAAATCCTATTTGTTTCCTTCTTATAACCGTTCGCTGTTTCTCTGTTTTTGAATGCAGCTCCATGCCATCTAAGTTTATCTGTCCACCTGTAGGAACATCCAGCCCGCCAAGTAGTTGAAGAAGTGTGCTTTTCCCGGATCCGCTCGGCCCCATAATTGCTGTAAATTCGCCTTTTTTGACGGAAAAGTCAATCCCCTTTAGAACAGAAGTTAATTCTCTTCCATTTTTAAATTCTTTGGTTACACCTATAGCATTAATCATTTATTTCACCCTTTCGAATGAGATGGAAAAATCGTATAAGACCATGAATAAATAAAATCGATAATAAAGATCAGCAACCATAATTGTGAAAATCCATAGATTATTTCGTTTGGATACGGCGTCTTAGCAACATTTTCAGTACCTTCCATGCTCATCCAAGACAAATCTGTTATGTAACGAAGAAATTGATCTATACTCCCTGACCCATATATCCATATTCCGATTTGAACAACAACAAAAACAATAAGATGTGCGATGGAACTCCAGCGATACTTCTTCGCCACATACCGTGGATCTTTCTGTCTGTTCATGATCGCTATATCCTTATCCGTTAAGAGCTGCACATCACGCCATTCACCAATTTTCCCCCGCATCCACCGGTCCAGTTTCATAAAGTCAAAAATTCCGAATGTACATGCATAAATTACAAAAACGGTAATGACAATTTGAAACGTTGAAATTTCTCCAGTTTCCTGGTAAATCAGGATAGCTAATATTGCTTCAAGCACTAGTAGTACGATAAAGAAAAGAATAAACAGGAGGCTAAGTCTACGTTTATCAAAGAAATAGCGTATAACACCGAAAAGAAGGAGAGAAACCGCCGAAAGCACTTCGACTATTACAAATATTTCCACCTGATAGGCGAACATTGTGTCCATCATAATATTGTTAACTCCCATCTATATACTGAGTATCTATTTACTGAGTATATAGATGCTACATAAAGAAGTCAATAGATGGTCTCAACAAACACACCCCCAAATCCTCACGCATTTCGATTCTAGTTACAAAGAAAGGGCGGTGACAAAAATGGAAATAGAAAAGAGTTAAGATGTTTGTCCAACTGTTTTTGCTTTATGAACAATATGATAGTAACGCAAGAAGGGACGGAGGGACAGGAACATTGTCCCACATTTGTAAAAAATACCTTTTCCCTTAAGGCCTGTTGGGACAAGGGACCTGTCCCCATGTCCCACAAAAAAAGATTGGAGGAAGTATAAATGAAACTTTATTTAGACCCTGGCCATGGTGGTTCGGATCCGGGAGCGCAAGGTAATGGAATGGAAGAAAAGGATGCGGTGTTAGATATTGCCCGTCATTTAAGGGATATTCTAACAAATGATTATGAAGATGTGAATGTGATGATGAGTCGTTCCAACGACACCACAAAAAGCTTACAGGAGCGTACCAATGAGGCTAATTCCTGGGGCGCGGATTACTTTTTGTCCATTCATTGTAATTCCTTTAATGGTTCAGCCCAAGGATATGAAGATTATATTTACAGCGACCTGTCTGATTCTTCTCAGACTGCGGCATATCAGGATATTATGCATGATGAAATTACCAACGTCAATCAATTAAGCAACCGGGGTAAGCAAAAAGCGAATTTCCACGTTTTACGGGAAACGTCTATGCCCGCGCTTTTAACAGAGAATGGGTTTATCGATAACGACCATGATGCAGCATTATTGCAGGAGCCATCATGGCGTCAGGAAGTTGCGCAAGGTCATGCGAATGGATTAGCGAGAGCATTTAATCTCAAGCGAAACGAAAATGAATCAGGGGCGGTTTTCAAGGTGATTGCCGGTTCCTTTCAGTCAAAAGAAAATGCAGAAGCCCAAGTAGATGTACTAAATTCAAATGGAATAGACGCCTTTGTTGATTCCATTACTATTTCGGGAAGTCAATGGTACAGAGTGCAAGCTGGGTCCTTCTCTAATCGTGAAAACGCGGAGAATCACTTAAATACAGTTAAAAATGCCGGAATCGAAGACGCCTATATTGTCAGTGAAAACCAATAAAAAGAGGAGCAGATACCCGAACGGGACAGGTAGCACCCGAAATTTGCCGTTTCCCTGAATAGATCCGAGAATTCTGCAAAGGATAGGGGAAAAGGAGGCGTATGGATGAATCATATTAAGTTATTTGCCGTTAAATTTGGCGGAATGTTACTGATGTTGTATCTAATCCTTGGTTTGGGCTATGGCATGTCATTCGGCAACGTTTTCCTGATTTCATTAGTCTTAGGAATGGTTGCATATTTGGGAGACA
Organism: Virgibacillus sp. NKC19-3; assembly: GCF_019837165.1. NCBI lineage: Bacteria > Bacillati > Bacillota > Bacilli > Caryophanales > Bacillaceae > Virgibacillus > Virgibacillus saliphilus. The sequence continues at coordinate 3,889,466 of NZ_JAGYHC010000001.1, forward strand.
GGCTTATATTGCCCAATATGAATAATACAGTCGCGACCATTGCCGATTTTGCAACTGCGTTTCTGATCATTTATTTTATGAGTCTCGGCGTTACCATTGGCGAAGGATGGTTTATCGCTTCGTTTGTTGCAGCAGTAGGTATCTCTGTATTTGAGTACTTCTATCATAAATATTTCAAATCTGAATACAATGAAGTGTACCGCAACAAGCATAATGGACTACCCAAGGATACCATCATGCAAACAGAAGCATCGGAAGAAACGTCTCCTTATGATCCTAAAAATAAAAACAAATAAATGCGCTATGTATAACAGAAGAGACCTCGGCCACCGGCAGGGTCTCTTCTTCCTATTTACAAGAAAAACATAACCATCCAAGGTGCGATTACGGACACTACAATCGCACTCACCACCATAGCGATCGTACTGACCGATCCTTCCAATTGGCTGTGCTCCATTGCTGTAGCCGTTCCAATCGCATGACTGCCACTACCAATGCCAACGCCCCGCCCAATATAATGGTCCATCCGGGTATACTTAAAAACCAATGAGCTAAGTGTAACCCCGCCAATGCCTGCAATCATCACGAATACTGCTGCCAAGGATGCCTCGCCCTCCAGTGTCGTTGCAACTTCCATAGCAACAGGTGTTGTCACACTTTTTGGAGCAAGCGAATAAATAAGGAATTCCTCAAAGCCTACCCATTTTGCAAGCAGGATGCCAGACAAAATACCGACCATGGCTCCAACAACCGTTCCTGTCAACACCGGTAACATCAATTTTTTAAGTGTCACACGCTGTTGGTAAAGTGGATAAGCTAACGCCACTACCGCTGGCCCAAGCAACTCATTTATCCAGTCACCACCAATCATATATGTCTCATAGGAGATATTAAATAGAAATAAAATACTGACGATAGCGATTGTGGCTATAATAACTGGGGCCGTAAAGGTATAATTCCATCTCTGATGCACAGTCAGCCCAACCAAATAAAATATGAATGTACCAATAATAGCAGCGAGTGCAATGATAAAATTAACCATGGTTTCTTTCCTCTCCTTGCAGCTGATTTCTTTCTTTCCTGCGCATCAAGCTTTGGCTGATATGCCCTGCAGTTACAATCACCAGCACCGTACTTAGCAAAACAATAATGACGAGGAGGAAACCCTTCCCGGCAAAAAGGTCCACATAATTCATCACCCCTACCGTAGCAGGAATAAAAAATAAGGCTAAATGATTAATAATCGCCCTCGCACCTTCATCGATCCAGGGCGCCTTTATCACACCTGTCATAAGCAAGACAAACAACAGGAGCATCCCGATCACACTTCCGGGTATGAAAAGATTAAAATAGTGCGCAATCCCATTCCCTATCAAAAAAATACCATATAATATGGCAATATGAATAATTATTTTTAAACCAACACGCATATGAGTTCACTCCAGTTTTCTTTAGCAGGGACAGGGGGACAGGTTCCTTGTCCCAACATCAGCAGCAAAAGGGGGACAATGTTCCTGTCCCTGTGTCCCACTGTGTCCCAATAAAACCTAGTATAGCAAAAAACGGACTTGTCTGAGTAGAATGGAACTGAAAAAATTATGCTGCGAGTGAATGAAAAGGCCTCCTGAACAGACGCACGGAAAGAATTAGAAGTCATTGGATTTTCTTAAATTGCCTTTTCTTATATGTAATTCAAACGAGCCTTCTTACTTCACCTTTCCCACCCCCAACGCCAAATGCCTCCAAAGGATATTTTCGACCAACTCACCTTGCTCCTCTTCGCAATCAATTATTAAAATAACTTCAGGATTTTTATCTTTTAAAAGCCGATTTCTCTTTTTAATGACCTTTTCCGTGAACAAACGAATTAGGAAACCCAGCGCAAATCCAATACTTGCACTAAGCAGCCCCCAATAAATAGGTCCCCATGCCAATTCGAAACCGATACTTGTGCCTATAACGGCAAAAGCCGTTGCAAGTGCTACTCCAATATCGATAAGGGATGTACCATCAGAGGTATGAAGGCTATCAAATAACTTCCGTTCCTCCATTCGATTGTCAAGAGGAATCGCATAAATACTTTCCTGCTTTATCCCTCTTTTTTCCAGGGTAGAAATGGCCATTTCTAAATATACGTTATGATCAAAAATGGAAAATAGCTGCATCGTTATCACTTCACTCTTTCTCTTTTCGGATTTGGAAATTAGGATGTTGATAGTTATCTTTTAAAAATTGCCGTTGCTCCTTCTCAAAAATCTTATTATTTTCGACCGCATACACGTAGGAATCGTAAACTGCAAATCCAAATATGGAAGGCAACATCAGGAGCCACTCAGGTTGTAGGACGGTTGTAGCCTGTCTTACTTCACCCATAATTAGAAGAACAACTGCGTCGAGGTAATGGGATAAATAAAAGAACACGATTCCCCAAATAATCATAAAAAATGCCGTAATAATGCGATGATTATAGAGTTGCCCGAGTCCTGGAACAAATAGGGACCATATCACTGCCATCACTGGATTTCGCTTATCTAAGTAGTTAATTTCCAGTGCTCCTATACTAAATAATTTGAAACGATGTTCTTCACGGTCTGCCAGTATGTAAACGTTATTCATCTCCACCGTTGTTCGATGGCCATCCCAAATCCCGAAAAAGTAAACCGGCAAGTAAACCAAAAGCCATCTGGTGTCTACCACGTTAATGACCATATCAATATTCCCTTGAAACGAATACATAATGGCCAAATTAATGTTTGCATTCATATTAACAACAACTTCCCAAACAAATAGAACAAACCCTCGTATATATTTTCCTAAAAACAAATGTCCAAATCCTGGGAAAGCAGCGCTCCACCACGCTACGATCGAGGGGCTTCTTAAATGGAGCTGCGTTGTACCAAGTGCGGTCATGTGGGCAATATATCGCCTGGCAGTATTATCTTCGGTATATTTTTTCAATAAAATGACCCCTATTACGAAATTTATCTATCTTTTATAATCTTTCCTTTAAAAGAACGTTTATCCTAATACATGCAAATATGAAGGACAGGTTCCTTGTCCCATTCAACTGGTAACTGGGACAAGGAACCTGTCCCTGTGTCCCATGTATATCTTTTATGGAAAAACATACCCTAAGGATTAATTCACATCTGAGGAAAGGTGACATGCTCGGACATGCAAATTATTGAAAGTCAACAACAGTTCGTCCAAATTCAAAACCACTATTTTTTTGAGTATGTTCTATTCTCTTATCAGTGGTGGCTTCTGCTGCTTATTACTGTCGGTCTTTGGGTCTTTTGGGCAATCGTCGTGGATAAAAAAAGATGGAATGCTATATTGCTGGTCGGATTAATGGCGAGCATCATCGCGTTGCTGTTAGATGAACTAGGGCTTAACTTAACCTTATGGACATATGCCCACCAACTTGCGCCGTTTACAAATAAACTACTCACCGTCGATATCGCCATCATTCCAGTAAGCTATATGCTCCTGTATCAATATGCTAGAAAATGGAGGCCCTACCTTATCACACTTGCCGCATTATCGCTGTTTGCCGTAATCATAGCCGAGCCCGTTTTTGAGTTATTAGATATTTACATCTTGCTTGGATGGGAGCATTGGTATTCTACACCGTTTTACTTTCTGATTGGTATTTTTGTGAAATGGTTCGGAGATAAAGTGGCTGGAGATTAAGGGAATGAGCATATTCCATAACAAAAGCGAGTGGCAACATTCTTGCGCCACTCGCTTATCCTAAGCTAATCCCATTGAAAAGGAGTTTGCTGGTATACATAGTAATTAAGCCAATTATAGAAAAGCAAATGTGTATGCGACCGCCATGTGTTCGGCGGCTGTTCGTTTGGATCATTGTTAGGAAAATAGTGCTCTGGAATGCTGGTATCGAGCCCTTTCTGATGATCGCGTTCATATTCCTCGGCAAGCGTATTCGCATCATATTCCAAATGGCCGGTAATCATAATATGTTTTTCATCGTTGGAAATGATGATAAACGCACCAGCCTCACGTGATGAGGATAGCAACGTCAAGCGCGGATCCTTTTGAATGGCTTCTATTGAAATAGAGGTATACCTGGAATGCGGGGCACGAAAAACGTCGTCAAAACCACGCACCAGCTTTATTTTAGGACCAAACACATGATGCTCATAAATGCCGAATAATTTTTCCGGAAGCTCATATTTACCAATCCCATAATGATAATACAATGCAGCTTGGGCTCCCCAGCAAATATTCAAGACAGAGGTCACGTTTTCCTTCGTCCATTCCATGATCGCTGTTAATTCCCCCCAATAGTTTACATCTTCAAATGGCAAATGCTCAATGGGGGCTCCGGTAACAATCATCCCATCATACCGGCGACTTTTAACATTTTCAAAGGTTGTGTAGAATGTATCCAAATGGGATTTGCTAACATTTTTTGATTCATGAGTCCGCATTCTTAAGAAAGTAATATTAACCTGCAAGGGCGTATTGCCCAATAAACGCAAGAGCTGTAACTCTGTTCTTTCCTTTTCCGGCATTAAATTTAAAATGATAATGTTAAGTGGGCGAATGTCCTGCGTCTTTGCCCGGTCTTCATCCATAACAAATATTTTCTCTTGTTTTAATAATTCCGTCGCAGGTAACGCTCTCGGTATGTTTATAGGCACTGACATCTCCCCCTTCTGCGTTGGTATGCGATGAAAGAATATCCAACGTTTTCAATGAACCTCGGGCACTTGTTTAATGCCACACTTCTTCAGCAATTTTTACTATATGGCGAATCTTATCCCATTGCTGATCTTCTGTTAAATTGTTACCTTCTTCAGTCGATGCAAAGCCACATTGCGGACTGAGACAAAGGTTATCATAGGATAGGTAACTGGCCGCCTCAGCAATCCGCTCTTTGACTAAATCTTTACGTTCCAGCTTTGGAAATTTGGATGTAACTAAACCTAAAACAATATACAGATCGTCCCTGTTTATATGTTTCAGCGGTTCGAATCCACCGGAACGCGCGTCGTCAAATTCGAGAAAAAGTCCGTCAACATGAAGACCGCCGAATATCGTCTGTGATACCTTATCATACGGACCTGAACTGAAATAATGGGAACGGTAATTCCCCCGACAAATATGCATGGTAACCAGAAGATCATCCGGACGTTCGGCTATCGATTCATTAATCACACGTTGACAAATTTTTTGCAATTCGAAAGGCTCATACCCTTTCCTGCGAATCGATTGTTCTCCCTCTTCCGATAAAAAGGAAGCCCATGACGTATCATCAAGCTGTAAATAACGGCATCCAGCATTATAAAAGGCCTGAATCGCTTTTTTATAGGCATTGATCAAATCCCTCAACAGATCCTCCATATCACCGTACACTTCATCATCAATCACCGCTCGCATGAAGAGCATATTCGGACTTGGAATGGACTGCTTGGCAACATGATAGTCGCCTACCTTCCCTCGCAAAAATTTGAAATGATCCAGAAAAGGATGATCTTCATTAAAATCAACGTTTCCGATGACACGAATCCCGCGTGCTGTCGTTTCTATACCATCGAATTTCAAGCCTGTATCTGCTTCAAATCCTTCCACACCTGTTAGTTTTTCCAAGAAGTCAAAGTGCCACCAGGAACGACGAAATTCCCCATCCGTAATCGACGTCAGTCCTGCTGCCTTCTGCTTTTCAACAAGGTTGCTTATCTCTTCATCCTCGATGATACGCAACTGCTGGGCAGAAATCTCCCCTTTCGCTTTTTGGACTCTCGCCTGTTTAAGACGTTCCGGTCTTAGAAAACTACCTACATGGTCTGCTTTAAATGGCGCCTTGTGCTCTAATTTTGTTGTCATTATATCTGCTCCCTTTAAATTAAAAAAGCTTCTTCGATGAAGAAGAAGCATTGTTATGCGATATCTTCTTATCTCCCAAGTTTCCTCAACTTGCTAGAAGTAGCACCTTGTTAACATAACAGGTTGCTGAAGCGTCATTGGGCTTAGTCCCTCAGCCTCTCTTAATAAGAATCATTACTGAATTATTTGAAATTACTGTAGCAATCATAGCATTTCTACAGATAAAAAGCAAGGAAGCACGGATAACCCTCACCATATGAATAGCAAAGGGCAGCGTCACCCTAACCACTTCGCAACAGAAATAAGATCCGGAAAAAACATGTCTGCATCTGCTTTCGTCTCTTGCCGATTTCCAATAATCATTGTTTTTAATCCTGCTGCCTTCCCTGCTTGAATATCCGACGCGCGGTCGCCCACCATATAACTTTTCTCTAAATCAATATCATGTTTTTTCGCCAAATCCAAGATCATTTGCGGATTTGGTTTACGATATGCACAATTCGCGTGTGGTTTGTGGGGGCAATAAGCGATATCATCCAGTCTTGCACCGAATGTGGCTAGATCAGCTTCCATTTTTTTATGTATCGCATACAATTCTGATTGTGACATCAAGCCAAGTCCAATTCCTCCTTGATTCGTTACGACGAAAACTTTAAATCCACGCATATTAAAACACCTAATCGCCTCTCCAACCCCATCCAGCAAATAAAAATCCTCTGGTGTGTTCACATACTTCACCCGATTCGTGAGTACTTCATTGATGACACCATCACGATCTAGAAACATACCGATACTCATGACTTTACCTTCTTTCCATATAAACATACCCATTTCTTAAAAACCAATGCGTATGTTTATCAACTGAATCATAACTCCAATTCCTTCGGAGCCTCTCCCTTTTTATTCATGACCCGTATAGCGATTGGATTGATCTCCAACAATACAAGTTCCGGATCTTCCGGGCCTTCAAAATAAAGTTTCATCGTATCATTCCAGAGTTCCTTTTTCAGATCATCCGAATTCGTAAAGGAAATCTTTCCTTCATATTCCACATATTCATCCCCAAACCCTTCACCCTCATATCCAAGCAGAATATGGGTGTGAGGATTCGCTTTGATTTCCTCTGCCTTATCCGTTTCCTTACTTGTTAATGTGTAAAGTGTGAAACCTTCATTGAAAAACGTCATATACCTTGAATGGGGCTTATTATTCTTTACGGTTGCCATTGGTCCAACGTAGCTTCCTCTTAAAATTTTATCAATGGTTTCTTTGATCGCCTGTTGACTCATTTATATCCACTCCTTTCAATTGCAGATAAACATAGTATTTCATTCATCATCGAAAAATAAACATCTATCCGCCAGAAGCACATATCATTACGTAATGATGTGAGAAAAAAAGAAGTAACCACTCTCCTTAAGGTTAGCGATTACCTCTAAATAAATTATCCCTTCTTATTCATCCTCAACAAGTCTTGCTACATCTTCCCCGCACTTTTTGCATTTTCCCTTAAGCAATATTCCGTGTTCGTCATCATGCATGTCATAATCAATAATCGTGGTTTCTGTGCAATTGACACAAAACACATTGCTAAGTAGTCGCATTTGGATATCCTTCGGGATTTTAGACCATTTTTGCGCGGCTTTAAAATCAGTTACTGACATTTTAGTTGAAGCCTCCAGAAATTAAGCAGTTTAGTATTAGCAAGTTATAGACAATTCCGCAAAAAAAATGCCCATACCCGTTCATCGATTTGATACCTTAATCTTTGCCTCAAATCTAGCAATCAACGCAAAAATATATGCTGTATTTTTCGATACGTAGGATGCTTCTTTTCTTACACCCGGTTCTCCGACACTCCACCGATCATAAAAAACGTGGACGCGTTCAAATTCTTTGAAACTAATTTTTCTTTCTTTGGATATCTTGACACTAGGCTTTTGAAATGTGGCAGGTTTAATAATTAACGTGTCGCCTGCAGGAATCACAGCAAACCATAGCGGTTGTTGGTTATTTTTAGGTACGGTGTGTATCTCAAACTCATAATTCCGCTTTTGTATTGTATTCCATACCTCGAATGCGTTCATTGGCAGCCCTCCCGTAAACTGTTGTATCTATCATAATACATAAACCTGATCGTTTTCAATCATGAACGGGAGGAAGGGGATAAAGTATCCTTTCTCCTTCCCCTTATATAGCCATATTACCTTTCATCAGCCTTCTTGCCTTGATATAGGCTATCGCCTCATCTATCTCCTCGTCACTCAATTTAATATCATCCACGTATAAGTCATAATCCTTCAGGTCATTTGCATGCTGTAGGCTTATCCCTGATGATTTTGTCTCCTCACCTAACAAATAGTTTACGTCTACACCAAAATAATCGGCAATTTTATTAACATGACTTTGAATTGGTTCTTTTTTACCAAGTTCATAACTCCAAATAATGGTTTTTGCAAAATGTAATTCATTAGCCAGTTCTTCTGAAGACAATCCTTTTTCTTCCCTTAATTGTATTAATCTTGCTGCAATATTGCTCATCTGTTTCACTCCATTTATTTTTTCTAAATATTATATTTATTCCTAGTGTATCATAAATTGGCAGAAAGGTGTAGAATTACCCACTCGATATTTGAAAAAGTTACATGGATGGGGATATAAAAACCCCCCAGTCTCCATCTTGACTGGGGGTTTCCTTGTACTAATTCCTACGTTGTTTTTCCATCTCCTGTTTGTAAACCTTATAATCCGCTTCCGAAAACAAGGTCATTCTAACTAGGCCAAAAGAATGGCGGCTTAAAAAATCGATGATGGTACCTGTAGCAACTTTTGCCGCTAACTCCACCGGAAACCGATACACGCCTGTTGAAATCGAAGGGAAAGAAATGCTTTTCAGCTCCTTTTCCATTGCGAGATCAAGTGCATGGCGATAGCAATCTGCCAGCAGCTCCTCGTTATTTGTGGTATTGTTATTCCAGACAGGACCAACCGTATGAATGACATGCGCAGCGGGCAGGTTATATCCTTTGGTTAGCACTACGTCGCCCGTGGGCAAATATGCACCATCTAAATCATCGGCACGAACTTTCCTGCATGCCTCAAGCAATTCCTTTCCTGCTGCTTGATGTATCGCGCCATCTACCCCGCCGCCACCAAGAAGTGTGCCGTTTGCTGCATTGACAATAGCATCTGTATGCTGTTTGGTGATATCTCCCACGATTAGTTCAAACTCGTTTTCGTTGATTGTCATTTTCATACTGATTTCACCTCACGTGATAGAATCATTCGATTAGCTTCACAAAAGTGGAAGGTACTACTTTCGCACCAAGAATAAAGATGCAAGGGAGCATTCACGCTTTCTAACCATCAATGAAATAGCCCTGTTTCTTTCGATTTTTCCACTAACTTTTTGGTTTGCTTGTTAATGGGTTTCTTTAAGAAGGCACCAATAAGGATAAATCCTATACCAAACATCGATAATACTGCTAGGTCATATGCCACTTTGGTCCATATAATTCCACCCAAAGCTTCCCGCATCAAGTCAACAGCATACGTGAATGGAAGGAATGGGCTGATCATTTGGAAGAACTCAGGTAACAAGATAACCGGATACGTACCACCTGAACCGGCAATTTGTAAGACAAGTAACACAATAGCCATTGCTTTTCCTACATCACCAAACACAGATACTACCGTATAGATAATGGACATAAAGACAAGACTGATAAACAGTCCAAACACAATGAACCATCCAGGATGGGCAAACTCCACACCCAACAGGAAAATGTCCCCTGAAGTTACAACCAATGTCTGCAATAAACCAATACCGGCAAAGGTCATCAATCGACCAAAATAGTTTTCCCTCATGGTGAACGTTTCCGCATCATGCGGCTCTGTAGCCAATAGAGAAATAAGTAATAATCCACCAACCCATATCGCTAATATCGTATAGAAAGGTGTCATCCCTGTACCATAATTCGTAACGGGGAAAACCTTATTCTCACTCAGTTCAACTGGTTCCTCAAAAAATCCGCTTTCCGCTTCCGGATCATTTTGCAATAATTGAATGATCTCATTAATGTCTGTTTCATCCTGAAGGTTGCGTATTCTATCCGCTAGCTCTGTCACCTTACTATACACATATGGGTACTCTCCAAGCACGGACTCTAACGTCCCCTTACCTTCTGCCAGATTATCATCTGTACTGTCCAGAATCCCTTCCACTTCCGGAATGGTGTCCTGAATTTCCACCAAAATTCCTCTCGCATCAGCTAAGGTTGTTTTAGCCTGAGCCACTTCCTCCATGACCGTTGGTTCAATGGTTTCCTTGTACTCTTTTACAAAGGCATCAATATTCTCCGACGTTTCCTCTGCTCGCTCTTGAAGATCCCCAACTACTGTTTCAACTTCATCCCTTTTTTCATCAATAAACGCATCAACCGATTCGCTCTGGGCTTGCACATTTTCCAACTGTGTCTTTAAATCCGCTAATTGCTCAAGCGCCTGATCAATACGCTCTTCATTTAATTCGTTATCTTCATTCGAATCGTCTTTTCCATTTGATTCATTATCCTCGTTCGATTCATCTTCATCATTTGATTCGTTATCTTCATTTAATGGTTCTTGATTATTTTGTTCCTGAAGCTGCTGCAGGCCATCTTCCACTGTTTCAATCGTTTGAATAGCCTCATTTACATCTGTATTAATTTGGTCGGTAAGCTGCTCCCCGTTACTAAAATCAAACTCCGTTAATTGAATATCCTGAATAAAATTATTCGTATTCGTTGCAATACCTTGTACCCGTTCAAGGTCCTCTTCGATTTGAGGCGCCATTTCGTTCAAACGATCTTCCGCATCTGTCAAAAACGACGTCGTCTCATCAATGGTTCCCAGGCCCTCATCTGTAACGCGTTCGACTTCGGGAATTAAACCTTGGGCCCTATCAATGACATCCTCCGCATTCGTTGCATCTGTTAATGTGTCATTTAATAATTCATGGACCTGCGGCAATTGCTCTTCAGTTTCAAAAATATAATTCTCAAAGTTTTCGATATCCGGTAAATCATTTTCCAACTCTATTCCTATATTATTGAACAAATCAAAAATGACACCATTGACAGTGGCTATGAAATTACTGCTTACCTGGTCGACAATCACACTTGCCCCTTGATCCGTCATCTTTGGTGCGATGGCGTTTAATTTCTCATTTACATAATATTCTACGTTTGCCTTCTCCGGTTGACCACTGGCTACTGTAGAAAGATTTTCGGAAAAATTTTCAGGGATAATAATAACCGCAAAATAATCACCATACTCCAAATTTTCCATTGCCGTATCCCGATCAGTGAACTGCCAATCCATTGAATCGTTATCTTTTAATGTATCTACTAACTCATCACCGACATTTATATCTTCATCCCGAACGTTAGATCCCACATCTTCATCTACCACACCGATGGGTATTTGATCCGTTTGTCCGTAGGGATCCCACGCCGCCTTGATATTAAGCCATGCGTATAATGATGGTAATAAAATCAATCCGCCAATTAAAATAGCTGCCACCCAGTTGGTTCCTACGTTTTTTCCATCATTCTTAAATATATTCCAGCTATTTTTCATGTTGTACCTTCCTTACTTATGGTGATAGCTTGCTTACGTTAGTTAACCGACAAAAGGATTAGTTGCTTAGCACCGGTGACTTTTGAACAACCACAATATAGCATGATTATAGCAAATCGTTTTCCATCATTCCAAGATTTAATCAGATTATGCATTTTCAAAGGGCTTTATCACTCCTAATATAGCCCTTATGTAAGGAACGTCCAAATCAACGGCCTCCGCCAGCCGCACTGCTCCTGCGTGCAAATGATCTACTTCAAGTGTCAAGCCTTTTCGCCGATCTTTATGCATGGAAGATGTAGCGTCCGGGTCCAATTTGCTTATATTCTGTTTGGCTGCTTCCACTTCTGCATCCGTTAACCTCGCGTCATACCTATTGGCCAACAGCTTCATTTCATGTAAAAGCATCTCCACGATATGAAACGTTTCTTCGTTTTCACGAATCGGCCCGATGGTTAAGTTAGTCGCCGTTGTCACCCCTGATAATGCGTTGATAAACATATATTTTCTCCAAAGTTCCCATGAAATATCCATACTATTTCGGCTGTCCATCACAGCAGGTTCGGCGATTTCCTCGATTTGCCTACATAGATCCTTTTGAGAATCCTCCAGTGGACCAAAGATCAGTTGATGTGCATCACCGGAATGCACCACATGGCCCTGTTCATTTAAGGTTGCAAAAATGAACGACAAGCCGCCGATAACAGATGCCTTGCCTAGCGTATCCTGTAAAATTCGAATATGTTCCATACCATTTAATACCGGCAACACATAGGCCCCTTTAGCCGTTAATGCTTCTAAATGTTCAAGCGTGCCTTGCAGATGATAGCCTTTGACACTTACGAATACAAGATCGACAGCCTCAATCTCCCCAGGATCTGTTACGATCTTCGGGTTTTCCACGATATAATCGCCGTATGGACTATTGATCTTGATCCCATGTTCCCTAATTTGCGCTGCTCTTTTTTCCCTGACTAAAAATGTTACATCTTCCCCTGCTTCTATCCAGCGTGCCCCAAAATAAACCCCTAATGCACCTGCACCTATGACAACGATTCGCATAATACTCCTCCTCCGTCGTTATAGCAGTTATTATAACCATTACTTAAATCTGCCATTTCCATTTTTTTATATGTTACTATTATTGTATGCAAATTCACGGAAAAAGAAAAATAATTCCTGATAGAAGTTGCTAAAACCCATCTCATAAGCCAAAATGCAGCCTACAAACCGGCGAATGCAATTGGTTTATTTTTGTTTTACTCTTGCAGTTAATGGGTATATATAAATAATTTAATCTTTATTTCTATTTGCAATATCTTTTCGTTATACATACACTATTGATAAAGTGAAGAGGTTGCTTTACGTCTTCATCAATAAGACATTGGAATTGAGAAAGGGGGTATTTTCGGTAATGGCATCTGTAGATACAAACAGAAACCTTGCATTGGCATATATACTTTGGTTCTTCCTGGGTCAATTAGGCATTCACCGTTTTTATACCGGTCGTGTCGGATCGGGAATTGCTCAATTACTGCTCGGCCTAGTTGGATGGGGCACTACCTGGTTATTCATTGGTTGGATACCTCTTGTTATTCTTTGGATATGGCTATTCATAGATATTTTCCTCATACCAGGCATGTGTCGCAATCCACGTTAAGCCGTTTATTTAAAAATTTGGAGACTGTACAAGCGGTTAGCCTTGCCACAGTCTCTCCTCATTCCAGCCTCCGGTCACAAATAGCAACCAATGGGCAGCCTTCACATATCGGTGTATGCTTACAATGGGTTTTCGCATGTTCTACTATAAGTGCATGAAATTCATTATACAGCCTGAGGTCACCGGATACGTTTTCCTCTACCTTTTTCCGAAATGCATCATACGTTTTCGGCATATTAAACCCAATCCGGTAGAAAATCCGCCGTGCATAAGCATCCACAACGAAAATCGGCTTATCACATGCATATAAAAGCATCACATCTGCGGTCTCTCTACCAATGCCATTGATCGTTAATAATTCCCGGCGCAGTTTTGACTTGTCCACGCGTTTCATGCGATCCATCTCAAAATGATAGTCTTTGAACCATCCCAAAAATGCCTTGATTCGCTTTGCCTTTATATTAAAGAAACCGCTGGAGCGAATCAGCTCGGCAAGTTCCTCCACAGGCATGCGATACATTGTCTCAGGTTCCAGATAAGGCCGCAAATGATGAAGTGCTTTGTCCACATTTCGCCAATTTGTATTTTGCACAAGGATAGCGCCAATCATCATCTCAAACGTTGTCTCCGCAGGCCACCAGTTTTGCGGACCATAATAGTCGTACAGTTTTTCATACATCCGTTGATATGCATGTTCCATCAGCTATTTTCCAGCTCCAGCAAGCGCTCCTTCGTTGGAATACCCCCGCGAAACCCTGTCATTTCCCCGTTTTTTCCAACAACTCGGTGACATGGTACAACAATCATCACAGGATTGGCACCGATGGCCGCGCCAACAGCACGCACGGCATTTGGTTTGCCAATGTTTTCAGCTATATCGGTATATGTCCACTTTTCACCGTATGGAATATGTTGTAGCTCTGTCCATACGCTTTCCTGAAAAGTTGTGCCCATAAAATCTACCGAGACGTCAAAGGCTTGCCGTTCCCCATTAAAATATTCCACCAATTCTTCCGCATACGTTGCTACTTTATCCCAATCTTCAATTAGTGTTGCTTCTGGCCTTTTTTTCGTAAACCAGTTTTTCACTTCATCAAACGCTTCATTTGGCGAGCCGACAAAGCAAAGCCCATTTTCCGTTGCTACTAGATAAAGCGACCAGTCACGGGAATTGATCTTCCCATAATATGCTTCCCTTTTATATGACATGTTTGGCACCTCTTTTTGACGGTTTTTTTCGAATATCTGTCCAGTAAGAGCTTAGCTTAGTTAGAATTTTAAGTTGAGACCACTTACGGATCTCTACGTTTATTGTAACATGTGGGGGAAGATTCAGGCTTGATGAGCTCGAGTTCGGTTCTTTCGAGTTTTCGATCGCCTAAACAAGAGCTCAGGAGGATAGGAGTCAGCCATTAGCTTCTCCAAGCATCTTCTTGATAGCAACAGCCACACCGTGCTCCTTATTTGTTTTCGTCCGGTGCGTACATATTTCCTTGATTTCCTCTTCGGCGTTTTCCATCGCAACAGCACGTCCGGCGATATGCAACATGCTCGCGTCATTCAAATTATCACCTAGTGCCATGACATCTTTCATGTCGATTCCCATGCTACGCGCTAAGTTCTCAAGGGCGATACCTTTTTGCGCTTTTGGATGATTAAATTCAAGATTAATAGCACCTGAGGATGTAACCGTAACCGCGTCTTCCCTTAAAAATTGCCCCCGGACTATATCCAATCGTTCCTTTTCCAACGAAAAGCCCAGGATTTTAAAAATTTCAAGGTTTTCCATCGTATACAGATCATCATAATTATCAATGAAAGCGACACGTTCCTCTTGCATACGATTCTCTGCCCGCTTTCGTATTTCCGCTTCAGACATTTCCGGGTTGGCTGATTTCATGACATCCATCATAACTTCCACAAAATACTCCCTGCTGGTGGAATAGATACCATGATTGGTGAAAAATTCAAGGTACATATCCGCCTTCAGGCAAACGTCTTGAATGCTGCGTACCATTTCTATATCCAGCGGCACACTTCTTACCACTTGTTTATCAGAAGTATATGTTCTTGCTCCATTCATGGAAATAATTGGGCAGGTTATACCTACTTCCTGAAGCGGTTTGCTTGCAGCACCATGAGACCGGCCGGTGGCAACAACAAACGCCAAGCCTCCAGCTATGGCTTTTTTAATTGCTTGTGCATTCTCTTTACTAACCTCACCTTGTTCGTTTAATAGAGTACCATCTAAGTCTGTTGCAATCAGTTTCATATCTTTCTCCTATCTATTTTAACAGTAGCAGGTAACCGAAAACATGCTACCACTATTTTATACGGGAATACCTATCTATTTTAACGCCTTTATCCTAATAAGAATTCGTCTCTAATCTCCCAAGTCGCCCGCTCATATGCACCACGTCATCCGCTAATTTTTGAAGGCGGGACAGGATTTGTTCATCTTGTATCTCCTTTTTCGCATTAAAATACTTTTCCTCGATAAACACATACTGTGGTAACGTCATAGCTTTCATATAGGAAAGAATGGGTTTAAGCTGATGCTCCACCACTAAATGATGCTTGGCAGACCCAGCGGTAGAAACAATGCCGACTACTTTATTACTTATCGCATCAATTGGAAGTAAATCAAATAAATTCTTCAATGTGCCTGGGATAGATGCCTGAAAGATTGGTGTTCCAATGATAAAAGCATCTGCAGATAAGATTTTCTTTAGTACGAGCGCGGTGTCCCCTGCATAATCGATAAGGGCGCGCCCATCACAAAATTCCAATTGATAGTTTTTCAGATCCATTAGTTCAATGTCAATATCCGGCTGGATGTTTTTTATATTTGTTAAAACCTTCTCTACGGTTATTTTCGTCTTTGACCCAATAATAGAGCCGGAAATTCCGATAATCTTCATTTTTCCATTCACCCCAGTTTTTCTATTTATAGCTTACCATTTATTTAGCGTTTATTTGTCTATTTTAACTGATATGATTGTTTAATTCTTTTTTAATGCCTGTCTTAATAATTTTATGTCTATCGAAGCTCATTAAAATGCATAAATCTGAAAATAGTGATATGATTAAATTATTCATTTAATCCCTCCGTTATATTTACATTTTCACTATACTGCATTGTAAGGTGTTTTTTTCTATGGACAATATCAAAGATACCGTGTTGGAAGTTATCTATTCTATTTTACCCATCACACTTGTGATCACCATTCTGCAATTCACATTAATTTGGCTGCCTATGGAGACATTTCTCCAGTTTTTAATAGGGGTATTGATGGTCGGTGTCGGTCTGATTTTCTTCTTATTAGGAGTAAACGTTGGCCTCTTACCTGTTGGCGAGATGATTGGTTCCGCATTATCGAAAACCAAAAGGATTGGTCTCATCGTTTTCTTTGGACTTCTATTGGGAATTGTGGTGACAATCGCAGAGCCGGATGTACGTGTGCTTTCTTCACAGGTTGACAAGGTATCAAACGGGGCAATCCCGAGTAGTATCTTAATCTTAGCTGTCGCGCTTGGTGTGGGAATTTTTGTTGCACTAGCAATGCTGCGAATCATTTTTAATATTAGCATCGTCATTATATTGGCAATTGGTTACGGAATCATCTTTTTATTGGCAGCGTTTACGGATCCCGTTTTCGTGCCCTTATCTTTTGATTCCGGTGGAGTTACAACTGGCCCATTAACCGTCCCCTTTATCTTAGCACTGGGAGTTGGGGTTGCATCTGTTATAAGGGGAAAATCTTCTACAACTGATGGGTTTGGCCTTGTGGCACTTGCCTCCATCGGACCCATTTTGTCGGTGCTTCTTTTAGGAGTGATTTATGCATGAATATTCACTTATTTGAAGGCTTCGGCGAAACAATGGGGGATGTTGCTATAGCGCTGTTCCCATTATTCTTGCTGTTTGCTGTTTTTCAAATGTTTTTCCTGAAATTATCTGTGAAAAAAATGGCTGATATATGTATCGGCTTTCTGCTAACGTTTCTTGGTCTCTCCTTATTCCTGCAAGGTGTTCATATCGGATTTATGCCCATTGGTGAATTAATAGGACAAAATCTGGGCGCCGGTACGTCCTTATGGTTATTAATCCCTATTGGTTTTATTCTCGGCTTTTTTGCCATTTATGCGGAACCAGCCGTTAGTGTTTTGACACATCAGGTTGAAAAGGCATCCGGTGGGTATATCCCGGAGAAAATTTTACGTTATACATTATCAATCGGTGTTGGTCTGGCAATATCCGTTTCCATTATTCGAATTATTTTAGGCATTTCCCTATGGTATTTTATCCTTCCAGGTTATATACTGGCTATAATCTTAGTTAACTATTCATCCAAAACGTTTACTTCAATTGCATTTGATTCAGGTGGTGTAGCGACAGGCCCAATGACAGCAACGTTTATGCTGGCCATGTTTGTTGGAATAGCATCGGTTACAGAAGGGCGTGACCCGCTTCTGGACGGATTCGGCATGGTTGCACTTGTCGCTCTTGCCCCTATTCTATCCGTGTTAACACTGGGAATCTTATATGGCAGGAAGGAGAAAGCTCAAGATGACAAAGGGGAAACCAGGCAGAAAGCTACTCGTCACGATCGTTAAGAAGGAAAGGGCGAAGAAAGTCATTCAAGCTTCAAAAAAGGCTGGTGCCCAAGGTGGAACGACTTTTTTCGGAAAGGGCTTTCGATCGAATGATAAACATCGGTTCTTCGGAATTCCGGTTGAACGGGAAAGGGAAATCATTCTAACCATTGTACCAACAGACATTTTCCCGGATGTGATGAATGCGATTATTGACGCTGTTCACTTGAATAGGCCTTTTCAAGGAATTGGTTTTGTTATCGATATGAAGAAGGTTAGTGGCATCGCACATATGGTGGGACTGAATACAGAAACGGAAGAAACCGACAATAAGGGTGGGTATGACATAATGGATCAGCAGAAAGTGATGTATGACCTGATCATGACCATTGTAAATAAGGGGGACGCCGATAAGGTTGTGGATTCCTCCAAAGCAGCCGGGGCAGAAGGTGGAACGATCATGCACGGGCGAGGAACAGGTATTCATGAAAAGGCAAAGTTATTCCATATCCAAATAGAGCCGGAAAAGGAAGTCGTCCTAACATTGATCAGCCGAGACAAAACCAATGATGTATTAGCAGCTATTGAAAAGGGTGCTGAATTAAATGAACCGGGTAACGGTATTGCTTTCGTTGTGGAGGTAGAGAAAACCGTTGGCATCCATCATCTTCTAGATCACATGGCGCGATTTGATGAATAGCGTTTCTATGTAAGGCTGTTTAGGATTAAGGGGTTCATTCAGCTGGAAAAATAAAACCCCAGCTGGACTGAGGAATTGTATAGATGCAGATTACTGCCCCTTTATATGCTGTTTATAAGCTTTAACGAAGGCTTCCGGGGAAGACTTTACCGTGTAGGGATATACGCCTTTACCCGTGTGTATATATAAGATCCCTCTTTCTCTTCCGAAGAACCGGTAGGACATGTCAAACACATCGTTAACAGGAAACTCATTATACTCGGAGACAACTTTTTCGCTATACAAATAAATGGTGCGGTCTAGTTCAATATCCCGTTGCTCAAGACTGCTAACTTCACGTTGAATCTTAATATAGGGGTGCTTGGCTATTAAATACACGCGCGTACCTCCTACTAACTTTAGATAGTGCCTATACTACTAATCATGCATTTATTCGTCAATAACTTATCCTTCCGCCGGCCTAAGATAATTTTTCCGCCATTGCAACCATTGATGATCTCGTGTCTTCCTTGGGAGGAATTGACGAATATCTTCTTCGTGGTAGCCGACTTGAATTCTTTTTTCATCCATGATAATTGGACTTTTTAATAAGCCCGGATTTTCATTAATTAGTGCCAGTAATTCCTGTAGAGGAAGCGTATCAATCTCCACATTAAGTTCTTTAAACGCATTGGATCGTGTTGAGATAATTTCATCCGTCCCATCCAGTGTCATGCGAAGGACATGATGCAATTCTCTAACGGTAAGCGGTTCTTTTAATATATTTCTTTCCACATAGGAGATCCCATGTTTCTTTAACCATTCCTTCGCTTTTCTTGTTGATGAACATGGTGCTCCATAGACCATAACACTCATATATCATACTCCATTCTTTTTGATAATGTTGTTCAATCTTTCACTTATGCAACCCCTTTTTCAACAGATGTATTTCAATCGCATAATTTCTCATCGCCTCTTCATTTGATAATTCCCTGGCAAATTTTTCAATAAAGTTTCGAAAAGTTACGGATGTAAGGATTTGCATGACATAGTATAGCTCCTCATCCCCGGAGATATTCAACTGCTCTTTATCGATTAATCGACTTATCTCCTCATGCTTCCCATCGCTTTCGCTATCACTGAAAATTCTCGTGAATATCTCTTCTATTTTATGGGTCATGTTTAAAAATGCATTTCTCAAGAAGTTGATACTTTCTTCGTCGGCTGACTCCTGTAATGTAATACGAAATATTTCACACATTGCATCAAATATATCACCATCGTATTTCTGTAAAACGTGAGCAAAGATCGCTCGCCTTTTCTTTACTTGATCATTCAATAGATAGAAAAAGGCATCATCTTTATCTTCGAAGTATTGGTAAAAGCTTCCCCGTGGTATTTCCGCCGATTTTACAATATTGGAGATCGAAGCTTCAAATAAGGGCACTCTTGAAAATTCCTTCTCAGCTGCATGTATTAATGTTTGTCTTTTATCCTCAGGTAATTTATAAAACGTTGGTTTCGGCAAGTTCCATCCTCCGATTTCATTAAATGGTGACATGATGTCATTTGTTCTACTTCCATTATAAATGACACAGTGTCACCTGTCAAGTGGGATAGGGGGACAGGTCCATTGTCCCAGCGAGTATCGATAGTTGATACGAGGAGGCATTAGCTGGGACAGTGAACCTGTCCCCTCGTCCCATTTTCTAGTATAATGAGAATGAGAATACGGTTAAGGGGGCAATAATCATGCTGAAAAAATGGCTAAACGAATCAAATTATACTGTGATATATACGGGAGCAGGCATGTCAACAGAAAGTGGTTTGCCTGATTTTCGCTCAGCAGGTAACGGATTATGGAATAAAAAAGATCCTGGCAAAATCGCCAGTACAACTTCCTTAAACGACAATGTCTCTGAATTTATTGCTTTTTACCGCGAGCGTGTACTTGGGATGAGGGACTATAAGCCTCATAAGGGACATGAAATTTTGGCTGAATGGGAGAATCAAGGTGTAATCCAATCCATCATCACTCAAAATGTGGATGGGTTTCATCAGCGTGCAGGCAGTAGACGAGTGGCAGAGCTGCACGGGACACTTCAAAGCCTGCATTGTCAGACATGCGGTCGTGTGTACAGCAGCGAAGCGTATGTTGACCAGGAATATTACTGCAACTGCGGCGGTGTACTACGTCCGTCTATCACATTATTTGGTGAATCCCTGCCACAAGATGCCTTCCAATTGGCCTTAAGGGAAACCCAAAAATGCGATCTATTTATCGTATTGGGCTCCTCGTTAAGCGTAACGCCAGCAAACCAGTTTCCGATCATTGCAAAGGAAAATGGGGCAAAACTAGTTATTGTGAATAGAGACAAAACGGATTTTGATTCATTCGCTGATGAGGTCATAAACAACAGGGAAATTGGAGATGTCCTGATGGAAGTGGATCAATAAGGACTTATTCTTTTAGTGCCTGTTTTTCATAATGCTTATAAATGGAATGAAATTTCCCTGTATAATTTTTATGCCACGGTTTTTTCTTGCCACGGTAATGAATAAAGCATGTATTGTGAATGACATAATCAACATCCTTACGACCGCTGCTTACCGCTTTATAAAACCTGTAATATCTGGGGTCATAATTGTAGATGACCTCATCCAGGTTTTTTATATCCTGGGAGTACAGTGCATTAATGATGTCCTGATCAGGATACAGCAACCGCTTCTTATGTTCCTCTACATAATTGAAAATTTCCTGTTCTTTTATTTTCTCCCGCTGCAAATTCAGATTCATAACAAGTACGCCGGAATTGTAATAAGCATCCATATCATAGGGTTTTAACCTCAATTTGTTGATCTCTGTGGCAGAGGCAACCTCATGATAAGCCGCAGCATAAAGGTATCCGGATATATCTATATCATACAACGTTCTTATCTCGTTAATCACCAGAATATCCGGATCAAGATATACTATTTTATCCAGATCAGACGGCAGAAATTGGAATGCCAACAACCTGTAATACATTTCCTTTGTATAGTGCTTCACAACAGGGGCTGCTTGAAAATAGTCATTCGTTACGGTGATAACAACAAGACGATGCCCTCGTTCTACAATATATTGATTGATATCCGAAAGTTCCGCTTCCTTCATGCTGGTATGCATCAAGTAGACCGTAAATGCCTCTTCCTGATTATTCACAAACAAGGAATGAAGCATTACTTTGAGTGGCTTTATATAATTTGAATTTAGCGTAACAAGAATATTCATGTTCTCACTTCTCCAAGTCTTTTCATTCTACTCTATTTTTCACAATCTTAACCTGCTTCAATGTTCTTCCACCAACTTCTAATATAGTAAACGTCAAGTCCTCCCTCACGAGTGTTTCCCCTTCCTCCGGGAAATGCTCCAATTCTTTTAATAAATAACCAGCAAGCACATCTTCCTCTTCCGGTATCTCCGTATGAAAAAGAGAATTCAACCGGTGCAGTGGAATTTTACCATCACATATGATTTCTGTGTCTGTGACCTTTTCTACGAGTGCGTCACTTTTGGAATCGAGTTCATCTTCAATCTCTAGCCCGATCATCGCTTCTATTACATCTTCATGTGTGAGAATGCCTTCTGTTCCACCATATTCATCAAGAACAATCGCCATATGCTTTTTGTCCTGAATCATTTTACGAAATACCCACTCGATCGAATAAAATTCATAAACGACCATCGGGTCCATATCACTAAAGGCTTGGAGCGGCTTTTCCGGTTCGATTGACCAGGATAGCAGGTACTTGGAATGAAAAACCCCAACAAGACTATCTAAATTCCCTTTATAAATCGGATACCTTGTATACGGATTCTCGATCGCCAGTTTTCTGGCCTCTTCAAAACCAGCTGTATGTGGAAGTGCTACCAAATTGACCCGTGGCGTTTTCAGCACATCCTTTACATCTAAATTATAAAAATCAAGGACGCCTTTAATACGATAGGATTCCTCCTTTTTAAAAATCCCTTCCGTTCTGGCAATATCAACCATCGACCTGATTTCTGCCTTGGACACAGAGGCATTATCTTCCTCTCCCTTGGAGAGCTGCTTAATAATAACACCCGTTATTCCATTTAGTAACAGCGTCAGTGGCTTGAAAATAAACATGACTCCTCGAATCACAGGATAAACCATAAAGGCGATTCGTTCCGGGAATGTCGCAGCTACCGACTTTGGAATCACTTCCGAAAAGATGATAATCACAATGGTCAAAATCGCTGAACCAAGGGCCACATTAAATCCATACTCAACCGCAAGCATGGTAACCAAGGTTGGAAGAATAATGTTAGAAATATTATTACCGATTAAAATGGCTGTAATAAATTCCTCCGGTTTAGAAACCACATTTAATAACTTTCCTGCCTTTTTATCTTGATTTTCAACCCTTGTCTGCAGTTTCATTTTATTCGTTGCTGTTAACGCAGTCTCACTACCTGAAAAGAACAACGAAACGAACAATAGTACGATGATCGCTATGATCACGAGCGCGTTCCTCCTTACATACTCCACCAAAACTCCTAATCGTTTATACGTAATTTTATATTAAATGAATCTATAGAACAAGGGACACGGGGACAGGTCCCTTGTCCCAGTGAAGCGTGGACCAAAATATCGGGAATGCCGTAGCCCAGGCGCTATACGCCGAAACACAGTGCACAAGAGCCGAAGCTCATACCTTGAATGCTGAAACGCAGTACTCAAATGCCGTTGCTCATACCTTGAACCCCCGGATCAAGAGCGTTACCAACCTTATTCCGTTTACATAAATAATAATGTCAGATACAGCCCCAAGAGCGTAATTATCAAAATTGGCACCGTTAAAAGAATACCTATTTTCAAATACGTCCCCCATCGGATGCTAACACCTTTTTGCGATAAAACATGGAGCCATACCAAAGTAGCAAGCGAGCCGATTGGGGTGATTTTCGGGCCTAAGTCCGAGCCGACCACGTTCGCATAGATAAGTGCTTCACGAACAGCGCCGGATGTGCCCGTTTCTGCAATCGCCAAGGCATCGATCATAACGGTCGGCATATTATTCATGATGGATGATAAGCATGCTGCAATGAATCCCATCGCCATCGTAGCGATAAATAGCCCTTGATCCGCTGCTGCTTGAATAACAGTGGCTAATGCAGCTGTAAGCCCTGCATTGCCAAGCCCAAAGACAACGACATACATCCCTATCGAGAAAAACACAATGTTCCATGGCGCACCTTTTATAACCGCCTTCGTATCAACAACCTGACTTCTTCTTGCCATCAAGATAAAGAATATTGCTACCACGCCGGCAATCATCGAAACCGGCAGATAGATGAATTCACTAACAAAGTAACCAACCAGTAACACACCAAGCACATACCAAGAAAGGTGAAACAATTTCCGGTCCTTGACAGCTTCGGATGGCTCATTTAATTTTGTTAAATCATATGTTTTCGGGATAGATTTGCGAAAATAAATGAATAATACCAGAATCGTTGCTAGCAATGAAAAGAGGTTGGGGATAATCATGCGCGATGCATATTCCACAAAACCGATACCAAAGAAGTCTGCAGATACAATATTAACCAAGTTACTGACCACGAACGGCAGGGACGTGGTATCTGCAATGAACCCGCTTGCCATGATAAATGGAAAGACCATTTTTTCACTGAAATGTAAATGGCGGACCATCGCCAGCACGATCGGCGTAAGAATCAATGCTGCCCCATCATTCGCGAAAAAGGCAGCAACAATTGCTCCTAGAATACTTATGTAGACAAACATCTTTATACCATTGCCATTTGCAACCCTTGCCATATGAAGTGCCGCCCATTCGAATAATCCAATTTCATCCAGAATTAGTGAAATAAGGATAATGGCAACAAAGGCAAGTGTCGCATTCCACACCATTCCGGTCACTTCCATGACATCATTGAACGTCACCACACCTACAAGTAAGGCGACAACCGCTCCGCCAATTGCAGACCAGCCTATAGATAACCCTTTCGGCTGCCAGATAACAAGGATTAAGGTTACGAAAAAAATAATAATGGCTAATACTACCGATAAAGGCAAAACCATTCATCCCCCATTCAACAAAGACTAAACACACATGCATTTTTATAGTCACATAAAATGTAGCATGAATGCCAATCATTTGAATGTCGACCAAGCTAAAATAGCACATTTGAACAGTTTTGGCATTCAATGTAACGCTACTGCGGGAAACCCGCAATCAAAAGTTTCATGTACCATGTGAAGCTTTGGAAAAAGAACACTGAAATGGGTGCTGCTTCCTCGTATAGGTGGATTCATGCAAGCGAAAAATAAGATACATCCTTTAAAAGGAGGATACTATCTTATGGATAAAGCACAAGCACAGGAAATATTAAACGCGCATGCATTGATCAACGTCCATTATCATGGCTTCCCGGTTTATATACAGGAACTTCATCCCAACACGGAAACAGCAACTGTTTTTCCACTTGATGAAATGAATCATGAACAGGAAGTAGATTTGGATGGACTTCGTGAAGTCAAATTGAGGGATATCCTCTAAGTAGAAATAAGCCTCCTGTCAAGAGGCTTATTTCTATCCATGCTCAAATTTTCCATATCCCTTTCGCTCTATTATGATCTGTCACATCGTTTTATACACGCTTTATGGCGGGTTCATAAATATGCTTTAATGTTTGTACGCTGTGCGTAAATTTCTGCTGTTCTTCTTCGTTCATCGGTACTTCAATGATTTCTTGAATACCTGTACGGTTAATAATAGCTGGAACACCGATACATACATCATTGACACCATATTCGCCATGTAAATAATTGCTTGTTGTCAGTACAGTATATTCGTTTTTAAGAATGGATTCTGTAATTCGTACTAAGCTCATGGCAATTCCATAAAAGGTTGCCCCTTTTTTCTCAATGATATGATAAGCTGCATCACGCACATCTACAAATATATCTTCAAGATCCTTCGCGTTATATTTTTCATGGGTATCCAGAAAAGTTTGAAGCGGTACCGGGCCAATCGTTACCCTGCTCCATAGCGGAAGTTCGGTATCACCATGTTCACCAATTATATAAGCATGGACTGCTTTTGGAGAGATCTGGAAGTATTCCCCGAGTTTATAACGAAGTCGAGCTGAATCTAATGTCGTCCCACTTCCGATAACCTGATTTGCAGGAAGACCACAAAAAGCCAACACCGCCTGTGTCAATACATCAACCGGATTTGTTGCAACTAGGAATATGCCATCAAAGCCCGAAGCCATAACATCGCCCACAATATCTTTCAAGATTTTCATGTTTTTTTCAACCAGATCTAATCGTGTTTCACCTGGTTTTTGATTGGCACCAGCACAGATACAAACAATGTCGGCATCTTTACAGTCTTCAAAATCCCCCAGCCAAACGTTGGTTAAGGATGGGGCAAAGGCCTTTCCATGATTGAGATCCATGACATCGCCCATTGCTTTTTCTGTATTTAAACCAATGATTGCCAATTCTTCTGTAATTCCTTGGTTTACTAGCCCGAATGCATAACTGATTCCTACTGATCCTACTCCTATTAAAACCACTCGGTCTACTTTTCGATCATTTACTTTCATCTGGGGGCACGTCCTTTCATTGTTTATATGAATTATCTCACACTTATATTGTGAACTACTTCACATAATAGGTCAATCGGTTTGTTCAATATTTTGAAACCAAACCTGAAAATGAAAGCATCAACGGATGTAAATGAGGAAAAATCCAACCCAACCGATCCAGCGGTTGGGTTCTTCTCTTCTATTCAGGGTCCTTTTCCTGCTTCCCGTTGACCGTAAAAAATGCCATTGGCTGATCGGACTTACGCATGAGTTGGTTCACGTAAGAAGAAGTGAGGTGATAGCCATCTTCTATTTTTTCCGCCAAAAAATGGGTTCGCTCGAAAAGAATGGAGCGAAAGTGATCAAGCTGTCGCATGACTTTCTCCATTAACGCTTCCTGATTTTCCAGTCGATTTAGCACTTCATCATTGCTATTTTCCTGGTTCGTCATTTTTTCAGCTATCTGTTTTTGTAAGACAGTCTGTTCATCCATTTTCTTAACAAGCTGCTCGTTTGCCAGTCCATACGATTCCAGCCGGTTTTCAACGGTTTGCTGCGTGAGTCTCATCTGATTGATTTGCTCCATAAATTCCTGTTTCGGCACATGTTCGTTTTCTAATTTCTGCAGGCGTTCCAACACATGATGCTCTAGTTTCTCCTGCTGTTTATTCATTTCCTTCAGTTCGTTTAAGCGGCTGCCGATCTCCTGCCATCTCCCTGTCTGCACAATGTCCTGCTGCTGGTGCAGGTTTTTCAATCCATGAAACGAACGATAAAGGGATTTATTTACGTTTTGCTGCTCCTCTATCATTTCAGCCATATGATTTCGTATAAAAACACCCTGATTCGGTTCATGAATCGCGGTATTATTTTTAAAAATATCCGTATGATTATCCTGATTGATATACAGTCCCATTCTACATAACACTCCTTACGCATTACTGCTACTATTCTATGCGTTTTCACGTTATATGGGACAATTGCACAGGAATATTTCATAAAAAGCTTGCAAAAAAAGGATATATTTGTATATAATGTGCATATAGTATATATACATTATATAAAGATAAACATGGGAGG
The DNA here is from genome assembly GCF_019837165.1 of Virgibacillus sp. NKC19-3. Taxonomy (NCBI): domain Bacteria; kingdom Bacillati; phylum Bacillota; class Bacilli; order Caryophanales; family Bacillaceae; genus Virgibacillus; species Virgibacillus saliphilus. The sequence goes on from NZ_JAGYHC010000001.1 coordinate 3,916,574, forward strand.
GGCAGTGCGTCGATGTCCGCCACAGAAAAAACCATTAACCGTAGTCCAGCCAAACGCTGGAGCATCACGATCGGTATATTTCTCATCGTCCAATTTATCTTCATCGCTATTGATGGTACTTTCTTGGAGCCAAACATAAACGATAGTGACCATTTTGTTGCCCAGCTGGGAAGATGGATTTTAGGCTCAACGCTTTTTACAGAATGGATTACCCCCTATTCGTATCCGCTTTTTAATTTATGGGTGACTATTCATGTGATTGCGATACTGGGGGAAGCCGTAGGAGAAATTGTTTCAAGAGGTTTTTCTAAAAAATAAAGAAGAGGGATTCGCATGAAAATTATCATTTCTAACAGTTCAAAGGAGCCAATTTATGAACAAATTACGAATCAAATGAAAGCTTCTATCTTAACAGGTGAACTACAAGAAGGAGCAGCGTTGCCCTCTATACGCCAACTCGCAAAAGATCTAAAAATTAGTGTGATAACGACGAAACGTGCCTATGAGGAATTGGAGAAAGCAGAATTTATCTACTCCATTGTTGGCAAAGGGTCTTTCGTTGCAGAGCAAAATTTAGAGGTCATGCGGGAGAAGAAACTGAAGGTTATTGAAGAACAGCTAAGTGCGGTCATAACGAATAGCAGAGAAATTGGGCTGTCTCTTGATGAGTTGCAACAATTATTGACGTTTTTATACGAGGAGTGACATGGATGGAAAATATAGTTGATTTAAAAAAGGTAACAAAAAATTTCAAAGGTTTTTCCGTTAAGAATATGGATTTACAAGTGAAGAGAGGCTTTGTCACGGGCTTCATTGGAGCAAATGGTGCTGGTAAATCGACAACGATAAAAATGATGATGAATCTATTAAAGCCAGATGCTGGGGAAATTAAGCTTTTTGGATTGGACTACAAGACGCATGAGAAGGCGATCAAGGAACGCATCGGCTTTGTATACGATAGCAATGTATTTTTTGAAGGGCTGAACTTAAAAGATATGAAGCATATTGTTGGACCAGCTTACAAAAACTGGGATGATACATTGTTTTATCAATACGCGGAACAATTCGAATTACCATTACATAAAGCAATGAAAACGTTCTCGAAAGGAATGCAAATGAAGGCATCATTGGCAATCGCCCTGTCCCATCATGCAGAGTTGATCATGATGGATGAGCCAACAGCAGGCTTAGATCCTATTTTTAGACGAGAACTGCTGGATCTTCTGCAGGAAATCATGCTTGATGGGAATCATACCATTTTCTTCTCCACGCATATTACAACTGATTTAGATCGTATCGCCGATTATATCGCTTTTATACAGAACGGGGAATTAGTATTTAATCAATCCATTCACGACGTGTTTGAAAACTATGCGCTCGTGAAAGGGGGAATGGATCTGTTGGAACGCGATACGGAAAGGGCTTTTGTTCAAGTTCATCGTGCGCCAACAGGATTTGAGGCATTAACGGACAATATCGGAGAAGTAAAAAATACTTTCGGGGATTCGGTTGTCATGGAACAAGCATCACTGGAAGATATTATGTATTATTTGAAAGGGGGTATGCATCATGTTTAATCTAATCAGGCGTGATATCATACTGCAGAAGTGGTTGCTATTAACCTTTATTCCTTTTGTCGCATTTTTTATCATCATGGACGTCCACCCAGCTTTGACTTTTCTCGTTGCCAGTATTTTTATTCCTTTTAATACTTTTGGTTACGACAACAAAGCGGAGACGAATATCTTGTTAAACTCCTTACCTTATACACGTAAAGAAATTATCGCATCACGCTATCTTGGTTCTATTGTTTATATGGCTTTAAGTATTGGAGTAACAAGTTTAGCATTAATTGTTTCAAATAAATCTTTTACGATGACTGACATTGCGATTGGCGGTGGCTTATTCTTAGCTTTTGCTGCATTTACCTTTCCGTTGTTTTATATTTTTAAAACGGACTATCTGCTTCACATCGTGATAATTAGCTTTATTCTTTTAGCAGGCATAGGGCCGCCTATTGTAACGTTTTTGACAGATAATGTAACAGTAATAACAGATTTGATTTATCGTTTTTCCACTCCGGTTATATATACGGGAGCAGCAGCGATTGTAATGTTTTTCTATGCTGTATCTTGGGGAGTTTCCACAATTATTTATCAGCGAAAAGCGTTTTGATGGTTGATACGTTATCGAAGATGAAACCCGACTACCGACAAGATATACAATGTAAGAACCAGCGATATTCTTTGCTATAAGAGGCTGATACAAGCAATGGCGCGCTTCCTCATGATGCCAGACGAATATGGGCCCCGCCGATTGTCACCTTTCAAGATACAAGCATGTACGAAGTAGGCGCAAACGTTTTAATAATGGTCATTAGATGGGGGCAATCTTTATCCTCCTTCTCTTGCTTGGTATCCCCTTTTTACGGAAAATAAATAAAAACAAGCAATCCTTTTGACCCTCCCCCTCCACTTACTGTATCTTAGAACATATTAATCCAAGTAATTTTCTATGAATAAAATGCTATTGTATGAATAATCTATTATGAAGCACACTACAGTAGAGGAGGGGCGTTTCATGAAGCGAATATGGAGGGGCTATATCAATGCGTCGCTTATTTTAAAAATTACAATTGCCTTGATTTTAGGTATTAGTGTCGGATTGATCTTTGGGGAAGATGCGGCGGTACTAGCGCCACTCGGCGATCTTTTACTTCGTTTGCTTACGTTTCTCATTATCCCGCTCATTTTATTCACATTAATCGTCGGGGTAAACCAAACAAATATTAGTAACCTGGGGCGCATGGGCGGAAAAGTTTTTCTCTATTACTTGCTAACTTCAGCATTGGCGATTGCCGTTGGATTAGCTGTTGCTAGTATCTTTTCCCCGGGGACTGGGATGACACTGGATACAGATCAGGAGCTCGATGTACCGGAGAATCCTGGTATCACAAGCGTTCTGTTAAATATTGTGCCTGAAAATATTGTCGCTGCTTTCAGCGATCTAAATCTTTTGGGAATCATTTTCACCGCGCTTGCATTCGGAATCGCAATCGCTGCTTTACGGTCTTCCGATACTAGTAGCGAGCTTGGAGAAGCTGTCTACAAAGTCATTGATGGACTAAACGAAGCAACGTTAAATATCATGAAGGCCATCTTACAATATATTCCTATCGGTATTTTCGCCATCATTGCAGAAACGGTCGGTAATCAAGGTGCAGATACCTTATTATCGCTAGGAAGTATGGTTGGTGTCCTCTATATCGCATTACTTGTACAGGTCGGTTTTTATATCATTTTCATGCTTTTATCAAACGTACCATTGAAAACATTTTTCACCCATGTACGTACGCCGATGATTACCGCTTTTGTTACACAAAGCAGTTCAGGAGCCTTGCCGCTGACATTAAATGCGGCAAGAGACATGGGGCTTTCCAAAAGTCTATATGGATTCAGCCTCCCGCTGGGTGCAACGGTAAATATGGATGGAGCGGCGATGCGCATTGCCGTATCCGCTGTTTTTGCCGCCAATATTATTGGGGATCCATTAACTTTTGCGGAGATGCTGCAGGTTGTGTTGATCGGAACATTGGCTTCTGTTGGAACAGCCGGCGTCCCGGGTGCGGGCATTGTTATGATTGCTACCGTATTCGTACAAGTAGGCCTGCCAATGGAAGCTGTTGCCCTACTTACCTCTGTCGATGCACTAATCGGAATGGGATGCACTGCCCTTAATATTACCGGTGACTTAGTCGGTACATCAATTATTGATAAATCAGAGAGGAAACGTATGAATGGAAGTTAAATGGAGGTGAGGTTGGGACAAAAGTGTTTTTAACAAATAAATTCTGAACATATAACGCTTCGGAAATATACTTCGCGAACCTTAGGGCGGCTGGTTAGCGCCCCTTGTGCGCTTCGTGTTGCAAATGACTTCGAGGGGCAGCACTCCCCGCAAAAAAGATTGCTATCCGCGTTTTTAGGTGTCTCACCTATGCCTTGCCTCCCGCTGGAATCTCCGCATATTTCCTACGTTAAGTTTGATAATGTTCGTCTTTTTAACGAAACACGTTTGTTTTGCCCCAGCCTCACCTTATTTTTGTTGCGAATTCCCTCTCGGATACGTTTCTTCTGCAACTAGTTTCGCACGTGATATACTTCTTCATGTACCAAAGAGGAATTCTCTAATACATGAATCCAGTGTAATCGAAGGAATCATGTACTTGAGGCACCCGCTCAGGTACATCGTTCGGGCGAAATCAAGGGAATCATGTACTTGAGGCACCCGCTCAGGTACATCGTTCGGCGAGATCAAGGGAATCATGTACTTGAGGCGCCCGCTCAGGTACATCGATCAGCGAATTCGAGGGAATCATATACTTGAAGCACCCGCTCAAGTACATCGTTCGGCGAAACCAGAGGAATCATGTACTAGAGGCGCCCTCTCAAGTACATCGTTCGGACGAAACCGAGGGAACCATGTACTAGATAACGTTTATCCATGGAATTTTGGCATCTTCGTCTCTTCTACATTCATATTAGTTCTCAGGCCTTTTCCTCTCAACTCACTATACTGCATACAAATTCGATTCTCCGGATTCTTATCAACGGAATATAATACAAAAAGGAAAAACCATTCCAGCGGTTTCATGAAAAGATACACCATATCCGCCGCTGTCTTTGTTTTAATGTGCTTACTTAGTGGATAGCCATATCTATCATAAAACATGCGAATAGCCCGATGGCAGTTTGGCATATATTCTTCCAGGATATTTTCAAATGCATTGGCAATGAGTAATTGGCGATTCACAACAATTCGATTGCCATGCCGAACGCCAGCTCGAACTGGCTTCACTAATTTTTTATGGCCTCTTGCAGAAACCGTACATAAATAATGACCATCCCCTTCAACCATCTCCGGTTTAGGGGCAGGTATATTCGAATAATTAAAACTGCTCGTATCCAAGAAAACGCGTATAAAGCTATCAGGTCGTTGTCCAAAGAGAAGCAACATAAATTGAATAATAAGAAGCACCGGCAACGACAGGAAAACCCACAAAACGGGCATTTTTCTATATGAAAAAAATATACGATAAAGGAAAGTCATAAACCTATTTGTATGATGGAGGTCTCTTTCTTGCTGCCGCGCAGAAAAGTAATCCAAGGCACTTTTTAGTCTCGCGATATATAAGAAACTTAATGCAACAAAACCCGTTTGCAGCAAAATGATGGAGAATCCAGTAAAAAAGAAGCTATCCGTATAATGTGTAAATCCAGTATGCATGATATAAACGGCTGTAAACAGAATGGTTAAAACAAGCAAAGCGCTACAGACGACATACAGAATAGGTGACAATTTCTCGAGCTGTATACTCAACATCCAATAGGCAAGAATACCAAGGAGTAAAAAGGCAAGAACGGTAGAAATATGCCTGCCATTAAGCGACGCGTACCCATCTAAAAAAGCACCTGTATACTGATAATAATGTAGTGGCTCTCCACCAACCAGACCGTACCCGTTGGCCCACAAGCCTATAAAAATCAAAAAGTAAATGATAAAGAAATGAAATATCTCCATTTTCTTTACACCCACTTTTTCTCCCACATTTCTGGTAAAGCTTTTGACCATGTTTACAAATGGATAGATAAGCATAGATACGACTAAGACGATGATGATCAAAAGAAACATGCTCATTCTTCCTCCCATAATAAAAGTGAACCAAAAAAAGCACCAGCTCCCTGGTGCTTATCCCATTATGCCATCCATTTTGGCGGCATATTTTTATCCCAGTAAATTTCCCCGATTTCATGATGTTGCGCGAATTTATCATGATCTAAATGATAATGGAAATTGAACCAATACCCTTCTAATGGTCGATTATCACGACGTACATGAAATTTGGCAACATCCTTTTGCGCACTGTAATTGTAAATGTTAAAGATTCTTTCCCCGTCGCCTGAAGCAGGCTGTTCGGTGATATCATAATAGGCAAGCGTGTCCTCTCCAGCATCCAGCAGAATGGTTTCGAGTACTTCTTCCATTTTAGGTAAAATCACTGCATAAAATTCGTCTTCAACCTGGTTTGCTATCTTCGGGCCTAGCTTCGTAAGTGTCTGCTCTTTCGCCTTCGCTGTTAGACTACGTATAAAGTAATCTTCGCTATAGGGTTCCAGCGTTACATCTATATCGTCAATCGTTTCTGTTTCTAGTGTTGCATCGGATATTCCATCATCGATATTTGTAAGTGCTTTATTGTCCTCTGCATCCGTGGTTAACAGGGATGGAGGAGTATACATTCCCAGTGTAACAATGGTAATAAGCACAACCGCTATTTTTCGCATCCACCGTTTCATAACAAAGTGATCCCTTCTCTTATGTACTACCATAATTGTAACATCTTGAAGGGCCATGTCTATAAATTTTTTAATTTTTTATAAAACGGTAATGCTTTTATACAGAAATCCCTAACTTCCTGTAAAAACGTAAAGGCCCTTTCCGCTTGAACCACGGCTCGGGCCTTTCATCCATTCGTTCCTTTTATATGTGTCTACGCCTCATCTGATCGCCATCATACAAATAAACAACCTGCTTATCCTCTACAACTGTTTCCATATGCACCGGGCGTCCCCACAATTGATATAGATAAGGAAGGACATTTTCCAAGTAGTGCAAATCAAGTTCTGTTCCCTCATAGCTATGCACCAAATACAGTTCACCGTTCCGCGAGTAGTCGCCATTTTCCACCGTTATATACGGAAAACCTCCATTCACTCGCATGGAAACAAGTTGATCCCGCACATTTTCATAATCCTTATCTGAAATAAGATAATCCCTGCCCTGTTTTTCAAAAAGGTACATATCTTCCCGTTTCACAAGATTTTTGGTTAAATAATTTCGGATAAATGATATATCTGATTCAATTTCCCGTGCTTCGAACATTTTCTCCCTGCCAGAGCCTGGTTCAACGCCGCGTAACCGCATTTCTTCCGTTGGATGATTATAACGCTCCTCGATGTCTTCATACATTTTCACCCCTAAATAGTATGGATTAATCTGTTGCTTGGACGGTTGCACAACACCGGCGTTTAGCTTAGCAAATTCAATGGTTTCATCGGAAGTTAAGTTCATTTCCCTCAAAATACGCTGATGCCAGTAAGACGCCCAGCCTTCATTCATGATTTTCGTCTCCAACTGTGGCCAGAAATACTGCATTTCTTCGCGCATCATTGTCAAAATATCACGTTGCCAATCATCAAGCTCACGACTATATTCCTCGATGAAGAGCAAAAGGTCCTTTTCCGGGCTGGGAGGGAATTTTTTGCTTTTCTTATTCGTTTTTTCCCTTTTATTTACTGGATCTTGATCAAGGGTCCATAAATCATCATAAGGTGTTTTGATGACAGCTGGTTCTTCCTCGTCTTCCTCCAGTTCATAACTTGCGAGTCTCGGTCTTACAATGGATGGGTCGATATGTTCTTGAATAGCCAACACAGCATCCAGAAAGTGTTCCACTTCCTCTTTTCCGTGGATCTGTTCATAATTCGCGATTCGTTCTGCTGTCGCCGTCATACTCTCTACCATGTCGCGCCTTGTATTAGAAAAACGAATATTATTCTTGAAAAAATCACAATGGGCGAGTACATGAGCAACAATCAGCTTATTCTGGATAAGGCTATTTGTATCAAGCAAAAATGCATAACATGGATTGGAATTGATGACAAGTTCGTATATTTGGCTCAAGCCCAGATCATAATGTAACTTCATTTTATGAAATTGTTTTCCAAAACTCCAATGGGTAAAACGCGTCGGCATACCATACGCGCCGAATGTATACACAATATCTGCAGGACAAATTTCATAACGCATCGGATAAAAATCAAGTCCAAATCCGATTGCAATTTCCGTAATCTCATCAATCGCATAGTCAAGCTCCTTCATCTCCGACAATCAAATCCCTCCAAACATCCTTTTTATAACTTATGAACCAAACTGCAAATCATGAACCGAACAAATACCGAACAGTGCCTGGCACCACCCGGATTTTGTCGGAGTTTGTCAAAGCTATATATTACCACTGGTTTAGCTTGAATATGTTGTATGAGTGTGTGGAAAATGGAGAGATTAAATAGTAGGAGGGATGACGATGAATCCGCAATTTTTATCGATTGAAGCATTTCATGAGTTCCTAAGCCGGTGGTCCGGGAGAGATATTATAATCACCAAGCATGAGATGGATGATTTAGACGAAATACGGATGCAGTTACAAGACATTTCATATGAAATAAACACCAGAAGGATTGATGATTATCAATCAACGTATGTGCTGCAACTAAGTGGTAATGGAGAAATTGAAACAACAACGAATAACTTCCAGCCCCTTCCATCCCCAACATACGAAATCCCGCTTGAAGATACTTCTCTCTATGAATTTGATGGCTCTGCTTTTTTAATTAGTACAAGCCGAGCCGTGTATAAAGTGAAACTTTATGCAGAGGGGAGTCTTCTCCTTCCTCTGCATATTAGTTGACCGAATCGAGCCACTACTGAATGTTTGATCTCCCACTTCGAATTTCCTCTATGCTTGAAGTGGGAGTCTTACAGTGACAGACACGCCCCGGAGTTTGTCAAATTAGGAATTTACTTCTTCTTTTCGAAAGAAGCTTTTCATGGCGTGGTAGACGTCCTGGTTTTGTTTTAAGATATAGTGACGAAATTTGGGGTTTTCGATGGTTTTGTATGCGTTCATTAAAGTTGAAGGCCTATTATAGCTGTTCACTTCACCATAACCAAACATGCTTGAGGCATCCATAATCCGATCAACAAGTTCCAAACACGTCGGATTATCCGATGCGATATTCTCACCATCTGAAAAATGAAAAGGATAAATATTATAACGACGCGGATTGTATTTCGTCGCAATCAGTTCCAATGCCTTCCGATAGGCGGAAGAACATCTTGTTCCACCACTTTCCCCTTTGGAGAAAAAGGTCTCTTCGGATACGACCTTTGCTTCAGTATGATGTGCAATAAAATCGATTTCCACCGATTCGTATTTCGAACGCAAAAATTTCGTCATCCAGAAAAAGAAACTTCGTGCCATATATTTTTCAAAAACACCCATGGATGCGCTTGTATCCATCATCGCAAGTACTACTGCTTTTGACTCCGGCTTTACCACATCATTCCATGTTTTAAAACGAAGATCATCATTCTGAATGGGTGCAATTTTCGCTTCTCCCTCTGTGGCATTTCGTTTGAGTGCTCCTAAAATCGTGCGCTTTTTATCAATGTTGCCCATCAAGCCTTTTTTGCGGACATCATTAAATTCAATTTCTTCTGTGGTAATTTCAGCTTGTTCCTTTTGCTGCAGGTTAGGTAACTCCAGTTCTTTAAATAACATCTCTTCTAGCTCGGCTAAAGATACCTCCTGTTCATAGTAATCGGCACCAGGCTGATCTCCCGCCTTTCCATTTCCGGATCCACTTTTTCCTTCATTTGGCCCCCTGGCAACAACATCGCCTACTTCACTATCCCCATCTCCCTGGCCTACATGTTTCGATTTATTATAATTATAACGAATTTTGTACTCATCCAAAGAACGGATTGGGATTTTAATAACATCACGTCCGTTAGACATGATAATATTTTCTTCACTAACTAAATCAGGCAAGTTATTTTTTATCGCTTCTTTTACTTTATCACTATGTCGTTGCTGATCTTGATGACCTTTACGATGGAGGGACCAGTCTTCCTTGGAGACGACGAAATTTCTATTTTCTTCCTGCATTGAATCCCCACCTTTGTTGTTTTCTCTATCCTATGCGAAGTCAAAAAAGGAATTGCCAAAAATTTCGGATATAATAAAATAACAAGACTAAAGTCTAGTCTTGTTATTTGTGTTACCGATTAAGCAAGCTTCCTACATACCGCAATAATTCATTTGCTGAAATGGAGTTATAACCATATTCATCGATTAAACGAGCAATCACTTCATTGACTTTTTTGAGTTGAGATTCATCCGGGGTCTTGGACGTTGTTGTAATTTTAACAACATCTTTGAGATCCGCAAACAATTTATTCTGAATGGCTTCCCGCAAGCGCTCATGCGAATTATAGTCGAAGCGCTTACCCTTTCTTGCATAGGCAGAGATACGAATGAGAATTTCTTCTCTGAAGGCCTTTTTGGCATTTTCTGAGATGCCAATTTGCTCCTCAATCGAACGCATTAATTTCTCATCCGGATTCAATTCCTCCCCTGTTAAAGGATCTTTTAGTTTATTCTTATTGCAATAAGCCTCTACATTATCAAGGTAGTTATCCATTAATGTCTTGGCTGATTCTTCATAAGAATAGACGAACGCTTTTTGGACTTCTTTCTTCGCAATTTCGTCATATTCTTTTCGTGCAACGGAAATATAGTTCATATAATTTTCTTTATCTTCCTCTGAAATCGATGGATGCTGCTCAAGTCCTTCTTTCAGTGAACGCAACACATCAAGCGCATTAATCGCAGGGACCTCCTTACTAATAATAGTAGAAGAAATACGGTTAATCACATACCGCGGGTCGATCCCATTCATGCCTTCATCGGGAAATTCATTCCGTAACTCATCCATATCAATCTGGTTAAATTCCTCGATGTCCTCCCCGTCATATAGGCGCATTTTTTTAACGTTATCCATCCCTTGCTTTTTCGAATCCTTCAGTCTTGTCAAAATGGAAAAAATAGCTGCTACTCTTAATGCATGTGGTGCAATATGAACATGATTCATATCGCTTTCTCCGATCATTTTTTCATAAATCCGCTCTTCCTCACTCACTCTGAGATTATAAGGAATTGGCATAACAATAATGCGTGAGTGAAGCGCCTCATTCTTCTTATTCGAAATAAACGAACGATACTCAGTCTCGTTGGTATGCGCCACGATTAGTTCATCAGCAGAAATGAGCGCAAACCGCCCTGCTTTGAAATTACCTTCTTGTGTCAAGGACAGAAGATGCCAAAGGAACTTCTCATCGCATTTCAACATTTCCTGAAACTCCATCATTCCACGGTTCGCCTTATTCAACTCCCCATCAAAACGATACGCACGCGGGTCCGATTCCGAACCATATTCCGCAATGGTTGAAAAATCAATGCTTCCTGTTAAATCAGCAATATCCTGGGACTTCGGATCAGAAGGGGTAAATGTTCCAATCCCGACACGTCTATCCTCAGAAAGGAAAATGCGTTCCACCTTCACATCTTCAATCCGCCCTCCATATTCCTTCTCAAGCCGCATGGCATTGAGTGGGGACAAACTACCCTCAATCCGAATCCCATATTCCTCGAAAAAGTCCTCACGTAAATGCTGTGGAATGAGATGAAGCGGATCCTCATGCATCGGGCAGCCCTTAATCGCATAAACAGCACCTTCATCTGTTCTGGAAAATTGTTCAAGTCCACGTTTGAGCATCGTTACAATGGTCGACTTTCCACCACTAACAGGGCCCATTAATAATAAAATTCGCTTGCGGACATCAAGTCGTTTTGCTGCAGGGTGAAAGTACTCCTCTACCAGCCTTTCAATAGCCTCTTCAAGCCCAAATATGGCCTCCCCGAAAAAGCTGTACATTTTTCTCCCATCTTTTTCAATTAAACCAGAGTTTTTAATCATATTATAAACGCGTGAATGGGCTGTTTGGGCAACTTCCGGCCTTTCCCTTACAATGTCCATATACTCCGCGAAAGTTCCCTCCCACTTTAACTTTTCCTCTTCTTCCCGGTGATTCTTTACTTTATTTAATATATCCGTAATACTCCCTCCATCCATGTCACGATTTATATAGCCTATGCAAGAGGGGGATTATAATGCTAGATAATGGGGAGCTGTTTTGCATCATTTACTTATGCATATGTAAACAACGACTTGTTGCCATCAATGGCTAACAAGTCGTTGTTATCAAGATTATGACACCTCATATTAAACGAGGGATCCACCTCATTTATATCTTTCAAAATGCCTTCGGATGCCCGGTAAGACAGAGCATCAATGGTACCTATCGAATTGAAACAACGACTATGAGGAAAGCAGAAACGCCAATAACAAACACGTTTTCCGCTTCTCCCATTAAAAAAATTTAACTCCTTTTATATAACACGCACGGAAACAATGTCTTGGATCCCGTTCATTTCTTCTTTCAGATTGGATATAGTCGCTTCATCTACGTCATCTTCAATATCTACCATCGTATACGCATAATCTCCACGGCTTCTGTTAATCATATCCGCGATATTTAAGTTGTTGTTCGATATCGCAGTCGTAATACGGGCAACCATGTTTGGAACATTATGATGAAAAGCTGTCACCCGGCTTTTTCCAGTGTAAGGAATAGAGGCATCCGGGAAATTCACCGCATTTTTGATATTGCCTGTTTCCAGGAAATCTTTCACCTGGCGCGTTGCCATAACCGCACAGTTTTCTTCTGATTCTTTCGTGGAAGCACCGAGATGTGGAATGGGAACGGTATTTTTCATGTTTAACACATGTTCATTGGGAAAATCGGTAATATATTTCCCTACTTGCCCCCTTTCCAAAGCCTCTGCCATATCTTGCTCATGAACAAGCCCTCCTCTGGAAAAATTGAAAATATGAACGCCCGGTTTCATAACGTTGAACGTTTCCGCGTTGAACATATCCTTTGTATCGTTTGTTAATGGAACATGAACAGTAATATAATCAGCTGTTGCAAAAACCTCTTCGATCGTCATGGCCCGCCCAACGTTACGGGACAGCTCCCAAGCTGTATTTACTGAAATAAACGGATCAAAACCAATCACATCCATATCCAAATCAAGTGCGTCATTTGCTACAAGCGCTCCAACAGCACCTAACCCAATAACTCCTAATGTCTTCCCTTTAATTTCACTTCCTACCAATTGTTTCTTTCCTGCCTCTACCAGACTCGGAACTTGGTCCCCCTCATCTTGTAAGCTCCTTACCCATTCGACACCGGAGAATAAATTCCGTGATGATGCCATTAATGAGGTTATGACAAGTTCCTTTACAGCATTTGCATTGGCACCGGGTGTATTAAAAACAACAATACCCCGTTCTGTACATGCATCAACCGGAATATTATTCACACCTGCTCCAGCACGGGAAATGGCCTTTACATTATCCCCGATTTCCATCTCATGCATGTTATAACTACGAGCCACAATCGCATCCGGATTGTCACTGTCATTGTCAATCGTATAAGCATCCTTTTCAAATACAGCTAGTCCACTATCTGCAATATGATTTAACGTTTTGATTGTTTTCACTTTGTCCAGCGTTACTGTGCTCATTCTATCTCCTCTTCTCTATCACTGTTTTTTCAAAATCCTTTATAAATGTAACCAAGGTCTGAACACCTTCTAGTGGCATGGCATTATAAATACTGGCACGCATCCCTCCAACAGAACGATGGCCTTTTAATGTCTCCAGCCCTTTCGCTTGTGCTTCTTTGATAAAAGCAGCATCTACATCTGCAGAATGGGAAACAAAAGGAATGTTCATCCATGAACGGCTGTCTTTTCGGACTGGAGATTGAAACACGGAAGATTCCTCGAGCGCATCATACAAAAGGGCTGCTTTCTCCTGGTTTCTTTTTTCCATTTCCTTCAAGCCCCCTCGTTCCTTCAGCCATTCAAATACGAGCTTCGCCATATAGATTCCATATGTAGGCGGCGTATTGTATAACGAACCACTATCACGATGTGTTTTATAATGAAGCATAGCTGGGCAAGTTGCGGCTGCATGGCCAATTAAATCTTCTCGAATAATAATAACAGTCAAGCCAGCGGGGGCGATATTTTTTTGTGCCCCGGCATAAATCAAGCCAAATTTGGACACATCAATTTCCGATGATAGTATGTTGGAAGACATATCCGCGACAAGCGGTACATCACCGGTATCCGGGATAGTTGCATAAGCGGTCCCCTCAATGGTGTTATTTGTTGTGATATGCACATAATCGGCTTCCGGGTCGATCATAGACCTATCAACTTCTGGAATATAGGTGAAATTAGCTTCTTCCGATGATGCAATGACACGAATATCACCGTATTTCTGTGCCTCTTGGATCGCTTTCTTTGACCAGGATCCAGTATTGACATAGTCCGCTTTGCCATTTTTCGTTAACAAATTCAACGGCACCATGGCAAATTGCTGGGAGGCCCCTCCTTGAAGGAAAAGTACGTTGTAATTGTTTGGAATTTCCATCAATTCGCGCAGCAATCGTTCCGCTTCGGTAATAATATCCGTAAACAAACCTGAACGATGACTTAATTCCATCACAGACATGCCCGAATTCCTATAGTTCACTAACTCCTCCTGAGCTTTCTTTAATACTGGAAGCGGAAGCATCGATGGCCCCGCTGAAAAATTAAACACCCTTTTCAAATCATCACATCCTTTCATGGTAAGTTGTTTTCTAAAAAACGTTTGTTGCTGGTAACACAAAAAATAGAGACTTCGACATTGTGACAACCTCCTTCGCCGTTCGGGTGGGTGCGCATCCTTAGGGCTCAGCTTCAACAAGTATAAAAAAGAGACTGAAGCCCCGGGGCCCCAATCTCACCAATATCAAAAGATATAACAAATACACATTTGTTATTCTTCTGTCCTTTTGCCTGAGATTTTGAACCCTTCGGCGTGCAATGTGCTTGCATCCTCTCCAGAAGCTGCTCCTGTTATAGTGTAACCCACAACAATCATAGCCTTGTTATTCTATTTTAAATGCTAAAAACATTTATGCCCAATTCATTCACCCTCCTAATAACGCAAAGAGGCAAGGGAATTTACTCCCCTTACCTCTGCCCAGGCGAACGACAATGGCTACCATGTGCTCCCTCGCGGTTATCCGCGTTCGCCAGTTACACATGGCCTTTATTCGTTAAATTTCATATATTTATATTACCAAAGTCATCCGTAATCTTCAAGCGGTAATGGATGTTTTAATGAGATGTTAAATGAATTCTTTATCTGTCTCTTCCATAACGATATCGTTTAGCTTAACATCAACCGAATTCGCAATCGTATCGCCAACCGGGCAAGTTCTTTCAATAAACGACACAAATTCTTCTACTTTACTTCTCGGGGCATCTGTTTTCATGTGAATATTGTAGGCCACATCACTATATCCCGGGCGAATATCTGATTTATTCATAAACCCGTCCGTATCAAGTGTACCTTCTACTTCAACCCAAAAGTCATCGAGTCTGATGTTAAACTGGTCGGCATATGTGCGCGCTGTAATAGCTTGACAGGCACCTAAAGCAGCTAGTATCAATTCAACCGGATTCATGCCACTATTCGTCCCCCCTAGCTGTTCCGGTTCATCAATTGTTAGAGAAAACTCTCTACTATTTGCCTTAACCTGCAACCCATCTTGTAAATGAGCTGTTGATTTAAATAATGATTTTGCCATAACAAATAACATCTCCTTATGCTATTTATTCTCTCCTATTTAGGATAACAGCTGCTGTAAGGAATTAGTATGGATAAATTGTGAAATATTGAGCAAAAGTGTCTAAAATAGCAGCAATAGACAAAATTTATTTATTTGGTGAATGAAAAAGGAAAAGCAACGTCTATATATAAATTGCTTTTCCTCCTTTCATTTATGTTCGTTTCCGAAATAAGCTTATTAGCGCCAATAGAACTGCTACTGCCGACAATAAAATAGGTACCCAATTGGCGGATCCGGATTCCGAAGTTTGTTGCACATCTTCTTGTTCCGTTTCGCTTGAACTGGTTTCATCACTATCTCCATGTGGTGCAACCGCGTCCCCTTCTTCGATTGTTGTCACGGAAGCAGGTTCCTCGGAATCAGGAGGACCAACCCATTCTACAACAGAGTCATCTTCATATGTTTGTAAAGCTTTCCAGCTAACTTCCCCTGACTCACTGGGATTTGCCCCGATAAAGGCAAATTCTATGAATTCATTCGGGGCTATTCCTTCGTCGCTTGCCGACCAGGTTACGGATGTTATTTGTTCATCTTCTCCTCTTTCTAATTCATAATCCCATTCTGCCATTGGCAAAATCGAAACAAAATCGACATCCTCCGGAATTTCTAGGGTCACTTCTGTTGTGTTAATATCCTTCTCTACAGGAACACGTACCGTATATTTTTCGTAGGCATTTGTTGTACTTTCACTGGGGTCTACCGTTACATGAGCATCTACGACAGATGTCATCAGAAATAAAAAGGCCACTGTCAATAACGGCACCATCCATCTTTCTTTTTTTAGCATTTATTTCTACCTCCATTATTCATCATTATCTCATCATCGATGCTTAACGTCTCTATGAATTATCATCTGATGTGGTAATAAATACATCATCTTCCCATTCTTTCACCTCCTCTTCCTCGTATTCAGCACGAATGGATACATGCCAACTTCCAGACATGGAGAATGGTAAATCCACTTGGTAATAGTCAGAATCAACCTTCTCCGCCTCAAATGGGCCTGAACTCATTCCATGATCCGGCATCGATATATCGACTGTTACCCGTTCTGGATTTTCCCCTTCTAATGGCGAAATATCAATATGCATTTGCTGCTCCCCTGTTTGTAGATTGTCAATGTGAACGTCTGCTTCTGCTTGCTCTGTGATCAATGTATTATCATATGATTGAACTGCGATCGGATAATTTATCTGACTCATCCACACACCAGCAAAAATGACTGTCAAACCAATAACCCATTCTACTCGAACAATACGTGACGTAAAGAAACCTTTTTGCTTTTTCCATTTTAATGTTTGAAATAATGCTAGACTTAACATAAGGATGGTAAATACTATTTTGATAAATAACAAACTGCTCCAACTCACCCATTCAGTAACGACCGCAGTCCAACTCGTCTGAAGAAAGACCATAGTCACGCCGGATAAGACAACCAATCCCGTAGCTACCATCATCCTTCTCACAAAAAATGGTCGAAATAACTTGAAAGAAGTATCCGTATGCTGCTTTCTATTCCAAATGAGGAGTAGAATTAAATAACTTAATCCTCCCAGCCACAAGGCAACCGCTAGTTGGTGAACGATTCGTGGAACCAAACCAACAAATGGGAGTTCCATCCCCCAAACGTGACCACCAAAGGATGGGGTAATCGCAAGCAAAAACCATAAGGCCAAATACCAACCTTGAACCATGCCTGGAATGATAAGCAAGATAAGGAAAAACAATTGTACAACTAGCATCATTAGAAATGGAAAATGGAGTATTAAATCCCACCTGCCATCCATCATTGTTTGAAAAAGACCAGCAGGAAGGGACGTAATATATGCAACAAATTCAGCAATCGTCCCAGCAATTAAAAGGATAGCCCCAGTTCGGCGTCCGGTTTTTCGTAACATTCCAAACCCGGGGAATTGCCGCTTCTGGGCTAACCATGCAAACCAATACAACCCCGCTCCAATTAATAACAATCCTTCTACCAATGTGCGTGCTGCTATTAGAAATGCGGATGAATCGTCCGACTCATCGACTGATTTGGTTCCGCCCTCTGTTGCTTCACCTACAGCAAAAATATAGGATCCACTCACAGGATGGCCATCCAATGAGACAACACTCCAATTCACCGTATACGTCCCCTCTTCCATTTCAGGGAGTGAGAACTCCAAGAGCTCTGATCGCTCACGGTCCCCGTCCGGCTGACCTGTAAAAACGGGGTTCGCATTCCAGTCATAAACGGTAACATTTGCCAAATCCTGTTCTATCGGCTCGTTAAAGCGCAACTTTAGAGATGAAGGGGGAGAATCTGTTACTACTCTTTCTTCCGGGACAGTCTCCAATAAACTGGAATGCGCTTCAACCGTTGGCGTTTGCAGGAAAACAAGCCAAAAGCCGATGAATAATACGGCGACTATTACCACACGGGATAATTCTTTTTGCTTTGACACACTACCAAGTGCTTTACCTTCGTACATAATTGACTGCTTATCCATCATCTGCCTCCTTTCTTCACTTTTCTACCCTTGTTGCGCTCCTTAACCAATGAGGCATTTCGACTAATGGTGTTTACTGCAACCTTGATCATGCCCCTTCATTTTTTGGTAAATGACTTCTATAGCTTCATTAAAGGTATACACTTTTCCACCAAACCCCTTAACAAAATTATCGGCGTGTTCTTTACATTCAAATGGTAATACCTGCGGCGTACAACATCCTATTTGTATGGATGTATCCATCACATACCAGGCTAAAGGGGCACTAATGGTTGTTTGCATAAAGAAATCAGGGCAGATCGCTTGTATGACTTCATCACCAAGCTGTCTGTGACGGAGCAGTCCACAATGTGCACAACAAGTGATTTCATTTTTGTTATCAGACAAGATGAGCCGATACGCCAACCTTTCATTAGCGTTACGACTGCAAAACACACAAGCTTCGAAATTGGCGGGCTGATTTGTATATGCATTGACTAAAGTGACGCCCCCGAACGTCTTCATAACCAGCTTCTCATCGATCATTGGCTTTAAATCCCGATGAACGGTCATTTCGGAAACGCCAAGCAACGCACTCAATTCTGCTATTTTCATGCTTTTTTTTTCTTGAATCAACGCTTTTATGCGATGTTGCCTTTCCAGTGGTAACATATTTTCCCCCCATATTATATTTTGTTATTTTATAACAATACTACTCAAATAGTAACATAAATATATTCCTTCAGGTAATTATTAATGAATATTTTGTGAAAAGGAAGCAAGATGACAGCCTTATCTTAAATAAATCTTTTCATTTATAACCAATTGTTATAAATGAGCAATGTCCAACATATTATAGATGATAAAAAAGGAATAAAAGCGAATCGAAAACAAGGAGGGAATGCATGTTTATCAAGATACTTCTTGAAGATCAATCATCATGGAATATTCCTTTAGTAGTGGGACTTACTTGTATAGCTGTTCTATATAGTTTCTTCATCAAACGAGATACAAGGATACCGTTGACTCATTTGCAACCATTTCTCTTTTTTCTTGGCTTGGGATTATGGTACTTAGCAAGCGGAAGTCCACTAGCAACAATAAGCCATCTTTCATTTAGTTTACATATGATACAAATGAGCTTGCTTTATTTTATTATTCCACCTCTTATTTTACTGGGAATTCCGGATTCTATCTTTAAACAAGTCTACCAACTTCCAATGATAAAAAAGGAAGTAAACCACTGTTACGCCCTAAGATGGCTCTCTATATTTTCACTGCCTTATTCCTACTGTATCATTTACCCTTCGTATTAGACATACTTTCACAGAACGCCCTCATTCAAAATGGATATCTATTCCTGTTGTTCCTTCTATCTTTTAGTATATGGTGGCCAATTACATCTCCTGACGTAAAGCAGCGATTGCATGGAAAACAAATGAAACGTTATGCCTTTCGAAGTGGAATCCTATTAATGCCAGCATGTGTATTGTTCACGCTAACTGCTTTAACCGATGGTATGAATAATCCCTTTCTTAACCAAATCACATCAAAGCTCTGCGTACCTCCCGAAAATGGAGCTTTTCAGTTACTTCCTTCTCCCTTCAATACGGAATTTGATCAATTAATGGCAGGAATATTTATGTTAGGAATACATAAATTCGGAATAGTATTTTCATTGCGTCTTGGTAATAAAATACAGCAATAAAAGATATCAAAAGCCTTTTGGGGAATGCAGGGACAATACAGCGCATTTTTCTTCGTTCTAAATCAGTTTTATATGGAATAAGATGGAGTAAACATTGTTGAAGGTGGTGACTTGTTTGACAGAAACCGTTTACTTAGACATTAAAGGTATGCATTGCGTTCATTGTCCGTCCAAAGTGGAGAAAGCCATTGCTAAAATGAATGGCGTAAACCTAATAAGCGTGGATTATAAAACCGAAAAAGGCCGCGTAAAATTCGATAAAGGGCTGATCGACATTTCCGATATTATCGAGGAGATCGGTGAAGTTGGATTTGACGCAAAGCGAACTGCTAAATAATAAATATATATTTAAAGTAACTCCCCTTTGTATGAACAAGAAATATCCATACAAAGGGGAGTTTTGCTTTCATTATTGGCAATTAGCAAAAGCCGTAAACCAAAAAATCGCCCATATGCTTCATGCTTACCGCTAGACATCTTAAAGCGGCTGAAAGATCGCAACGTACACAATTCATTTATTTAAATGGCAACATACGGTACACTGACAATAGCAATCAAAAGAGGAATGAGTAATATGAAACAATTTTACAGTGATGTCGTTCAATATCGGGGAACCCATTATGACTTCGGTTATTTTCAAGGTGAGCTTCTCAGAGATTCGCCTATTTTACCGAATCGCGAAAAACAATGGGGGCCAAAGAAAGACCGTCACTTTATCATCGATTCCAAAACATATAAAGCGATTATGACAACATTTGCACCAGCCATCCTACATGAAATCCGCGGACTTGCCGATGCGCTTCAAATGGATATGGAGGATGCATTTCGTTTATTTGGCGGTTATTACCTGGAATATACTCGCAGCGGATGTTCTATTTTTACCGATCCTAATTTCATGGTCCGTAATTACGATAGCCATCCGAAGGGATACGAAGGCCGTTATATGCTATATGAGCCGACAGATCAAGGATATGCATTTATCGGACCATCCATGCAGATCACCGGGCGAATTGATGGGATGAACGAGAAAGGACTTGTGATGGGATATAATTTCACCCATAGCAAAAAATCAGGAGATGGATTTCTATGCAATATGATAGGTCGTCTCATTTTAGAAACGTGCAAGAACGTCTATGAGGCAATTTCCTTACTTAGGGAAATTCCGCACAGAAATTCCTTTAGCTATGTTCTTTTAGACCCTGCCGGCCAATCCTATGTCGTTGAAGCTTCACCAAGACAAGTCGAAGTACGGAAATCCAATGTATGTACGAACCATTTTCATTTACTACATGAAGAAAATCGTTATCGTCAGGATGAAACCCGTCAGCGGGAACAAACCATACAAGACCAACAAAAATACGCTACCAACCCTTATCAGTCTTTCAAAGTAATGAACGACCCTGATTATGGCGTCTTTTCAAATAAATACGATGCAGCAGCCGGAACGATTCACACGTCAACTTATTTTCCAAAAGAAAGGAAAGCTTGGTTCGTCATCGGTCCGGATCGAAAGCCGGTCATTTTCGACTTTTCCAAGTGGCTCCGAGGTGAGAATGTGAACGTTAAACAAATCAAAGGCGAACTTGATTATCCTGCGCCATTTGTCAATATGGAATAGATGGAAATAGACTATTGGCTTCCTACTATTTTCATTTGCCCCTTAGAAAGTCGATCAAGCGGTAATAAAATAGAGAGGGCTCCCCCTCTCTATCACAATTTCATATTTTTAAAGCAAGACCTTCCTCTTTATTCGTCTGCCAAAAACTTCACACAAACCGCTTCAGGGACATCGACGGTGGAGTTTAGCTGCGTGAGTCTACCTGTTTCCGCATCACGGGAGAATAACACAAGATTCCCTGTGTGTTGATTCGATGCTATTATAAACGCTTCACTTGGATCAAGTACAAAATCACGTGGCCAAGCGCCGCCTGTTGGGGTATATTCAACAAAGGTAAGTTCTTTGCTTTGCTCATCGACCTGAAACACCGTAATACTATTATGACCGCGATTGCCTGTATAGAGGAACCTGCCATCTGAAGAAATATGGATCGCACTAGCGTCATTTGTTTCATGAAAATCAGCCGGAATAGCTCGAATGGATTGTTTCTGCACGAAGCTGCCTTGATCTGCGTTGTAATCAAGCACAATGACCTCTGAACTCAGTTCTGTGATTAAATATGCTGTATTTCCTGATGGATGGAACTCAATATGGCGTGGTCCGCTCCCTGGTTCTGTATGGAACGTATGAGCATGGATAAGTTTACCATTCTCGACTTGATATGTCTTAAGTTCATCTGTTCCAAGATCTGCTGTTATGACATAGTTACCATCAGGTGTATAACCCGCATAATGCATATGTGGCTTTTCCTGGCGTTTATGCGGCCCATTTCCATCGTCCTGGATTTTAGAAGAGACCGGTTCCACAGCTCCTTGCCCGTTAACGCGGGATAATTCTACTGTGCCCTCGTGGTAGTTTGCGGTAACGAGTTCGTTTTGAAATATGTCAAGGTGACATGGCGGCGCTCCTTCTTTAAGCTCTCTGTTGATAGGCTCGAGCGCACCTGTTTCCTTATCGATGTCAAATGCAGCAACCCCTCCTAAATTCCCATCTTGGGCAACCGAATATAAATAACGATTATCCTCACTCATTGTCAGATATGTCGGACTACCTACTTTTGCTGCAACTTGGACTTCATTTAGCGATCCAGCTTCTGTATCAAGCACAAACCCATATATCCCTTCACTACTCTGGCGTGTATATGTACCAGCAAAACCAATATATTTTTTTCCCATTTTTTCCTTCCTTTCTTGAAATGATCCTCGATGTTCGAATTTGAAACACATCTATATAGTCTCATAACCCTGAAATCGGTGTCCAATGAAGAGCCTGTCACTGGTTAAAAATGGAGAAACGAACGAGAAATGATCACTAATTTCCCCTTTTGTAATCGATCCGATACGAGGGCAGCAGCTGCCTTCATCCTCCATCACATTCAGAAATTACTTTATATTAATAAGATGTCGATTAATTGAGAATATAAAACATAATTGAGAATAACCCCTCGTTATTACCTTATTAAATCCGCATATTACAACTTTAAAAAGCATCGTCACACTATGTTCACAATTAAAAAAGGAATTACTTTAATTCCAATTGACATAAGACTTATTTCATGTGATGATTAATATTGATTAGAATTATTATAATTTGTGAATGAAAAATTTCTAATCAAAAAGAATTCAAGGAGGAAATGTATCATGTCCCAAATTGGAAAAGAAATACTACCATTCAAAGCACAGGCCTACAATAGCAGTAATGGCGAATTTATCGAGATTACCGACGAAACCCTGAAAGGACAGTGGAATGTTGTTTGCTTTTACCCTGCAGATTTCTCATTCGTGTGTCCTACAGAGCTTGAAGACCTTCAAAAACAATACGCAACCCTGAAAGACCTTGGCGTTGAAGTGTATTCCGTTTCAACCGATACACATTTCGTTCATAAGGCATGGCACGATCATTCAGATGCTATAAGCACACTCGAGTATACGATGATCGGTGACCCTTCACAAACGATTACCCGCAATTTCGATGTACTGGACGAGGAAGAAGGTCTTGCACAACGTGGTACATTCATCATTGATCCGGATGGTGTAGTACAAGCAGCTGAAATTAACGCAGACGGCATCGGTCGTGATGCAAGTACACTTGTTGGCAAGGTAAAAGCTGCGCAATATGTACGTGAGAATCCAGGTGAAGTTTGCCCGGCAAATTGGGAAGAAGGTTCGGAAACACTGAAACCAAGCCTTGATCTTGTTGGTAAAATTTAAGGAGTGAATCACTGATGCTGGATAAAGACATAAAAGCACAACTCTCCCAATACTTACAAATGATGGAGGACGATGTGTTACTCACTGTTAGTGTGGGATCTGATGAAGTTTCCCGTAACATGTTAGAACTAGTGGATGAACTTGCCACCATGTCATCTTACATTAAAGTCGAGAAAGCACAGCTGGAGCGAGCACCAAGTTTTAGCGTAAATCGTCCGGGTGAAGACACTGGGGTAACGTTTGCAGGTATCCCGCTTGGACACGAATTTACTTCATTGGTGCTGGCGCTTCTGCAAATAAGCGGCAGAGCCCCGAAAGCAGACCAGAAGCTGATTGATCAGGTTAAAAATATGGAAGGTGAATATCACTTTGAATCCTATATCAGCCTGACCTGCCAAAATTGTCCCGACGTCGTACAGTCTCTAAACTTAATGAGTATTCTCAATCCGAACATTACGCATACCATGATCGATGGTGCAGCCTTTAAAGAAGAAGCAGAAAGCAAAAACATCATGGCAGTACCAACCGTGTTCCTAAATGGGGAATCATTCGGAAATGGTCGTATGACACTGGAAGAAATCATTGCCAAAATGGGCAATGCGCCAGATATTTTAGACTTTGCTGAAAAAGACCCATTCGATGTGCTTGTTGTCGGAGGCGGACCAGCAACTGCTAGTGCCGCTATCTATGCAGCACGTAAGGGAGTTCGAACAGGTATTGTAGCTGAGCGTTTTGGTGGTCAGGTCAATGATACTGCAGGCATTGATAACTTTATCAGTGTCAAGCACACCGAAGGTCCAAAATTTGTCGCAAACCTAGAGGAACATGTGAAAGACTATAACATCGACGTCATGAACCTGCAACGCGCCAAACGTATAGAGAAAAAGGACATGATCGAAGTGGAACTGGAAAACGGTGCTGTTCTAAAAGGCAAATCCGCTATCTTGGCGACAGGTGCACGCTGGCGTAAAATAGGAGTTCCCGGCGAAGATGAATTCAGAAACAAAGGTGTCGCATACTGTCCACATTGTGATGGTCCATTATTCGCAGGAAAACACGTAGCCGTCATTGGTGGGGGAAATTCAGGTATTGAGGCAGCTATCGATTTGGCCGGAATTGTGAAGCATGTCACAGTTCTTGAATTTGCACCAGAGTTGAAAGCCGACTCTGTACTGCAGGATCGTCTATACAGTCTACCGAATGTAACTGTCCTGAAAAATGCACAAACAAAAGAAATCACCGGTGAAGACAACGTAAATGGTATTACGTATGCAGCACGTGATACAGGAGTAGAGCACCATATTGAACTACAAGGTGTATTCGTTCAAATCGGTCTATTACCAAATACCGATTGGCTGGGCGACACCATTGAACGAAATAAATTCGGTGAGATTGTTATCGACAAACATGGTACAACCAATGTACCCGGCATATTTGCTGCAGGAGACTGTACCGATGATCCGAACAAACAGATCATTATTTCCATGGGATCCGGTGCAAATGCAGCCTTAAGTGCATTCGATTATCTCATCCGAAGTGAAGTGGAAGAACCAAGCTTAACGTGATATTTCAAACATCACTGCGCGTATCTCACTAGTAGCGCAGTGATGTTTTTACACATTAGAGATTTTTAGCCTAGCCATCTTATACTTCATTTACCCTCATGTTAACCCTTGATACTTTCAGCAACATACGTATAATTATGGCAATTTCTATTATAATGGCTAATAATAGTACAACTATATGATCTAAAAACGCGACAAAAATAATGAATGGAATTATAACCATGCTTATAATTGCAGTAATGACAGTAGCTTTACTCTGTTTGACTACTTCCATATCATTACGCCATGTATAGGTTGGAAAGTATAAATTTATGAAAAAACCAACAGTACTAATGAGGAGTAATGTGGAACATAATAATGGAACAATTGCTAGTAAGTACAATATACGTACATCAAATACCAGATTATATACGATTGCAGTTAAAACGATTCCTGGTAAAAATAAAAGTATATTAATTGAAATTTTCGCTAATGCCATCTTTATGGTAGAAATAGGAGCCACTAGCATGATCCAAATACTTCTACCTTCGAATGAAAGACTACAAGAAGTGGTTGTTGTAAGAATGACAAATGCGAAAATAATGAATGTAAATATATCTTGGGCTGTAATGGCAAATCCGTTTATATCATACGAAAACGAATGAATATTTGGGGTTAATCCACTTAACATACAGAGATTTAATACGATGATTGCTACGGGAGTCAAAATCGTATTACTTACATAAGTGAGTGAAGAAACATACAGTTTCATTTCCTTTGACAATAATGCGATGAAGGGTGAATTTACCTTCCATGTGGTGTTTATATTCCTTCGCTTTGGCTGTTTCTCTTTTAGTTCATAAAGAAAACGATGAAAGGCAGTTAATAAAAATATCACAATAAAAGTGGTCCCAACCGCAATACCAATTAACAAAATGACATTCACAAGAAAATGAAAGCTGCTGATTTCATCAAGCGAAAACCGCAAAATAGATGCATGTATCAAGGCTTCTTTATAGTCAATAGACTGTGTATTGCGTATAAAATAAATAAATGGGGTCACAAAAAGCACCAAAGTAATCATTGCTTCCGTTACATTGTTACGCCATTGAAGAAGGGTTAGAATATATCGTACGAACAATGAGATTAAGAAAGTCACATTGATGGAGATGAACGGAATGATAAAGCTTAACAATAAAACAAGAAGCAGTACAAAGAAAAAATGATGGATATACGTAATCGTTAGTATATATCCAAAAATCAAAACGATAGCAGTCAGGAAAATATGAATCATATATCTACTAAATAAGGGAAGCAGTTTGGCTTGCCAGTTTTTCATCGGCAGACTAAAAATGAAATCATGGTCCTTAGCTTCTATCAGGTCATCCGGCCCGCTCAGTATATTCCATATTCCAAAGACCCAAAACAAGATGGACGATAATAATACAAAAAAAGCTTGCATGTTATTATCCATCGTTACATCTATGGAAATAAATAGTATGTATCCTAAAAACATGAAAAATGCGGCAATGTAGCCTGAAATGGTGTAAATCGCATATTTTCGTACTTCTTTATTGGCATTCGTTAAATTAGAAATCTTCATTTGATTTTTCAACCGAAATAAAAACAATAACTTCAGGTTATTCATCCGACATCACGTCCCGAAATATATCATTTAATGATGCCTCTTGGAGAACGTTTTCCATCGTATCATTGACAACCACTTCTCCCTTATTTAGGATTACTAGCTTATTACAAATTTTTTCGGCTACTTCAAGTACATGTGTAGAATATAAAAT
This sequence comes from Virgibacillus sp. NKC19-3, assembly GCF_019837165.1. NCBI lineage: Bacteria > Bacillati > Bacillota > Bacilli > Caryophanales > Bacillaceae > Virgibacillus > Virgibacillus saliphilus. The sequence goes on from NZ_JAGYHC010000001.1 coordinate 3,943,419, forward strand.
GATGACACCTTCGTTTGCCCTACGTTTCATTTCGCTGGTCAAAAAATGGGTTGCATTTGGATCTAAACCAACAAATGGTTCGTCTAAAATAATGAGTTTCGGGTTATGCATGAACAGCGAAATTAGGACTAGCCTTTGCTTCATTCCGTGTGAGTAACTGGAAATCAGTTCATGGATAGCATTTTCCAATTCTAATTTTTTTAGCAAGTACGTTACATTTTGATCTAATGCCACTTTCTCCATTTTATAGAGGGAAGCTACCAATTCAATATAGGCCTTCCCTGTCATATTATCATATAACATAGGTGTGTCAGGAGCGTAGCCGATCAAAGATTTAAAATGTTCCGGGGTGTCTTTGACATCCGTATTACATAACGTCACTTCCCCTTCGTCAAATGCGTGAATGCCAACAATTGATTTAATCGTCGTGGTTTTACCTGCACCGTTTGCTCCAATAAATGCACAGATATCACCTTGGTTTAATTCCAAAGACACGTTTTTAACCCCTTTATTGGAGCCTTTATATGTTTTACTTATATTTTTGACTGATAACATTTTCTATTCCTCCTAGACTCGTTTGATGAAGACATTAGCCACATAGATATTAATCACCATGTAAACAATTGGCGCAATGGTCAACAACAGATTTGGACTATGCTTTTGAAGAAGTTGACTTTCTGCTAATGTAAGTGCCCCACTTGGCAAAAATAAGGAAAGGCTGTCATTGATATTTCCCAATAACATCAACACAACAGATAATAATATCGTGACGACACCAACAAACATCGAACTTTTGATGATCGTACTAAATAATACCGCTATACTTATGACGAAAAGAATCCATAAACTGTAAAATAGAAGAAACCATAAAAAATCAGTGATCGAATAATACCCAAAAAGATAAATCGTGTAAAAATAGGAAATCAATGACCCAATCGAGATACATACCATACTGATAAACCAGTTTCCCAAAAGTTTGGAGCTAATATATTCTAAACTGGATACGGGCCTTGTGAAGATAAAACCTTGCACGCCACTGTTCTTTTCACTGGTGATCATCCCCATGAAACTAATGATGAGTACGATTAATCCGATTTGATTAAATTGTCCGGAAAAAGTAGCAAGTAAGACCTCATTGGCTTGTGGTTCAGGGGCATTAGGGTCAATCATAATCCCCTTCATACCTCCAAAATTTTGGAGAATGACTTCCATGTATTTATCAATTAGTGGCTGTGTTACGCCAAGAATGGTAAAAAATAATGCTAACCAGAGAAATTTAATATTCCTAACAGCCTCTAACAACTCAACTTTGAACAGAATAGATATATTTCTCATACTTCCGACACCAATTCTAAAAATATGTTTTCTACATCTTTCTTCTCGTATGCCAGACCATTTATGTTAATGTTATGTTTATCCAATTGTTCTATCAGACGAGAAAAAATGATTGGTTCATTACTAGTAACTAAAAATTGTCCCGTTTTTATTTCTTGCAACTCGTAGGGGGCATCTAAATTCATGGTTGATGCTTTTTTGTTTACATGAACTTGGACATAGACTTTTTTACGATTGACCGTTTCATCTTGATTCGTTATATTTCCAATGATTTCTCCACTTTTTATAATAATGTATCGATCACAAAACTCACTTGCATCATCCAGAATATGGGTAGATATTAAAATCGTTGTGTGTGCCTTAAGCCTTTTTATGACGTTCTTGATTTCATTTCTGCCAATTGGATCAAGTGCAGAAACCGGCTCATCTAAGATTAAAAGCTTTGGACGATGTAAAATAGCTTGTGCAATGCCTAATCGCTGCTTCATTCCCCCAGATAATTCTTCCACTTTATCATTGTTTTTGTCTTTCAACCCTACTTCCGTAAGGACATCGTTAACTCGCTGATCAAGATAATCTTTACGTAAACCGGATAAGCTGCCGAAAAATCGTAACGATTCTTCACAAGTCATCCACTGTTTAAAATCGGTGTGCTGGGACAAGTAACCGATATCTTTCTTAACGTTTGAAATATCTTGGCCATGAAAGGTGATATTACCGGTTTTATAGTGGATGATACCCGTCATACATTTAATCAACGTCGTTTTACCAGCGCCATTCGGCCCTAATAAGCCGATACACTCCCCTTCTGCAATAGCAAAGGTAATATTCTTTAATATTTGTTTGCCTCTAAAAGACTTATTTACATGATGAACGGCGATCATTTTTGACCATTCTCCTTCCAATTATGAGGTAACTAATAGGCCCAACAGTATTGAGTAATACAATGACGATCAACCAAATGATTGGTCGGTTCACCATTCCCCTCCGACGATATAAATCAACTAATGCCACGACTAAAAGCAGCAAGTGCAAAGCCAAAACCGGAATAATCAATGGCAAAATAGCTCCCCAATCCACTTCCTTTAAGACGCTCATATCTGTATTCATCATGTCACTCCCTTTGTTATCATTATTGATAATGATAATTATATTATACTTTTCATTAAATATCAATTATGATAATAATAAAGTGAGGTGAACTATATGGAATTTGGATTATTTAAAAATCAAACGCGGTTTAAAATTGCATTAGAATTGATCGATAAACAAGAGGGATTATCCATCATGCAATTAAATGAATTGTTAGAGGATATACCACAGGCTACGTTATATAGGCATGTCAACGCCATGTTTGAGGATGGGTTATTAAAAATTACCAAGAAAAAGAAAGTACGATCCGGGGAAGAGAAGTTTTATGCGATAAAAACGAAAGCGTATAAAATAGGCGAGGATGAATGGAATCAGGCAACTTACAATGAAAAGATGAATTTTGTAACATATTATTTTATGTATGTGCTAAATGCCTATCAAAATTATCATGAAACAATTGATGAAAAAGACCAATCCACATTCTCCATCTCCAAGTTACATTTAGGAGAGACTCAATTTGAGGAATTTCAAGCCGACCTTAATCAGTTGATCAATAAATATTATCATGAAGCACAAGATGAGCATGGTAAAGAAAGGACCATTTCATTAGTGATCGTCCCCTAATCTATTTTGTTTCATCGCAATTATCTGTAACCTGCTGTACTATAAAATATTCTGATCGCTAAGAAGTTTGGCCGCAGGCAGCGAAAGAGCTCGCACCACCACGCCGTCCGGGCAATGATACACCAATGGAAGGTAGCTTCTTCGAAATATGCGTAAGATGAAATGCGTATGGTCAACCGCTTGAATAGGCTAGACCATTATAAATAACCCTTTCAGCAATCTGATTTCCTTCACAGGTGGATATCACTATATGCGACAGAAGGGGTTATTTTTCCTCTGCAAAAAGAGGGAACTTTGTCATAGCCCAAGGATAAAGATGCTTTCACGATATCATTTCACCTTGTGTCCCACCTCTTCTAAAGTGCTCTCCTTACTACTTTTTCAAAACCTCTTTCCCGCGCTATACCAGCGATAGCGCTGTCATTCATCTGAAAATTATTTCTTTATTTTTTTCAAACAAAGACCTAGACATGCAGCCGTCTCTTCCTCTATGATAGTGCTATTGTTTTTTTAGTCAGACAGAAAGGAAGTGTTCGGAATGGCTATGAAATTCTCTAGAAACATGATTTTATCCATATTTATGATTGGTACCTTTGCGATTGGTATGACAGAATATGCAGTAACCGGATTATTGACGCAATTTGCCGCTGATCTGGATGTGGCGGTTTCTACAACTGGATTACTGCTCAGTGTTTATGCTATCAGCGTTGCTGTCTGTGGACCGTTGCTACGAATGCTGACGGTTAAATTTTCACCAAAGCCGCTGTTAATCGCATTGATGTCCATTTTTATAATAAGTAATATCATTGCTGCAACGGCTCCTACTTTTGAAATACTCCTTTTATCACGGCTACTTTCTGCCTCCATGCATGCACCTTTTTTTGGTCTGAGCATGAGTATGGCTGTCGACATTTCTCCCGCCCATAAACGTACAAGCGCCATTGCTGCAGTACAGGGAGGACTTACCATTGCCGTGATGCTTGGTGTTCCGTTTGGCTCCTATATTGGCGGATTGCTTGATTGGAGACTCGTATTCTGGTTTATTGCCTTGATGGGAGCAGTTAATTTAATCGGCCTTCTGGTCGTTACACCTGATATGAAACAAAATGAAGTCCCTAAATTAACGAACGAATTAGCCGTATTGAAAAATAAAAATGTCTGGATGCTGATTGCAGTAATTGTTTTTGGGTTTTCTGGTGTATTCACTGCCTATACGTTTACCGAGCCAATGCTAAGGGAGCTTGCCGGATTTGATGTAACTAGATTAACCATCGGATTATTTCTATTTGGTCTTGGCGCAGTTATAGGAAATTTTGTCTCTGGGAGAATCCAGCCGGAAGTATTAACAGAGCGCTTGATTATGTCCCTGGCCATTTTAGGGATCGTGCTGATCAGTTTCACTTTCCTATTAATGAACCCTTTCCTCACTTATATAGCTTGTTTCCTATTTGGCGCCGGAACATTTGGTACGACACCGATATTAAATGCGAAAATTATCCTTGCAGCTACGGAGGCACCAGCCTTATCCGGAACGATTGCTGCATCTGTATTCAACCTGGCAAATTCTATCGGCGCAACGTTAGGCAGCTTCCTGCTTACAAATCATTTTTCATTCAGGGAAATTACCTTTATCGCTGGAGGAATGATTTTATTCGGTATGATTCTGATGGTTGTAACGCATAAAGTAGAAGATAAATCATTATTTACAGCTTCTGAAGAGGCTTATGAATAAATGAACAAAAGCGAAAAGCGCCTGGTTAAAAACGTAGAGACCCCCGCGTTGCAACTGAGATTAGATGAACGTGACTTGTCGCCAATGAATGGCGAAAGTCTACGTGAATCTTATGCTTGGAAAGCGAAAAGGAATCATGCCCCTGCATCAGGGGAGCCGTGCGTTGGCCGGCAAGGCCGTTCTTAGTCGGCCTTCCTTTGTCAAGTGAACCGATGATGACTTTCGCCACAGGCATAAGTGCGACTATGGCTCTGCCTGCGCCTGTCGGCTTGTCAGTCGCCAAGTCTTCTTTATCGTAGGGAGCTCTCGTGTTATCTCCTCGTTTTTGGCGCTTGTAGCTGGACGTAGCCATTAATCAATAATACGTTATGCCCAAGCAAATAATTTTATAATTTCCTAGGCATGGACAAAGGGACGGCCACAATGGTTCGTCCTGTTTACTTTTTCAAATATGATTATATTATTTATAACCACTGTGATAAATTCCTGTATAATACGTATATAAACAAAGCTACTGGAAAATAAAAAGGAAGACTAAAGGGAGAATGGATGTAGGTTAGATGAAAAAGAAGTTAGCTCCAGATGAAGCGATGACGTAAATGGAAACAAAAAACGAGGCAAGGAGACCCTAGAAATTGACTTATACGTATTTGTTGGTTTAGATATCGGTGGTTAGGTGACGATTCCAAGTGAAAAGCAATATATGTCGACGTAGAGAGAAATTTACTATAAAATCTATTCTCAATTTCATATAAACTTTAAAAAAATATACAAAAATCATATCTTTATTTGCTAATCTGATTTAAAATGAAATTAACTATTTTTTCAGGAGTGATAGGTGTGGAACAATATAAATTCGATGCAGAACATAGTAAAGAGATTGTTAATGCTATTGTTGAAGGTTATAGAAATTACGTTGAGCACCGTAAAGACCGTCATGAAAAAATGAAAATTAGTTCTGCTTTTGCATGGACAAAAGGAAATTTTATTGAAAGTCAAATTGCAGATATTAGTAGTGATCTCCATTTATTATACAAGAAAGCAAAAGCTGGCCTAACATGGGATTATCTACAATTTATACATGATGACACAAAAAAGATTTTCCTTATCAAAAATGCAACTTATTTTAATGAAAATAATTTTTCCCAGGCCGTACTACCCAACAAAGACATAAATCAAAGAGTACGCCGAACTTACCTGCATGAGCTTTCAAAAATTAACCAAAACCTAGATTTTCCTGCTGCTCATTCAAACCAAGAAAGTAGAATTGAATATAGTGAACAATTATCATTTTTTATTACCGAGAAACAAGTAAAAGATGAGCTTGACCAATTTAAATCATCATATAATGAGTTCCATATTCTCACCTATGAAATTGACGCCGCATATCAAATTTCAAAAATCGCGCATTATCTGCCGAATCCAGATGATAATATAGCATATATGGTAGAGGATCTTTCCAAATATATATCTGGAGCAGCGTTAAGCGATGACGAAAGAGAGATCGTTGCACCGAAACCAGACGATGATTTAATCGATCCTAGAGAATACGATATTGGAATCTTTGAAGATGAAGAAAATAAATAAATACTCTATTTTAGATAAGGGGGAGCGTTATGTTTATTGGTGAAAATTTAACCAACCTGCGTATCATGCTAGGGTTTTCACGAAAACAGCTCTCTGAGATGTTAGGTGTAACAGAACAGGCCGTTTGGCAATACGAAAATAATTATACATCACCCAGAATGGAAATTGTTAATGAACTAAAATCAATTTTCCAAGTAAAATCCAAATATTTTTATAAAAAGGATGTACTTCATCGATATATAAAAGCAGACAATATACCAGTGATGAACATTGCATACCGTTCAAAAATAATGAACGTTATTTCTAAAACGCAAGCAGAAGCAAAGCATATGGCATTTTTAGATAGCTTCGTTAACTATTTAACGGCTAAAGTGGCTTATCCTACCCAAAAAGTTATTCAACTAAGAAATGAAGTAATTAATTATCTAAATACTTCTAATGAAGATAGAGAAACCCAGATAAAAAATATAGCCATATTAGCACGTCAAGAACTACAATTTAGTAATGACACAAATGATGAGCTTATGTTTTTAGTGGAAAAAAGCGGTGTGTTTATTTTTGAAAAAGCAATTGGTGAAGAGATTGATGCTTATAGTTTGTGGACGAAACAGAATCGCCCTTTTATCATTTTAGGAAACTTGAAACAATCTGCAGTTCGGAGAAATTTTGATATTGCACATGAACTCGGTCACCTGTTGCTTCACTATCTAGTTGAATTTACCAGTTTAGATCGAAAAGAACAAAAGGCAATTGAAAATGAGGCTAATCAGTTCGCAAGCGCATTCCTTCTGCCTGAAGCACCATTTTTAACCGATATGCAAAATATTGCCCGCGTAACAAATCCAGACGCATATATGGACCTAAAGAAGAAATGGAAAACATCATTGCAAGTTTTAGGATATCGAGCGGCCCATTTAGGTATACTGGATGCGAAAAATCATCGCAATTTTTATGCGGCTCTTCACCGAAAAGGTTATTTAAAACGAGAGCCTCTAGATGAATCAATACCCATTCAAAAGCCGCAAAAGGTGAAATCGATCATTGATCTAGTTGCTAAAAAGGGAATGGTTGATATCCGCCAGATGATCGAAAATGATTGGATGGCAGAAACCACTTTCTTTCATCGATTAACAGGTATTAATAGGAGCTTTTTTAATAATTACCTGATTAGAGAACAGGATTTTGATCTGGTTAATGTAACTGACCTAGCATCTGTTATTCGTGAAAAGAATAGTTAGAATATGGCTTTTTATGCGTGTTCAAAAAGGATAAAAGAGACCGAGAAGTTCAATGTGGCGTAGTTTCGAGCAGACGATCTTGCGCGGGAAGGTGGTTTCTCTTTCCAAGAAACGGAATGTATGCATTCAGTGAGTAGCGGAGAAACAAGCCAACGGCGAAATTCAATGTGTCATTTTTACCGGGATTTTTGAACACCCTTCTTTAATGACAATACAGGTGTCAATCCTAATTTTTATTCAGTATAGGAAAGACACCGACCTTTTATTTCTTAACCATCCTCTTTTTCTTGCTCCCATGATTATACTATATTCTGAATAGTATGCACTTATATCTCATGTATATTTCTTATGATACTTTAAACTCGTTAAAACAAGACATTGTCCGCTAATTCCACACCAATTAGCCCCCATAAGCCAATTAATCACCATTCTTGCTCATACTTTATTATTCTGATAGGATTAATCCATCTATAAAATAAGAAGGTGATAATGCCATGTCCACACAAACTAATACAGCAAAGAATACAAGGTTCACTAGGTTTTTAAACGGGATTGAAAAGTTTGGAAATAAACTACCGGATCCATTTATGCTTTTCGTCGTTTTAGCCGTCATCGTCATTATTTTATCTTGGATTATATCCGCTTTTGATGTTTCCTTTATTCAGCCGGGGGAGAATGAAGAAGTTGCCATAAAAAGTCTTGTCTCCGTAGAAGGCCTACAATATATGCTCACATCCATGATCGACAACTTTGTTGGATTCGGCCCACTCGGAATCGTGCTTACCATGATGCTCGGGATAGGTCTTGCCAATAAGGTTGGTTTACTGGAGACATTTATCAAAAACACAATTCTACAGGCTCCGAAGCAACTTGTAACCTACGCTGTTATTTTTACAGGTATCTTGGGGAATTTAGCTGCTGATGCAGCTTTTATTATCGTACCACCCCTTGCCGCAATGGTGTTTTACAATGTAGGGCGTCACCCGTTAGCAGGGCTAGCTGCAGGATTTGCCGGCGTTGGCTCAGGATTTACTGCTAATATTATTGTAACCAATACAGATGCTGTACTTTCCAGTATCTCAGCAGAAATAATGGATACAGTAAACACAAGTGTGACTGTTACACCTGTTGATAACTGGTTTTTCATGATTACTTCCACGCTTTTATTAACTATAACAGGCGCATTGATTACGGAAAAGATTGTGGAACCAAGACTCGGTAAATACGAAGGAGATGCAAAAAAAGAATTTGAGCCTACAAAGCCAATTGAAAAACGAGCTTTACGAAATGCCGTGATTGCAGCTATGAGTTATATTGGAATCTTGTTGCTTATTCTCTTTCTACCACATTCACCACTCAGAAGTGAAGACGGTGGGATGATCCCCTCTCCATTTCTAGACGGGATTGTACCAATTATTATGCTATTTTTTGTTACCACCGCCGTGGCTTACGGGATTACCACGAAAAAAATTGAAAACTCCCGCACTATTGCTAAAATGATGGGTGAAGCAATTAAAGATATGTCCGGCTTTATCGTGTTAGTTTTTGCTGCGGCTCAGTTTATTTCTTATTTCGAATGGACAAATATCGGTTCATGGCTTGCTGTGAGTGGAGCTTCATTTCTTGAATCTGCTAATATGACAGGAATTGGCATTGTTATAGCCTTTATCTTGTTGACGGCTCTTTTAAATTTACTTATTTTTAGTGGGGCTGCTCTATGGGCGCTAGAAGCTCCTGTTTTTCTACAGATGTTTTATTATCTAGGGTACCACCCTGCTTTCATTCAGGCAGCTTACCGGATTGCTGATTCATCAACGAGTGTTATTACGCCAATGAATCCTTACTTTATTATTGTCCTCGCCTTTATGCAGGAATACGACAAAAAAGCGGGCTTAGGAACCTTAATGGCTTTAATGTTACCATACAGCATAATCTTTCTTGCATTATGGATCCTGTTACTGTTAGCATTTGTATTTCTGGGAATCCCATTTGGACCGGGAATTAGCGTTTATTTGTAGATCAGATTTGATATGTTTCATGCTTTAACAGCAGCTTCTCTTTAATGGGAAACTGCTGTTTTTGGTTTCGAGATTGGGGCGTTGTTTCTCCCCCGATTTGGGGGTGTGCTCTCCCGTTTCGGGTGGCTGCTCTCCCGAATTGAGGATGTGCTCTCCCGTTTCGGATGGCTGCTCTCCCGAGTTGATGGCTTTCCCTCCCGGCTCGGACTTCATCCGTAAGCAATAGGTTATGTTTCACTCATCCGATTCGATCCGGTTCATAAACTCTTCTGCCGCGCTATAGCCTTGCTGCTGTAGATACCAGTTGTTTGCTGCTGCTTCAATTAGCCCAGCCACATCCCTGCCTGGTTGGAGTTGAATTTCAATATGAGGAATAGGTACACCCATATAATCCGTGTTTTCCGTCTCCATCTCCAATTCATTATTCAAGGAATGCTTCTCCCATTTCGTCAGTTCAATATCCAATGCGATCCTTGTTTCACCCTGAAAGGCCTTCCTTCCATACACACGTGAAACATTTAATAATCCAATGCTCCTTAATGCGAGAAACTCCTTGTTTTTCTCATTGTGCGTACCAAGGACTGTTTGATGGCTCAGCTTTTTCAAAATAACAATATCATCGGCTACAAGCCGGTGTCCTCTGCCAATTAACGTATGGGCTGTTTCGCTTTTTCCCACACCAGACTCACCGCGCAAGAGTATCCCAATCCCAAACACATTCAGGCAAACCCCGTGGACCGCAATTTCCGGCGCCAAAGATTTTGTTAAATATCCATCCACCTTGGCAATAAAATCCGTTGTTGTTTCAGTGGTTATCAGTAAAGGGATCTTTTCTTTTGTACAATATTGCCGCAGGTAGGTCAAACCCTCTTGTCCGGCTGTTACGATAAAACACGGGGGATGATAATAAACTACATTCCCGATTCTGTGGTCTCGTTCCTCGTGACTTAACTGATGCAAATAACCAATTTCCTTTTTCCCAAGTATCTGAACACGTTCCATTGGAAAAAAGTCAAAATAACCAATGAATTCCAAACCTGGCCGATGTGTCCTTAACTTCGTAATCGGCCGATGCAATTGATCTTCTCCAGCTAGTATTTCTAAAGAAAATTCACGTACTAAATCCGCAACCTGAATTGATTTCACTTCTCCTACACTCCATCTCCATTATTTTCCTATCATGTACAGTTAACCTGTATAGAGTTTCACATGTTTAACGATATATGTGTTCATTTCCTCTAGTGTAACAAAAACAACGAGATCATGTGCGAATAATGCTTTTTGCTATAAAGTTTCCGACAGAAAAGCTAGTCATTCTGAAACGTCTGTAACAACCGATAGAATCGCCCTTTATATTTCATATCAAGGATACCGGCAATGAAAAGCAGGGTCATAATAAATATGATCGATTTTGTTTTAAAAGACTGTTGCATAAGATTACCTCCCACTAAATCATTTGAATAATGACTTAAACGTATAATTCCTTTTCCTAACTAAACAGTACCAACTCGGTTCATTTAAGATAAGTACACTGGAATAGCTTTATCCAGCACCAATTCATCTTCTGTAACTATCGAATCATAAGCCAAAATCTGCACCCCTTTTCGTGATGCCTCTAATAACGCATCCGCAAATGCCGCATCCATTTCTCTATGAGGGACCAAAGCACGGGCCGTTTTCATTTGTACCACAAATAGAACCGTACACGTATAGCCTTCCAAAGCAGCCCTGGCCAACTCCCATACGTGTTTCGCCCCTCTTAAGGTCGGTGCATCCGGAAATAAGGCGATTCCATCCTTCTCCAGTGTTACCCCTTTTACTTCGATAAATCCTTTTCTATTCTCTTGCTCAACGTAAAGGTCAAATCGAGAAGCACCAAACGTAACTTCCCTTTTAACCACGTTTACCTTGCTAAAATTGGGTATTTTCCCTACCGTAATCGCCTCAAAAGCAACCCTGTTCGGGGCTTGTGAATCAATATTTACCCAGCTTCCATTTTTGGCGGCAGCAATGAGCGAAAACCTTGTCTTCCTATTTGGATTTCCACTCTGTTCCAAAATCACGGCAGCACCAGGATGAAGAAGCTCTGTTAAGCGACCGGTATTTTTGATATGTACTTGTTCCTTTTTTCCGTCCATGAAAACTTCAGCAATGAATCTGTTTATTCGCTTATGGAGACGAGCATGTACGATTTCTCCGTATTTCATATGATCACTTCCTAGTATAATGTGGTTTACACCTACCGTAAAAACACCCCTCATCATGTCCAACCAACACGTGAGGGATGCCCCTTCTATTTCATCATCAATATGAGCGGCCACCACGTGGACAGCAATTGTCGGAAGTCGATAATATTCGCCTGATGCAAAAGAAAACCGAAACCAACGATGAGAAAAACCAAGCTAGACTCTTGCAGCCATTAACATACTTCCCAAAGCACAAAGTGTATCGTTACCAAATATAATACCGAGCTAATTATTCCCAAAATTACATCGCATGTCAATCCGGAGCGAAAAATTGATACAGTCATCTGGCCTGTCGTCAGTTTTATTCAAAATTAGCTATACGCCAGTTCTTTCTCGCCTAAACCAAGTGCCTTTTCCATGGAAACTTGGATCTCCTTCAATAGTTCCGGATTATCAGGCAACGACACCCCATAAGAAGGTATCATTTCTTTGATTTTTGACTCCCATTCATTCAATCGTTCTGGAAAGCATCTTTCCATAATCTCAAGCATGATGTCAACGGCAGTAGAAGCCCCCGGCGATGCACCCAATAATGCAGCGATGGTTCCATCCTTCGCACTCACAATTTCCGTACCGAATTGAAGTGTCCCTTTGCCGCCGTCCTCGGTATCTTTGATGACCTGAACACGTTGACCGGCCACAACATTATCCCAATCTTCACTTTTTGCATTCGGGATAAATTCCCTTAGTTCCTCCATCCGTTTTTCATTTGATAATACAACTTGCTGCATCAAATATTTGGTTAACGGGAACTCTTTGACGCCTGCTGATAACATGGTTAAAAGATTATCTGATTTCACAGACGTTACTAAATCAAGCAATGAACCGGTTTTTAAGAACTTTGGTGAGAAACCGGCAAACGGTCCGAACAGCAACGTCTTTTTGCCATTGATCATACGTGTATCCAAATGTGGCACAGACATTGGTGGTGCACCAACTTTTGCTTTTCCATAAACTTTTGCTTGATGTTGCTCGATAACCTCCGGATTATGACATACCATAAATTGACCGCTTACAGGGAAACCTCCAATATGCTCTGCTTCCGGAATTCCTGTTTTTTGAAGTAAATGCAGACTTCCGCCTCCACCACCGATAAAGACAAATTTTGCCGTGTGATATTCAATTTTCCCGTCCTGCCTATCATGGACTTTCACTTCCCATAATCCTTCACTATTGCGATTAATATCTTCCACACTATGCTTGTAGTTCACTTCCATGTCCGTGTTTTGCAGGTGATCAAATAAGATACGCGTTAAGGCGCCAAAGTTTACATCGGTACCAGCGTCCATTTTCGTAGCAGCGATCGGCTCATCTGACTCACGGCCGTTCATAATAAGCGGCATCCATTCCTTCAGTTTTTCCGTATCACTAGAAAATTCCATCCCCTGAAATAGCGGGTTCGTTGATAGCGCTTTAAAGCGTTTTTGTAAAAAAGCAACATTACTTTCCCCTTGCACTAAACTCATATGGGGTAACGTGCTGATAAAATCATGCGGATCGGAAATGACATTACGATTCACAAGATAAGACCAAAACTGCTTGGAAAGCTGAAACTGTTCATTAATCTTTACAGCTTTCGCTATATCGATAGAGCCATCCGGCCTTTCAGATGTATAATTCAGCTCGCATAATGCAGAATGGCCCGTACCCGCATTATTCCATTCGTTCGAGCTCTCCTCTCCTGCCCCTGCAAGTTTCTCAAACACCCTGATGTCCCATTCTGGTGCTAATTCTTGTAGTAACGTTCCCAACGTGGCACTCATAATCCCAGCACCAATTAAGATAACATCTGCTTGCGTGTGCTTGTTACTCATGTAATCCTTCCTTATCTTTTAAGTTTGATTTCGTGAAAATATGTAGATTGCTTGGATTGGTATATAAAGGTAGTGTGTTAGATAAATAAATATTCTCGCATTCTTTTATTATAAACCTATTTTGGGAATTTTTAAATGTGTAGAGAGTGGAATTTTTGATTCGTCAAAAATAGTCGTGCGAGTGATCCATCATCGCCCAACAACGTCGCTGCAGTCATTTGCGGAATGCTTTTAGTAATGACGTTGAACGAACTCCGCTACACTCTAATACTTTTATCTGCTCTGGTGTTACATTTGATATGGCAAGATTAGCATCGATACCATTCTGAACATGTTCAACAAACCATAAAAACGCCCCCGAAAATTAGATTTTTCTACTCTAATTTTCGGGGGTGGTGCCTAGTCTGTGATCTAGCAAATAGACTTTCTCTCCTTGCTTCTTTATATTATTTCTTTATTATACCGAGTTTACACATCAAAACAAGGAAGATGGGATAGGATAATGCTGACACCTGAGCTATTTATTTACCACAACCCTATTCATTCTATAAGTTTTATTCTAAAAAGTCCTTCACCCATTTACTCCGGCTGGGATGGCGGAGTTTGCGTAATGCCTTAGATTCGATTTGACGAATTCTCTCCCGCGTTATATCAAAAACTTGACCAACTTCTTCAAGGGTACGCGAGTGATCATCATCAAGTCCGAAGCGAAGTCGTAATACATTTTCTTCCCGATCCGTTAATGTATCCAATATAGCTTCCAATTGTTCTTTTAAGGATTCATAATTGGCTTGTTCCGATGGAGATAATGTTTCTTGATCTTCAATAAAGTCACCTAAATAAGAACCCTCTTCCTCTCCTATTGGCTTATCCAGTGAAACAGTGTCTTGCGTAAGCCTTAAAATATGATACACTTTGTCAAGTGGCAGATCCATTTCTTTGGCAATCTCTTCCGGAGTGGGTTCGTGACCAAGCTTTAGCAATAATTCGCGCTGCACGCGCGTCAATTTATTTATGGTTTCCACCATATGGACAGGCTTACGTATAGTTTTTGATTGGTCCGCAATAGCCCGTGTTATGGATTGACGTATCCACCAAGTAGCATACGTACTGAATTTAAATCCTTTACGATAGTCGTATTTCTCCACTGCCTTCATGAGCCCTGTATTGCCTTCCTGAATCAAATCTAACAACTGCAAGCCTCTTCCCGTGTAATGCTTCGCCAGACTGACAACAAGACGAAGGTTGGCTTCTGTCAGTCGCTCTTTAGCTACCTGATCCCCTTCCTCAATCCGACGCGCTAAGTCGACTTCTTCGTCAGCCGACAATAAATCAGTCCTGCCAATTTCTTTCAGATACATACGAACGGTATCATTGGTTTCTATCCCTGTCAGGTTACTAAAATCAGTCGCATCAAGTTCCACTTCTTTTGCAATCTGTTGAGGTTCGGGGTCTTCTTCAACATCTGCAATCACTTCAATACCTTGATTATCCAGGTACTCATACCATTCATCTAACTGGTCACTTTTCAATTCAAAACCCGATAACTGGCCAGCCACTTCTTCATACGTAAGCGTGCCTTGTTTCTTTCCTAAGTCAAGCAGTTTATCTTTAACCTGTCCAAGTGCTACTTCCCTTTGATTGCCTTTTTCTTGAACGGCGTTATTTCCAGTCATGAGCATCCTTCCTTTTATTAATGAACTCTATACTCGTTAGAAAACTTGGTTGTCACCAAGCCTTTGGATGATAACCAAAGCCCGCACTTATGCAGTAAGAAAGCACTTTATACTTTCTTACTGCCAAGTCAAAACAGAAAGGGACCAACCACACGAATGCCAATCATGTAATAAATCCCTTTCTGCCTATGTCCAACCTAATTCAAACATTGTTCGTAATACCTGTTCTGTCTTCTACCTGTTTTGCATATATGTGATTGATTTAGCTTGAAAGGTTTGCCTCTTTGAGGTTTCCCCATACACATATATGTAGATTGTCATTATAACAGCTCTTCATAATAGAAAGCAAGAAAACAAAATGAATCGTATTAGATTGTATTAAATGCCTTTTTTACAATAATCTCCCATACAACAGCAGCGCCTCATGCAGCTAGAATCCACTCCCATTCACTTCCCAACACCCGATGCTACCTCTAAAAACACATGGATTAAAAACGCCATCAATAGAATTCCAATACTATCAAATGCAACATCCAGCAAATGGCCATCCCTAGTGAAATAGGGCTGAATCAGCTCTGAGGCGAAGGCAAGCCCCAACGTGATCCAAACGGCCGCCTTTAATCGTTTGATGGCAAAGAAAATCGTTAGCACCCATATGGCGAACATGAAAAGGTGCCCGATTTTTTGTATTAGTACATCAAACCGAATTTCATATATCTCGAAAAATGAAAAATCCGGATGTGATGTCATTTGGATATCCAAAGCACCGTGGTCCAGCAACGCGATTAGATCCGAGGTGAATAAAAAGGCAATCATCACTGCTGTCCAGCAGCACATAACAATAATCCGCAAAACGATCTCTCCTAAAATGATGGGCGGGAACCAGCCTGAATGAGCAATAGCTTTTGAACATGATGATTCATGATGTCATGCCAAAAGGTTGCTGTAACATTTTATGTTAAAACCGCGTTTGATAAACATCCTCTTTGGATAGGTCTCCTTCTTTCACAACCTCATTCTCAATTTGTTTAAAATACCGCAAATAAACGCGCTCGTTATATTTATAATGCTCTTTACGTTGCACGATTTCTTTTGCATAAAGAGCCCCTATCCCGGTTTTGATAGTGGCAAAATCAGCAACACTATCTTCCTTCACATTGAATATCTGATCCACTCTTCCGCCCTTCATTCCCCTTACCGAAAACGTCTTCACTTGTTCTAGATATTCGACATGGATTCCGTAATTTTGTTCGAAATAATCCACCAAGTGATTGCCGTTTTTTCCAAGCGGGAGAGCTACCCCAGGCCATACACAACAAACAATCTCCTCCTGCTTCATTAGTTTCATCGATAACAGGCTCCTTTACGAATGTTTATTTCAACTAAAGCAAATGCTTATCTTATACGATTCTTTCCCATTGTCCAAACCTTTTCACCGTGTCTCTAGTATTCATCCAAGCTTAACTGCTCAGACATCTGCCAATTTACTTTTCCAATATCTAAATGGTCGATGTTTCATTATAAATACTCATGACCAAAACCTTCGCTCTCATTGGGAAACTTTTCCTGAAAGTAATTATTACTGATGAATAACTAAACTTCTATATTGACAATTATAACAGTTTTTTTGATCGTGTAGGTATAATACAAATTGGCCTTAATTGCTATCCAAGGCTACTCGGTTACTCCAGCTTATACGACTCCCCACACAAAAAAAGACACAACCCACCAAAGCTGTGCCTCACACCATCTAGTTATCAAAGCCTATCTCCTCTTCCCTCTCACCAAGCCTAATCCGCGCCTCACTCGGCTGCGTCTCCGCAATAACCTCACCATTCCTAAACGAATACCTAGTCACAGCCTGCTTCCGAATCACCTCATATTCATTCTCCGCATCCAAGACAATAAAGTTAGCAGGTTTGCCTTCTTCAATTCCATAATCCGCTTCAATTTGCAGGGTCTTGGCACTATTTTTCGTGATCAAATCAATGGAATTTACAATTTCATCATAGCCCATGAGTTGTGCAGCATGAATTCCCATATGCAATACTTGCAGCATATTTCCTGTTCCCAGTGGATACCATGGATCAAATATATCATCATGGCCAAAGCAAATGTTGAGTCCCGCTTCCTGCAGCTCTTTGACCCTGGTTAGCCCTCTTCGTTTTGGATACGTATCAAATCGTCCTTGCAGGTGGGTGTTTACAAGCGGATTGGATATAAAATTAATCGAAGACATTTTTAATAGACGAAATAATTTAGACGTATAGGCATCATTGTAAGAGCCCATTGCTGTTGTATGGCTCGCTGTTGTGCGTGTGCCTAATCCACGTTCGTAGGCCTCCTTCGCGACAACCTCTACAAATCGCGATTGTTCATCATCAATTTCATCACAATGGATGTCGACGAGTCGATCATATTTTTCAGCGAGGTCAAAAGCATGCTTCATCGACTCTACGCCGTATTCTCTTGTGAATTCAAAGTGAGGAATACCCCCTACGACATCCGCGCCCATTTTCAATGATTCTTCCAGTAATTCAAAACCATTCGGATAAGATAAAATCCCTTCTTGCGGGAAAGCAACAAGCTGAAGATCCACGTAAGGAGCCATTTCTTCCTTTACCTCCAGCATGGCTTTTAACGCTGTTAATGCCGGATCTGTTACATCTATATGTGTACGTACATGCTGGATCCCTTGAGCCATTTGCATTTTTAACGCCTGTTTTGACCTGGCTTTTACGTCTTCTATCGTTACCGTTTCCTTTCGCTCCGCCCATCGTTGAATACCTTCAAATAAGGTTCCGCTTTTATTCCATTCCGGCTCGCCCGCTGTTAATGTGGTATCTAAATGAATATGCGGCTCAATAAAAGGCGGAAGGACAAGCGCACCTTCCACATCAATAACTTCCTTTCCCTCAACATTGTCGAATGTTTGTGTAATTTCATGGAACTTCCCATCCTCTACAACCAAGTGCCACAGTCCATTTCTTCCTCTAAGTGTTGCATTTTTAATAATCATGAATGACCTCTTCCTTCCCTTTCATTTTAGCTGGTAAGGCTGCCTGTTGCGGTATACATTTCATCAACCCTACATAAATAATCACAGAACCTAATAGGGAATTGATTGGCGGAATACCTGGAGCAACATTTGCAATGGCGACTCCGGCTGCCCATGCGACTATTGCAATCCAATTTACTTGTTTGAATGTCATGGTGTCAAACGGCCTGTATTTTCCACGGTTTAGTAAAAAGAAATCTGCTAATATAATGGCTCCAATCGATGGTAATGCGGTACCTAGAACCGTCAAGAACCCCATAAAATTGTTATAAAGCCACATTGCTGTTACCGTCCCTATGATGCCGTTGAAAACAACAATTTTGTGTTTCGGGATTTTTGTAATGTTGGAAAACCCTAATCCTGATGCGTATAATGCACTATCATTGGTCGTCCATATATTCAATCCGAGAACGATGATGGCCGGAACCATTAGCCCTTGTAAAAACATCACGTCCGATATATCACTCATGCCAAAAGCCATAGCTCCGACTGCCCCGAATAAAAACATCAGCGAATTGCCAAGAAAGAAGGCAATGATATTGGCAATCACAGCAGACCGTGATGTTTTCGAGAAACGAGCATAATCAGGCGTGAGCGTGCCCGCACTAATAAAAGAGCCAACACAAATGGTTAATGCAGCTGCAATGCTTATTGCCTGCGTCGGTTCATAATCAAATAATCCTTGTATCCCTCCAGCTGCACCAGCTGCGTCCACCATCGAATAACTCCCAAAAACAGCAATAGCAGGAACAGCGATAAATCCTAATAGTGTTAACATCTTGATCCCAAAAATGGCGGATACCGTCATCAACAGGCCAAAAATTCCAATTAGGACATAAACATTGACTCCGGTCGCTTTTGCAACAGGAACGGCAAACATCGCAAGGCCGACACCAAACCAACCTACTTGTGTGGAAGCTAGCAAAAAGGAAGCTATATACGATCCTTTTTCACCGAATGCATAGCGAGCTAATAAATGGGTGGACAGCCCCGTCTTTGCTGCGATATGTGCTAATGCTCCTGTATAAAGCCCAAGTATCAAATTCCCGGTTAATACAATCCAAATAAACTGCATAAACGATAGTCCTGTTCCGAGTTCCCCTCCAGACAACATACTTGCGGAGAAGAAACTTAAGGAAAGCATCACCGCGAGAATCTTCCAAAAACCTCTCCGATTTGCTTGAGGCACTGCCTGTAACGCGAATTCTTTTTCTACACTTGCCATACCGATCCCTCCAGTTATTTGTTGGTTAGAAACTGGTACCGAAGAGATTAGGATTAAAAAAACTCCTTGCCATTTCTGACAAGAAGCCTTTTTGCACAATGAACGCAGGGGGCTCCTTCATATAGGTTAGCCTTGCAATGTTCATTAGTTCCGAAGTCCTTGTCAGCCTCACTGGACTGAATTAAAGGTACCAGTATTTAATTGAGTATATTATTACAGAAACATTGTACATTGTCAACTGCCTTTTCAGGTGGTATCGTTCTTAGAAACCCTCCATTCCTAATAATGACTACTTCACCACATATGTCTCTTGCGCCGCTTCCTCCAAAAACCTACACGGCTTCCCATCAGCAATTATGGTCAGTGCATGCATGGCCCGCGTGCAAGCAGTATAAAAGAGCGTTCTATCCGATTCTTTGCCATAATGGGCGTCGGTAGCATCCGGAATAATAACAGCATCAAATTCGATTCCCTTTGCTAAATAAACAGGAACAATGAGGAGTCCTTTCTCAAACGCATGGGTTTCTTCATTGATTTGATGAAATGCCACTTTTCCCTTAAGGGCTTCAGCTACCGCATCGCTTTCCTGACGTGTTTTACAGATGATTGCCGTTGTTTCATATCCTTCTTTCGTCCATTCATCCACCCATTGAAGCAAGCTTTTCGTTCGATCATCAGGATCATGGATAAGTACAGGCTTGCTTCCCTCCCGGTTAAATGGTTCAATCATTTCTCCTCCAGGGGCAAAATACTTCGTGAATTCTACAATCTGTTTGGTCGAGCGATAACTTTTCGTTAATGCAATCCGTTCTTCATTTGCCTCATCATCTACGGCTGTAAGTGGATTTTCCGTCATGGCGTACGTATAAATGGCCTGATTCGTATCGCCAAGCAATGTCATTCGTGTATACGGGAACATATACCGAATGTAAGCAAATTGGAATGCAGAATAGTCTTGGGCTTCATCGATAATCATCTGACGCACCGAACGATCTGTCGTATCTCCGAAAATACGGCTCTGAAAATATAAATAAGGTGTTGCGTTTTCCCATGTCAAATACCGTTCCTTCAGTTGTGTTTGAATAGATGCAGCCATCTCCTGCCAATCCGTTGGCGCTTGTTCCGGCTTCCATTCCGCAAACAACGCTTGATATGTTGCAGGAATATGAACAAATTCAAGATTTCTTACGCGTTCTTTCAGTGGTGCAAAAACACGCTTGACCATTTGGGAACGTAGAATTTCTTCCTCATCCGTTATACTACCACCGTCCTCTTTGCCCTCCGACTGATGATAGGCCTCCATGTAATCTTCCTTATCAAGCAACTCGACCTTTTCCATAACCCAGTCCTTATTTAATTCTTCCTTCTGCTGCATTTGCACTTTCTCCAGTAGCCATTTTGCAACCAATTCCAATTTGTTCGGAATAGCAATGTCCTCATCAAGTGCGTAGAAATAATCATAGATTTGCTGTTTGGAAGCAATCGTTTCACCCCGAAAAGCAATTCGCTTAAACTGAATCCCTGCTTCATGTAGTTTTTCCACATATGCATCAATCATCGCTTTAAAGTCCAGACTGGCCAAATACTTCATGCTCTTCATTCGTGTTGTATATTCTTGGCTCTCTCCCTGCGCCAACACATACTCCATTTGCTCAAATGGGGACTCTATTGTAAATTTATCCATGATTCGCTTCTGCATATAATTGAGAAAAGTCATTTGTCTCACGTTCGTCTCGCCAAGTTCTGGCAGTACATTTGAAATATAGCTGCTAAATAGCGGATTTGGTGAAAGTAGCATGACATTATCCGCATGCAACGTTTCCCTGTAACGGTACATTAAGTATGCGATTCGCTGGAGAGCTGCGCTTGTTTTCCCGCTTCCGGCAACGCCTTGTACAACAAGGAGACTACTGCGTTCATTACGGATGATCTGATTCTGCTCTTGTTGGATCGTAGCAACAATACTCTTCATCATCGTGCTTGCATTATTTCCAAGCGCACGCTGCAGTATCTGATCACCGATGGTTACCCCTGTGTCAAACATGCCTTCAATGCTGCCATGGCGAATGATAAACTGTCTTTTCAGTGTCACATCACCTGTAATTGTCGTCTCACGGGTTCTATAACTCGCCTTTCCAGTAGAATAATCATAATAAAGACTCGAAATAGGCGCACGCCAATCATAGACGAGGAAATCCTGATCATCCTTATCCATGAGCGAGGAAACGCCAATATAAATAGCCTCTTTCTCTGTGTAGGCGTCCTCCTTAAAATCAATTCGCCCAAAATAAGGCGAATCTTTAAGTCTATCCAACGTTTTCAGCCTCTCTCCTACCTTTCCATGGAACCTCTCCTTTTGCGATAAGAGTGTCGCTTGTTGCTTAATACTTTCCTGCGTCTCGATGACATCATCCATTTCCTCCACATTAACTGTGATATCATCCCAAAACGTTCTCCGAAGCTCCACGACATCCGCTTTTAATCCCTTTGACTGTTGATATAATTTATCTTCTTTGGTTTTAATCTCCTCGATAATGTTATCGACCCGCCGCTGTTCCATGGCACGTTCATCCATTTCATCAACCCCAACATTCCTTTTTGTTGACATCCTAATTATTTTGTAGTATAATTGATTTTAGGATAAATATACTTATATTTAATTAGGAGTGCTAACTAATATAGTTTAGCACTTTTCGTTGTTTACATCAACTCGTTCCTTAAGGGGACAGGTTCCTTGTCCCTCTAACATGTATGGAAAATGAGGGTATTTCTTTATTACGAAATCACTATTTTTCCCTGCCTCATGCCAGCTCCCACAAATCATGATTAGGTATCGATGCTTTTGTTTAATATTTCACATTCCTTTTCTGAAATTAATCTTGGAATCTACTATTTTAAACAGGTTAATATTGTAATTTTCGCCAAGATATATTATAATAAAATTGTGATATACTTCACATAGTTTTTTATCAGAAAGGAGCAATAACATGAAGAATTTTATAAGTATACTAGGAACAAACTCAGATCATTCCACGAACCGTCTATTGTTGCAATTTATTCAAAAGCATTTTGCAGACCAGGCTAACATTGAGATTTTCGAAATAAAGAAAATACCTGCCTTTAATAAACCGGAAGACAAGAAAGCACCTCGTGAAGTACAAGAGCTTGCGGATAAAATTAGGGAAGCAGATGGTGTGATCATTAGTACGCCGGAATATAACCATTCTGTACCAGCGATATTAAAAAGTACGTTAGAGTGGTTGTCCTATACAGATCAGGCGTTAATTGATAAGCCTGTAATGCTGACTGGAGCTTCCTATGGAAGATTAGGTTCTTCCCGTGCTCAAATACATCTACGTCAAATGCTTGATGCACCTGAATTGAAAGCGCGTATTATGCCCAGTTCTGAATTTTTAATAGGGTATTCGTTACAAGCCTTTGATGATAATGGTAATTTGACAGATCAACATAAAAGAGAAGAACTCGAACGAATTTTTAATGACTTTGTGCAATTTGTAGCTATCACGAATCAATTAGTTCACGCGAATCAAACGCCTGAGAACAAAGCAACAAATTTCTCATGGGAGATTATTTAATTACTAGGAGGTATATCGATGAAACTCGTTGGAATCGTTGGATCAAATGCTGATTTTTCTTATAATCGTCTATTGTTAAATTTTATTGCAAAAAATTTCAAGAAATTAATTGATGTGGAAGTGCTGGATATTAAAGATGTTCCAATGTTTAATCAATCGGAGGATCAAACAAATAGTGAAGTAATTCAACAGTTAAATAAAAAAATTGTGGAAGCAGATGGTGTCATTATTGCTACACCCGAATATAACCACTCTATTCCCTCTGCATTACAAAGTGTCTTAGAATGGCTATCGTTTAAAATACATCCTCTTGATGGAAAGCCGGTAATGATTGTGGGTGCTTCTTATGATGTCCAAGGGTCTTCACGGTCTCAATTACATTTGCGACAAATATTAGATGCCCCAGGTGTGAATGCTGTCGTCATGCCGGGTAACGAATTTCTATTAGGCGAAGTGCATCAAGCGTTTGATGAAGATGATAATCTAAAAGATACGGCAACAACGCAATTTTTAGAAAGTTGTATCAAGAAATTTATTCGCTTCATCAACGTTGTCAATGTCCTGCAATCACCTGAAGGGATGAAAGATGTATCTAGTGCAGAAGATTTATATGCGACTGGAACAGTTGATACTACAATTGAAGGTGTTGACATGTCCGCCGACGACTGGGTTGAACAAGCTGCCGAAGCAACGCAAGCTGTTGAAGGGAACACTTACGTTAAATTAAATCGTGGTATTTTGACAGTTAATCAGATCAATCATTTCTTAAATTCAATGCCGATGGAATTGACTTACGCAGATAGCAATAATCAATTCTTATATTATAACCACAAGTTTGACACCGAAGACATGTTAGCAGCACGCAAGCCGGAACAAGTCGGTAGTCCACTAGCAGAATGTCATCCAGAAAGAGTATTTAGCAGCGTTTCTTGGGTCATACAACAACTACGTAATGGGAATGAAGATGTTGTACGAACGAAGGTACCAACACACGGACCAGATAAGTTTGTTGTCCATAGCTACCAGGCAATACATGATGAAGATGATAATTTTATTGGCATCAACGAATATGTACAAGATATTCAGCCGATTATTGATTGGTATTTAGAACAAACTGGTCAGCAGTTAACCGGCGGCAGTGTAGATGCCGTATCCGGGGCGACTACAAAAGTAGATACCGTATCCGGAGCAACAGCTAAAAATTAAAGAGAAAACAAAAAGAGGTCATTACGGCCTCTTTTTCGAAGTTGGTTCAATGATCTTGAAATAACGCCCAACGTCTTTATGGAAGGGATAAGATAGAAAAGTTCGTTTCCTTTATTAGAGATTGGAACATATGTCATAACGTCCTTTACGGTCCAATACTTCATTACTTATGATACGGTTCTCCCCGCATAATCCGAAACCCGCGATAAATCTGCTCTAACAAAATCAATCGCATCATCTGATGGGGAAACGTCAACGTCGAAAATGACAGCGCCAAATCACTCCGCTTCTGCACGGATTCACTAATGCCAAGTGATCCGCCAATAACGAATGCGATGTTGCTTTTTCCATACGTCGCAAGCTTGTCCATCTTTGCTGCCAGCTGCTCGGAACTAAGCTTTTTTCCATTAATCTCAAGCGTGATAACATAAGTGTCATGGCCAATCTTGGATAGGAGCCGCTCTCCTTCTTTTCGCTTCACCTCCTGCTCCTCTGCCTCGCTCAAATTTTCCGGAGCTTTTTCGTCCGCTACTTCCGTGATTTCCACCTTGGCGTAGGTGCTCAGGCGTTTTAAGTATTCCTCGATGCCTTGCTTGAGGTATTTTTCCTTTAGTTTTCCAACTGCTAGGATTGCTATTTTCATGTAAAATACGTCCTTTTTTATTTTCTCTTGTAGTTAGCTTATCATATAATGCTAGGATACCACATTTGCGTTTTTACTTTTCTAGTTATATCCCCATGAATGACACATTGTTTGCCGCTTCATATCTTCTGAATACTCAAAATGGTATACTTATTGTACAAATTTGATTTTCAATAAAAGTAGCTTTATGCAATCGGCAGTTCTGGTACAAGTAAAAATGAAAGGAATGAATTTTTCCATGCTATGGATTGCGACACAAGATAATAAAAGTTTGATGAATGTAAAAGAAATTACGGTAAACAGGAAAAAAGTAGAAGGTGTCATCGGCAGTGGTGCTATGGCTCATTGGGGTAAAACGTTAGGTACGTACGAAACAAAAGAAAGAGCATCAGAAATCCTTAATGATATATTTGAAAAGATGGCAGAAAGCAGCAGTATTTCCGTGACATATATGATGCCTAAAAAGTAAGGAATGAACCGATTATAAATATAACCATTACTTTTACAAGTGTGCGTATCAGGTACGAAAAACGAATAAGGCTCCTTCATTCCCTAGCTTAACGGAACAAAAGCAGCTTCTTAACTAACTTAATGATATTATACTGTCCGAACAAAGCACAAGAAGGCAGGAATAATCGATGATGCTCGATTAAGATTTAAATAGGGAGTGAGTGACATGATGTGGGTTAAATCACTACAGACAGCAATAGACTACATGGAGGATCATTTACTTGACGACCTTCCGATAGAGCGCATTGCCCAACAGGCTAATTTCTCCGTTTTTCATTTTCAGCGTACATTTTCGATATTAACAGATATATCTGTTGGTGAATATCTTAGACGTCGTCGCCTAACATTAGCTGCCTACGAGTTAACCAGATCAGACGCCAAGATTATCGATCTCGCCTACAAATATGGTTACGAAACTCCTGAAGCTTTCACAAAGGCTTTTCGACGGCAACACGGAGTAACACCAAGTGAAGCACGAAAGTATACGGGAAAGCTAAAATCTTATAATCGCCTGGTAGTACAGGTGAATGTGAAGGGAGCAGAACCAATGCAGGTCAAAATGGTTGAACGTGAGGGATTTCAGATTGTAGGGCTTAAACAGAATTTTTCATTGATTAATGAAGATAATCTAGTCGGTATCCCCCAAATGTGGGATAAGGTATACAGAGAAGGTAGTTACAAGCGATTGTTTAGCATGAACAATGGTCCTGTTGAAGGTGTATTAGGTGTATGTGTTGAAAAGAATTCCCAATCCATTGATTATTGGGTAGCCACAGCACACAGGGACAGTGCGCCTGATGAATTATCAACTTTGGAAATTCCCGCATCCAAATGGGCTATATTTGAGGTTCACGGACCGATGCCGGATGCTATGCAAAAAGCGTGGAAACAAATTTTTTCAGAATGGTTTCCTTCAAGTGGTTACAAGCACGCAGGTACACCAGACCTAGAGGTATATTCAGGTACAAATCCATCCAATCCTGATTTATATTCAGAAATCTGGATCCCTGTAAAATAGGCACCTATATGACGCCTTGAATCACTGCTTCGAGTGCATAAACTAATAAAGATAGCCCATGCCTACACATGAGCGGTCGTAATAGACGGAACCCCGACAAGAGGGGACTGTCAGCTTAGGATAACAATCCCTCACGTAGGTACCGACCCCCGAAAGTTAGAGTACAAAATCTAATTTTCGGGGGTGTTTTTATGGTCTTTGTCAGACAGCCATCGTAAACACCACTAACATCTCAGGAGGACATCATGAGTATTAGCGCACTAACAATGTCCATGGGCATCGTCTCCCTCACCGGGAAGGCTCTTCTCTGTTGACTCGACGAGCATATGGAAATGCGTTCCCTTCTAATTTTAAAGGTTACGCGTTTTCTCACCCCTCATTCTCCAACTTCTACTAACTAAAAGATGCGCTTGACAAAATAAACGATCACCATTAAAATTTGATTGATTGATCAAATTAAATATTGTCTAATCAGAAAGGAAGGGCATATACATGGATGAATATAATAATCTCCCCCGTTGGTTCCAACGTATCATCCCGTTAATAAGTGTTATTTTTTCTATACTCGCTTTTTCCTATGTTATATACTTATACAGCCAGGAATCATTAGAATTTGTGCAATGGATCCGTTTGATTATCTTTACGATTATAGGTGTGGTGTTACTATTTTCCGCCATTATTTATGTTTTTCATGCAGAATTGGCTTGGAAAAGCCTCATCGGTGGATTGGGATTGTTACCTATATTGCTATTGTTACAGCTTTTTCTATTTCTTATGACGGTTATAAGAATGGCTATCGAATCAATTTTTCAGGGAAGCCTTCCTGAGCCGATTCAATTATTTATTGAAAATTATCCGAGTACATTTGATATTGTTATATTATCGGTACTTTTTATCATTGGTCTATTATGGATTATTGATAAGCTCAGGAAAAAATAAAAAGAAAGAAACGGGGGAACTACTATGGCGAACCAACCATCATTTATAGCGGAAGCAAGGCAAGAACAAATTATAAAAGCTACGATTGAGGTGCTTGACGAAATCGGGTATGTCCATATAAGCCTGGCCAAAATTGCCAAAAAGGCCGGGGTCAGTACGGGGTTAATCTCCTATCACTTTGATGATAAAGACGATGTGTTGAATAACACATTAATGTATTTATTACAAATGCAATTTAATTACATTAAAGAAAAAGTATCAAAAGTAGAATCCGCTTATGATCAACTCATTGCTTTTATTGATGCTTCCTTAGCTTATCAAGGAACGCATAGAGTCAATAATATCGCCTTGATTGAAATTATTTTTAATGCACGTACGGAGGATAATGTACCTTATTATAAGGTATCCAATGATGAAGAAGATCCATTGTATACGTATTTGCAAGAGATTTTACATGATGGGCAGGAAAAAAGGGAGTTTTCCACATTTAATACAAAGAGTATCTCTACCATAATACAAGGCGCTATTGCGGAAAGTATGCTTACCAATGGAGAGAGATTTGATTTAGAAGCATATAAGAACGATTTGGTTCATATGGTGACCAAAATGGTTAGATGAAGTTTTTATTACACTACACAGCTCTGTATTAGGGGATTTATTATGACGGAATTATATACGGATAACGTAACTAAAAAGAAACGTGCACTATCTCTAGATCTAGCACGAGGGTCGATGTTGTTTTTGATCATACTTGCACATGTGCCATTGTTTTTATACATGATAGAACCAGGTGTCATAACAAAAGTAGCTGGCAGCACGCCTTTAGATCATTTCTTAAATGTTTTAATGGAAATAATAGTAGATAATCGGGCGCGCCCATTATTCGCAGTACTGTTTGGCTATGGTCTCGTCATGATTTACCGTAAACAATCGGAAAGAAAGAGTGCAAAAGAGGCAACTCGCATTGTAAAAAGACGTTGCTGGTATCTGATTGTTTTTGGCGCTATACTCGCTGGTGTTGCAGGTGGACAGGACATTCTAATGACTTATGGTATTGCTGGACTTCTTCTCGTTTCCAGTTTGAAAAAGGATAATTCGAAAATAAAGAAGTATGTGCTTATTTCTACGATCCTATGTCTCCTGTATATACCCATTTTCTGGGGCGGTATCCTAGTGGGTAACCAATCTTACGGGTTACCCGTAGAATTAACAGGGCACGAAACATACGTCAATACCATGCTTGAACGACTGATTGCGATACCCATTATTCCATTATTTACACATATCTTCTTCCCGATTATTCCTTCCGTACTAATGGGAATTTGGTTAGGAAATATAAATATATTAATGAAACCGCAAAATCATATCAAACAACTTAAACAATTAACCATAGGCGGCTTAACCATTTCACTTGTTGGTGCCATACCACTGGTACTGATTAATGATGTTTGGTTTCCAAGTCTCTTTAACGCCGGCCTGGCATACGGTATTCATATACTCACTGGCTTTGCAGGCGGTATAGGCTACGCAACCTTATTTGGGCTGTTCGAAGCCGGTATGAAATATCAAGGCGTCATTGTGAAGGCAATCGCAGCAATGGGAAAACGTTCCTTAACCTTTTTTGTCATACATGAGGTTTTCATCGTTCTACTATTGTCTCCCATCGCCCTCAATTTAGGTGCATATTTAACTGTCACAACTTCTGTACTACTCGGCAGTATAATGTGGATCATTACTTTATCCGTCGCATCCTTCATGGAACGTCGTCAAATAGAAGGGCCATTGGAAACATATATGCGTTATTTGACTTATAAAAAATATGGATAAAAGTCTTCGCAAATGTTTCATGACAGTAAAAGATGAACCCTGTATACTGGTGCACAAATGATCGGGTGTATATATGTAAATCCTGCTATTCTATTGACGTAAGGAGGTCCTATCATGGATTCGCTTAAAAATATGAATAATGCCATGATGTATATCGAGGAGAACCTTACGAACGAAATAGACTTTCAGATGGTGGCAAGGTTAACGCATTGTTGCGAATATCATCTTAAACGAATGTTTTCCTTCCTTGCAGGAAT
Organism: Virgibacillus sp. NKC19-3; assembly: GCF_019837165.1. Classification (NCBI taxonomy): domain Bacteria; kingdom Bacillati; phylum Bacillota; class Bacilli; order Caryophanales; family Bacillaceae; genus Virgibacillus; species Virgibacillus saliphilus. Next base: position 3,973,060 of record NZ_JAGYHC010000001.1, read on the forward strand.
GACGTTATCCGAATACATTCGCCGCAGACGACTTAGCTTAGCAGCATTTGAGCTTCATCATAGCAGCAAGAGAATCATTGATGTTGCGCTTCAATATGGGTATAACTCACCAGACGCTTTTACGAGGGCCCTTCAACAGTTACCTGGTGTAACACCGTCAGAAGCAAGAAAGAATGGAAACCAATTAAAAGCCTATCCACCGATGACCTTCCAATTATCAAGTAACCGAAGGAGCTGAAATTTTATCGATCAAAAGTAACGATTTAACGGCATCACCCGTTAAAAGTGAAATTTGGATTCCAGTATTGAAAAAGTAAATGACATTGTAGATGATGGAGCTGTTTCGACAGCTCTTTTTTTATTTAAGAATGATTTAAGAATTACCTAATCTTGATTTTATATTTGGTTTATATAATAAATACAGCATTCAAACAAAGGAGGAAATAAGTTGGGAAAAATAAATCAACGCGTTCGTATAGGAAGAATCGTCTTTCTTGCATTAGCCATTATTTTCACATTATGTGTGGTGGCTCAGCTATTTTTTGCAGGCATGGCTACTTTTATAAGCCCGGTGAATTGGGGGAAGCATATGATATTTGCCCATTTATTTGGTTTTAATATTCCGGTTGTCATGTTGGTCTTTGCATTTATCGGTGCGTTACCACGCTTTGCATATTGGCAACTGTTTGGCATTCTCATTTCGATGTTTCTTATGTATTTCACCGCGAATATTACAACAATGTTGCCATGGCTTAGCGCGATGCATCCCATTTTCGCGGTTTTATTATTTATATTGTCTTGCTCCATCGTTTTAAACGTATGGAAATGCACATTTGATAATAAAAATATTCAGAAAGGAGAGGCATAATATGAGAGTCTTTATTGCTATAATTGTCGGTTTAATCGGGGGTTTTATTCTTGGTATTGCGTTATCAAGTTTTATCGGTGTATTGGGAATGCTATTATTTAACGAGCCAATAGGAATAAAATTTCTTTCTTATTTCACAGCCATTATTTGCGCTGTTGTTGTACCGATTATTGATCAAAAGAATCTGAAATCAGGTAACTGATATGCTACACTTTTCTTAACAACTAGCGTAGGTTAACGCTCGCTGGTTTTAAACGATGGAAGAAGTAGGTGACGTTCATGTCCATTAAGAAACGATTACTATTATCTAATATAGGGATGATTGTACTTCCGATTATTGGCTTTTTTCTCGTTGAAATAATAATAGGGTACGTGATGTTTATCATTTTAAAAGGCAATCCAAAAGGTTCGGATTTAAACCTATTTTTAACGTTTCGCTTTATCGCGATGGTACTCATCTTGATTACGACGAATGGACTACTAACATATTATATGTCTAAAAGTATTATTGTACCGATAAAACAATTAACCCAATCAGCAAAGAAGATCCGTGAAGGGGATTTAGAATATCGTGTTGCTACTAGTAAGAAAGATGAACTTGGCGAGTTGTCCAATACATTTGAATCCATGAGGCTAAGTCTGAAACAAGCAAAAGCGGATCAAGCAAGGTATGAGCGCAACCGCCAGGAGCTAATCGCAAGTATTTCCCATGACTTATCTACACCTTTAACCTCGATAAAAGGGTACGTCAAAGGGATACAAGACGGGGTTGCGAATACGCCGGAGAAACTGGAACGATATATGGATATCATTTACAAATCAACGAACGATATGGACGAGCTAATTGAAAGCCTATTCCGATATTCCAAATTGGATATCGAACAAATCCCGCTTTCATTTGAAGACGTAGATTTACATTCTTTTTTCACTGATTTCATTGATGAATTGAATTTTGACCTGGAGAAAGAAGATGGAAGGGCCACGCTACGTGCTGATAAAGATGGCGATTATATTGTAAAAGCAGATCGTGAGCAATTAAGACGCGTCGTAAGCAATATTGTCCAAAACAGTCTGAAGTATATGGATAAAGAGCGTAAGCACAAGATTGAGGTCACTTTAAATTCGAAATACCAGCAAGTTACGATTGAAATCAAAGATAATGGGAGGGGGATTGCTAAGGAAGATATCCCCCACATCTTTGAAAGCTTTTATCGAACAGACGCATCAAGAAACTCCTCCACAGGGGGAAGTGGGCTTGGGCTGGCCATTGTTAAAAAAATAATAGAAGCGCATGGCGGTAACACTTGGGCTGGGGGCAAGCCAGGAGAAGGGACAAGTATTTATTTTACACTAAAGAAGGTGTCGGATTGAATAAAATTTTAATCATTGAGGATGAAATGCATATTGCTGAACTGGAAAGGGATTATTTAGAAGTAAATGGATATTCCTCTGACATCGTAACTACTGGTGAAGAAGGATTGCAACTTACGAAAGAAAATAATTATGACCTTATTATCCTGGACTTAATGCTGCCAGACGTTGATGGATTTGACATTTGCCGGCAACTTCGCGAGCGGTTAGATATTCCTATTCTAATGGTGACAGCAAGAAAAGAAGATATTGATACCATTCGTGGGTTTGATCGTGGTGCTGATGATTATATCCAGAAACCCTTTAATCCGAATGAACTTGTCGCGAGAGTGAAAGCTCACTTGTCCAGGTATGAACGACTTGTGAAAAAGAACAGAGAACCAAATGCAATTCATGTAAAAGGACTACACATCGACCTGAATGCACGCAGGCTCTATGTTAATGGAGAGGAAAGAGAATTACGTGCGAAGGAATTTGATTTACTCGTATTGTTCGCTTCCCATCCAGACCACGTATTCACGAAAGAAGCATTATTTGAGCGAATTTGGGGAATCGACGCATTCGGAGATATTACAACCGTCACCGTCCACATTCGAAAATTAAGAGAAAAAATAGAGGAAGACCCCTCCAATCCGAAATATATTGAAACACTTTGGGGAGTGGGGTATCGGTTTAGGAAATAAGGGACGTGGGGACAGGTCCATTGTCCCATTTGTGGGCTTAAATGCGGGACAGTAAACCTGTCCCCATAGAGCCATCTGCCCCTCTGTCCCTAACTTGTAGCGCCCATTCCGCCATCAACACGATATTGCGATCCAGTAATAAAGTCACTTTCGTCTGAAGCTAAAAATAATACTAGGTTTGCGATATTCCTCGAGTCTGCATAGTGTCCTAAAGGAATGCTTTCTGTAATTTCCTCTTGTACCTGTTCATCTCCACTCCCTTGGCTTGCACTTTGGCCTTGATGTACGGTTTTCATCATATCTCCGGTCACAGGTGCTGGATGTATCGAATTCACGCGAATATTATTTCCTGCTACTTCTAAAGAAGCTGTTTTCGTTAAACCGACTACTGCATGCTTAGAGGTTGCATATGGTACCATATTGGGACTTCCTCTTAATCCATCTACAGATGAGGTGTTAATAATACTTCCATGTTGTTGTTTTTTCATCACTGGAATAACATATTTCATGCCTAGGAAAATCCCCGTAGCATTAATAGATAAGACCTTATTAAAGTTATCTAATGACTGATCTTCAATGGAAGCCACTCCTCCGATGATTCCTGCATTGTTAAAGAAAATATCGACGGAGCCAAGCGTATTTACGGTCTGTTCAACATAATTTTTCACATCTTCTTCTTTGGTAACATTTGCTCCGACAATCATAACATTATCATTCGATAATTCCTTCTGTGCTTCTTCCAACTTAGACTTATCCATATCAACTAAGGCTAATTTCGCTCCTTCACGAAGAAAGGTTTCTGCTGTTTTTTTGCCTAAGTTTCCAGCACCGCCAGTATATAGCAACTTTTCCTTCCAGTTTTCCCATGGGTATCTCTCCTTGTATATTTTATGATATATAGGTATTTTCCCCTATTTATTTTAGATGAAACAATACAAAACAAAAGCCCCACTAATTGGGACAGTAAACCTGTCCCTGTGTCCCACAAGTTCTTTACATCTTTCTCATCCAACCCTTTACAAATTCAATTTTTCCTGTATCATATATCATAATGATACATATCATAAAGATAGGTGAATGTCATTGAAACAAACCAACAACACAAAATACGCCATATTAGGATTACTCACTACAGGTTGTCACACAGGATATGCGATAAAACAACTGATGGACCAAAGCCTAAATCATTTTTGGAAAATCAGCTATGGTCAAATTTATCCCACGTTAAAACAGCTTGTTGCAGATGGCCTTGCTACTGTCCAAGGTGCATCGCAAGAAGGAAAGCCGGACAAAAAGGAATACTTTCTTACTGAAAAAGGAGAGGCGAAGCTGCGGGCATGGCTTCAGGCTCCAATAAATGCAATAGCTACGGAAAAAAATGAAATGCTCTTAAAACTATTTTTCAGCCGTCATCAAAGTAATGAAGCAACCATATCCCAACTCGAACAATACAAAGAAAAACTGCATGATCGCATGTATACGTATGATGCTCTCGAGAAAATGATAACCTCTGATTTGTATAATAAAGCGGATGCAGCTTTCTGGCTTTTCACCCTGGATTACGGAAAACGGACAACGACAGCCGCTATAGAGTGGTGCACGGATACGATTCAACAAATACAAAGTTGGCAGGAGGAATAAAGATGGGTAAAACCGTATATGAAGGCCGTTACACGACGGAAAATGATCAGAGCATTGTTGTATTTCTCATCGGGATGCGAGTGAACAAACGACGTGCCATAGGCAAATGGCTTCCTGTTTTCACTGCGATGCCAGGAATGATCAGAGAACTTTATGAAAATAAGGAGGAACTTGGTTTTCTATCCATGGAGAACTTTTTCGGACTCCGAACGACGGTCATGATCCAATACTGGCGATCAAATGCGGATCTGCTGGCTTACGCGAGAGGACAAAAACATTTAACGGCTTGGAAAAATTTTAATCAAAAAGTGGGAGACACAGATGCGGTTGGTATCTACCATGAAACCTACATCGTGCCTCAGGGCAATTATGAATCCATCTATGGAAATATGCCGCTTCACGGGATAGGCAAAGCTGCAAAGCATATGCCCGTTACAGGGGAAACCATTTCTGCTAAGAAAAGATTGGCGTCTAATGCAATGCCAAAATTATCGGAGAATTAGACCCCATTAAACTACAGTCAAAAATATACTTTTAACCTTGACAGCTTAAAGTGTAACTAATATAATTACAGTTAGTCGAGGGGGAAAAGTAAATGAAAAGTGAATTCTCATTGACGGTACTAAGTTTGGCAATGCTCGCGGATTCACCTGATCAAATGACGACTAGTGATGTCATTGCAGATAGTGCACTTGTACATCCAGTAAGAATTAGAAAAGTATTGGCAGAGTTGAAAAAACACGGCTATATAGAATCCAAAGAGGGATCAGGCGGTGGCTTCATACCGAAGAAATGCCCTGATCAAATTACACTGGATGATATATATCGATTAACAGCAATGGACACATTGAAACCGAAGTGCCCGGAAGGTGGAGACCACTGTTACATCGGTTCTAATATTGAGACAGTACTAGATAAAATTTTAGCTGACACTGAAGAACAAGTTATCGCTTATTTACGAAACTACTCCATCAGTGACGTATTAGATTTAATAAAAAAAGAGCACGTTTTATAGTTCTTTTTTTTTTAAAATAACTGTAATGTTTTATAGTACAGTTCAATGTCTATTTCATTATTTTCATTTTACAAGTTAACCTCGAGAAAAAATTTAAGGAGTTGTTGTTTACAAATCTTTTTTTGTACACAAACTGTAATTTAAATTAATACAGTTTGATGAATTGAGTAACACGCAAACATAGGGTTGTCTCTTGTCAGAGAGACTAAATTAATTATTAACAACACAAGGAGGAACTATACATGAGTGTTAAAGTCGCTATTATTTATTACAGTTCAACAGGTACCAATTATCAATTGTCACGCTGGGCAGAAGAAGCCTTACAAGCAGAGGGGCATGAAGTGAGAGTCGTTCGAGCACAAGAGCTGGCACCAGCAGCAGCCATTGCAAAAAATCCCGCATGGGAGCAGCATCTGGAAGAAACGAAAGATGTTCCAGTAGCGTCGCCGGATGATCTTGATTGGGCAGATGCCCTTATTTTCAGTACGCCGTCACGCTTCGGAAACGTTCCCGGTCAAATCAAACAATTTCTTGATACAACAGGTGGCCTTTGGTTTACAGGGAAACTTGTGAATAAAGTGGTCAGCGGCATGTCTTCTGCCCACAATCCACATGGTGGCCAGGAAGCCACCATCAAAGCACTCTATACAACGATGGCTCACTGGGGAGCGATTATCGTCCCACCTGGGTACACCAGCGAAGCTGCAGAAACTTCCGGTGGTAACCCTTATGGAAGCTCCGTTACCATCGACAACGAGGATAAGATGATCGAAGACGTTGAACAAATCGTTAAAGATCAGGCAAGAAGAACAGCCGAAGTTGCTGACTGGATTAAAAAAGGCAAACAATAAGTAAAAGTTAGCATTTGAATGTCCTTTTCCTGCATAATGGATACAAATGGAAAAAATAAAATAACAAAGGTGGGGGATGAAGATGAAATTAGCAAATAAAAAAGTTGTCATCATCGGTGGTTCTTCCGGGATTGGCCTGGAAACGGCAAAACTAGCCGTTGAACAAAACGCGGAAGTCATTATCGCCGGCCGCTCTGAAGATAAACTACAACAGGCGAAATCAGAAATTGGCTCCAATGTCACAACCCATACCCTTGATTTTACAAAGGAAAAAGAAGTTCAGGCATTTTTTGATAAGATCGGAAAACTGGATTCACTCGTAGTGACTGCAGGAATTGCTACATATGGCAATTTCCTTGAAGTCGATACTTCTCAGGATCGTGATTTGTTTGAAGGTAAATTCTGGGGACAGTACCACGTGGCAAAATATGCTGCTCCGAATCTCGCTGAAGATGGATCTATTACCCTCTTCTCCGGCGTAGTTGCTTATAAGGCAATGGAAGGGGCATCTGCCTTAAGCGCGGTTAATGCTGCGGTATCCGGGCTTGGCCAAACATTAGCACTGGAACTCGCGCCAGTTCGCGTTAATGTCGTTTCCCCTGGAGTTATCGACACGCCATCACGCTATGGTATGCCTGAAGATGAGCGCAAAGCGTTCTATGATGCAGTTGGAGGACAATTACCAATGAAGCGTGTCGGGCAACCGGAAGATGTGGCAGAAAGTGTCATTTATTTACTGCGCAACGGCTTTTCCACCGGAGAGGTTCTTCATGTCGAAGGTGGACACCGATTAATATAATGAACGAAATAATAAACAGTGCAGGGATATTCTTCCGTTTATTATAACAGGGACACAGGGACATGGGGACAGGTTCATTGTCCCATTTGTGACCCCATGTCTAAGCAGGATTCACTTTTCTTATTCCAATAATTGAAAGAACCAATGCGATTGGAGGAACAAGAGGTAATATAAGCATCCAACCCATGAAGTACATGATTGGAGCCAAGAAAGCAATCCCGCCTGAAAGAATCGGTAATTGGGACTTTTTCTGCAACCCATAAATAGACAAGAATAATCCTGCTACGATGACTATCATTAGAGATATGTTAAGCAACATGATATACACCTCCAACTCACTCATAAACCCAGTTTATGCCTTTATACTAACACGAATGATTATCAAAATTCTAATGATAAGATATACACGAGAGGCAAGGACAGGGACAATGGACCTGTCCCCATGTCCCATTACTCATCAAATTCATGCCCAGCCAGCGCATGTCCAATCGCATCCTCTATTGCCGTTACCGAATCATCCAAATGATTATTGATCATCACAGCGAATATCAACCTTTCCCCGTCTGCAGCTGTAACATAGCCAGATAGTGTTGATACACCAGTTAATGAACCAGTCTTGGCCACCACGTTACCCCGAGCAGGTCCTTCTGTCATCCGGTCTCTTAATGTTCCTCCGACGAGGCGTTCCGGATCTCCCGCTACCGGCAAAGAATATTCGAATGCTGGGAACCAATCTTTATCCTGAATCGCATATAGCATTTGCGTTAGATCATTCGCAGGGATCATGTTCTTATGTGACATCCCGGATCCATCACGAAGCATAATGGTATCGCCATCCATACCGAACTCCACCAGCGTATCTTCTATGACTTCAAGTCCTTTATCCCAGGACCCCTCATCACGGGCGACTTTACCCATTTCTTTGGTCAGTATTTCCCCGTGGCCATTGTTGCTTAATTTCATAAACGGAATGAAAAGTTCCTCGATTGGCATAGATTTTTTTGATGTAACAAGAGAGACATCTTCAGGTGTAACACCCGTCCCAAGCTTCGAATTTCCTGCAAATGTAACGCCATTCTCTTCTAAGGATTGTTTGAAAACATTCAGCGCATATCCGGTAGGTTCCCAAACGGAAGCCCAAGACCTGTAGTCCGAACCACTTGCTGGCATTTCTCCTTCCACAATGATGGTATTGGAACCATGCTCCCGTTCGATGGAAATGTCTTTATCTTCTGTGTCTGCAACCATCTCCGTGTTATTTACGACCGTGACATAATCGGTTTCTGGCGTAATCTGTATCTCAGCCTGCTCAGCGTCAGCATCAGCACTCACCTCCACAATAACCGTTCCTGCATCATAATCTTTATCCGGCGAAAGGGTCAAAGCAGACACTTGAGCACCTGTGTGAAAAGGTTCATCTGACCAATTCAGATCCTCGGAAAGACGAACATCGTCGTACCAGCTATCATCCGCAATCACATTTCCTTGTATTTTATGAATGCCTTGATCCTTCAAATCTTTTGCAAATTGATCCAAGTCTTCTTTCAATAGCGTGGGGTCGCCCTTTCCTTTCAGATAAACGTTCCCTTGTAGGACGTCTCCTCTAAGTTGTCCGTCGGTCCATACTTCCGTTGAAAATTGATACTCTTTTCCGAGCGTCTCCATCGCTGCTGCGCCTGTCAGTAACTTCATATTGGAGGCTGGATGCAGTCGTGTATCACCATCGCGGGAATAAAGCATGTCACCAGTATCTGCTTGCCGAACACTCACCCCGCCCACCGCTCCATCCAGACGCTCATCATCCAGGATGGCATCCATTTTTTCTTCCAATGCGCCCATTTCTTTTATTTCTTCTATCGATTCTTCGGATGCCGTGACAAATAGGCCTTCTTCCTGCTTCATGAATGGAATCACTGCTAGTATTGCAATCAGGAAACAGAATAGCAACTTTTTTATAGGATTTTTCGATAACATACACGTGTCACATCCTTCTTCATTTGAATACTTCTAATAGAAACTGCTCTATTTTCCATCTTTGTCTAATAACCCTGTACTAATACAGGACTCCCTGATATTTAGGAGCCTTGGACAAAAGTAAGATGAACAACGCTGTAGACGTATGATACATCGTTTAGCGGAGGAAATATACGTAGATTCCTGTGGGTGGACAGGCCTAGAGACTCCGAAGTGCGTAACACGAGGAGGCTCACCAGCCACCCACGGAAAGCGAAGCATATTTCCGGAGCTAGTTTAAATAATATCAATTCCAGAAATACTTTTACTTGTGTATAAAGTCCCGATGTGTTTCACCCATGCCATTTGAGGGTATGCATATTTATGTAGATCATTGCTGACAACTATAAATTTACCAAAGGAGTGTTACAGATGGATCAGGTTTTATTTGTGCAAACTGGTTCAGGCATTGACGTGCATGGGCAAAATATTACAAAAGCAGCTACCCGGGCGGTAGAGAATGCCATTTGGTATAACTCCATGCCTGGTATTGAGAAATTCCTTCCCGAGCAAAAACTCGAGAATATGAAAGTAATTGTCAAACTGGCACTTCCACTCGATCGCGAAAAGCTGGATACGGCAAAAATAAAAGAAGCCATTCCCTATGGTACGGTTGATGTTGAACTAACAGAAGGTGGAATGGCAACATCGAGCGGAATTATTTTAGAAGATAAAGATGATGAAAATGATTTGATGTATATCGTCAATGCGGCTGTTGAAGTTGGCTATTAAAAAATGAAGCCTCTAATGTAGAGAGGCTTCATTTATTATATTCCTTCCATTCAGTGTGCATTCATTTTTCTATAAGTTCTCGAAAAATAAGCGAATCACATCGGCGCCGCCAATGAATGTTCCCAGTGAACTTCCGATATTTGCTAAAAGGACGACTAGTAAAATCCGAGTTACCTTATTGTTCCAAAAACCCTTCACACTAAAGACATCCTCCGTCAGGTTTTCAAAGTCCCGGACATTCGGCCGTTTGATATAGGCCTGCATGAGTCCAGCAAACCACCCGGCTGCAATGAGTGGATTTAAAGAAGTGATCGGTGCGACGACAAACGCTGTAAGAATGGTGAGCGGATGTCCTAATGCAGCTATCGCTCCAATTGCTGAAAACGATCCATTCCAGATCACCCAGCTAAGGGACTGCTGGATACCCGCAGTTGGATTCGCATAAAATGTATATGCGATAATTGCCAGAATGATAATTGGAATAGACCAGGCAATGATTTTGGGTGCATTTGATTTTGGTGGAACGTGAGATAAACGCTTTAAATCATGATCGTTATGAATCTCCTGTTTAATGCCAGGTACGTGCGCAGCTCCAAGAATAGCTACAACCTTATTGCCCGGTGCTTCTTTGATTTTTTGGGATAAAAATTGATCCCGCTCATCGATAAGTGGTTTTTTTAGTCTTGGAAAACTTTCCGTGAATTCATGAAGCATCGCATTAAGCGTATCTTCTGACTTCATTTGCTCCAGGTCCGCTTCGGAAATCGACTCTTTACTAAAAATACCACCGACGACTTGCATAAGCAGCAACGCCTTTCCCTTTAGCCCAATATTGCGCCACACCCGGGAAAAAGTGGTTTGAATGTTTCTATCAGCCAGGACTAATTCTGCGTCTGTTTCTTTCGCTGATTCGATCCCTTGAATCATTTCCTGACCGGGATTAATGCCAAATTGCTTTGCCATACGATTTTGAAAGGACGATATAGCAAGGTTCATGAGCAGTAATGTAGCCTTCTTTTCCCGAATCACCTTAAAGATATCCATATCCTTCCATTTGTTTCCTTCCACAATGGAATTATATCGGCCCTGATCGAGTTCAATACAAACAGAATCCGGATTTTCAGCTTCAATAACTTCCTTCACCTGCTCCGCACTGGTTTTGGAAACATGCGCCGTCCCAATAAGTATTAATTCCTTACCATTCATATGTAATCGAGTAACATTTTCTTGACTCATGCCGTACCTTCCTAACAAATAAGAATTATTTTTATCCATTATACCATACGACTGACGCCTGTCACTCCATAGAACAATTTCAGTAGCCCCACCCGTATTTTGTCGATATTTGTCAAATAGAATAACGCTGGGGTGATTTTAGAATATTATTATTTTGAGCCTTTTTTGTGATATGATTAGCATACATATTAGCTGAAAGGTGGGGCGCCTTCATGAGTGTGATTGAAATTGATGAGGAACTTTACTTGAGAATGTTAAGTATAGAAGATGCAAAGGAGCTATTTCGACTAACCGATAATTCAAGAGATTATTTACGCGAATGGCTTTCCTGGGTGGATGCTACTAAAACGGTGGATGATTCCCGCGCTTTCATTGAACATACATTACAAACGTATAGAACAAAAAAAGGATGCACAGCTGGTATATTTTATCAGGGCGAACTCGTCGGTGCTGCTGGCTTTAACAGTTTTGATTGGCCAAATAAGATAGGATACATCGGTTATTGGCTCGCGGAAGGTTTCCAGGGAAAAGGGATCATGAGCCGCGTCTGCCACGCCCTGACGTCTTATGCTTTCCATGAACTGCGGCTAAATAAAGTGACCATCCGTGCCGCTTATGAAAATAAGAAAAGCAGAGCAATTCCCGAGCGACTTGGTTTTGTGCAAGAAGGGCAGATCCGTCAGGCAGAATGGTTGTATGATCATTACGTGGATCATGTTGTATACGGGATGCTTGCCCATGAGTGGGAATAGGTTGGGATTGATAAAAATTTACGACATCAGAATGCGTAATTGATTCTATGGAATACTATATTTAGATATGTTTGCACGCTTTTTGAAAGTGGAAGAATAAGATAAGAACATATCAATATAGGAGGTATCGCCATATGGATCCAAAGAATATGCAAACGGGGAGTACACCCCGCCAACATCAAGATAAGCAACCTGGTATCGAATCAAAAATGCAACCAAGGCCTCATCAGCCTACGACATATATAGGAACAGGTAAGTTACGTGGGAAGTCAGCACTTATCACCGGAGGCGACAGCGGGATCGGTCGTGCTGTCGCCATTCTGTATGCCAAAGAAGGAGCCAATGTCGCCATTTCGTATTTAGATGAGCATGAAGATGCCGAAGAAACGAAACAGCTGGTAGAGACTGAAGGAGCTAAATGCCTCCTGCTCCCAGGTGATATTAAAGAAGAATCCCATTGCCAGGACTTAGTAGAAAAAACAGTGAATGCATTTGGCAGTATTAATATTCTTGTCAACAATGCGGCAATTCAATACGTTCGTGATGATGTGCTTGAGATATCATCTGAGCAATTTGAGGAGGTTTTCCGAACGAATTTCTTTTCTCAATTCTATTTAACCAAAGCTGCTGTGAGACACATGCAGGCTGGCGATTCGATTATTAGCACTTCCTCGATTAATGCGTATCGGGGGAACCCCATCTTTATGGATTATTCCGCAACCAAAGGGGCAATCACTTCATTCACACGCAGTATTGCGCAAAGTCTTGCTAGTAAAGGGATTCGCGCCAATACAGTCGCCCCCGGCCCGGTGTGGACACCACTAATTCCGTCTTCCTTTGATGAAAATGGCGTTGAAAGTTTTGGACAAGACGCTCTAATGGGACGTCCGGGACAGCCGTCCGAACATGCATGGGCTTATGTTATGCTTGCTTCTGATGATTCATCTTACATGACCGGTCAAGCCATTCATATTAATGGTGGGTCATGGACTTCATCTTAATAAATAATAATGCAGCGTCGAGAACCCTATCGATTCTGCTTTTTTAATGTTATCCTTTCGATTTTTCATATTTCTAATGTAGAATGCCTTTAAATATGATAGAATATTATAAACTGTCTATAAAATATGGCAGATGACGGAGCAGGGAGGCGCGTTCAAGTGTCTGATGTTGTCCAAATGCAACATGTAACCAAGAAATTCGGGAAAACAACCGCGGTAAACAATGTTTCATTCGCTATTAAAAGCGGGCAAACTGTGGCTATTTTGGGTCCGAATGGTGCTGGAAAGACAACTACTATTTCTATATTGTTTGGATTAATGGAGCCGACAGAAGGGAAGGTTCACCTATTTCATAAAAATCCAAAGGAAAAGAAGGTCCGTGAAAGAATCGGAGCCATGCTGCAGGAAGTAAGCATTATTGATAGGCTAAAAGTTCATGAAATCATTGCACTTTTCCGAAGTTATTATCCTTCTCCTTTATCAATGGAAAAGCTCATTACGTTAACCGGTTTGAAAAACGCGGGATATGGGGACAGGTCCCTTGTCCCCATAATAATAGGAAAGGTTCAGGGTATTCACAAGCTTCTTTCCCATTTCCTGTATTAGGGCCTGCATTCGTTTTTTCTTATTCAAGCATCATTTTCCTAACCCTTTCTTGTTTCGAAAGACCAAATTGTAATATATTAACTAGATAATGATCCATACCATTGTATTCCTTCTCGATGGCATCAAACGCTTGTTGTAAATAAGCCTGATCAACGCCAAGCACTTTTTTGATTGCTTTCGTACTTTCGCTATTTAGATTATATTTTTGGAGATCTTGTAAAATATGTTTATTCGCTTCTTGACGAGATGTATTCGTTTGAAGATAGTCGTCCATAATCACCGGTCGATCCACATTTAGAATTGTTAATAAGAGGGCCGCCGCTATTCCCGTACGATCCTTCCCCGCAAAACAATGAAATAATACGGATCCTTCTTCCTGCTCCATGACTTTATGCAGGAAAAGCCGATAGCCTTCCTGGGCAATCGGATCAAGTACTAGCTGCTCATAAACGGAAATCATCCAACGATCGCCCTGTTCAATAGAGCCGACTTTCGAAAAGTTATCCTTGCCTATGGAATTCGTTCTTCCACTTTTTAAGACATCAATAGGAATGTATTCCACACCCTCTATTTCATCGTCTGGTTCCTTATCGATTTCGGATTGCTCTCGAAAATCAATGATTAATTTGAGATCGTGATCTTGAACGAGTTCCTTCTTGTCAGCATCACTCAGATTGACCAGCTGTCCGGCACGTAATAATTTATTCCTTTTTATCTTTTTCCCATCTTTCGTAGCAATTCCGCCAAGGTCTCTAAAGTTGACTAATGTTTCCATCTCTCCACCTCAAATCGTTATTATACAAACACCAACGCTTAGTACTATGGGGCCTCTTATTCTAAAGGGGTTCATAAAAGTAACTATGTTTATTTAAAGTGCCTTCTTCTCAAAAACATATGTTAGATTTATTATAACTTTAGTGATCAAGTTCCTACAAACTTATGACTTGAATCATTCACTATAATTATACGGAGGGACAAAGAATAACTAAAATTGGTATCATTACAGGCAGCACACGTGATGCACGAGTAATTTACAAGTTGCGGAATGGACGAAAACCCTTACATATAAAAAAGAGAGGAGTGCAAAATTTGAAATTATCGATATTAAAGAAAGGGGTCTTGGGCGTTTCAATGAAGAAATCTCACCACTTATGACAAATAAAGATTATGCAACAGAAGCAAACAATACGTGGTCCAAGAAAATTGACGAGCTCGATGGTTTCATTAATGTACATATACATATTGTTAGTTCCTTTTGTCCTATAAAAATTTTATATAACAAAAACTATTTATGGTATGATGAAATCAATTAACAAAAAATATGTGCGGGAGGTAATCACTATCACAGCAATATGCTTAATCAGACACGGCGAAACAGATTGGAACGCTGCAGGAAGGCTGCAAGGGGAAACGGATATTCCATTGAATAATACAGGGGTTCGTCAAGCCGAGGAATGTGCTGCTTCTTTGCGTCCTGCGGATTATGATGTACTTATCACAAGTCCGCTAAAACGGGCAAAACGTACAGCAGAAATCATAAACAATAAGTTAGATCTCCCGTTTGTGGAGATGGGAAACTTTAAAGAAAGGGCCTTTGGGGATGCAGAAGGAATGACGATGAAAGAAAGGTTGACAGCATATCCGGACAAAAACTTTCCGAACCGGGAAACAATGGATGCATTCACACAGAGAGTCATGGCAGGAATAGATACCATCACGAAAAACTACCCCGACCAAAGCGTCCTGCTTGTCGCTCACGGGGCAGTGATTAACCTTATTCTTACGATCGTATCAAATGGGAAAATCGGTGCTGATACCACGAAATTATTAAATGCCTGTATCAGTAACATTCATTATCAGGAGAATCAATGGAATGTGAAAAATTATAATCTGGTGGATCATTTGACGTAAAAATTATTCTGCTGTTTCTTCAAAAGAGATTTGGATAACTTCTTCCGTTTCATTATGAAATGTTATATCAATTAAAACACCATATTCCTTTGTCTCTTCTTTCAGCCATAACTTAAATTTTTGCGTCGTTTCATCTTCACTCGTGTGGCTGCCTACGTGCAAATAATCAATGATGTCAGCATCTGGGTATTCCGATTTGGTTTCTTCCATTGCAAGTCGGCTCCATTTGGCATATGGAGGATTTTCATCTTGAGCGCTTGCGGTATTTGGAGTATATAGTGGTGCTACAGAAAGGGACGTAAGTAATAACGTAATACTAAGAGCTAAGAATAATTTTCTCAACTTGGTCAACTCCTTTATATGTTTTATTATGTGATATTTCTAGAAAAAGTATAAGTATTATTTACATATTCCATACAAAGAGGCTGGGACAAAAGTGTTTTTAACAAATAAATTCCGAACAGACATCGCTTCGGAAATATACTTCGCGCACCTTAGGGCGGCTGGTGAGCCCCCTTGTGCTCGTCGTGTTGCAAGTGGCTTCGAGGGGCAGCACTCCTCGCAAAAAAGATTGCTATCGCACTACGGTGTCTCACCTATGCCTTTCCTCCCGCTGGAGTCTCCGCATATTTCCTACGCTAAGTTTGATAATGTTCGTCTTTTTTATTAAACACTTTTGTTTTGTCCCAGCCTCAACATTTCCCGGGAAATATCGACAAAATTTGAATCCGATACGTCAATTATTTCTCAGCCTGCTCATACAATTCATCAAAATGGTTAGCCATTTCCATGTCCAGGTCTGTTAACCCTTTGGCCTGCCATGATGAGATTTTCAACGTTACTACTTTATAGTCGATAGAAATGAATGGGTGATGATGCTTGCTTTCTGCATATGCGGCAACTTGATCTACGAAGCCCACGCCAGCTAGATAATTTTTAAATCGATACCTGCATTCGATCCACTTTTCATCAAGTCGTTTCCAGTTCGGGAGATTTTTCAATTCCTTTACGATTTGTTCTTCACTTAAGCGCTCCATTGCATCCACTCCTTTAATCACCAGTTTAACAAATAGTAGATAAAAACGATAAATGCCAAACTTATACACAGGTTATCCACATATTTTTGCGGATAACCTGTGTATAAGACAAAAAAGGATACCCTTCATTACCGCATCTGCACTCGGTGCAAATGCGCAAATATCCCGTCACGCGCCAGCAGTTCCTCATGACTTCCTTCTTCTTCAATGCCGTCCTTGGTCACAACCATAATACGATCTGCATTTTTAATCGTTGCAAGACGGTGTGCAATGACAAGTGTTGTCCGATCTTTAGCAAGTTCATTCAGAGCCTTTTGAATAATGGTTTCTGTTTCTGTGTCGAGAGCAGATGTTGCCTCATCCAGAATCAGGATTGGCGGATTCTTCAAGAACATGCGTGCAATGGCAATCCTTTGTTTCTGGCCGCCTGAGAGTTTCAAACCACGCTCTCCCACTTGCGTCCCGTAGCCGGCAGGTAATTCGGCAATGAACTCTTCCATATGTGCTTGGCGCGCTGCCTGCTTAATTTCCTCATCTGTCGCATCCAGTTTCCCATAAGCAATATTGTCACGGAGCGTGCCTGTGAAAAGGAACACATCCTGCTGCACAACGCCAATTTGCGCGCGGAGTGACTCCTTCGTCATATCACGCAAATCCATGCCATCAATGGTAATACTACCACCATCGACATCGTAAAACCGCGGAATTAGAGAGCATATCGTCGTTTTTCCTGCGCCGGATGGACCGACAAACGCGATCGTTTCACCTGCATGGATGTTAAAGCTGAGGGAATCTAGTACCGGTGACTGCGTTCTTTCATAAGCAAAGGTGACTTCACTAAATTCGATATCTCCTCGCAAACTCCTAACTTCAATTGCATTTTCGTGATTTTTGATATCCGGTTCCGAATCCAATAAATCAACAAAACGCTTAAAGCCGGCCATTCCTTTTGGATACAACTCCAGTAGGGCTGTGATTTTTTGAATAGGATTAAATAATACGTTTACATATAAGACAAAGCTAACCATTTCCCCATAGGAAAGCGAGCCATTAAAGACTAACCACGCGCCGATAACCAAGACGAGTAATGTGATCAAGCGCATGAGCATGTATATGTTGGAGTTCACGAATGCCATCACTTTATAGGCACCGAGTTTAGCCTTTCGAAAACTACGGTTATCCCTTGTAAAACGCTCCATTTCAAATTCTTCATTCGTAAAAGACTGAACAACACGCACGCCAGCTACAGCATCTTCTACACGTGCATTCACCCCAGCAATATCCTCATACATCTTGCCCCATGCTTTGTTCATCTGAATGTTACTGTATGCAATCAGGAAAATCAAAATCGGCACGGCAATTAAAATAATCAAAGCCAGTATCGGATTGATGAAGAACATAATGATAAATGCACCTATAAATGTCATAGCAGCAATAAAAAAATCCTCCGGTCCGTGATGTGCCAGCTCCCCAATATCAAATAAGTCATTGGTTATTCGACTCATGATATGTCCTGTCTTCGTATTATCAAAAAAACGAAACGACTGGCGCTGCACATGATGAAACAGATCATGCCGCATATCTGTTTCAATGTTTATTCCAAGCTTATGGCCTAAATAGGTCACGATATACTGCAGAAAAGTACTAATTAAATAGA
Source organism: Virgibacillus sp. NKC19-3 (assembly GCF_019837165.1). Taxonomy (NCBI): domain Bacteria; kingdom Bacillati; phylum Bacillota; class Bacilli; order Caryophanales; family Bacillaceae; genus Virgibacillus; species Virgibacillus saliphilus. Next base: position 3,991,233 of record NZ_JAGYHC010000001.1, read on the forward strand.
CCAGTAACAGCAAAATACTTACCGTCACGATGAGATTCCAATTCTCCCCAGGTAATAGTTCATCAATAAACCATTGCACTGCAACCGGGAATGCAAGCTCAAAAATCGCTACAATAACTGCAGCGGTAAAATCTATCATAAACAAACGCTTGTGTGGCTTGTAATAAGAGAAAAAACGACGTATCACGCGTGCACTTCCTTTTCTGGGTCAACACCAAAACCTATGGCTGAAATATATGAGAAAATATGATAACCACAAACAGTAGCGAAGGAAAAACACGGATACTCCTGTGGGAAAGCGCAGAGTGAAGACCCCACAGAAAAAAGTGTATTTCTTTTTTCTACCACAGGCATAAGTGCGACTATGCTTCTGTCTGCGCCTGACGGCTTGCCAATCAGCAAGTCTTCTTTAAAGGAGGCTGAGCTCAAGCCCACGGAAAGCGCAGCGTTTTTCCGCAGCGGCCGCCGACGTCAATATGAAATCTATTTCGTCAACCATAGATTTTGGTGAAGATCCCCTTTTCTTTTCATCTAAAGAAAATTATAAGTCGAACACCTAGGTTTGGCAACAAAATTGCGATATTTTTTTATAAGGTTGTCAAGGTTGTCTCTCTCCTCGCATATACATTTAACAAAAGGCCGATCTGGAGGTGATCTCCCATGCAAAAGAATATGAATGTAATCAGATGGATTTGTTATGCAGTCGGTTACGTGTTTATAACATCCGGTATTTTAAAATTAATTGTCCCTGATTTAAAAAATCTGTTTATCAGCCTTGGGCTTCCCTTTCCTGAAACAACTCTATTTCTTGTAGCGATAACCGAAATTACGTGCGGCATGCTTATTGTTGGAAGGATGTATGTCAAATACGCCGTCGCTCCTCTCATTCTAATCATACTCGCGGCGCTCTTTCTAACAAAAATTCCAGTTATGCAAACAGATGGATTTTTATCCTTTGCCTTTGATGCCAGGCTCGACATTGTCATGTTGATCCTCCTGATACTCATTTTGCAACATGTTCGTGGAAGAGCCGTATCATAAAACATAAACACAGGTACTTGTTAATAATAGGGTGGATAAGTGGGGAAACTTGTGTAAAACCCCACTTATCCACAAAATTATACACATATGCACAAATGTTCTTGGTTATTTTGTATAGAAATTTACGTTCTATACCATATCTAGTTTTTTATCTACATATTTGTGCACAGGCTGTGTATAAAATTCCCTGCTTGTCCAGAACAAAAGCGAAAAGCGCCTGGTTAAAAACGTAGAGACCCCCGCGTTGCAACTGAGATTAGATGAACGTGACTTGTCGCCAATGAATGGCGAAAGTCTACGTGAATCTTATGCTTGGAAAGCGAAAAGGAATCATGCCCCTGCATCAGGGGAGCCGTGCGTTGGCCGGCAAGGCCGTTCTTAGTCGGCCTTCCTTTGTCAAGTGAACCGATGATGACTTTCGCCACAGGCATAAGTGCGACTATGGCTCTGCCTGCGCCTGTCGGCTTGTCAGTCGCCAAGTCTTCTTTATCGTAGGGAGCTCTCGTGTTATCTCCTCGTTTTTGGCGCTTGTAGCTGGACGTAGTCATTAATCAATAATACGTTATGCCCAAGCAAATAATTTTATAATTTCCTGGGCAACAAAAAAGCTACCTCCTCTCCTGAGAAGATAGCTCATGCACCTTATTGGGAATCAAGCTCGATTGTAGCCTCCGCCTGTTCACCATCTCGGTAATACGTCACAACAACTTCATCACCGATTTCCTTTTCCTGATATAAGATTTTTCGTAAATCAATCATATTCATCACCGGTTCGCCGTCAAGCTGTGTGATAACATCCAGCTGTTGCATCCCTACCTCATCAGCTGGAGATAGTGGATCGACACTCCACACGTAGACACCGCCATCAATGTCTTGGGGAAGGTTTAACGTTTGATCCCATTCCGATTGTGGAACTTCATCAAGCGAATAAATTTCCACCCCTAAATAGGGCCTTGTTACTTCACCAGTTTCTTCTAGCTCTTGGATCGTTGGCATCGCACTGTCAATGGGTATGGCAAATCCAATCCCCTCCACAGCAGCCTGATTTATTTTCATGGAATTAATGCCAATAAGCTGTCCGGAAATATTAATCAATGCACCACCACTATTTCCCGGATTGATGGCAGCATCGGTTTGAATGACTTCCGCTTGCCAGTCAGGGCGTCCATCTTGGTTAAAGTCCTGTGGAATTGTTCGTTGCGTTCCACTGATAACTCCCTGTGTAACCGAACTGGAAAACATCATGCCTAACGGATTACCAATCGCAATTGCCGGTTCACCGACCTTTATATTTTCCGAAGTGCCAATGTCAATAACTCCTTCCACTTCTGAACCATCCATGCGCAAGACGGCTAAATCTGAAAACAAATCTCCGCCAAGTATTTCTGCATCCACACGTGTTTCGTCGGCTAAAACAACCTCAACCGTATCCGCACCTTCAACAACATGCTGATTGGTCACAACGAACGCAGTACCGTCGTCAACTTTATAAATAACACCGGACCCCGTACCTGCTTCATTACTTTCTTCCTGAGATCCCCAAAAGTCCTCCTGACGTTGAATATTAAGGACACCAACAACTGCTGGCGTTACTTCTTCCACAACATCCGTTATTTGTGTGGAAACATCAACATTTACATTGGTATTTACATTATTGCCATCACCATCATACGCATCATTGTTGTTTGTTTCCTCTTGCGCTGTCCATTGATCTGGTAAGAGATCCGAACCTGGTAGGGCAGGCAACGCTACCGTCACTAATAAAACGCCAATAATAATACCCAGCATACCAGGAACGAGCCAACCACGTCGCCTTTTGCGTTTGCGATGTGGGTTTGGCGGGTAATTCTGATTGTAGTATCCCATTTAACTATCCCCTTATCTTGATATATCGTATAATATGCTCCTTATTATAGTATTACCCTTCATCCCCCAGAAAAATTTACAACAATGGAATTTTACACGACATCATATAGCGCTGTCGGAACTTTCGGGTCTGTATCACATAAATCAAGCTTGATGCCACGCTCCTGCAACATATTATCAACAGACATACGCGCAAGATCCTTCATATTATTATCTTGGCTCAAATGTGCTAAATAAATACGCTTGGTTTCATTTCCGATAATATCCGCAAGGGCTAGTCCCGAATCCTCATTGGAGACATGGCCGGAATCACCTAAAATACGGCGTTTTACATTCCATGGATAACGTCCCATTCGAAGCATGCCGACATCATGATTTGCCTCAAAAATATAGGCATCGGCACCTTCTATCGTTTTTTTAATGCGTTCCGATACATAACCAAGATCTGTCACAAGTGCTATCTTTTTCCCGTTATGATGAAACGTAAAAAACATTGGCTCTGCTGCATCATGCGAGACACCAAATGATTCAACATCTATGTCGCCAAATGTCTTTATCTCCCCTGTACCGAAATGAAACTTTTGGTCCAAGGGGATTTTCCCTATCGATCCTTCCATAGCCTGCCACGTCTTTTCATTTGCGTAAATGGGCAGATTATACTTTCTGGCAACAACCCCTAGCCCTTTAATATGATCACTATGCTCATGGGTTACCAAAATACTTGTTAGCTTACTGGGATCTATTTGCACACCATCAAACAATTGATCCAATTGCTTTCCGCTCAGTCCTGCATCTACAAGGATTCTTTCCTTTTCCGATTCCATATAAAATGCATTTCCTGTACTACCCGATGCTAATACACTAAAACGAATTGTCATTTTCTCCTCCACTCCGACTATTCTCTTCTCGTGTTTCAAGTTCATTTAACACTGGATCCTTTACCTCGCTTTCATCATCCAATGTACGAACATTGGAGATAAAGGATTCAAGCGTGTCATTTAAAAACTCCGATTCTTCGCTATAGAAAATGGTTCCTTCAATCGCATTGACAAAGTAATTCCGCTCGCTCCCGTCATCGCTTCCTTCATTGACCACCACTTTATACGTAGGGGCAAATACTTGCTCGTCATTTTCTAAAGGAACCCTTGTATAAAAACCAATATTCACACGTGATATTTCTTCATCCGGATATAACTGATTTCTTGTATACAATGTTTCAATTGCCCTTATAGGCTCAATCAATGTCCGCTTATCCCCTTGAGGCTCAGCCTCTGCGAGCATTGTTTGCGTGTAGAATTGCATGTTATTATCTTCATCCAGAAAAACGAGAACGATTCCACTCTGATTTAGATAGACCGGGCGTTTATTCTTGACTTGAAAAAAGAATAAAACGTTGTTATCTGTATCCCATTTGCCTAGCTCATAATTATCGGAGTGTAAAATGAGCCCCTCCATCATAGCAGTTATTTCTTCTCTCGTTGCGTCATCCGGAATAGAGACAGGATCCTCAAACACAGAGAGAATGAAGTCATTATTAATTACCTCGGAAATTTGATTGTCAAAACTCTCTAATTGATCACGTTCTTGTTCGCTAAACGTCTTTTGCCCGGTTGAGATATAAGACTCCTTTGTAACGTCAACCTCAATATCGCCGGTTGTAATATTTTCTGATTCCAGCTGGTCCGTAATGGGGGACTCCGGATCCTCCAACACGCTTAAATCCGCTTGATCCTGCTTATTCATAAACTGGATTAATAAATAGGCATTCAAAATGAGGAAACAGATGATAAACAAGGTTTTTATTTTACTCCATTCCATCCTGAAAGCCTCCTTCACCTGGCGCTATATCTTCAATCGCATACCAGCCGTCGTTATATTTCATATACCACGTTGGTTCAAGCGAAACATAATCACGATTGACAGACATTCGATAGCCGGGTTCCAGGTCCTGGATATTTTCCAAATCATAATTGGAACTTAAGTCGTTTTGCAAAAAAGAAATAACGTCATTCCCTGATGGGAGTTCTTCCGAATGACTGTCCAACGTATCGCTTAAACGAAAAAGCGGACGCGTATATTTTGTTAGCTCTTGGTTTTGCCATTCCTGTTCAATCCTTGTCATACCAGCATTATTAAACACTGGATATCCAAGATAGTACATGCGATATTGCACATTACCAGCTGAATCTTGAAGATCCGCAAGTTTATAATCCTCTGTCCATCCATTATGTTCATTAATATTTAAAATGCTTCTTTCCAGTAACTCGACAGCAGTTCCCCATTCCGATTCACCGGATTGCGGATTGATATATTCCATACTGCCACCATATTGCCTAACAGTCATACCACGTTGAGCATCTGAGTAATACAATTCACCCGAGTTTGTCGTTGATGTATCTGATTGACTAACTAAAGATGGATTTGGAAATAATGCATTCACCATATTATTTGGTTGAATGCCGGTTATCGCCACCGCTGATTGTTGATCCATCGTGATAGCGTCCGCAGGAACATAGATCGGTGCATTTCCTTCATCAAATAAAACATATTCACTTAGTTCTTCCCGTGATGTAATGGTATTCCATAACTGACCGTAGTGATCAGATGCATTTATTACGGCACTTGCCTGCTGCCGGCCATCAATGGATACAAATTCAACGCTTAAGCTCGTTGTATCTTCATTAAATGAAAGATACATACGATCAAACGACCAACTTGGAAGTTCTTCTATCTCTTCATTAAATGTAAAAATACGATCTACGATTTCCATGGGAAGGTCGTCCGGAAATATCACCTCTATTTCATAGTTATGATCAATTCGCCCATTCGTTTCACTTGTTTCAAAATCACTCATTTCCCATGTCTGGATATCTTGATATAAAGACAGATGGTCAGCTGGATCCGCATATCCAAAATGCTGATTATCCGCATGGAATATTATCTCATTTGGCTCAACAATAGAACTTTTTGTCTCGTCTCCGCTACCGCCAATATCAACCTCATTGATAACGGAAGAAAGATTTTGCGTTTCATAATTCGGTTGATAATTCCACAAACCAAACGTGAGTAGTAGACTCAACCCGATTAAGATAATCAATACAAACGTCTTTACGGTTTCAAGTTTCAATTGTTATCCCCCCGCTTCTCATTCATAAGCGGAAGTGTAAAGAGGATGGTTGTCCCTTTTCCTTCTTTGCTTTTTGCCCAAATCTTGCCATAATGTGCCTCTACTAGCTCTTTCGAAATGGCCAATCCTAAACCTGTTCCACCAAGTTTTCTCGTTCTTGCCCGATCCGCTCTATAAAAACGATCAAAGACTTTGTCGAGTTTATCATAAGCAATACCCACACCTTGGTCCTGTACACTCACAAGCAGAAAATGCCTTTTATTTTCTACTTTCAGGCGAATAACGCCACCCTCAGGTGAATATTTAATCGCATTTGAAATAACATTATCCAACACCTGTGTCATTTTATCCCTGTCCATCCATACATAGAATTTGGCGTTTGGCACTTCCCGTCTAAGCGATATCTGTTCTGGGATATTCATATCAAATCGATCAATCACTTCATGGAAATAATCTGTGAAATTGATTTTCTCCATTTCCAACCCATAGCTATTTGTATCCATTCGGGAAAGCTGGAGAAGGTCATTTACCATACGTATCATTCGCTCTGTCTCATTTTGCGTAACACGTAAGAATTTAGGTGCAATTTCCTTATCTTCCCAGGCACCTTCTGTCAAAGCTTCTATATAACTTTTCATCGTTGTAAGTGGTGTACGCAGTTCATGAGAGACATTAGAGACAAACTCCCGACGATCCTGTTCGATCCGTTCTTGTTCCGTTACATCACTAATCACAGTAATAAATCCAGTAACCTCATCTTCCTCATCAAAAACAGTAGAAAAATTTGCCCGAACAAGGAAAAACTGTTCATCATCGCTAAAATCAATAATGATAGACCCGCTATCTTGTAGTTCTGTAATGTCCACAATTTTTCCTTCCAGTGGTAACACATCAAGCAAAAATCCACCAATGATTTCTTCGGGATCTTCTCCAATTAACCTGCCGGCAGCTTCATTCATTAATATTACCGCCCCTGTAACGTCTGTGGATATGACACCATCAGACATGTTGGACAGTACAGAACTTAGCTTGCGCCGCTCTTCCTCTATGGTTGCATAAGAGTGTTTTAATCGACTATTTAAATCATTAAATGTATCTGCAAGTTGACCAATTTCGTCTTTACTATAGACATTTACCTTTTGCGTAAAGTCACCTTTAGCCATGGTTTGCGCCTGCATCTGCATCTCAGAAATCGGTCTTGTGATCGTACGCGCTACTAATATCCCAATAAATGCTGAAACGGCTATTGCCAAAAGCGACCCTTGCAAGAAGATCTCATTAATATTCTGAATCTGATCATAGACACTTTCAAGTGATGCTTCCAAATAAATAACACCATTGGAATTACCCTCATCATCAAATACAGGTACTGCTTGTACATACACCCGATTACCGGTATCGGGTGTCACAAATGTATTTTCCTGATCCTGTTCAAGGAAAAGGGCTGTTTGCACAATTTCTCTTGTGGTTTTTTTGCCAACTTCATCCTGATTAAAAACATCATTCGTTCCTAAAATGCGATTTTGGTTATTAATAACTTGAATGCTGGTAATATCTTCTGTATCCACATCACTTACGATACGCTGAATTTCTTCCTGCAGGGTTGGTTCTTCATCATCTTCGCTACGATCCTCACTACGCTCCCGATCAAATGCTTGCTCTACATTATAGGAGAGTAAATCCACACGATCATGAACAGAGTCCTCAAAGCCTTCTCGAAGCTCTGCTTCCAATTCATTCGTAAAGAAAGAACCAATAACCTGAATCGCAACAAATAATAATAGAATATAAATAATAATAAACTTTAATTGGATCGAACGAAAAAAACCAACTTTATTCATGACAACTACTCCTGATCGGGATTACGTAAATAATAGCCAACGCCCCGGCGGGTTACGAGCCACATCGGGTTACTGGGGTTCTCCTCAATTTTTTCACGAAGTCTTCTTACCGTTACATCCACGGTACGTACATCACCAAAATAATCATAGCCCCATACTATCTCCAATAAATGTTCACGCGTCATAACTTGACCAATATGACGTGCCAAATAATGCAATAACTCAAATTCTCGGTGTGTCAGCTCAATCTCAACACCATCTCTGGAGACAACATAAGCATCCGGATGAACTTTAAGCGAACCAATCTCAATGTCTTTCGTCGTCTTCACCGCATCATCCGGGATCTCCTGCCTACGCAGGTTCGCTTTCACCCGTGCAATCAACTCACGATTACTAAACGGTTTTGTCACATAATCATCCGCACCAAGCTCAAGACCCAGTACTTTATCAATTTCTGTATCCTTTGCTGTTAGCATGATGATCGGCATAGACTTTGTCTTGCGAATCTCACGGCATACTTCATTCCCGTCTCTTCCCGGTAACATAATATCCAATAAAATTAAATCCGGATTCTCCGATTCAGCAAGCGAAATAGCCTCATCACCATCATAAGCTAAGACAACTTCATATCCTTCTTTTTCTAAATTAAATTTCAATATATCTGCAATTGGTTGTTCATCATCTACTACTAAAACTTTCTGACTCATAAGCCACATCCTTTTCAAACATTCCTATCACCTATTTTATCGTACTTTCGGTTAAATGTCTTGGGTTGGCGTTGATTCTTGTGATATTTCCACTTCATTAGACCATTATGGGGAGAGACCTGCTTAGAACGGGAACTCATTACGTTAATGAGTGACCTTTATCAAGAAATTCGGTTCTAAACGGGAACTCATTACGTTAATGAGTGACCTTTATCAAGAAATCCGGTTCTAAACGGGAACTCATTACGTTAATGAGTGACCTTTATCAAGAAATCCGGTTCTAAACGGGAACTCATTACGTTAATGAGTGACCTTTATCAGGAAATTCGGTTCTAAACGGGAACTCATTACGTTAATGAGTGACCTTTATCAGGAAATCCGGTTCTAAACGGGAACTCATTACGTTAATGAGTGACCTTTATCAGGAAATCCGGTTCTAAACGGGAACTCATTACGTTAATGAGTGACCTTTATCAGGAAATTCGGTTCTAAACGGGAACTCATTACGTTAATGAGTGACCTTTATCAAGAAATTCGGTTCTAAACAGGAACTCATTACGTTAATGAGTGACCTTTATCAGGAAATTCGGCTTAGAACGGGAACGCATCACGCAGATTTTTTAGCTTATTAAAAAGAGGCCGTCATTTAAGACAGCCCCAATCAATTAATCTCTATAAACACTGCGCACAACATTTGTCTGCGAGCGATCCGGTCCAACAGAAAATACAGATAGTGGTATTTCCGATAATTGTGCGATGCGCTCTAAATAATGACGCGCGTTTTCCGGAAGTTCATGCAGATTTCTGACATGTGTAATATCTTCTGTCCATCCCGGCATTTCCTCATATACCGGCTCACATTCCGCTAAAACGGATAAACTTGCAGGGAACTCATTCATGATTTCCCCTTGATAACGGTAAGCAACACAAATTTTCAGCGTTTCAATACCTGTTAACACATCCAAAGAATTTAGCGATAAATCCGTAATCCCACTCACACGACGCCCGTGACGAACGACAACACTATCAAACCAGCCCACGCGGCGAGGCCTTCCTGTTGTTGTTCCGTACTCACGACCAACTTCCCGAATTTGCTCACCCACTTCATCATTCAGTTCTGTTGGGAAAGGTCCATCACCGACACGGGTCGTATACGCTTTGGACACACCCACAACATGATCGATTTTCGACGGGCCGACACCAGATCCAATGGTTACACCACCTGCAACCGGATTAGACGATGTAACAAACGGATATGTTCCCTGATCAATATCAAGCATGACACCTTGCGCCCCTTCAAATAAGACACGGCGGCCATCGTCAATTGCATCATTTAATACAACCGATGTATCACAGACATATGGTGCCATTTGCTGGCCATATTCATAATACTCCTCTAAAATATCTTCAACCTGTATCGGATTTACTTCATATACTTTTTCAAATAAACGATTTTTCTCTTTTAAATTTTGTTCTAATTTCATGCGGAATGCTTCCTTATCGAGCAGATCCGCAACCCGAATACCACTGCGTGCAGCTTTATCCATATACGCAGGTCCGATGCCTTTTTTCGTTGTACCAATTTTGTCCATACCTTTATCCGCTTCCTGCAATGTATCCAATTGTAAGTGATATGGCAGGATCACATGTGCTCGGTTACTGATGCGTAGATTATCGGTTGAAATATGACGCTCATGCAGGTAAGCAATCTCCTCAACAAATGCCTTCGGATCAATCACCATACCGTTTCCCAACACACAAATTTTATCACTAAAAAATATTCCAGACGGGATCAAATGCAATTTATACGTCACATCATCAAATTTAATTGTATGCCCAGCATTGTTTCCCCCTTGATAACGAGCAACAACTTCGGCATTTTGCGATAGAAAGTCCGTAATCTTACCCTTCCCTTCATCGCCCCACTGTGTTCCAACTACTACTACTGAGGACATCGTGCACCTCCACTAAGTCTATAAAATATGTTTTTTGTTGATTACTCCTCTAAGTTTATCAATAATTAAGGGAGAAGTCAATTTAAAAAACGAACAATATGTATTTATTAGTTTTTATCGTTCGGTAAAATCTTGCAGCTTCAAAAATGAAATTCTCCCTTTTCTTATCACTTTCATCCTTCTTTTCCGACGCACTTGAATAAAACAAGATTTTCAGCAAAAAATAGCGAAAGAATACGAAGTCTACATTTACAAAAGTCTTAACAATGGGGTGGAAAAAATGCCTTCGATTGAGCCACATTTATCCATGATTGGGCGACTGAAAGGTAGCCTAATGCAATTAACAGAAGAAATTGATCAAATGATTGACACCATTGATATGCAAGAATCCAATGTGTTACATGCATTTGACCAAATCCATCATTCCTTTCATAATGTTCAAACTGCAACTGCATCTTACTACTTGAAATTATATTTGTCACCTTTTACCGCCCAGTATGATGTGCTTTCCACAGCGGTCCAGCACTTATCTGAGCGGAAGCACGGCGCATTAATTGTCATTCAACGGAAAGACGAATTGGATAGTTTCATTCATTCTGGTTTACCCATAAACGCGAATCTGTCCTATTCGCTGCTGGAATCGGTTTTTTACACCGGCAATCCCTTGCATGATGGCGCAGTCTTAATTTGTAATGATACGCTTATTTCTGCTGCTAATATTCTCCCGCTCTCCGAACATGAAGCATCAGGAAATAAGCTTGGAACCAGACATCGAGCGGCTCTTGGCCTCTCTGAACAAACGGATGCGCTTGTCTTGGTTGTATCAGAAGAAACCGGCAGAGCAACATTTGCATTAGACGGAAAATTATATCCGATTCGGACGACCGGAGTAGTGTGAATTTACTTGAAATGGATCTTCTATTTTACCTGTTGATCTTGGCTGATTCACGATACTTCCAAAGGGTGTGCTCTATCCTTCTATGAAGAAAAAATAAAAGAGGCTGCTCTGATAGCAACCTTCTTTTTCTATCTCGAGACTATATTCTATTTGTTTCTATTATTCGAAAATGAAATAATGCCCTGCAGGCGTAATAATAATAAAGGTGAATATCACGGCTATTACATTCAAAAGGATAAGAATAATACTTTTTCCCATAATTCCTAAAGGTATGCCAATTACACTAAAAATAAAGCCTAAGATCCAAAAGGGGCTACTAAGTTCAAAAATGGCATTAGGGGTCAATATTAAAAAATAACTAACGAAACAGAGGAATGATAACTTTTTAAGATTATTTTTTTTCATAAATAACCCTTTCTTTTTCAGATACATCCATTAACTGTTGCTTGATTAGAAAAGTTGCTTGGCCTATGCATCATCGTTGGCTGACTCTTTATACCGACGTTTTTGCCGGTATCCATAGGTGATGTCTTTTACCATTTCCTCGTCTTCCAAACTTGCCCCAATAGCACCCGTTACTGTGGTAATGGAGGCTAAAATCCACGCCAGCTTCACATAATTAATGAAAGTGAACGCACCATCGAGATCTGTCAATGATTGATACGCCTCCAGTGGAACGAGCGTTACGACAAGAATTAAAAAAAACGTAAATAACACAGCATAATACGTAATAACAGAAAGAATCAATGTCATGACGGTTGCTCGATTATATAAACGACGAATGAACCGATTTTTGCCACTTGCTGGCGTTTCCCAAAGATTGTGGGAAACAATAAGCCAGACAACCATCAGGCTGATTGCTACCAATGATAGTACAGTCAGCCTTGATTCGCTGAGTAAATGACTTAACGTCCACATCGTTGGAAAAATGGAAGCGAAGGCCCCCGTCGTAAATGCTACCGCAATAACCTTTTTGAATGAAGACATGATACTCCAAGGCTTATTAGCTTGTGTCATACCAAGAAGCAAACGAATCTTCCCATTAAATCTCGGGACGACGGTATAGCGTTTATCTGCTTCCTTTACGCTACTACCTGCATCAACTCTTCTTACTCGGCTTAAGGGAAATTGCTTCTCCAGTGACTTTTTGGAATTATTTCTTCTCCCACTATTCTCTTCGGAAGGATGATACAATTCATCCATGATCGTAATAATCGCCTTTTTCACTTTTTCCTTTTTCACCACCCAACCAAACGCAGGAATAGACAATTGAGCCACATCATGCTTATTGTTTATATCTGTTACGATGATATTCTTATCAAGGAATATAGGCAAATCCGTTAAGCAAATCGCATAGTTCCAATCATGCTGCTTGCGGATTTTGACAGCACCTTCCAAAATATCATCAACCGACTCAGCAAAGCCCGTAACCGGATCCATCACTGTTTCCACAGACCAGTTAACATGTTCATCAATTTCTTCGGCAAAAAATGCCGGCAGTGCTTCCGCCATGTCTGCTGCAATTTCTGCAGGTAGCTCCGGTGCAGCAATTAGCCCTACTTTTGTTTCGTTCGTCAATTTTCTGCACCCTCTTCCTTTTTCGTATCATTGGATTCCTGTTTGCTGCTTGTGCCATCCTCTTCCTGTCCAATTTCATGGTGGCGCTGCTGCTGACGGAAGGAATACGTAATGTTTCTTATATTTTCTTCACGTTCCAGCCCCGATCCGATAGCTCCCGCCAGCGTCCCGGCAGAAGTAATAAACCACACGAGACTAAAATAGGAATGAATTCCCGGATCACTGTCCATTCCCGTTGATAGTTGGAATAACTCAGGTGGAACAAACAAGGAAACCGATATAGAAAACAGTCCAAAAAGCACAATATAATTGATGCTAACAAGCGAAAATAGCGTCAAAAAGGTCGTACCATTATAAAGCTGACGCCAGCGTTTCTTCCCGTGTTCTGATGGTTTTTCCCAAAGATTTTGTGAAAAAATGATCCATGTGACCATTCCAAAAATCGCCAGCAGCATCAAGAAAATCATTCTGTAATTGCTATATAGGATGCTTAACTGCCACGGTGTTGAAAATATGGAAATATAGGTACCCGTTGCAAATGCAAGGGCGAGCACTTTATAAAAGGAAAAGAATCCTTTCCATGGACGGTTGGCTCTGGTCATCCCCAGTAAAACCCGGCTATAACCAATAACCCTGGATGTTATCACATAGCGCAAGTCTGCACCCGTTTGATTGGAATATCCTTCCTCGCGCTTGGTGAAAGAGATAGGAAATGGATTTTTTCCTGCCTTTTTGTATTTGCGCCTGCCTGCTCTTGTCTGTTTTTGTTTTTCTAACTCGAAAAGGGAACCGGCATACAGATTCTCCATGAGCTTCAGCAACGTTTTTCTGATTCGTTTGCGCATCGGAAACAGTCCAAAAGAAGGAATGGAAATCTGAGCGATGCCCTCCTTTAGGTTAGCATTAGCCGTGACTAATTGTTTATCGTAAAAAAAGGGTAGATCTGTCAAGGTGATGGCGTAATCCCAGCCATTTTCTTGTTTGATATTATTTGCCTTTTCCAGCACCTGATTAATGTCTTCCGCTACCCCCACCAATGGGTCTACCGTAAACTCGGTCTCCCATGTTACTTGAGGGTCAATTGTTTTCTCAAACTGCTCCGGCAATTTTTTTACTAGGTGTGTGCATAGATCAGCAGGCAAACCTGGTGTGGAAATCAGCCCGACTGTCATAGATGCAGCCATTCGCTCTCCCCCTTTTTCTGGTTCGTCATGAACAACTTTCTTTTTTTAGTCGTCTCCCTTTTGTTTCCCCTTTTTTGCTAATTAAAAACGGATTTATGTATACGTCATTTGTGAAATACGATGTATAAGGCGAATGGAAGACAAAAACCTCGAATTCTTAGAAACTAAGAGTTCGAGATTTTATCCTTTTTCTTACCACTTAATAACCACATAAACAATTCAAATTGTATAACAAAGATGCCGTTTGAAAAAGATTTTCAGTCCCATTAAAATCGTGATACCGTATATAATCCCAGATACTAAAAAATAGATACATGACGACAAATATAATAAGGAAATTTTTCATAAAAAAGATCCTTTCTTTCGCTTTCCTCCGAGACGAAACGTGTAATTCTCGTTTACGAAGTGAAAAACGGTTCCTTGAAAAAATGTTTTAGTCGATCACCCATAGTAATCATCCTCTTTTTGCAAGACTATAACCATTATTTAATTTAAACAAACAATGATTTACTGTATCTCAAGTAATATATAATGATGAACCTATTCCTATAACTCCACAAATCGGAGCTGCTGGTCCTGTATTTCCTGCACATGCTATAAAACCTAAGGTTGACGCAGGCTAAAAGAAATATGTTTTCTTTTTTGATTAATTGACATGCAATCTCCATATGGTATGTTGGGTTCAAAAGAGAGGAATGATCGAATGAGGAAACAGACAAAGATTTTTTGCTATAATATTGCCCTACTATTAATCATTCTATTTCTCGTTGGATGCGCAGACGGGACGAACGAAGAATCAGAAACAGCTGCTTCAGAGGATGACGCCGTTTTAGAATCTGAAGATGAAACAGAAACAGATGAAAAAGAGGAAGAAGGGGAACCGGCGTCTACCACCGAGCCTGAAGATGACAATAGTGGCGATACTAATGATACTTCTTCAGAAAGAACAAATGATGAAGAGCCTTCTAATAATAATACGGATGAAAGTGACAATGCATCTGGAAGTGAGGAGGATAATCCATTATCCGGATATTCCTCTGAGAAAATTGAATACGCTCGCGTTTGGCTGCAGCTTGGGGAAATAAAAGATGTAGATGAGTTGAATGTTCACCACATTCCAGCCGGTACACCTCTTAACCCTGACGATGAAACCAGTGCTGACTATCCGGAAGATGTGATCCAGCTAGCAGGCGGTCGCTTAGTAGCTGGTTCGGTAACCTATAGTGGGAACGGGGATGGAACGATTAATGTATACAACGTTCCCTTACGCTGGGACGGTAATTACCCTGCAGGGGAGGAATTTTACCAAGATATTATCGAAAATACCAAGCAGGAGTATATTGACATAGGTGACGATGAAGAAGTCATTACGCTCATTGATAAAATGAATATTGATTAATCGGAAGTCGTTATCTTGATTTTCTAACAAAAGGGGCTGTTCAAAAATAGATAGGACAGCCCCTCTATGGTACACGCTTCGACCAAATGTTACTACCCCATGTGCCTGACAGCTCCTCTACGGTACACGCTTCGACCAAATGCTGCTACCCCATGTGTCTGACAGCCCCTCTATGGTACACGCTTCGACCAAATGCTACTATCCCATGTGCCTGACAGCTCCTCTACGGTACATGCTTCGACCAAATGCTGCTATCCCATGTACTTGACAGCTCTTCTACGGTACATGCTTCGACCAAATGCTACTATCCCATGTGCCTGACAGCTCCTCTACGGTACATGCTTCGACCAAATGCTACTATCCCATGTACTTGAGAAACCGTTTGACAAACCGCCCACTTTTACACTCATATCTTTCCCGGGTTCTACCCCGGCAATTATGATAATAACAGCGAACATACACAACACAATGAGTGAGACCAGCCATCCATTTTGTTATATCATGAAGTGCACCAGCCGTGACAGGCCGGACCCAATGGTGCCCGAAGGTTGGATGCAATCAATATAATTCCTATCACTCGTCCAAACACCGCTACTTTATGTCGTTGTGTATGATTATCTATTTTTGTTTGCGCTTTTTCCAAATCTAGTCCCCGGAATACTTTTAAGGAGCCTGTCCCCACCACATCAACGCTTTGCATGGTGAGGAGGCAGACCCCCTTGAAAAACCTTCTTTAAACCGGAACTGGTGGTACGTCACTCTCTTGATAACGATGATCCAAGTCCACAAATTTATTATATTCCTTCACAAACGCAAGCTCCACCGAGCCGGTCGGACCGTTACGCTGTTTGGAAATGATGATTTCGATAATATTCTCTTTCTCTGATTCTGCATCATAATAATCATCGCGATAGAGGAATCCGACAATGTCAGCATCCTGCTCGATACTTCCTGACTCACGTAAATCCGACATCATCGGGCGTTTGTCCTGACGTGATTCCACACCACGCGACAGCTGGGATAGGGCGATTAATGGAACATTTAATTCACGTGCCAACCCTTTTAGTTCCCGGGAAATTTCCGAGACCTCTTGCTGTCGATTTTCACGTGAACTTCCAGTACCTTGAATAAGCTGTAGGTAATCGATTAAAATCATACCAAGTCCGTCTTCCTGTTTGAGGCGACGACATTTGGATCGAATCTCACTCACGCGAATCCCCGGGGAATCATCGATATAGATACCTGCATTGGAAAGAGAGCCCATCGCCATTGTTAATTTACTCCAGTCATCTGCTTGCAGCTGTCCATTACGCAAGCGCTGGGAATCAATATTGCCTTCTGCACAAAGCATACGCTGGACAAGCTGATCGGCACCCATCTCCAGACTGAAAATAGCAACATTTTCATCATTGTTTACGGCGACATTTTGCGCAACATTTAAGGCAAAGGCTGTTTTACCTACAGAGGGGCGTGCAGCAACGATGATGAGATCATTGCGCTGAAAGCCGGACGTAATCCGGTCTAAATCCCGAAATCCAGTCGGGATACCGGTGATATCTGATGTTGCCTGATGCAATTGTTCAATCGTATCATATACTTCGATCAACACATCTTTAATCGTTTTAAACGCTCCGGTTTGTTGACGACTTGATACTTCTAAAATATTTTTCTCAGCCTCGTTCAATACTGTTTCAACATCGTCTTCTTTTTCAAATCCGGATGTGACAATATCTGTAGCCGCACGAATTAAGCGACGGAGTAATGCCTTTTCTTCAACAATTTTACTGTAATATTCCATATTCGCTGCAGTCGGAACACTGCCGGCAACTTCAGAAAGGTACGTAACGCCTCCTGCTTCATCCAGTGTCTTTTGATTTTGCAGGTAGGTCGTTACCGTAACAACATCAATCGGCTCGCCCTTATCAGCCAGACTCATCATTGCTTGGAAAATACGTTGATGGCCCGCGCGATAAAAGTCTTCCGCTACCAATAACTCAGATGCCGTTGAAAATGATTCCGGCTCAAGAAATATAGCACCAATGACGGATTGTTCCGCTTCTATATTATGTGGGGGTATGCGATCATTCCAATCGTCACTCATTTCATCCCCTCCTTACCTAAGAGACATGTCTATATTCGAATGCTTCCATTACCATGAAAGCATTCGAACTATCCCGTGTTTCCTCACTTTTCTGTTACATGCACGGTAACAGAGCCGGAAACTTCCGGGTGCAGCTTAACAGGCACGGTTGTATACCCTAACGCACGAATGGGCTCATCGAGTTCAATCTTGCGTTTATCAATTTTATAGCCATGATTTTTTTCTAAAGATTCAGCAATGTGCTTGCTTGTAATCGATCCAAAGAGACGTCCATTATCACCGGATTTGGCTTGTAACTCGACGTTCAGATCTGCTAACTTATCTTTGAGATCCATGGCTGCTTCCTTTTCCTCTTGTTCCTTTTGTGCTTCTTTGCGCTGCTTCGCTTCCAATGCTTTCAGATTGCCTGGTGTTGCCTCTTGAGCAATGTTGTTTTTCAATAAGTAATTGCGTGCATACCCATCCGAAACATTCTTTACTTCGCCTTTTTTACCTTTTCCTTTGACATCTTTTAGAAAAATTACTTTCATTCTGATTCTCCCCCTTCGAAATATTCATCTAAAATATCCTTCAATAAGCCCTCGGCATCTTCAAGGGTCGTGTCTTCAATTTGTGTAGCAGCATTGGTTAAGTGGCCGCCACCATCCATTTTTTCCATGATAAGCTGCACATTGATTTCACCCAGCGAACGTGCGCTAATACCAATTCTACCATCTTTACGCTCAGAGATAACGAATGATGCTTTAATACCATTCATCGTTAAAAGTGTATCGGCTGCTTGAGCTATTAATATATGACCGTAAGTTTTCCCGGTTTCTGCGGTTGCAATGGCAATAGAATCCCGATAAACTTCAGAGCGTTCGATTAATTTACTACGTTTGACATAAACATCCAGGTCTTCCTTCATAAATCGCTGTACCAGCACGTTATCTGCACCTTTGGAACGCAAATAGGAAGCAGCATCAAACGTGCGCGAACCTGTTCGCATGGAAAAGCTCTTTGTATCCACAATAATACCAGATAGGAGTGCCGTAGCTTCAAGTATTTTTAATTTCTGGTTTTTCGGCTGATATTCCAAAAGCTCTGTTACCAGTTCTGCGGTTGATGATGCATATGGTTCCATATATACGAGTGTTGGATTATCCACGAATTCCTCTCCACGACGATGATGATCAATAACTACTTTGTAATCTGTCATTTGAAGCAAGTTTTCATTTGCAACCATCGATGGCCGATGCGTATCTACTACCACAACCAAGCTTCGGTTTCCTGTAAGCTCCTCTGCCTCTTCTGGATCAATTAAGTGCTCCCATAGTTCCTCGTCTTTCTGTATTTCCTCAACCAAACGATAAACCCCTGTATCGACATCGTCCGGGTCAAATACAACATAACCTTCCACATCATTTGTTTTCGCGATATTTAAAATCCCTATAGCCGCACCAAGCGAATCCATATCCGGAGCCTTATGTCCCATAATAATAACATTATCACTTACTTTGACAAGTTCCATCAACGCATGGGAAATAACACGCGCACGCACTCGGGTTCGTTTTTCCATGGGGTTTGTCTTACCACCGTAAAAACGAACTTTCCCGACTTCATCCTTGATTGCAACCTGATCACCGCCGCGCCCAAGGGCTAAATCAAGACTGGATTGTGCCAGCCCCCCAAGGTCTGGTAGGGTTGCTTCACCATACCCGACACCTATACTAAGCGTAACCGAATTACCCTGCTGGACGTCTACTTCACGGACTCTATCTAGGATATCAAATTTTGCATGTTCCAGCTGTCGCAGAATTTCCTGCGTTCCTACAGCTAAAAACCGCTCTTGTGATGTCCGCTTCAAATAAAGCCCATTCTCAGATGACCAATTATTTAAGACAGCCGTTACCTGTGAATTCAACTGACTTTTTAGCCTATCGTCCATGTTTTGTGTGATTTCCTCGTAATTATCCAAATAAATAATAGCCAAAACCGTTTTATCATTATTGTACAGTGTTTGTAATTCAGCATGCGCTGTACGATCAAACATATACAACAGGCGCTCTTCTTTTTTTACCTTTGTTTGAAATTTATAGCCATCCAGTTCAAACCATATATTATCTTTACTCTCCTTAATTCTTGGGATGAGATCTTCAGAGAGCACATTCAATGAATTCCCGACAATTGTATTATTATCCTCGGCAAATTTATTCATATATGGATTCGCCCATTCAATCTTGTAATCATCGCTATATAAAACAATGCCAAAGGGCATTTCGAGTAGCGCCTCATCTCCAACTTTTTTAATCCGATGGGAAATAGTCGCTATATACTTTTCTGCTTCTTGAAGCAATGTCCGCTCTGTTCGAATGCTGTAGTAAATGGAAGCAGCTAAAAACAATGTCATAATAAGTCCAAGCACCCATTGGAAATACCATATGACAACAAGCAATAGAATGGATAGTGCATAAATCACCCATAAATGACTGCTAAGTTTTGGTTTCTTTTGTAAATCTGGCATAGTACTCAGCTCCTACTTACGTGCGCCTTATTTTTCGTTATTATCTGTCATGCGATCCCTTAACCTAAAGCCTATATCGATTATACCTAAAATACGTACCAAATACAGTAATGGAGCGAATATTATTATCAATACAACACTTAAGATGGGAACCGCTTTGGAGATATTCTTGTGATGCGCGTAAAAGAATATAAAGGAAATGCCTTGAAGGGACATTACGAGACCTGTAATAACAAGAAGATTTTGAGTCCCTAGGTAAAGGATATTATCCGGATCCAGCTCCATCAATGAAAAAACTAATGCAACTAAATAGATCCATATAACAGAAACCGGAAATTGCAACTTGCGAAAAGGCGGAAACTGCAATTGTTTTCGTTCTATTCGGTTGATCACTTTAAAACTAAGCCATTGGCTAATAAATGCCAATACAACACCGGCAATAGCAAGACCAACAGGAAATAAATCGGTTAACAGGCCAACCTGTTCTTCCAACAAACTGCTCGCTTCTTCTAACTGCTGCCCTTCAACTCCAAACTGTTCTAATAGCTCTGCGCTCATTTGCATGGACTCTCCGAGCGTTGCTTCAAATTCCTCTATCCAATTTATATCAAGTAAAACCTGGGTGTATACAAAAACAAATAATAGACCAACAATAAAGCCGAATGTTCCACGAGCCCAAGTCTCATAAGCAGATACATTCTGATAAATGGCACTTCCTATCATTAATCCGCCAAAACCCATAAGTATAGCTATTGGCAACGTAAAAGTAACAGCGAAAAGAGTTGTTAACAGTGCCGCTACAACCATCATTACTAAAGTCGGCTTCCAGTTATATCTCGATGCATATATAACAAATGGCACTGGCAACACAAACATCGCAAAAATCGATAGAACAGGAACGAAAACAGCGACCAGCAACAGTACCATGAATATTGCTGTAAGTAATGCTCCATCTGTTAGCCTCTTTGATTGATTCATTTATTGCACCTCATCTAAAACAAAACGTTTCTAAATTTAATTTCACTCATTATAATATGATAACATGATTTATAGGGTTATGTATGTCGAAACACGTAGAAAATATTATTTCCCGGGGAATATTTTGTAATTAAGATGCAAAATATCCCGAGTGAGGAAGCTCCACCTGTAGCCGGCAAACATAACGCATGCAAAATGTCATTGATTTTTCAGGGCATGATACGCTTTTCTAATTGTTTTCCATTATAATAAAAATAAACCGTACAGAAGGATGAGAAAAATGATTTTTCTGCAAGCATTTCTCCATAGTATCAAATTGCCGCGTAAAAAGGCAATTTTCAAGCTTAATCGAATCGGAATGGATATAACAATCATATACATGTTTATTCTATTATTGCTTGTCTCTATACCATCACTGATCGAGCAACTAACAGTAACGGAGGGGCAGAGTGCCGATCTAAATTTTATATTTATGCTTATTTATTTTTTTATGTTTTATTATCTTCCAATGACAATAATTGTTTTTCTCATGCTATCTCTGATTGCCTATATCGCAACAATCATAGCAAAAGGAATGCGACGCAAACTGCACTTCTCCATACTCTGGAAAATGAGCGCTTATACAACCACCATTCCGTTTATACTTTACAGTGTGATTGCATTGCTTTTCCCTGTGAGTGACATGTTTTTACTGCTTTCGCTTATTTATACAATTGTATTGTTAATTATGATTATTTCTGTTTATCCAAAGCGAAAAGTTAAGGCTTAAGCAGGGGGTTGGGAAAGATGAAATACCCCTGGTGAACATTCTCTTTCGTTACACCGCCTCCCGGTTCGTTTGGTATGGAGCAGCCCGCGATGCGGGTCCTGAAGAACTGCACCCCAGGCTCGAGCGTCTGGGGCGGAATCCAGATCGGTGAATGCCGATGCACCTGCCTTAAACGCCGAACGCGGACTCCTGAATGCCGATCCTTCAGCCATGAATGCCGAAGCCAGAGCACTGAAAGCTGAAGCAGCAGTCTTGAATGCCGAACCCCCAAACATCTGCCACCCTTTTTCAAATTTTTCCTAGCAAAAAACCCCTAAACCAGCCCTACAGCCAGATTTAGAGGTTTTAACTACGATTACTCTGCTACAAATGGCAATAAAGCCATTGTACGAGCGCGTTTAATTGCTTTTGTAAGTTTACGTTGATATTTTGCAGATGTTCCTGTTACACGACGTGGAAGGATTTTCCCCCGCTCTGAGATGAAACGTCTTAGCAAATCAACATCTTTATAGTCGATGTGTGTAATACCGTTTGCTGTGAAATAACACACTTTTTTACGCTTTGCGCGTCCGCGACGAGCTGCCATTGATAACCCTCCTTTGGTTTCTTAGAATGGTAAATCATCGTCTGATATATCGATAGGCTCTCCATTATTTTTAAATGGATCCTCTTGATTTTGATTCTGATTTTGATTTTGCCATGGAGCTTGGTTTTGATTCTGATTTCTGTTTTGGAATCCTGATGTGTCTTGTCCTCTGTCTTGAGAGGTACCTTTTGATTCTAAAAATTGAACACTGTCTGCAACAACTTCGGTTACGAAGACAGTTTTACCATCTTGTCCTTCAAATGTACGTGACTGAAGACGACCATCCACGCCAATCATACTACCTTTTTTCATGTAGTTTGCTAGGTTTTCAGCTGGTCGGCGCCAAACCACACAGTTAAGAAAGTCCGCATCTCGATTTCCTTGTTGATTCGTAAATGGGCGATTAACGGCAATCGTAAAATTGGCTACTGCCACTCCGCTTGGTGTATAACGTAAATCAGGATCCTTCGTTAACCTGCCTACTAGTACGACACGATTTAACATCAGAACCACTCCCTATTAGGGGTTATTTAAAAAGTCCGGTAAAAATGACACATCGAATTTCTTTGTTGGCCTGTTTCTCCGCTACTCATGTATCTAAATACATACATTCCGTTGCTCGAAACTACGCCGCCTCGAACTTCTCGGTCCTTTTTATCCTCCTTTTTAAACCCATATTATTATTGATCATCTTCTCGAATTGCCATATGACGAATAATATCATCAGAGAACTTCGCTTGACGATCAAATTCATTGATTGCCTCTACATCACTGCTGAAGTTAATGACTACATAATATCCATCACGATAGTCTTGAATTTCATAAGCAAGGCGTCTCTTGCCTTTTTCATCAACTTTATCAATCTCCGCGCCATTATCGGTTAAAACCTTATTGAAGCGCTCAATTAATGCTGTCTGAGCTTCCTCTTCAATGTCTGGGCGGATGATATACATGATTTCGTATTTTCTCATCCGGTACACCTCCTTTTGGTCTATGCGGCTCCACACGTTTGTCCAGCGCGTACGCTTCCCGATGGAGCAAGGAGTAATCAATTGCATTACTCACAATACTGTATTATACCAAATGTTTTTTAAAATAACAAGCCTTCGAGAGATCCTGATTTTACGTTAACATGGCCAAGTTCCAACGTATAGAATGTAGATGTACCAATCCATACGCCGGTAAACAGGCACTTTTTGCTTTTGACTTATACATTAAACCGAAAATGAATGACATCGCCATCTTGGACGATATATTCCTTGCCTTCCAAGCGAGCCTTCCCGTTTTCACGGGCTTTATTCATGGATCCTGCCTTCATTAAATCATCGTAAGAAACAGTTTCTGCACGAATAAAGCCTCTTTCAAAATCGGTATGGATGATTCCTGCTGCTTGTGGTGCCTTAATTCCTTTGCGGAATGTCCACGCGCGTACTTCCTGTTCTCCTGCTGTGAAATATGTAGCCAAACCCAGCAATTGATAAGAAGCTTTGATCAGTTGATCCAGACCGGATTCAGCAATTCCCAGCTCATCCAAATACATCTCTTTTTCTTCCTGCTCAAGCTCCGCAATTTCCGCTTCGATTTTCGCACAGACAACGATTACCTCTGCGCCTTCTTTCGCAGCGTATTCTTTTACCTTTTGCACATTTTCATTCGCGTCCGGATCTGCAACCTCATCCTCATTCACATTTGCCACATACAGTGTTGGCTTGCTTGTTAATAAATGAAGTCCTTTTACAATCTTCCATTGATCTTCTGTGAAATCCACTGATCGTACGGATCTTTCCTCTTCCAGTGCAGCTTTAAGCATTGAAAGAACATCATATTCCGCTAAAGCCTCTTTATCCTTTTGCCTGGCCATTTTTTCTACCCGCTGAAAGCGCTTGTTAACTGTTTCCAAGTCCGCTAAAATCAACTCCAAGTTAATGATTTCAATATCCTCAATTGGGTTAATTTTACCGGATACGTGTGTAATATCATCGTCCTGGAAACAACGCACCACTTGGCAAATCGCATCAACTTGGCGAATATGGGAAAGAAATTGGTTCCCCAGTCCTTCTCCCTTGCTTGCACCTTCTACAATACCTGCAATATCTGTAAATTCAAAAGCGGTTGGTATTGTTTTTTTGGGTTGTACTAATGCTGTTAATTTATTTAAGCGATCGTCGGGAACTTCTACGATACCAACATTGGGATCAATCGTAGCAAACGGATAGTTTGCTGCTTCTACTCCAGCTTGTGTGATGGCATTGAAAAGTGTAGATTTTCCTACATTCGGAAGTCCGACAATTCCTGCTGTCAAAGACATTCAACTTTCACTCCTTAAGGATTTCATTCATATGAACGCGTCAATTACTCTAATTATAGATTCAAGAAAAGGAAAACTCAAGTTTGTAAAAGACAAAAATAGGCAACCGAAGTATGCCTATTTTCGTCTTTTACCCTATTATTTTTACATTTTCTATCTCTTACTGCATCTATAATACTACTTTGATGATAATATAGTCAATTTTAACTATTTTTTTCCGACTTTTCCAGTACTTTTTTCATTTTCTTTGTAAATTCCCGACGCGGGATCATGACACTGTGATCGCAGCCTTGGCATTTAATTCGTATATCCATGCCCATTCGGATTATTTTCCAGCGATTTTCTCCGCAAGGATGTGGCTTTTTCATTTGCACGACATCATTCAACCCAAATTGTTTATCCACCATTTGGCCTTCTCCTTTTTTCATCCTATTATACCTGTCGTTTACTGTTCACGCTCTCTTTTTTGCTCTTCTAATACTTCTCTGTCTCCATCATTACCGCGATCATACATCACAACGCGAGGAGCTGGAATTTCAATACCTGCTTTATATAATTGATCCTGCATTTCTCTACGAATATTTCGTTCGCCAGCCCACTGGGAGCCTGGTAATGTCTCTGCAATAACACGAATAACAAAGTGGGATACTTCCAGATTCTGTACACCAATAATCTCCGGAGTCCCTACAATAAACTCATATTTTTCAGGTAATGTCGCTGCAACCTCATTAATAATTCGTTCCGCATCATCAACATTGCTTTCATAGGGAATATTGATATCCACGAGCGATAAGCCATTACGAAGCGAATAATTGGTGACTTGCGTAATGTTTCCATTTGGCAACACATTCATTTCACCCGTCCAGCTTAAAACCTTCGTTGTACGGAGCCCGATTTCTTCTACAGTTCCTTCAATTTCGGATACTGCTACATAATCACCAACGGAAAATTGATCTTCAAAGATAATAAAGAACCCGGAAATAATATCACGTACTAAATTCTGTGCCCCGAAACCAATGGCAAGCCCGGCTACGCCTGCACCAGCTAAGAGTGCTCCAATGTTAAAGCCTAATACATTGTCGAGAATCATAATAAAGGCGATAAAATACACAACATAAGAGACAACACTTTTCGTTAATTTATTCAACGTGTTTTCCCTTCGTTCCGTCATCCGACCCTTTCCGCCTTTTTCCCCTTTGTTAAAGAGCCGATTCGCAAGTCTTCTTGTAACTCTTACAATGATAACTGCCAAAATTAAAATAATAATTATCTTTAAAATACCAGTCCCTATGGTTAGCCAAAGTTCCGGACCAGTTAGATACTCCCACAGTTCTGCTAATTGATTATTGATTGTATCCATATGCAACCTCCATTTAATTACTGTGTTTATTTTCCATTTTATTCCAAATTGGATATAACAACAATCTAGTCAATACATATAAATTTAATATCCCATAGACCGGGTATATGTATGTGATTAATGTAGAAAAGCCTAATTGCGTTAATGGGATCATTGTAGCTAAAGTGACAATGACAATCAAGCCTAAAGGTTTCTTGAAATAGTCTTTTATTCTAGTTACAATTCCGAGTACCCCAGCTGCTGCCGTTGTGAAAATAGCGAACCAAAGTAAAATACTCATCAATATAAGTATTTCAAATGGATAATGGTTTAGTATCGCAAACAACGGTATTTCATATAACAGCAATTCATCGGCAATTTGGATTAAGCTATTATTGTAAATGTAGGAAATAACGCCGAGTAAGAGTCCACTACCTACACATGCTATCCATATCTCTTTTTTGGAACTGATCTTATTACCGATTGCCCCGAGCACCGCTATTAATGGTAGAATATTTAATGCCGTAAACGGAAATGCTGCAGTCCAATTCCGCTGTTCTTGCCAATGAGAAAACAATGCCAACTCCTGATCAACAGTAAATAGTAAGAGAATTAACAAAAGTCCGCCAAGTAAAAGTGGTAAAATAACTTGATTCATGGTCAATAGACCATTGATATCCCTCAAGAATAAAATAATCAATGCCATAACCATAATACCTATACCCAACCAATTGGGTACGTTAAACGCCTGCCCTGTTGCTCCACTCCCAGCAATCATCACAACCGTAGTTGTAAACAAATATAAAAAAATCATAACGTCGTAAAATCCGGTTAATTTTCCACCTACAATGTCGCGTAACACTGGTAGATATTGTGTTGATTTTCGCTCATAACTAACCTTTAAGATCACACCACATGATACCGAGAAAAAGATGGCAAATAGTAGAATGGCCAGTCCACTTTCATGGCCAAAAAATTGCCACAACTCTCTTCCGGAGGCATAACCTGCTCCAATTGTTGTGCCTATAATTAAAAACATCCATTTCAGACCTGCACTCCACATCCCGTTTCCTCCAATATTTTTCAGAATCGATGTATAGAACGATGAAAATATCCGTATACTATACCAATATGATTGTGGAGGTTAAGCTATGAATCTTAAAAACCGTTTTAGACCGAAAAATGAGACGATGCGCATGTTACATAACGATCCCGAATTACTCCCAACAATGGGTAAAAAAATATTTTCTTGGCTTCCTCCATTGCCGTATGAATATATTGTTGTCTGTATTGGGACAGATCGCTCTACGGGAGATGCGCTTGGACCATTAACAGGAACAACCTTCACTGCTATGGAACCGAGGCATATGATCGTTTACGGAACCTTACATAAACCTGTTCACGCAACAAATTTAGAAACGTACATCAAACAGATTAAGGTGAATCACCAAAATCCTTATATCATTGCAATTGATGCTTGTCTGGGAAAGAGTCATTCTGTGGGACAGATTATTATGAGGACAGGACCGGTAAAACCAGGCGCAGCTCTAAACAAACCACTCCCAGCAATTGGCGATATGCATATCACTGGCGTAGTCAATATCAGTGGGTTTATGGAACAAGCCATCTTACAAAATACTAGACTTTCCATCGTTACTGACATGGCACATAAAATAGCAAATTTATTACATGTCATTGATGTTCAACTAACAACGATTCATTCGCAGCCTACATTTATCAAGCAGCAGCGAAAAGCTAACACTATCGAAACATAGTACCCCCCTTTTCTGTATTCGTTGTTTTCGAAAGGTTATTGTTTCTAAGCACAAGGGATATAAAGTGCGACGTAATTACTATTTGCTGTTACTACTATAATTGCCGCCCCTGATCGCGCCGGGCGGATGCGCATCCTTAGGGCACGGCTTCAGCCTCCCCGCGGAAGGTCACAGCTGCTTAGGTCTAGACACGTGCTGGGACTGCGCGTAAATGCTGGTTCCATCGAGTACATTTGTTCCCACAGGAATTGCACATTATGTCGCAATAATTGCGAAGATGTAATTCTGATGAATAGGAATCCCATAGGATAAAAAAACAACGAACGTTATTTAGCATTCGTTGCTTTTGTGTATGGTTCATTTTAATAATGTTAGGTCTCGCGCGATAAAGATTTTCGACCCTTTTTTCTCTTAAAATGCTTTTCTACTTTATTAAACGCCCATTGTAATGCTAATCCCTGAATGACAACCCCTATAATAGTGGTTGCTGTTAGTATCCATATTGATGTGGTATTTTCAATGACAAAGATTTGATGACCAAAGAATAACAAGTGACCACATACAACAAATAATGCATTCATATAGGTAGAGACAGAGTCTTCCAAATTCCAAATAACTACAGATGCAACCAACAATAGCACAAGAAAAATAGATCCCACTTTTACCACAGATTTATACGTGAGCTTTTCTATATATGGAGTCACGTAATATTTTACAATCGTCTTAATTCGAAATAAATAAAACACCCGTACAATTCTAGCCACCTGAAAGAACTGATCTAACGGTATGATAGCCAAAAGCATAAATGGATTTTCCTTTATAAACATCCACTTTTCCTTCGCCAAGAGGAATCGAATGGAATAATCAGCAAAAAACACGATCCAAACAATAAAGTTAACCGTTGAATGATACGTATCTTCTGTCCATATTGTAATGATTGTAAACATAACAAGGAGAATCATCATCCCCTCATATACCATTTTCATCAACCGTTGCATCATGTATCTCCTCATTTTAAGAAGCTTATCCCAAATCACACGATCTGCAGACCTCATAGAAAGTGTTAGAACAATTGATAGATAAAATAGACTACAGCGACCGTCACAATAGATGGTAACAGATTCCCAATACGAATTTGTGTGATTTTTAATAGATTAAGTCCGATCGCTAGAATCAAAAGACCGCCCACTGCAGTAAGTTCTACAATCAATCCATTTAAAAAGGTCTCTGGTATCCATTGATTTATGTAGGTTGCAAGTAATGCAATTATTCCTTGATAAAGTACAACTGGAACCACAGAAAGGATAACACCAAAACCTAATGTAGTTGTTAACACAAGTGCAACAAATCCATCCATAATCCCCTTGGTTATTAATATTTCATGATCTCCTCGAAGGCCACTATCCAGCGCCCCTATTACTGCCATTGCGCCAATAACGAATATTAATGATGCTGTCACAAATCCCTGTGCTACACTGAAATCACTTTTCGTTGTTGTGAATTTGCTACCTATCCATGCTCCGAGTCGGTTAAGTCCTTCCTCTAACCGTAATAACTCACCAAGAATTCCACCAGTAAGCAGGCTTAACAAGACAACAATAATCTCATCTGTTTCAAAGGCCATTTGTAATCCGATAAACAGTACAGCTAGTCCAATTCCATGCATGACTGTTTCCTTAAATCTTTCTGGAATTTTTGTAAAAAATAAGCCGAGTAAACTCCCGACAATAATTAATGCGCCATTCACTAAAGTCCCGAATAAAACCATTGATCCCTCTCCCATTGTCGAGTAATTTATGTCATTTGCTTTATAGGCATTAGATTTATTGAATTGTTTCACGTGGAACAATTTATACGGAGTTCATTCATTATCAGAAGGTTTGGATCTTGTTTGAATCCCTTGGAATGCAATCTTTTACGATATAATTCAAAACCCGCATTTATGTAGATAAGAAAGACCAACGCAACATCTGCGTTAGTCTTCCATTAATCCGTTTATTTTTCAAGTACATCAATGAGACGTTCCAAGTCATCATCCGTATAAAATTCTATTTCGATCTTCCCTTTACGTTTCCCGCGATGAATGGTAACTCCAGTTCCTAATCGATCTCTTAATACGGATTCTCTCTCCTGTAAAAATACATCTTTTTTTGGTTTTTCCTTCTTTGGTGCGGGTTCTTCATTTAATTTGATAATTAACTGCTCAACCTGTCTTACATTCAAATTTTCTTTACGTATTTTGGTAACAAACGCTATTAATTTATCTTTATCTTTTAGACCTAATAATGCACGTCCATGTCCCATCGAAAGTTCACCATTGTTAATGTATGCAATAACTTGATCCGGTAAAGATAACAGACGCACAATATTTGCTATATGAGAGCGGCTCTTTCCTAATCGTTTCGATAGTTCATCTTGTGTTATTTTGAGTTCATTCATTAAATTGGCATATGCATGTGCTTCTTCGATGGGGGTTAAATCTTCGCGTTGCAGGTTTTCCAATAATCCGAGTTCCATCATTTTTTCATCAGTTAGTTCTTTTACAACAGCAGGGACAGTTTCCAAACCTGCCTCTTTAGCAGCACGATAGCGTCTTTCCCCTACTACAATTTCATAGCCTTTAATGCTTTTGCGAACAATTAATGGTTGAATAATCCCATATTCTAAGATGGATTCCTTCAATTCCTCGATGGCATCTGCGTGAAAGTTTTTTCTAGGTTGATAAGGATTTGGTCTACATTCCGTAATAGCAATTTCATGGACAGTTTCATCTTCTTGCGTTTCAATGTCAGGAAATAAAGCGTTAATACCTTTACCCAACCCTTTCGCCATTGGCAACCACTTCCTTTGCTAATTCAAGATATACATCTGCTCCTTTTGATTTTGGGTCATACGTTATAATTGGTTGCCCATAACTAGGGGCTTCACCTAAACGTACTGTACGTGGAATGACAGCTTTATAGACTTTATCCTGAAAATATTTTTTAACCTCATCAATCACCTGTATCCCTAAGTTCGTCCGAGCATCTAACATTGTTAACAATACACCTTCAATCATTAGATGATTATTTAAGTGCTTTTGTACAAGACGAATGGTATTTAATAACTGACTTAGCCCTTCTAGTGCATAGTATTCACACTGGACTGGAATCAGCACTGTATCTGATGCCGTTAATGCATTAAGCGTTAATAATCCCAAAGATGGTGGACAATCAATAATAATGTAATCATACGTCTCTTTGAGCTCTGTTAAAGAATTTTTAAGCCGTATTTCCCGTGATATGATTTGAACCAGTTCAACTTCTGCTCCAGAAAGCTGAATCGTTGCAGGTATAATATCTAAGTTGCCTATATTTGTTGAAACACAAACTTCCTCAGCTGGTAAGTCTTCTACTAAAACATTATAGATACATTGATTCATGTCCGCCTTATTAACACCTACACCACTTGTTGCGTTTCCCTGTGGATCTATATCTACAAGTAATACTTTATTACCTAATTGTGCAAGACTTGCACTTAAATTAACCGATGAAGTTGTCTTTCCAACACCACCTTTTTGATTTGCGATGGACATAATTTTACCCATGTTGACACCTACCTATTAGAAAAACGTTTTCTCCTATTTTAATGGCCAAAATTCTTATATCTTCTATTCTACCACTAATTTAATCTATACTACTATATATATTTCTTCTTTGTTAAAAAAATGTAATTTGAACTGTTGCCAGGCTGTACCTAAAACACCCATCTTCCTTATAAAAGATGGGCATTCTCATAAATTATGATAATATCTATTAATTCTTTTTCGGTATTTTAATCGTTATTTGATAATAATCATCATGTTCCTTCTCATCGGATTCCACATCGACACCCGTATCTGAAACCATATTTAACGACTGACGAATCGTATTCATCGCAATGCGAACATCTTTATTAAACCCTTTTAACGTTGTTCGCTTTTTCTTTTGCCCTTCATCTGGTTTCTGCATTTTAGCAATGCGCTCTTCTGTCTGTTTTACATTTAAATCATTTTCTACAATCGCCTGCAAGAGCTTTACTTGTTTTTCTGGATCAGTTAATTTAATCAAGGCACGTGCATGGCGTTCCGTAATTTCTTTATTTAATATTGCCTGCTGCACTTCTTCGGAAAGTTTTAGTAATCTGAGCTTATTTGCGATTGTTGATTGATTTTTACCTAACCTTTGCGCCAAAGCTTCTTGTGTTAAATCATGAAGCTGCAATAATTGGTCATATGCGGTAGCCTCTTCAATCACGGTTAATTCTTCCCGTTGAAGATTTTCGATTAAAGCAACGGACGCTGTTTCTGCTTCCGTCATATTACGAATGATCGCAGAGATATTCTCCCATTCTAGCGATTGAACAGCTCGCCATCTCCGTTCACCAGCAATAATCTCGTATTTACCCTCTTCCCCTTCCAATTCTCGTACAATAATTGGTTGGATCATACCGTGTGTGTGAATTGTTTGCGCCAGTTCGCTGATTTTTTCATCACTAAAAATAGATCTCGGTTGATACCGATTAGGTTCAATGCTATTTACTGGAAGCTGTATCACTTCATCCGGATGATAGATTTCTTCTTCTGGTTCAGAATCAGATTTATCTCCCAAACCAAATACTCGACTAAAAGGACGTACCATCATCAGACACCACCTTTTTATTCAACTTATACTCTTATCATGGAAAACTTGGAAAAACATTAACGATCTATGTAAAAATTGTTTCACGTGAAACAATTAAAAAACACTATTACACATCAGTGAATAGCCATCCCACACTTATTATATATTTTACCATAAATAGACTCGAAAAAGTACGAAATAAATAAAAGTTTATCTATGAAAAATAAAATGCTGGGCAGAGGCTGGAATAAACGTGTTTTTAACAAATATATTCCGAATATACATCGCTTCGGAAATGTTCGTTTTTTAGTTAAACACTTTTGTTGTGTCCCGGCCTCTACATAAGTGGAACGAAGGCATACGTCAAATTTTTAAAAAATACCTTTATACAATAGGCTCTTTATTTGGTGTTCCAGCTTTCCTTGGATATTTTTTAGGTGTATTCCCCGACTTATTGATCATTACAATGGATCGCTCACTATCCTCTTGAGGTAACGTGAAGATGTGGGTTTTATCTATTTTTCCACCTAATAGTCGGATAGCAGATTCCCCATCCTCCAATTCTTCATGAATGTTAGAACCTTTCATTGCCATAAATATGCCTTGTCTTTTGACAAGTGGTAAACATAATTCACTTAATACAGACATTCGCGCAACCGCCCTGGCTGTCACTACATCGAACGTCTCCCGAAATGCTCGGCTTTTTCCGAAATTTTCTGCCCGATCATGATGGAATTGAACGTTCGTTAGTTCAAGTTGTGCTGCTAAGTGCTTTAAAAAGGTAATCCGCTTTTTTAGTGAGTCTACAATGGTTACATGCAAATAAGGAAAACATATTTGAAGTGGGATGCTTGGAAAACCTGCTCCAGCACCCACATCACAAATCGAAATAGCTTCTTTAAAATCATAATGAAACGCTAATGTTATGGAGTCATAGAAATGCTTCAAATAAACATCTGCTTCTTCTGTTAAAGAAGTCAGATTTATCTTTTGATTCCATTCTACCAAGGTTTGAAAATAAATAGCAAATTGCTTCATTTGGTACTCATTTAATACAATTCCCTGTTCACTTAATGCTTCTCGGAAAGCTTGCGGATTCATTGGCACGAAATCTCCTTCAAATGTGTATCAAAACCCTACCGGACGTTTTGGATATCCGATCCAGTTAATTGGCAACACGAGCAATATTCCCCTGCTCCAAATACACGAGTAAAATAGAAACATCTGCAGGGTTTACGCCTGATATTCTAGATGCCTGCCCCACTGACAGTGGTTGTACTTTTTTCAATTTCTGTCTTGCTTCTGTCGCAATACCACTAATGTCTTCGTAATCAATATCCTCCGGGATTTTTTTATCTTCCATTTTCAACATGCGGGCAACTTGATCATTCGCCTTTTTAATGTAGCCTTCATATTTGATTTGGATACCAACCTGTTCTCTGACTATCTGTGAGAGTTCGGGATTTGGTTCGATTATACGTTCGACTATATCATAGTTTAGTTCCGGACGTTTTAATAGTTCATATGCTTTTATTGCTTCTTTTAATGGTGCAGTTCCGGCTTCTGCCATTACTTTATTTACTTGTTCTGTTGGTTTAACGGTTAATTTGCTTAATCGTTTTTTCTCTTCTTCGACAGCATCATTTTTTTCGACAAATTTCTTGTAACGTGCTTCGGGCACTGTTCCAAGTTTATAACCTGTTTCCGTTAAACGTAAATCAGCATTGTCATGACGCAATAGTAGGCGGTATTCGGCACGTGAGGTCAACAGACGATATGGTTCGTTTGTTCCTTTTGTTACTAAATCATCGATTAAAACACCAATATAAGCTTGGGATCGATCTAAAATGACAGGGTCTTTGCCTGTTACTTTTGCCGCGGCGTTAATACCTGCCATAATCCCTTGTGCCGCTGCTTCTTCATATCCGGATGTTCCATTAATTTGTCCTGCAGTAAAAAGGCCGGGAATTTTTTTCGTTTCAAGCGTTGGCCAAAGCTGTGTCGGAACAATCGCATCATATTCGATTGCATACCCTGCTCGCATAATTTCTGCATGCTCAAGTCCAGGTACACTTCGAACCATACCATGTTGCACGGATTCTGGTAAAGAAGTCGACAATCCTTGCACATAGACCTCTTCCGTATCTCTTCCCTCTGGCTCCAGGAATATTTGGTGATGGGGTTTATCATTAAAACGAACGATTTTATCCTCAATCGAAGGACAATACCTGGGACCTGTACCACGTTTCATGCCTGAATACATGGCAGAAAGTTGTAAGTTATCATTAATCATTTGATGGGTGAATTCATTGGTATATGTTAACCAACACGGGATTTGATCGACAATAAATTCGGTGGTTTCATAAGAAAAACCTTGGGGCTTTTCATCTCCTGGTTGGATCTCTGTTTTGGAATAATCAATGGTACGACTATTGACACGAGGAGGAGTCCCTGTTTTAAATCGTGTAAGTTCAAAGCCAAGTTCCTCAAGATGCTCCGACAGTTTCACAGATACACGCTGATTATTTGGACCACTTTCGTAATCCAAATCCCCCATTAATACTCTTCCACGGTTAAATGTTCCTGTTGTAATAATAACCGTTTCGGCAGAATATTTTGCTTTTGATTCGGTAATAACACCTTTACATACCCCGTCTTCTACAACTAACCTGTCAACCATCCCTTGACGAAGGGTCAGATTTTCCTCGTTTTCGATCACATTTTTCATTTCTTTTATATACAGAGGCTTATCTGCTTGAGCCCGTAACGCCTGTACGGCTGGACCCTTTCCTGTATTTAACATGCGCATTTGGATATACGTTTTATCAATCACTTTTGCCATTACGCCACCAAGTGCGTCCACTTCCCGTACGACGATGCCTTTTGCAGGACCACCGAGTGACGGATTACATGGCATAAAAGCAATCATATCTAAATTCAATGTTAACATTAATGTCTTTGCACCCATTCTTGATGCGGCTACACCAGCCTCAACACCAGCATGGCCGGCACCAATCACGATTACATCATAATGGCCTGCATCATATGTCATTGTTTTTCATCCTTCCTTTTATTTTCCTAAACAAAATTGTGAGAATAATTGATTGATCAAACCATCACTGGCCGTATCTCCAATTATTTCTCCTAAAAATTCCCATGCGCGGGTTACATCAATTTGTATAATATCAAGGGGCATCCCTATATCAATACCCTCCATAGCATCTGCTAATGCAAGATTTGCCTGCTTCAGTAATTGAATATGCCTTACATTCGATACATAAGTTAAATCACCGGTATCAATATCACCAGAAAAGAAGGTCATTGCAATCGCTGACTCCAATTCGTTTATGCCCTCTTCTTGAATAAGTGACGTTGTAACAATCGGATTCCCTTCCGCCATCTCTTTCACTTTATCTACATCAAGCTTATGCGCGAGATCCGTCTTGTTCATAATCACAATATATTCAAGCCCAGCAATTGCTTCAAAAAGCTTTACATCTTCCTCTGTTAGTTCTTCATTAGAGTTTAACACAATTAATATAAGATCGGATTCATTTAAGACTTGTCTGGATCGCTCGACACCGATTTTTTCAACAATATCTTCTGTTTCACGAATCCCGGCTGTATCCACTAATCGAAGTGGAACCCCGCGTACATTCACGTATTCTTCAATAACATCACGTGTCGTTCCCGGAACCTCCGTGACAATCGCCTTATTTTCCTGTACAAGGGTATTCATTAAAGAAGATTTCCCTACATTCGGGCGGCCTATAATAGCTGTTGCCAGGCCTTCACGCAGGATTTTACCTTGTTTCGCTACTTCCAACAGATCATCAATCTCTTGATGGATTTGTTTTGTTTTTTCACGCATCACCTTGTGCGTCATTTCCTCCACATCATCATATTCCGGATAATCAATATTAACCTCGACATGCGCAACAGTTTCCAGTAAATCCTGTCTCAAACGCTTTATAAGTCCTGACAGGCGTCCGTCCATTTGCTTTAACGCTACAGACATTGCCTTATCCGTTTTGGAACGAATCAAGTCCATCACGGCTTCTGCCTGTGATAAATCAATACGTCCATGCAGAAATGCTCGCTTCGTAAACTCCCCCGGCTCTGCCAATCTTGGGCCACTAGCCAAAACGATTTCAAGTACACGATTAACGGCAACCATCCCACCATGACAATTGATCTCCACAACATCTTCTCTTGTAAATGTCTTCGGTGCACGCATGACGGAAACCATTACTTCCTCTGCTACATCGGATGTTGCTGGATCTACGATTTTTCCATAATGCATCGTATGTGATGCTACTTCATGTAAATTACCCCCTTGAAATAATCCTGCTGCAGTTGCAATCGCCTCCGGACCGCTCAACCGTACAATCGCAATGGCACCTTCACCAGTAGGGGTTGATATTGCAGTAATTGTATCTGTCTCCATCATTTCCACCTCCAACCTATTATATATATAAATGAAATTTTATTGGCATTTATACAGGCGGAGAATATGCATATTCTCTTCCCGCCCGCCAAGAAAGAATATCACAAATTATGATAAAAATAAACTTATCCACAGAAAAAATCGTCCCACTAAAAATTCCGTTTATCCACATGTGCATAAACGGAATTCCAATCCTTTTCGTTATTTCTCCT
The DNA here is from genome assembly GCF_019837165.1 of Virgibacillus sp. NKC19-3. Lineage (NCBI taxonomy): Bacteria > Bacillati > Bacillota > Bacilli > Caryophanales > Bacillaceae > Virgibacillus > Virgibacillus saliphilus. Next base: position 4,028,487 of record NZ_JAGYHC010000001.1, read on the forward strand.
CATATCCTTTTCTAGCAACTTTATCTCTTCATGACTACTTAACGCATCCTCTTCATTAGTTCGATCAATTTTGCCGCCACTCGGGCCCTCCCCAATTTTATACCTTCTTATCTTTCATAAAAATCCGCCTGCCTTCCAATAAGAAAACAGACGGGATTTTATATTATAGTTTCCTCTTTTGGCAATTGTCACTAGGCCAAGTTGATTTAACATTTTTTACCTCATGGTTTAATCACAATATGCCGATGCGGTTCATCACCTTCAGAGTATGTCGAAACATCGCCACGGCTTTGCAGAACACTATGGATAATTTTTCGCTCAAATGCCGGCATTGGTTCAAGCGCTACTTTTTTATTGATATGGATTGCTTTATCCGCCATTTTCGCTGCTAAGGATTGCAGGGTGTCTTTTCGCCGATCGCGATATCCCTCTGCGTCTACTGTAACAGAATAAAACTGTGTGTTGTCTTTATTTAACGCAAGATGTACTAAATATTGCAGGGAATTGAGCGTTTGGCCACGTTTTCCGATTAAGATAGCGATATTATCACCACTTAATTCAAAAGTGACATGGTTACCCTCCATACTTGTTGAAACATTTGCATCTACATTCATATTCATGGTAACTTCTTTAATAAAATCCGCTGTTTCCTGGATTGGATCTTTGCTGATGGTTACTTTTACAATTGCTCGTTTTGATCCAAAACCAAGTAACCCTTTCTTACCTCCATCAATAACATCAACTTCTACCTGGTCCCTCGTGATGTTTAACTGCTCTAATGCTGATTGGATCGCTTCATCAACGGTTTGTCCACTAGCAGTTATTTCTCTCACTTTTTGTCTCCTCCAGTATTGTTAGTATTATTACGCATCATCGGTTTATTGATAAGCAGGGTTTGAGCAACCATAAAGACGTTACCTACTACCCAATATAATGCCAATGCTGATGGGAAGAAGATCGCAAACACACCAATCATAATCGGCATGACATAAAGCATCACTTGCATTTGCGGATTACTTGCAGAAGGATTTCCTGCCATCATGAGCTTTTGCTGGAAGAAGGTCGCTCCACCAGCAATCAATGGTAATATAAAGAAGGGATCTGGTGAACCTAATTCAAACCATAGAAAACTATGTGTACTAATTTCTTCCGTTCGCATTATTGAATGATACATCGCCATTAATATAGGCATTTGTACAAAAATCGGCAAACAACCTGCGAGTGGATTTACCCCGTTTTTCTGGAATAAAGCCATCGTTTCTTCTTGAAGCTTTTGTTGCGTTTTTTGATCTTTAGAACTATATTTCTTTTGTAATTCCTGAAGTTTTGGCTGGACTTCCTGCATCGCTCGTGAACTTTTAAGTTGTTTTATGTTTAATGGTAACAACAACAAGCGGGCAAGAATCGTTACAATAATAATAGCTAAACCATAATTTTCATTAAACAATTCGGCTAAATATGTGATAAATTGGGATAAAGGATATACTAACCAGGTATTCCAAATACCGGTGCTTTCTTCCGTTATCGGTTCATTCACTTGGGTACAACCGGCAAGTAATACTACTAACCCGATTAAGGTCAAAAGCAAAATGTGCTTCTTACGCAAAATGTTTCCTCCTAACTAATTAACAAATACCTATCCATTTGCACTATTTATTCTACCTCATATAAGAGAAGGTTTCTATTTTAAAACAGTCATTGTTATTATTTTTTTAATAAGTGTTCTTTGTATAGTAAGTGGGTTAAACTTTTTTTTATTTCGGCAGCACCCATTTTCTTCGTAGGCTGTCTGGCGATAATCACAATATCATACACTTTGGGTATACAATCTTCCAATTCCTGAAAGGCTTGACGCAAATAACGTTTAATTCGATTTCGTGTAACAGCATTTCCAATTTTCTTACCTACTGAAAGCCCAATCCGAAAGTGATCTTGCGTAGGTTTTCTTACATAATATATGACTAGCTGTCTGTTGGCAAAGGATTTCCCATGCTTAAACGCATACTGAAATTCTTCGTTCTTCTTTATACGAAATTCTTTTCTCATCCATTATCACCTTTACTAAATCACATCTATGTAATACGTTGCAACTCAACTTGAGATACACCCTTTATGAATTTCCTTAAAGAGAAAAAAGACCACTGACTTTTCAGTGGCCTATGCAGATAATACCTTTCTTCCTTTACGACGACGGCGAGCGATAACTTTACGACCGTTTTTCGTGCTCATCCGTGTACGAAAACCATGTACCTTTTTTCTTTTCCGATTATTTGGTTGAAATGTTCTTTTCATTTATCTTGCACCTCCTAGAGGGATCATTCCTAATAATACCCAACTTTATTGATGAATGTCCATAAACAGTCTCTGTAATTATAGTAATACGGGACCAATATGTCAACTTTCATTTTGTATAATCTTATCCACAATGCGATGTTCACCTTCATTCGACACATTTTTCCCTATCCACATTCCGTATCGACATGTTAATCACAAAATATGGGGATGTGGAGAATATTTCTACACAACCGGTTGAAATTGTGGATAACTGTCGAAAATCCATTGCCATTCCTCTATTTATTTGATATTATATTAGTGTTTAACTTGTGTAAATCCAAGAACAATTGAAAAGTTATCCACTACTTGTGGATTATTTGTGGATAGATATTCACACTATCTTTATATATTTTTCAACAACTCTGTGGATATTGTATATAAGCTATCAATGACATCGGCCTTCTAATGTTTTCCTATCCACAGACAAAAAACAAAAATAATGTAAAAGTTATATAGTTTGTTATGCCTTTCCATCTTTTTACTAGATTGAGAGAGGCTTTTTCTATCATATATATGTCGAAAGGAGTGAAATTATTC